>NZ_NRRQ01000032.1 GCF_016583745.1 Chromatium okenii
GGTGCAAATCGGAAATAACCATGCGGTACCTGTAGCCGTCTGACCCTCCCGACCGGCATCATCATTACTGTGTTTATAGCGCAGATCATTGTCCTTTCAATTCGCTGTCTCATCGCCATCAGCAATCACACTTGACACCGCAGCAGCATTCGTGTTTTTATTCGCTTTAAGAGGCGTAGAAACCTTAAACAAAGCGGATTCCGCACCCGTCAGACCAGCGGTTTTTTATGCCCGACAGATTTATGGTCGGGAGTTTGCAGCGATACAACACTGGGAAACCTGAAAAGCTGCAAGCGGTGCCCTTTGAGCCGTTTCTACCCTCCCGACCGCCCGTAAGGGTTTTTGCGTAGAAAGCAATCAAAGGAGTCCATTATGGACAATCACTTTATTTCCGCTATTTCAATGACCTCCCGTGAAGTCGCCGAATTGACCGGCAAGCGTCACGCAGACGTATTGCGTGACATTGATCGGTTGCTTGAATCACTGAACGCAGATTTGCGTTTAGGCTTCAAATCAAGCACTTACACCGATTCCACAGGCAAATCCAATCGCCAGTTCATCCTTGACCGCGATTCCACTTATTGCTTGGTTGCAGGCTACGACGCCAACGCTCGGATGCGCATCATTAAACGTTGGCAGGAATTGGAAGCAGCAGTGGTAACACCAACAGCGCCCACTATTAACGATCCAATTCTTGCGGCATTGGTGCATGGTCTGGTTGAAATTGACCGATTGAAACAACAGCAGGTTTTGATTACACGCAAAACCGAACAACTTGAATCCCGCATGGAACACGTTGAATTGCAACATCGCAATGGCGTTCCGAAGGGTTATTTATCTCGCTCGCAGGCGCATGGTTTATACGGAGTGGGATTATCGGAGAAGGTTTTTCATCTCGCTTTACAGCGTCTTGAAGTGCCAACCACGCCTTATATTCATCATGCTGAAGATGGCAATGAAGTCGCCACCTATGGTTATCTTGAGAGTGACATTGCTGCCGCAGTGCAGGTATTCCTTGATGATGCGATTCAAGCCACGCGCTATATGTGTGAATCGCCGTTATTGGAAGGCAAACGCTTTCGTTATAACAAGTCTACAGTAACGCGCCCGAACCCACCGCAGCAATAATTCAATACGCCGTAATACTTGCGCTGTTATAAACTAGCAGCGCAATCTTTCCGCCAGATCAAGTGAATAAATGACAATGAAACATGCGATTGATCCCAAAATTGACTGTGTTTTTAAGGCGCTGTTGGGTTCTGACTCCAATCAAGCCCTGTTGATTCATTTCCTCAACGCGATATAGTCGATCCAACATAAAATGAGTTATAAACTAAGGTGGTAAAAATACATGCCTTCAGGAACGTGCTGATAAATTGCAAGTGAGTAAAAGTGGTATTGGCTGTAATTCACCGACATCACTCCCCAACCCTGTTTTTGACAAACGAGAAAATCATAGATTTTTTATGGATTTTCATAGGTTTTTAGTGGCGCTACTAGGTGGACGCGGTTCCAAACTCGACAACGGCGAACGGTCATGTTTGAAATCAGCCCGCAAGCGCGTCAACAAACGGCTGCGCTCCGTGCCACTGCTCACCATCAATGCCGCAAATGCCGCTCGCCAATGCGCCAAATACTTCCGATCTGCTGCCAACTCCGTGTACAGCATCACCGCCGTGCAGTAATCGGTAGCGCGGAGATATTCCTTAAACGGACTGTCGGTGGGCACCAAAAACTGCGCCACCACTTGATGCGCTCGCGCTGACGCGGTGAGCAGTTCCGGCGACGGCGGAGCAGAGGTCATAACCATGATCCTAAAATCAATAATACAGCGCGACAATGCGCCAGCCAGTTGTCTCTAAATGCAAAAAAAGAATCAGCGGCGTGGGCGAATTCACCTGCACTTGAAAATCCCGCAGCCCAATAAAAGAACTCGCCATCGTGGTTGGAAATAACGCCACCTCCGGCGGTAAACGCCCCCGCAATTGTTCATATACCCAATCAAACGTCACCAACTGCTCCAACGCAGTCACGCCGTGATAGCGAATTCCCGCATCCAGCCAATCAATAAAATCATCTGACAAGGTGCCAATCTCGCTCACCGCATCTTTATTCAAACGTCGCCGGAGCGCCGCCCGAATTGCCGTCACATCAACCCAAGTCGCCACCACCTGCGGCTGGTTATTCAGCACCGCCTGCTGCAACTGCCACACGCTCAGAAATGGCCACAGCGCGTACAGCAGCGCCAGCATTGTCAGCATTACCAACCAAGGTTTTGCCAACACGCAGTCGTGCTGCCGACACCAACGCCGCCAGCGCACCCAGAATCGTTGCCGCGCAAACCGCTCCATTTAACACTCACAGCACGTCATCGCCGCTCGCTCCCCTCAGCACCGCCGAATTGCTCAATCGCCGCGCTGACTTCTAACCACGCATCTTCAACCAACTCCAGATCAGCACTGACTTGACGCTGCTCCGCCAAACGCACCAGCAACTGCGGTTTTTGTTCTGGCGCATACAACTCCGGTGCCGCCAACGCCAGCTCTAACTCCGCCCGCTGCGCACTCAACTGCGCCAACTGCCGCTCCAACTGCTTCTCGCGCTGGCGCAGCGGCTGCAAGGCTTTACGCGCTTCTGCTGACTGCTGCCGCCGCTGTTTGCGCTCACTCTCACGCACTTCCTCAGCGCCAGCAGCCGCCGCTCCCGTCATCCGTCCCGCTAACCACGCCGGATATTCATCCAAATCGCCATCAAAAGCGGACACCGTCCCGCCATCCACCAGCACCAAACGATCCGTCGTCACGCGCAGCAAATGGCGATCATGTGACACCACCACCAACGCGCCATCAAACGCTTGCAATGCCTCACTCAGCGCGTGGCGCATCTCTAAATCCAAGTGATTGGTCGGCTCGTCCAGCAGCAATACGTTGGGACGTTGACGGATCAACAACGCCAGCACTAACCGTGCCTTTTCGCCACCCGATAACGGCGCAATCGGCGCAAGCGCACGGTCGCCAGCAAAGCCAAAACCGCCGAGATAATTGCGCAAAATTTGTTCAGTTGCCGTCGGATCGAGCTGGCGCAGATGACTCAAGGGCGTGCCGTTGCGATCCAATTGATCGAGTTGATGTTGGGCGAAATAGCCCACCCGCAGCTCCTGAGCGCAGACATGCTGACCCGCCAACAACGGCAATTCACCCGCCAACACCTTGATTAACGTCGATTTACCCGCGCCGTTGCGTCCGAGCAGCCCCACGCGGTCGCCCGGCTCCAAACTGAAATTCACGCAGCGCAGCACCGGCTGCCCACCATAACCAGCATCTGCCCGCTCCAGCCGCAGCAGCGGGCAAGGCAAATGATCAGCCGGTTCAAAACTGAAGCGAAACGGCGAATCAATGTGCGCCGGCGCGATCAATTCCATCCGCTCCAACGCCTTGAGCCGACTTTGCGCCTGCCGCGCTTTGCTGGCTTTAGCGCGAAAACGTTCGACAAAACTGTGCATGTGCGCCACTTCGCGCTGCTGGCGCACATAAGCCGCTTGTTGCTGCGCCAGCCGTTCGGCGCGTTGCCGCTCAAAACCCGAATAGTTGCCGCTGTAGAGCGTCAAACGTTGCTGCTCCAAATGCAGGATGTGGCTGGCGACCGCATCCAAAAAATCGCGGTCATGCGAAATCAACAGCAGCGTGCCGGGATAACTGTTGAGCCAGCCCTCCAGCCAAATCACCGCATCCAAATCCAGATGATTGGTCGGCTCATCCAGCAGCAACAGGTCAGAACGGCACATCAGCGTCCGCGCCAGCGCCAGCCGCATCCGCCAACCACCCGAATAACTGTTGACTGGACGTTGCTCATCGCCGGGCGCAAAACCCAGCCCGTGCAGCAAGCGAGCAGCGCGGCTGGCAGCGTCATACCCGCCAATCGCCTCAAAATGACCGAGTAGCTCGCCGTGACGCAGCCCATCTCCGGCAGCGGTCGCAGCGGCTAAATCCCGCTCAATCTCGCGTAATTCGCGGTCGCCATCGAGCACGAATTCAAGCGCCGGGCGCTCGGTGTCCGGGGTGTGCTGGGCGACGTGGGCGACTTCCCAGCCGACGGGAATGGTGAAGGTGCCGGCGTCGGCGGGTAATTCACCGCGCAGCAGCGCAAATAGGCTCGATTTCCCGCAGCCGTTGGCACCGATCAAGCCGACCTTGTGTCCGGGATAGACCGTGAGCGACGCCGCTGCTAACAGCAGATGCGGACCGCGCCGAAAACTCAGCTCGTTCAGTTGCAACATAATTGTGGCGCAAAACAAACAAGCAGAATGACGCGACTGCGCCAAGCACTCGCGCCATTGTTGCGCGAGCTGCGGCGGGTGTGGAGCGAAGAGCGTTGCATGAATACCACCTCAATGAGTTTGTGGTGGCTATTCTAGCAAGATAGAGGGATTTCCCTAATCAAATTGTGGCGCAGCGTGGTAAGTGGTGTTGCTAAAACACCAATCCCCACGCTACGCAAGGCTTGGTCATTGACCGAGGGCAGCGATGATTTGTTCGGCGGCGGCGGAATTGCCCGCTTGCGCCAAGTGACGGGCAATAAAAATGAAAGTTTCGCTGCGTTCCACCGGATCGGCGAGAGCGCCAGCTTGGGCGATGGCGGCGTTGAATTCGGTTTGTGCCTGCGCGACTGCGCCCTGTTTCGCCCGTTCCAGCGCCAGCGCCGCCACTGCTGTCACACGTTGCGCCAGCGGAGCGGGATCAGCCGCTGCCGCTAAAACGGTCGTCGCAGCGGTGAGATCGCCCGCTTCAGCAAGACGTTGTGCCAGCAGTGCCTGCGCTGCGATCTGTGTGCGGCGTTCTGGAATGCGCGTTATTGCTGCCGTCGCTTTGGCAAATAAATCACGAGCGGCTGGCGCTTGCCCACTCAAGGTCAATTCGCGGGCGACGGTGCTCAACACGTCTACCTGCGCCAGCGGGGCGGCGGTCGAGCGATCGGCTGCAACTTTGGCGAGTTGAAAATACTCTTTGGTCGCTGCCAGCGTGGGATGTGCCTGTCGCGCCCGTCCTAAACTGGCAAAGGCGATGGCTTGCTGCGCACCAGCGGGGAGCGTGTCGGCGATGCGCGTGGCGCGTTTCCAGTGCGTTTGGGCGCTGTCGGATTCATTGCGTTGCGCAAATTCTGCCGCGAGCGCCGCCCGCAATTGCACGGCATCGCGTTGTAAATGGTCGGTGCCGCCCGCAGCCGGTGCCGCAGTTTTGTCGTTAAGCCGCAATGTCACCCGATCTAACAGTTTGGCGGTGGTGCTCAGATCGCCGGTGTCGAAGCGATAAAACGCCAAGCTGGTCAATACGCGGGGATCGCTGCTGACGGCCAGCGCAGCGGGATCAGTGGTGCTGGCGCTGCCCCGCACGGTGGCGGCGGGCGGTAAGGTGACGGCGAACGGTGCGGCGGCTTGACTGCCGGTCATGGGAGTGGCAGTGCCAGTCATGGGAGCGGAACCTTCGGCAGCAGCAACGGCGTTGTCGATGGCGGGATCGGAGACGCCGGTGGTGGGATTGGCGGCGATGTTGACGGATAACCCGGGCGGTGGGGCGATGGTGAGCTGCATTCCGCCCGCTGGCGCAGCACCCGCTGCTTGCTCCGCCGTTTCGGTTGATGCAGCCGCAGCAGCGGTGGCGGCCGCAGTCGCAGCTTCTTGTTGCTGTTGTTCCCACAGCCACCAGCCACTGCCGCCGCTGATGAGCAAGAGCGTCACGACGGGAAGGGCGACGCGGGGGGCGAGCAGGCCGCCCAATTTGCTGTGCCAAGTGAGGCCGAGTTCTTCCTCCACTTTACGCCGCGCAATTTTGCGCAATTTAGCGGCGCGTTTGCGTTCAGCCTCCCGCGTTTCCTTTTCATCGACCACCTTGGCCTGCGTCGCCAACGCCCGCCGTTCCTGCTCCATCGCTTCTTGTAATTCATTGCGTTGCTTGCCGGGTTGAGGCCGAGTGTAGGAATCGACCACGATGCCGCAATTGCTGCAAACGTCCGGCGTTCCGTCAGAACGATGATCCTGTTCCACACCGCAAGCCGGGCAACGATAGGTTTTTGAAACCAGCGACAATCCCAGCGGCTCGGCCTGACACACCAAGCCGATGGCGACCAACTTGGCGACCACGTCCTGCGCCTGCGCTTCGCCCAATCCTTTCACCAGCACCACCGGCTGGCCGGCAGCGAGGCGCTCAAAAGTTTTATCAAATGCGGCTGGCGCGGCGCGTAACATCTTTTGCAGATTGTCGTAGACAACTTGTTGCGGATAATCAGCCGCGATGGCAGTCGCGGTCACTTTATAAAGCGAGTTCATCGACGCATTCCTCTCTTGTTGTGAAGTCAAACAATCAAGCGATCATGGCGCTTGATTTTCATTTATTCATACCTGTGCTGCGCAGTCACCGTTATCGCACTCATTTGTCCACGCAGCGTTGAGACAAATCAGCGCGATCCTGTATCATTGCAGCAATTGTGTATTTGTCATTATGGTATTTTACTAGAGGATAGTGCATGTTAAAAATACTTGTCGTCGAAGATGATTTTATCAGTCGCACCATTTTGCAGGAACACTTAAATCAGTATGGAATAACGCATATTGCAGTCAACGGCAAAGAAGCTGTGGCTGCAATTGAAGCCGCAGCAACGGCTGGTACCCCTTATGATTTGGTGTGTTTAGATGTGATGATGCCAGAAATGAGCGGGCAAGAAGCCTTGCAGCAGATTCGTGAATTGGAAGAATCACGCGGGATTTTTTCATCACAAGGCATTAAAGTGATGATGACAACAGCGTTGGATGATGTCAAAAGTGTCCGCACTGCTTTTCACAATTTATGTGATGCGTATTTGATTAAACCGATTCGCAAAGACAAGCTGGCGCTGGAGTTGCGTAACCTAAAACTCATTGCATAACTATTGTCGGATGAACCGCAGTAACGCACTGCGGTTTAGTTGCGCAGCACGACACTGTTAGCACTGTCATCAATTCTTTATGCTGCGCCTGATATGCGCTAAAAATCGCGCTGTCCACTGATTGCCACCGACACTGCGCAAATGACTGTAACACGCAAATACATTGCCTTGCACAATGCCATCGTGTTTCCCATCAATACCCACGCCCCGCAATACTTCATAACCATAAATCCAATTGGGATCAGGCTGCACGACTGCCGAATGATGAAATTCATGGGCATAACACTCGCGCTCTGTTGCAATCATTGGCCAAGGAAACGCAGCAGTTTCCCGCAATTTGACATAACCGCGTCCTTGCGGACGTGACCGCATTTCAATTTCCGCTTTTAATGCGCCGACCATTGCGCAGCGTTGACCTTGAAAAGTGATTCCAGCGCATAAATACATTAAACCACCGCATTCGGCATAGACCACGCCATTATTCGCAATGAATGCGGCAATCTGCTGCCGCATGGCATGATTCGCCGCTAATTCCGCCATACGATATTCAGGAAAACCGCCGCCAATCAATAGCGCATCCACCGCTGGCAATTGCGTATCGGTGATTGGACTAAAGGGCACCAATTCCGCACCACTGGCAGCCAAAGCGCGTAAATCATCGGGATAATAAAAGCCAAAAGCGGCATCTTGTGCAATGCCAATACGCACTGGCGCATCATTGCGCAGCGGTTGCATTAACGGCGCAGCACTTTGTAGTGATGGCGGAGCGGGTGCCTGCGCCGCAAGATTAAATAACCGCGTTAGATCAATTTGTGCAGCAACCCGCTGCCGAATACCTTCAATCCAATTGTCCGCTTCATTCGTTTCATTGCTTGGCATTAACCCTAAATGCCGCTCATCAATACTGATCTCAGCATCGCGTTCTAAAACACCCAATACCGGTAAATCAGTATAATGCTCTACCACGCGAATGAGATTTGCTGCATGACGTGCGCCGCCAACACGATTCAAAATCACGCCCGCGAGATGCAATTCAGGATCAAAAGCGCAATATCCCAGCAATAACGGTGCAATTCCTCGCGCCAAGCCGTGACAGTTAATCACGAGCACAACCGGCGTCTTTAATTGTTTCGCAAGTTCAGCATTGCTGTCCGCGCCATTTAAGGCGGTGCTATCAAATAAACCAACATTGCCCTCAATAATTCCCAGATCAGCCCCAGTAAGCTCTTGAGCAAAACTCGCGGTAATCTCTGCCGCTGGCATCGTATAAAAATCAAGATTAAAACAGGTGCGCCCTGCCGCTAAACTGAGCCACATCGGATCAATAAAATCCGGGCCCTTTTTGAAAGGTTGGACAATTAACCCGCGCTCGCGCCATTCTCGACACAAGCCAATTGTGAGCGTGGTTTTACCGGAAGATTTTTGCGGAGCAGCGATATAAAGATGTGGCATGAAATAACGTCTCAGTTCCAACGCATGTTGCAGTCGGTTTAGCGCCTCAATTCAGTAATAAAAAAGGCGCAACCCGTGCAAAGAAAACCTTTGCCAGCGTTGCGCCTTTGTGTGGCGGCGAAGCGTAATTAAAGCATCAAGCGGGTTTGGCAAATGCCTCTTCGCCCAATAATTCTTCATCAAGTGCGACTATGTCATCAGCCAGCGATTCGGGTAGAAATTGCAACACGCGCACACCAACAACGGTGATAATCAACGACACGGCAACGCCACCCAAACCTAATAACAACTCTGGAATAGTGGGATGATAAGGAGCCGCAGCGCCATTCACTCCATCAAAAAAGCCAGATTCTAAAATGGTTTGTCCGGGGAACATCTGAATGGGATAGGCTTGGCTGCCAATAATCACGACCGACATCGTGGCTAAACCACCAATAATGACCAAGCCGCAGGCAGTCATTATCCAATTGCGCTCTTTGCTCAATTCGGGATGATAAATAATGCCAAGCGGCAATAAACCGCCAATTAACACCGAACCCACCCAGAACATGAAGGTGTGCATTCCGCCATTGGTGAGCAGCCATAATTCAAAACCATCATTCTTGGCACCATATAAATTGGTGAGATGGTAAATCAGGGTGAAATACAAACCGCCTGCGACGAATAGCCCCAGTAGATTTTTCAAGCGCCGCATGATTTTTGCACCAATGGGGCGATTGTCTTCATCAAACGCATATATCAATACCAGCATGAATACGGCGAGACCGTATGCGAATGAAATCACTACAAAGAGCGGCGCTAAAATTGCGGCATCATAGGCTTGACGGGCGACTAAAAAGCCAAAAATTGAGCCAGTACCGGTGGTTAATGCTAACCGCCATAAAAACGCGATAATGCCTACCGGACGATTAAATGCTGCACCTTGGCGATCTGCCATTGTCCATAAATACGCAATGACGATGATTAAAAAGCCGGTGTATAAAAAGATATTCCACGCAAAAATAGAGCTGAAATTGTAATTGGTCATGGCGACAATCAGGCGCTCAGGGCGACCTAAATCCATCACCAATACCAGCAATCCGCCCATTAACATCGCCGCTGCTAATAACCCCGACAGCCGCCCGAGTGGTTTATAAATCGGCTTGTGGAATACGGTGCTAATTGAGGCAATGTTGAGCGCACCCGATGCCGCAATAATGAGAAATACCGCAAATACATGCGGCGTTCCCCACACCACTGAATTATTCATACCGCTCACCCAATGGCCGGTATGTTCCATATAACCAAAGGCAAGCGTGGCCATGCTCACCACCGCCGCAAGGATGCCTAAAATGCTCCAAAATTGCGTCGGCGGAATGCGCCATTCCCGATAAACGATTCGTTTCATTAGTTGTTTCCCTTGCCCTGATTAGACACCGGAATAGCGCACGCCCGTATTCAAAACCAAATCTTCTCGGAGTTGACGGCTCGGCATCTCATTCAGCAATTTGCAAATGGTGCTATCGGGGTCTTTGAGATCACCGAATACAATGGCGTGATGACCTTCCGCCGCGCACGCATCAACACACGCAGTTGATTCTTGACCAAAATCACGGCGTTGCACGCATAAATTGCAGCTTTCAACACAGCCTTTACCGCGTGGCACGCTAGTTAATTGCCCGTGTACGTCGCCATGAATAAAACTGCGGGCTTTATACGGACACGCCATCATGCAATAGCGGCAGCCAATACATAAATGACGATCAACCATCACAATGCCATCGGCGCGTTTGAATGACGCACCAGTTGGGCATACGTCCACGCACGGCGGATCGTCGCAGTGTTGGCACATCAGCGGCAAGGTCGTCATCCGTCCGGTCTGGTTGTCTTGCAACTTGACTTTGCGCACCCACGCCGGCTTTTGCGTTTCCCACTTTTTCACCGCCTGTTCGGCCGGCATCGTCTGCAAATTCAAGCCGTTTTCATGGTGGCAGGCGTCAACGCAAGCCGAGCACCCGTCAACACATTTCGCCGTGTCAATCAGCAAGCCCCAGCGCACATCAGACGTGACCGGCTCCGCTCGCGGCGCGGCGTCCACCGTGTGCAGCAACACGCCGGGTGCCACCGTGACGGCGGCAGTGACTCCCGCAGCGACGCCTAAAAAGGCGCGGCGTTGCGGGTCAATTGCGTCGTTGTCGTCTTTCATATCAATGATTTTCCCCATCACGATGCGACTGCACCTGCGCCGCAACGCCAGCAGCGTCGTGCGCCGCCATCGCTGCCGCATCCAGCGGCGTTCCGTTCGGCACCGCCGCGTGACAGTCAAAGCAATTGAGATTGACTGCCGCAAACGCATGGCAGGCACCACAAAATTGATCCGCCTGATTGATCGGCTGCGGAATCTGTTCCGCGTTGTAGCTGATATGACAGTCCACGCATCCCGACAGACTATATTTTTCGATGCGGATGCCTTCGTGAACCGTCGCAATCCGCTGATGCTTGATGAATTCCATGTGCTGGCGGCGCATCAGCTCAGTCGGTTCGACACAGGACTCCAGTTTGGCAGCCTGTGAACCCGCGACCACATAGCGTTTCATATCATCGGCTTGAGCCGTCTGGGCAAGCGCCCAGACCAATCCCAGCGCGACGAGGCCAACTGTGAGCACGCTTTTAGCCATCGACGCCTCCGCAGGCATTATTCGCCCAGACCCATCTTGATGTAGCCGGTCGGACAGACATCCGCGCAAATGTGACAGCCGATGCAGCGCGAATAGTCGGTTTGCACATAACGACCGGTGGTGCGGCTTTTCTTGTCCACGCGAGAAATCGCATCTTGTGGGCAATAAATCACGCAGTTGTCGCACTCGAAACACAGCCCGCAGCTCATGCACCGCTTGGCTTCATTGATGGCTTCCGCTTCGGTCAAACCGATGACGCGCTCGTGGAAATGACCGAGCACATCTTCCGCCGTCGGCACTTCTTCTTGGCGCAGGTTGCGAGCGACGTAATTGAAATGACCCAGGAATAACTCATCGTGCGGAATGACTTCGGCGCTGGAGCGATCTTCGTAATTGTGAATCGCAAAATTCGCATCGGAAGTGCCGCGCATATCGCCCTGCTCGGCGGGAACAAATGGCGTGGGCGCGAGATGTGCCTCAGTCATTTTATCCAGCAAATCAAAGTGATGCACGTCTACCTTCGGACGGCGCTTGTTTTCAGCGTGATTGACATAGGCATCAATCGAATCCGCTGCCACCCACGCCTGCCCAATCGCAGTCGTCAGCAAATGCGGGCGAATGATGTCGCCGGCGACGAAATGCCCCGCCTTGCCGGGCACCTGATAAAACTTGTCGGCATCAATCAAACCGCGTCCGTTATCAAAGCCTTCCAAGCCGGTGAGATCGCCACCTTGCCCGATTGCCGACACGATCAAATCCGCTGCCAACACGCGCTCGGTGCCAGCAATCGCAGTCGGACGCCCGTCAGTCATGGTGCAATCGCACACTTTCAAACCAGTGGCGCGACCGTTGGCATCTTTGATGACTTCGAGCGGCATCACGCCGTCCAGCACGGTGACGCCTTCACGATTGGCATCGTGTACTTCATGCTCAGACGCAGTCATTTTGTCGCGGGTAAACAACGAGGTCAGCGTGACTTCTGCGCCTTCCGCTGCTGCTGCCGTCGCGGCATCGTGGGCGACATAACCGTCACGAATCACGCTCTCCGGCAGCTCGCTTTGCCCATGTTTGGTGATGTGACCGAGCCGACGCGCTACGGAAACCACGTCAATCGACGTATCGCCGCCGCCGACGCAGACCACTTTTTGCGCGGTGAATTTCATCCGCCCTTCGTTGTACGCCTTGAGGAAGGCGACGCCGGAGACGCAGTTGGGCGTGTCTTTCCAGCCATCAACCGGCAGTCCGCGTCCGCTCTGGCAACCAAGCGCCCACAACACTGCGTCGTAGTCTTGTTCGAGCTGTTCCACGCTGACATCAGTGCCGACACGGGTTTTGAGCTTCACCTCGATCAAGCCGAGGTTGAGGATGCGCTGGATTTCCGCGTCCAATTTGTCACGCGGGACGCGATAGCCGGGAATACCGAAGCGGAACATGCCGCCCAGTCCTTCGTTCGCCTCAAAAATGGTGCAGCCGTGACCTTTGCGGCGCAGTTGATACGCTGCCGCTAAACCAGCGGGGCCGCCGCCGATGATGGCGATGCGCTTGCCGGTGTCGGCTGGCGCGGGGGCAAATTGGTAGCCGTTGGCAATGGCGGTATCGCCGATGAACTGCTCAACGGCATTGATGCCGACAAAATCTTCTAATTCGTTGCGATTGCAGCCGTCCTGACACGGCGCCGGACAGACGCGCCCCATCAATGACGGGAACGGATTGGCGTCGGTGGAACGGAGAAACGCATATTCGCGCCAGTCCATGCCCTGCGGCGGTTGTTCCATGCCGCGCACGATCTGCAACCAGCCGCGAATGTCCTCACCGGACGGACAACTGCCCTGACACGGCGGCGTCTTGTGGACGTAGGTCGGGCATTTGTGGGAGCGGTCTTGATTAAAAATCTGGTCGGTCAGCTTCTCCCAGACGTGCTCGCCGTCTTCAAAACGGCGCCAGGAGGGCTTCATTGTCATCTCGTCGCTGGAAGTCGCCATCGTGCTCAATCTCCTTATGCCAGTTGAGTCCTGATGCCAAATCAGGACGTTCGTATTCAGGGGGATCGGCGGCTTCGGCTGGCACCGCCGTTGGTCTCAATCGTTGTGATGCAGTTGCACCGCGTCGCTTGGTGGTCACTCGCGCTGCGCGGCAAGTGACCGACCCGTGCAATTTAATCGTCGTCGTCATCGCTATCGTCATCATCTGCATCTTCGGGATCGGGCGTGAGCACAATCGCGTCGCCAACGAGCTGATGTAAGCTGATGATTTGACTCATATCCATGCCGTAATACGGCAAGACTTTACTAAACTGGGTTTTACAAATGGCGCAGATCGCCGCCATGTGCGTCACGCCTTTTTCTTGAATGACGTTATTCAACGCATCCATGCGCGGCTTGGCACCTTTCACGCGCAGCTCCATCAAATCATCGGTCAGCAACCCGCCGCCGCCGCCACAACAGAACGTCCGGTCGCGGATGGTGTCCTCGTCCATATCGTAAAAGTGGTTGCACGTAGCGCGAATGATGGCGCGAGGAATCTCGAACTGACCGCCGGGCGTGTCACCCATGCGCGAAGCGCGAGCGACGTTGCAGCTATCGTGGAACGTCATCACCTTGTCGTCGTTTTCGCTCTTATCGAACGTCAACTTGCCCTGCTGAATCAGGTCATAGGTGAACTCGCAAATGTGCTGCGGCACCGGATAGCGCGGATCAAGAAAATCCCAAGGTCCCGCCAGCGTGTTCAAAAAGCTGTACGCCACCCGCCACGCATGACCACATTCGCCAAACACGATGCGCTTCACTTTCAGCTTGATCGCAGCTTCCCGAATGCGCTGGGAAATGCGGCGCATGTTGTCGTAAGAACCGATAAACATGCCGAAATTAGCGGCTTCCGAAGCCTGCGTACTCAGCGTCCACGTCACGCCAGACTCGTGAAACATCTTGCCGTAGCCGATCAAACCGTCCACATGCGGCTCGGCGAAAAAGTCCGCCGACGGCGTCACCAACAACACTTCTGCGCCAACTTGATCAATCGGATAACGCACCCGCACGCCGGTCTCGTCGTAAACGTCTTCTTCTAAACCTTCCAACGTATCAATTAACGCCGGGCCGGGTAAACCGAGGTTATTACCGACTTTATAAACTTTGGCGATAATTTCATTGCAGTATTTTTGCCCAACGCCAATGCAATCCATGATTTCACGCGCTGCCATTGAAATCTCAGCGGTATCAATTCCATAAGGGCAAAATACCGAGCAGCGGCGACATTGCGAACACTGATGAAAATAGCTATACCAATCATCAAGCACTTCTTTCGTGAAATCTTCTGCGCCAACTAATTTGGGAAATAATTTGCCAGCGACGGTGAAATAGCGCCGATAAACCTTGCGCATTAAATCCTGACGACCCACTGGCATATTTTTCGGATCGCTGGTGCCGAGAAAATAATGGCATTTATCGGTACATGCGCCGCATTTCACGCAGGCATCCATATACACCCGTAGCGAGCGATATTTACCCAGCAATTCGCCCATCTTATCGATGGCTTTATTTTGCCAATCATCGACGAGTTCACCCGGATAACCGAGCGGCTCTTGAAAATCCGGCTTTGCCACAAACGGCGAGCTATGCGCCATTGCGCCGGGCGTGACCGCCGGAACTTCGGTGTACTGGGTCAACTCAGGAACTAAAAAGGTTGCCTTAGCCATAAATCAGTCTCGTCTGCGAACGTGCGGAATTACTCAAGGGCTTATTTCTGTTCGAGTTGTTGAGCCCAAGGCGCGATATGTCGAACTTCACGCGGGTTATCCGCTTGATTGCGAGTTGGGCTAAAAAATAATCCCGGCGCATGGAGTAATTTGCTATATGGAAAAATGATTAACAATAGCGCCACTAAGAACAGATGCAGCAATAACAACGGATCAGACGGCAGCGGCTGAAAATCATACGCATACAACCCCATAAAGAAGGCTTTGATCTCAACGATGTCGCTATGAAAAACGAATTTCATCAATAAACCGCTGACGCCAATCAGCACCAACAAAGCGAGAATTAAATGATCTGAAGGGGCAGAAATATACCGCACCCGATCCACCAAGAAGCGCCGCGCCCATAATCCCGTTAAACCCACAATCATCGCCATACCGCCATAAATGCCAAACGGCTGCACGAGTTCAATGGGAAACCACACCGGCTCAATGAAATAGCGTAAATGCCGCAGCGTGACCAGTAATAAACCGAAATGAAACATCCAGCCGAAAATCCACGTCCATTTGTTGCCCCGAAACAGGCTTTCAAATAAAACCACTTCGCGTGTCATTCGCAACACCACCCCACTGGTGGTTGTTGGAGCTGGCGTGGTTGGAATTTTTAAGGGAGCAGGAGTGCGCGCATATTGCGTAATCTTAAACAGCACTCCGGTCACAAAAACCAGCGCGGCAAAATAGAATAAAAAGGCGTAGAAAGTTGTTAAAAACGCCATGTTGCTGCGACCTCGGCGGATCAATAAATAAATCTGGGATGCCGCGTGACATCCCAGAATGAAAAAGACTTACACGCAGCCAGTTGGCTTCGGCAGACCAGCAAAACGACACGCCTGTTTTGCCGGGCCATAGGGGAATAAGCTGTACAGATATTTGCTGTTGCCCTTCTCTTTACCGAGCTTCTTACCAACTGCCTTGGTTAATACGCGCACGGCGGGAGCAATCTGGTATTCCTCATAATACTCACGCAGGAAATTGATGATATCCCAATGTTCATCAGTCAATTCCAAATTGTCCTGCTTGGCCATCACGCCAGCAATTCCAGGTACCCATTCATTCAAATTGGCTAAATAGCCTTCTTCATCTACGGCGTATTGCTTGCCGTCTACATCAATCATGTCTGACATTGTGATTTCCTCTGTGGTGTCAAAAACAAAACGTTATAACCAAGCCTGAACCGTATCATTCGCAGTGGTTAAATCAACGAAGCCGGCATAATCAACGACGTTAATTCCCGCAATAATGCGCTCTTCAGAAAAGCCCCGTGCTTTCAGGTCTGGCCCCAGCACATAAATCTTTAGCTTGCCCAGTGCAGCGGTGACTTGTGCCTCAACGCTGGTATCAGTCAATGCCGCATAAATGCCATCTTCAAACAGCAATACTGCTGCATCAGCGGTGGCGAACTTTAAGCAGGATTCCAATGAATTCCGCTCAAAGGGTGATTTATTCACAGTGTGTAAAATGCTCATTCGTCATCGCCTCAGAAGCTGAAGATCACATCGGATTCATTCATCAAGGCGCTCACGCGCTCTGACGTAATGACCTCAACGATATTGTCGACTTCTTCTTCAGTCTCCATATCTTCCCAAGCAATCTCAACCAGATCATCTTGCGTCAAGCCACGCGCTTCCAATGATGCTTGATCGACATACACTTTCTTGACTTCATAATCGCCGAGCGTGCGATAAGTCGGAGAAAAGTTTTTCATGCCCACGGCTTTCGTATCCTGACCTTTGGCCAATTGATACACGCCATCATCAATAAACATCACGCTCACGTCTTGATCAAAAGCCGCACCAACTAACACGACTTCTAAGGCTTCCCAAGCGTAAATGGTGCCATACGGCGCTTTACGATTCACATACATGAATTTTTTGACGATTTCAGACATTGCTGTTATTCCTCTTAATCGCCAAAAACGACCAAACGGTCGGCTTGAATCGCAGCTTCAACCAATTGCCCCAAACCAGAAATACGAAACTTGGGATGGATATTGGTGGCATCTTTACCATTGCGGCTGGCTTCACCGTCATCGACCATACCGCGTCGTTGAGCGGCAGCAACGCAGACCACTAAATCTAAATTGTGTTGTTCTGCTAATTCTGCCCAGCGATTCACAATGTGGCGATCATCTTGCGGTGGCGTGGTTAAGCGCGTCGCATTATTAACGCCGTCGTGATAGAAAAAAATCCGAAAAATCTCGTGCCCTTTTTCTAATGCTGCCTTGGCGAATTGATACGCCGAATCAGATGCTTGATGCTGATAAGGGCCTTCGTTAATCTGAAGTGCAAACTTCATTCAGTCCTCCTCAATAGCGAATAACTGCAAAGCGATCAGCTTGTTCAATAGCAAGCGGTATTTAATCAAGATCAAATACCGCTCGCTGCTGCAATTAGAAACGGATATAGGTTGAGCTATTGAAGCTCGCCCGCGCTCCGCGCCAAGTATCAATGTGATATTTGGTGAATGGTAATTCGACTTCTTCAAAGAAGCGCGGCCAGCCAATACGTTCAATCCATTCGTTTACCCGTTCCCAATCCCGCGCACCTTCTTTATAGGCTTTCAAAATGCGCTTGACGATGGCGGTTGCTTCCGGCCAACGCGGCGGGTTATTCGGGATGCCAGCGGCGACCAGCTTTTGAAAGGTCGGCTTGCCGCGAGCGTTGGAGTGATTGCCACCAACCCAAATCGCCAGCTTGGAATGCTCGGCGTCGTTGATTTGCATCGGCGGACACGGCGGGAAACACGCGCCGCAGCAGATGCACTTGCGCTCGTCCACTTCCAACGAGGGCTTGCCGTTGACCATCGCCGGACGAATCGCGGCCACTGGGCAGCGGGCGACGACGGACGGACGTTCGCAGACGTTGGCGACCAGATCGTGATTGATCTTGGGCGGTTTGGTGTGCTGAATGTTGATGGCGATGTCGCCCTGACCGCCGCAGTTAATCTGGCAGCAGGAAGTGGTGATATGCACACGATTGGGCATGTTGGCGTTGCGGAATTCGTCGATGAGTTCGTCCATCATCGACTTGACCACGCCAGAAGCGTCGGTGCCGGGAATGTCGCAATGCAGCCAGCCTTGGGTGTGCGAAATCATCGCCACCGAGTTCTGAGTACCGCCAACGATAAAGCCCGCGCCTTCGAGCGCGTCAATCAGCGGCTGCACTTTCGACTCGTCGCTGACCATATATTCGATGTTCGAGCGCAGCGTGAAATGCACATGACCTTCGGCAAATTCATCGCCGATGTCGCACAGCTTGCGCAGCGTGAACACGTCGAGAATGCGTTGGGTGCCGGCTTTCACCGTCCAGATTTTGTCGCCGCTATATGCCACATGCAGCAACACGCCGGGGCGCGGATGGTCGTGATATTTCCATTGCCCGAAGTTTTTACGCATCACGGGATGGATGTATTGCCAAGGATCGGGGCATCCAGACTCAATCGGCTCGCGCATTTCCGCCATTGCCTTTCCTCCAGTTCTTAAAGTTCAGTCTTGATGATGGTCGTTGGGATCGGAGCATTTCGGGCGCGGCGAGTCTGGCTGCGCATCGCAACCAGCCGCTCAAGCGCCTGAAAACAACCGAAATTACTTGCCAGCTTCCGCTTGGCGCTCAAACCACGATTCAGCCGCTTCATCCCAGCCATCCATGCGGATGTAGGAACTCTGGCGCGGGTGACTGAGCATGTTCGGATCAGGATCGACGCCGATGCCTTCGAGGAAGTTCGCCAGCCCGATGCGCTCGATCATCTCGCCGCAGCGTTCGTGTTCCAGACCGTTTTCTGCCCAGAAATCAATGATGGTTCCCGCCAGCTCGACCATCGACTCGTAATCGTCTTCGGTCTCCAGCTTTTTAAACGGAACCAGCACCGTGCCCATCAGATCGCCGATTTTCAGCGTGCGCTTGCCGCCGATCAGAATGGTGACGCCCTTGTCATCGCCCGGATGCAATGCTTTGGGCATCACATTTAAGCAGTGCATACAACGCACGCAATCCCGATTATTCACTGCCAGCGTATCATCATCATTTAATGACAATGCCTGCGTGGGGCAACGGGTAATCACGTTATCAATGTAATACTGACGCCCTTTGCTGGCGACATAATTCTTGACCTCAACTTGGTCAACTTTCATATCGTCGCGCCAAGTGCCAATCACGGCAAAGTCGGAGCGTTCAATTGCATTCTGGCAATCATTCGCGCAGCCAGAAACCTTAAACTTGAATTTATACGGCAGAGCGGGGCGATGCACATCATCAACGAAGTTATTCACTAACAGGCGATGCGCTTTTAATTCGTTGGTGCAGGACATTTCACAGCGGGTACCACCGACGCAAGACATCGCAGTACGCACACAAGGACCAGCGCCACCTAAATCCCACCCGTAATCATTGATTTCATCAAAGAAGGGTTGAATGCTGGGGCTATCCGCACCGATAAACATAATGTTACCGGTTTGACCGTGAAAGGTAATTAACCCAGAGCCAAACTTTTCCCAACTGTCGGCCAATTGGCGCAGCATTGCCGTTGTATAATGATTGCCGGCTGGTGGCTGCACGCGGATGGTGTGGAATTCCTTAGATTTTGGGAACGCCGAACCCACTTCTGAGAAGCGCGGAATAATACCGCCGCCATAACCAAACACGGAAATCGTGCCGCCTTTCCAATAGCCCTTGCGGGTTTCATAGGAGTGCTCAAGCTGACCGAGCAGGTCGTTGGTCATTTCATTGATGCGCGTTTGCGGATGCTGATCACGCAGACGTTTAATACCCGAAATGAAACTCGGCCAAGGGCCAGTTTCGAGTTGATCCAGCATCGGGGTAATGTGCTTATCAATAGCCATTGCGCATTCTCTCCTATCAATTCATCAGGAAAGGGAGTGTTAAATTCGCGTACATACGCCCATCGCAGTATCATCACCGGATGAGACGTTAAAATGCATCACGTTAGGGTATTCTTCACAAGAAAACGAGGTGACTATTTTTAGTCAACAATCAATTCATTGGAGGGAATGATGATACCAATGAAAAATACAGTTGCCTATTCCTACGCATAGGAGGCGATATGCGATGAATCTACCTCGTTGGGGATAGGATACGTTGCTATTTTTTGCTACCGCGCATTGCGCACAGTGACAAATAAGAAGACAGCGTATTTCGCATCTGTATTAAGCGACGGATAATATAACGTAATCACCAACAAGTCAAGAATATAACCATTTTCTAATGTAGATCGGCAGCAGTCACAACGAGGCAAGCGATGAGATTTTCTGAAGCGGACGACACGAGCGGAAACTTGATCACGGCGTATGACGCCGAGGGCGTGGTGGTCGGCAGGCAGCGGTATCTAGCGGGTTTGATCGTCACGCCCACTCAAATTGTTGCGCCTTGGGCAGCGCCAGCCGCTGCATTAACGATCACTCATTTGGAGCAGGTGCTCGCACTCGCGCCGCAAGTCATTCTCTTGGGCACCGGCACCCAGCAGATTTTTCTAGCGCCGCAACTGCAATTCGCAGTGTTGCAACGTGGCATTGGTTTGGAAGTGATGAATAGTGCCGCCGCGTGTCGTACTTACAACATCTTGGCTGCCGAAGGACGGCGCGTGGCGGTCGCGCTCACTCAAGCGTGACGCGATCCACATAACGATCCCGCGCAGCTTTGGCGCGGGTAAAAATATCCAGCAAATGCTCGCCATCAGCGCGGCGAATGCTGCCAGCCAGATCGGTCATTTCCGCGCCAAACCGCGCCAGCATCAGGCTCAACGCTTCCCGATTGGCCAGACAAATATCCCGCCACATCACCGGATTGCTTGACGCGATGCGACTGAAATCGCGGAAACCGCCCGCCGCGTAACGAAACACCTCATCGTTCTCGCGCAGCCGCGCCAGCGTATCCACCAGCCCAAACGCCAGCAGATGCGGCAGATGACTGGTCGCCGCCAACACCTCGTCGTGATGCGCGACTGACATCTGCGTCACCTCTGCGCCGCAGAGTTCCCACATCGTTTGCACCTGCGCCAACGCCGTCGGATCAGTTTCCGGCAGTGGCGTCAAAATCACCCGCCGCTGTTGATACAAATCGACTAGCGCAGCTTCCACGCCGCTGTGCTCCGTGCCCGCAATCGGATGACCGAGCACCAAACGCGGCGGAATCTGCCCGAATGCGGCCAGCGCATCAGCCACCACGCTGCCTTTGACGCTGCCGCCGTCGGTCACAATCGCCTCTGGTCGCAACTGTCCAGCAATGGCTGCGAACACGCCGCGCATCGCGCCCAGCGGGACGGCGACAAAAATCATATCGGCATCCGCCACTGCTGCCGCCGGTTCTGGCGTGAAACGGTCAATCACGCCCAATTCCACCGCCCGCTCTAAATTCGGCAGCGAGCGCCCGCAGCCGACAATCTCACCGACTGCGCCAGCAGCGCGTAACGCCCGCGCCAGCGACCCGCCGATCAAGCCCACGCCGATGATGGTCAATCGCTCAATCATGCTGCACACACTTCCGCTAACGCACTGAGAAACCGCGCATTTTCTGCTTCCAGCCCGATGCTGATGCGCAAATGATTCGGCAGCCCATAATTCGCCAACGGGCGCACGATGATCCCGCGCTGCAACAGCGCCTCATTGATCGCCGCCGCCGGACGTTTGCAATCGACGGTCACGAAATTGCCCACCGACGGGATGAACTCCAGCCCCAACGCCGTCAAACCGGCACTCACCTGCTGCATTCCGGCGCGATTGAGTTCGACCGTCGCCCGCACATGCTCGCGGTCGCTGATCGCCGCCGTCGCCGCTGCCTGCGCTAAGGCATTGACATTAAAGGGCTGGCGCACTCGATTGAGCAGCTCGGCAAGGCGCGGATCGCTGATGCCATAACCAACCCGCAACGCCGCCAAACCGTGCGCCTTCGCAAAGGTGCGCGTGACAATTAAATTGGGAAAGGTTTCCAGCCAATGCGTCGTATCGGGAAAATCCGGTTCATTCACATATTCCGTATAGGCTTCATCAATCACGACTAAACAGCTTTTTGGTACTGCGCCGAGAAATGAACGCAATGGCGCTGCGGCTAACCAAGTGCCGGTGGGATTATTCGGATTTGCAATCCAAACCACGCGAGTTTGTTCAGTGATGAGCGCGAGCATTGCATTCAAATCATGTCCATAATTCCGCGCTGGCGCGACGCGAGCAGTTGCACCAACAGCTTGAATAGCAATGGGATATACCGCAAACGCAAATTCAGAATACACCGATTCAACGCCCGGCTGTAAAAAGGTGCGGGCAATTAAATCCAGCACATCATTGGAACCATTGCCGAGCGTGATTGCTGCTGGTGAGGTGCCATGAAATTCCGCCAACGCCCGCCGCAATTCAAAACCACCGCCGTCGGGATAACGTCCCAATTCATTGGCTAACGCTGCCATTGCTGCCAATGCTTTGGGGCCTGGGCCGAGCGGGTTTTCATTCGAGGCTAATTTCACGGCATTGCGAATTCCCAGCTCGCGCTCTAATTCGCTGATGGGTTTGCCGGGCACATAAGGCGTTAATTCTGCGACCCAAGGTGCGGCTAAAGCGAGAAAATCATTGTCAGCGTAATTCATAAAATAGTGTCATTAACAATACAGTTGAGTGGGCACAGTCGGAAATAACAGTGAACTTTCTATTTGACCGCGATGCGTAAACAATTGCAGGTTGCCGTTGTCATCACAAATCCACACTTCTCGCGCACCTTTGGCGAGATATAAATCAATTTTTTCTGTCAGTTCCCGTTTAGAATTGGACGGAGAACTGATTTCAATCCACAGTTCTGGCGCTTCTTGATACGGCGTTTCTAATTCATTGCGCATAAAAAAATCAGTGGAACCCCACGCCACATCAGCGACCCGCACGCCTTTTGTCGTTTGCACTGAGCATTCCGTGATAATTTTACCCTGTGCTTTGTTGTCTCTGAGAAAACCGACTAACTCGGCTTGTAACAGCCCGTGCTTATTTGAGGCGGGACTCAAAACAATGTTTCCCCATTCGTTTAGCTCAATTTTATACGGCAGGTTTTGCAAAATGGGGTCTTCAATAATTTGCGCCCATTGCATAATTACAGCACCGCGACGGGATAGGAACCGAGAATTTTGAAGAGTGAAGACGCCTGTTCTAAATGCGCCAAGGCGCTATTCAATGCGCTATCTTCTCGATGACCGACGACATCAATAAAGAAGACATAATCCCAAATATCTCGCCGCGAGGGGCGCGATTCAATGCGCGTCATGCTAATACTGTGCGCAGCCAGCGGTGCTAATAATTGATGCAATGCGCCCGCTTGATTGCGACACGATAACAATAAACTGGTTTTATCTTGTCCACTCGCCGGCGCATCTTGCGCACCAATCACTAAAAAGCGCGTGGTATTGCCCGGTTCATCTTCAATACGTTCGGCGAGAATTTTGAGCGCGTAAATCTCCGCCGCTTGAATTCCCGCAATTGCTGCGGCATTGCTTTCGTGGGCGGCGCGACGCGCAGCTTCGGCATTGCTGGCGACGGCAACCCGCTCGGCGTGCGGCAAATGCCGATCTAACCAGCCGCGACACTGCGCCAGCGATTGTTGATGCGAATATAAAACGCGAATCTCGGCCGGCGCAGGCAGGCGACTGAGCAAATGATGCTGCACCCGCAAACAGACTTCGCCGGTGATCCGCAGCGGCGAAGTCATAAATAAATCAAGGGTATGGCTGATGACGCCCTCGGTTGAATTCTCCACCGGCACGACGCCGAAATCACACGCGCCAGCTTCCACTTCCCGAAAAATATCGCTGATGGTCGCCATCGTCCGCGTGACCACCGAATGCCCAAAATGCTTGATCGTCGCCGCTTGGGTGAAGGTGCCTTCGGGGCCGAGAAAGGCGACGTTGAGCGGGCGCTCCAGCGCGAGACACGCCGACATGATCTCGCGGAACAGACGCGCCATTTCTTCATCACTCAGCGGCCCGGGATTGGCAGCTTTGATCCGCCGCAACACTGCTGCCTCACGTTCGGGGCGATAAAACTGCACCTGCGCCGTGCCCGCTTCCGTTTTGAGCTGCGCGACCTGCTGGGCGCAGCGGGCGCGGTCGCTGAGGAGCCGCAACAGTTCCAAATCAATCGCATCAATCTGATTGCGAATTGCGTCGAGTCCGGTATTGCTGCTTGTCGCCATCACGCCCGCTTTCTCCGTATTAACCGCCGAGTCGCCGCACCGACAACACGCCGCTGATGCCTTGTAACCGCGCCAGCGTCTCATCGCTGCACCGTTGATCAACATCAATCAGCGTGACTGCGACATCGCCGCGAGACCGATTGAGCATGTCGATGATGTTCAAACCCGCCGCTGCCAGATCGGTAGAAATCTGCCCGACCATGTTGGGCACGTTGCTGTTGACAATCGCCAGCCGGTGATCGCCGTTGAATGGCAAACAAATTTCGGGGAAATTGACCGCATTGGTCACGTTACCGCTTTCCAAATACTCGCGGATTTGATCGGCAACCATGATCGCGCAGTTATCTTCAGCCTCGCGGGTGGACGCGCCCAGATGCGGCAGCGTCACCACTCGCGGATGATCTTTCAGCAAATTGCTTGGAAAATCACAGCAGTAGGCGTACAGATGCCCTTGATCGAGCGCCGCCACGACTGCCGCATCGTCCAAAATGCCCTCACGGGAAAAGTTCAACAGCACCGCATTTTTCGGCAACGTCTGAATCCGCTCGGCGTTAATCATGTGGCGCGTCGCGTCGGTCAGCGGCACATGAAAAGTCACAAAATCCGACCGCGCCAGCAGATCGTCGATACTCAACGCCGCCTGCACGTCGCTCTCCAACTGCCACGCTCGCCGCACGGTAATCGTCGGATCGTAGCCGATGACCTTCATCCCCAGCGCCCGCGCTGCGTTGGCCACTTTCACGCCAATCGCGCCGAGACCGATCACGCCCAACGTGCGCCCCGGCAGCTCAAACCCGCCAAACTGTTTTTTACCGCTCTCGACTGCCTGACTGATCGCCGCGTCGTCGCCGGTCAACGAGCGGGAAAATTGCCACGCCTGCGCGATATTCCGCGCCGCAATCAGCATTCCCGCGATCACCAACTCCTTGACTGCGTTAGCATTTGCGCCCGGCGCATTGAACACCGCCACGCCGCGCCCAGTCATCGCTGCGACCGGCACATTATTCGTGCCCGCACCAGCGCGACCGATGGCCTTGACCGACGGCGCAATCGGCAGCTCGTGCATCTTCGCCGAGCGCACCAAAATCGCATCCGGGTTGGCGATCTCAGACGCGACCTCGTAGCGATCACGCGGCAGACGCTCCAAACCGGCGACTGAAATGTTATTTAAGGTCTGGATTTTGAACATCATTCAACCCTGCGTCCGTTCAAATTCGCGCATAAATTCCACCAGCGCCGCCACGCCCGCTTCCGGCATCGCGTTGTAAATGCTGGCGCGCATCCCGCCGACCGAGCGATGCCCTTTGAGCGTGGTCAAATTGGCAGCCTTCGCACCTTTCAAAAAGGCATCATCCAGCGCCGGATTCGCCAACGTAAATGGCACATTCATCCACGAGCGATCCGTTGGCTGCACCGGATTGGCATAAAAACTGGAGGAATCAATTGCATGATAAAGCAACGCCGCTTTGCGTTGATTGATGATTGCCATTGCATCCAAACCGCCCAAATCTTTCAGCCATTTGAATACCAAACCAGCCAAATACCACGCATAGGTTGCGGGCGTGTTATACATCGAATCATTATCAGCGTGGATTTTGTAATCAAACATCGTTGGCGTACCGGCAATTGGCATTCCAATTAAATCCTCACGCACAATCACAATGGTTAATCCTGCCGGCCCGATATTCTTTTGCGCACCGGCATAAATTAAACCGAAGCGCGATATATCAATTGGACGCGACAATAACGTCGATGACATATCCGCCACCAACGGGCAGCCGCCAGTTTCAGGAATGTAGGCGAATTCAACACCTTCAATTGTTTCATTCGGCGTGTAATGCACATACGCAGCATCGCCACTGAGTTGAATCTCTGCTGGTACAGGGGCGCGAGTGAATTTGCTCTCCTCAGTTGTCGCGGCGACATTGACGTTACTGCAATAATGCCGCGCTTCAGAAATTGCTTTTTTTGACCACGAACCCGTATTGATATAATCGGCGCTGCTGCCGCCGCGCAATAGATTCATCGGCACCGCAGCGAATTGACTGGATGCGCCGCCCTGTAAAAACAGCACTTTGTAATTGCTGGGCACATTCAACAGCTCGCGCAAATCTGCTTCTGCTTCTGCCGCAATTGACATGTATTCTTTACCGCGATGGCTCATTTCCGCCACGCACATGCCGCTGCCGCGCCAATCGAGCATTTCATCACACGCTTGCTGCAATACGGATTCCGGCAGCATGGCGGGACCGGCACTGAAGTTATACACACGAGCCATCATTTTGTTCCTCTGGTGAATAGTGGTTGATTACTTAATTATCGTGCTGATTAACAGCTTGCGAGTTGACGTTGGTACGCGGCTTCAATAGCATTAAAAAGATCACAAAAAACAGTTTTTTATACAGCATCTGGTATTTCAGTTACTCAACATGATCAGTATTGATTTCCTCACCTTCAGCGCCATCTTCCTGTTCCAATCCACCTTCCAATGCCACAATCCGCTCGACATACACCAAACGCTCACCCTCACTCAGGTTAATGAGTTTGACGCCCTGCGCAGCGCGACCAACGATTGGAATTTGATCGATGCTGGTACGAATTAACGTGCCGCCTTCGGTAATTAACATGATTTCATCGCCGGGGCGCACTAATACTGCACCAACCTGCGCACCATTACGCTCAGAAGTGCTAATACCAATCACGCCTTGAGTACCGCGTCCTTTAGTAGGGAAATCCTCAACGCGAGTGCGTTTGCCATAACCATTTTCAGTCACACTCAATACAGTGCCCGGCTCCGGTACCACCAGCGCAATCACGCGCTGGTTTTCTTGCAACCGAATACCGCGTACTCCGTGCGCTGTACGTCCCATCACGCGAACATGTGATTCCGCAAAACGCACCGCTTTACCATTAGAAGTGAATAGCATCAAATCCTGTTGACCATCGGTGATAGCGACGCCAACTAATACCTCATCGTCACGCAAATCAATCGCAATAATGCCGCGAGATAATGGACGTGAAAAGTCAGTGAGCGCCGTCTTTTTCACCGTACCTGCACTGGTTGCCATGAATACGGAATAACCTTTTTCATATTGACGCACCGGCAGCAGCGCATTAATGCGTTCGCCCGGTTCCAATGGCAATAAATTGACCATTGGACGCCCCCGTGCTGCCCGTCCAGCTTGCGGCAATTCATACACTTTGAGCCAATAGACGCGCCCACGACTAGAAAAACATAATACGGTGTCGAGCGAATTAGCAACAAAAATCCGGTCAATAAAATCTTCTTCACGGAATGAAGTGGCGCTTTTACCCTTGCCACCGCGCCGCTGTGCTTGGTAATCGCTAATTGGTTGCGCTTTCACATAACCTTCATGCGATAACGTCACCACCAATTCTTCTGGCGTAATCAAGTCTTCACGGGTTAAATCGGTTTGCTCAAGTTGAATTTCAGTGCGCCGCGTATCGCCGAATTGCTCACGAATAGCCAGCAATTCTGCTCGAATCACCGCCATCAATTGATGAATGTCCGATAAAATGGCGAGCAGTTCAATAATCCGCTGTAAAATTTCCTCAAATTCTTTGAGAATTTTTTCCTGTTCCAATCCAGTTAATCGCTGCAACTGTAAATCAAGAATCGCTTTTGCTTGGCGTTCACTTAATTGATACCCAGCGGCAGTTAAACCCAATTCTGGCGGCAATTCATCTGGGCGCGTGTGTTCAGCGCCCGCTCGTGCCAACATTGTTGTCACACTGCCCGGCGACCATAAATGCGTCATTAAATGCTCGCGGGCTTCGGCTGGATGCCCCGCTGCTTTAATAGTCGCAATGACCGCGTCGATATTCGCTAACGCAATTGCATAACCTTCTAAAACGTGCGCTCGCTCGCGGGCTTTACGCAATTCAAATAAGGTGCGACGCGTGACGACTTCGCGGCGATGACGCAGGAAAAACTCCAGAATTTGCTTGAGGTTCAGCGTGAGTGGTTGCCCATCCACCAATGCAACCATGTTAATACCAAACACCTGCTGCATCTGCGTATGTTGAAACAGATTATTCAATAATACTTCAGCGTGAGCATCGCGCTTGAGTTCAATCACTACGCGCATTCCATCTTTATCAGATTCGTCGCGCAAACCATCGGATGCAATACCCTCAATTTTCTTTTCTTTTACCAATTCGGCAATACGTTCTAATAGCCGCGCTTTATTCACTTGATACGGCAATTCGGTCACAACAATGGCATCGCGCCCACTGCGCGGATGCACTTCGGTATTGGTACGCGCCCGCATTACGCAGCGCCCGCGTCCGGTGCGATACGCCTCACGAATACCGCTGATGCCGTTGATGATGGCGGCGGTAGGAAAATCAGGCCCCGGCACGATGGTGAGCAATTCATCTAAGCTAATCAGTGGGTTATCAATCAAAGCTAAACAGGCGTCGATCACTTCGCACAGGTTATGCGGCGGGATGTTGGTCGCCATGCCAACCGCGATGCCAGATGATCCATTGACCAGCAAATTGGGAAAACGAGCGGGCAACACTGTCGGCTCGTGCTCGGTGTTGTCGTAATTCGCAACAAAATCAACAGTTTCTTTATCAAGATCGTCGAGCAGCGCATCGGCGAGGCGCATCATTCGCACCTCGGTATAACGCATGGCCGCTGGCGGATCGCCATCGACGGAGTTATGTACAAATACGCCGCTGGCTAATAAAAAGTTGTGATGTTCATCGACCGTGATGTCATAAGTATCGGCAGTTTCATTAAGCTGGCGAATGGAAATAACACGGTGATTTTTTTCTGCGATCAATACGCTTGCCATATTCGCAGAAGTCGAATGAGCTACTGCGCTCATTAAATGATCATCTGGCGTCAGCGTTTGCGCTTCTTTATAAGTGCCATCGCGCAACATAAAGCGATGATCGGGCGTACAACGAATGATTGCGCCATGATCAAGCGTTAATTCAACTAATGGCGCTGATGGGCGAGTGATCCGTGAATGACGTCCCTCAGCGATGACAATTTTGCCGCTCTTATCAACTGCGTAAACGTGAAATTTTTCCTCCGGCGGCAGATGCGCTAGTTCCGCGAAGGTCTTGTCGCTGCCATCAGCGAGCTTGATCGCGGTGTCGCCAGTGAAACAACCAAAGTTGCCCTGCCCGTCAACCAACAGATAACGCAGCGAAAACGCTTGTGCCATCCGCACCATCGTGTCGTAAATCGCCGAATCGCCGTGCGGGTGATATTTGCCCATGACATCGCCAACCACGCGGGCGGATTTACGATAAGCGCGATTCCACACGTTGCCCTGCTCGTGCATTGAAAACAGCACCCGTCGGTGTACTGGCTTCAAACCGTCGCGCACATCCGGCAGTGCTCGCCCGACAATGACGCTCATCGCGTAATCGAGGTAAGACTGGCGCATCTCGTCTTCGAGATTGATGGGGAGAACTTCGCGGGCAAAATCTGGCATGGGTGTGGTCAACCAACTGTGGAACAGGGGCGCAATCAGCGCGAGGAAACCGCAGAATTGCGCGTTTCAAAGACTGTGAATTCTATCACGTTGGTCTGACTGCTGGTTGCCCGCTCATTCCTTAGATATAAAAAGCTGCGATATGGTGAACTGTGAAGTCAGTATGACAATCATATTTTTTTATCTTGACAACGCGACAGCAGCCGCTAGAATGCGCGGCTCACTTAGGGAATAACACTACTGCTGCAACGCGAATAGCGCACAACAGTAACCTTAAAGCAGTGAAGCAGTCAGAAAGTCGTCAACGCCACGAAATAAAACGTTGACAGCAGAATGAAAGACTGTAGAATGCGCCGCTCTTAACGAACAATTGTTTTGTCGTTAATGACCGAATAAGAAAGTGAAGTTTGACCCAGTTCTTTAACAATTAGTTCAGATAATTTGTGTGGATGCTTCGAGTATCGCTTCGGGTGAATGAAGAAATATTAACGAGTATCTTCATTATGAAGAATTCGTTGAGCACGAATAATACCAATTAAATGGTATGAAGGAATTAAACTGAAGAGTTTGATCCTGGCTCAGATTGAACGCTGGCGGTATGCCTAACAC
>NZ_NRRQ01000033.1 GCF_016583745.1 Chromatium okenii
ATCATTAGCAAACCCACTTTCATCAATATAAACTATTGTTTTTCCATGACTTTTATGGGTTTCTATGCGTTCTTGAAATGAAAAACGTGCTTGATCATTTACCTTGGGATGAGAAAATGTTTTTTTTACGACTAATGCCTAATCTTCCCAACGCTGTGCCAATACCACTCTTACTCACTTGCAATCTATCAGCTCGTTCCTGAAGGTAGGCATCGGGATACATTTCAACATCTTTTAAAAGATGATCCGTATTAATTTTAGTTGGAGGTTTATTACGATGCTTTTGCGGTTCCAGTTCTTTATTCCAACGAGCTAAACTTGCAGGTCCGACTCCTAGCCTATGAGCGGCTTCACTATAAGTAAGATAGGAGTTACGCAGTTGGATGCTAAGTGCCTGATTTTATTGAAACTTGGTTTGTGCAGTGTATGATCGCGTTTTCATAAAAATCAATGACTTAACTTTCAACTGCGTAACTCCTAGTAAGATTAAGCTTTTCTTTTAGTTCTAATGCTCGACGACGAAAATCAATAGAATAAGTCATGTGTTTTTACCACCTTAGTTTATAACTCATTTTATGTTGGATCGACTATAATGCTTATAAAACAATATGTTACAACGATGGGTACAAATCTAATAATTGGCATTGCCACCACTCTGATTGAAAAGCCGGATGATCTTGGCTTTATCGATATGAACATAAGGGGTATCTAAAGTGCAACCCATCGGGCTAGGAAATTTTACGGGGCGTCCAGACATGTCAATCACCATATTAAATTGAAGTTGTGGAAAATTTAGCGGGTAAAGCAACAGCAACATAAACAACACGAACAAATTATTAGGACGGTTACTCAGCAAAAACGCCCCCAGTTTCCCGAGGGCGGTTCATTCAGTCAGGTTGAAGCGGTGGGTGAGAAGTTGGGTCGTCAAACAGCGGCAACCCAACCGACGCTGCTATTTGGCTAAATGTTTTTTAATGTGATTTGCTAAATGTTCATCAATATCCGCATGTCTTGGCACGGGTTGTTTTTGGCCCGTTGCAGGATTGTGATAAACATCGTGGCGGCGACCATGGCGATGTAAAACACAACCCGCTACTAATAACAAACGAATTAACTCATTACGCTTCATAACTCAATTCCTTGATCTCGTAATGCTCTGGCACATCATCTAATACAATGCACCGATAGGCATCTATCAGATTCTCCTCAAGCTCTTCGAGAGTTTCTCCTTGTGTCATAATTTCTGGGTATTCAAGTAATTTACCCAACCAAAAGTGGGTGCTTTTCCAATAAATCACCTTCAATTTATGGCTCATTGTCAATTCACCTTCAAATTTACGGAAAGAAAAAACCCCACTCCGCCATCAATAGCGGAGCAGGGTTTAATCTACTGCTTTCAGGTTACGCCCGCAAGCGCAACCCACAAAAAACCCGCCGCCCGATTTTTCAATCAAGCGGCGGGCATTTTCATTCCCTCAACGGCTCACGCCTCGCGGCGCAACCCAACTAACGCGGTTTAACCGAAGTTATCGGCATGAGCACTGGTGAAGAGACTCAGGTCAAAGATACCGATCAGCGTCAGATCTGCCGCTGTTGTTGTTGCAGGAGTGGCATCCGCTTTGTACTCAAATACAAACGTATTCACGGTATCACTCATCACCAACAAACCACCTTCACCAGCTTGGAAGTTGGCGGCAAAATCAGCAGCGCCATCATGGAGTTCAGTCACCGCATTAGCTATCGCAGTCGCCGCAGTTGATCCGCTTGTTATCGTTTCTGCCACTTTCCAGATAGCCCCAGCAGTAGCATCTGCTGCCGCTGTATCTGCTGCTGCTGCTAAAACAGCGGATGCAGCGTAAGTAGCAGCATTGCCATCTGTTCCTTTACCGCCAACAGCCGTGATCAAAGAACTGGTGACGATCAGAATATCCTCGGCATTGCCACCCACAAAGCCCGTCACCGTATCGACACCATCTGTTGCATACCCAGCATGATGAATCTTCACGTCATCGGTATTGTTGGTGATGTTGATCGTGTCATCGCCCGCGCCGCCATAAATGCTGTCAGCACCGCCGGCAGCAGCAGCTGTCAAACTAGCATTGATCGTATCTGCGCCACCCATGCCCTTGAAAGTATCCGCAGCTGAACTTGCTGTCCCTTTCAGCGTATCCGCTCCGCTACCGCCGGTAACGCTCAAAACATCATCGGCCCAGCCTTGGAAGACCCAGTTGCTCGTATTCAGCGCAGCGGTATCAGTTGCAGCGACGGAGATATTCAGGGTTTGAGCTGCCCCAGAAACATCAGTGATGGTCACGATGTCGGTCGCGCCAGCCGTCCAAGTTAAATCAGTCGTTGCATCTGCGGTATTAGCGAAAGTGATCGCCTCCACACCAGACACAGTTGCTACTGGACCCAAGCCTGCGGCGGCGGTCAGCTTCAGCGTATCGGTGCCCAGTCCGCCGGCAATGGTGATCAAATCATCATTGACATTGGCTTGGGTAGCATATTCGAACGTGTCATTACCTGCTTCACCGTTGAGGATCAGCTTGTCAGCGCCCATCGTTGCGGTTTCGTTTACCGTGACATCCGCAAAGATTTTAATAACGTCATCACCAGTGCCCAGATTGAAGGTTTGGGTTGTTACCGTCGTCGTAGCAGCGTCGGCCATCGCCGTTGTCGTCAACGTATCCGCGCCAGCCGCACCAGTAACGCTGGCATTGCCGGTATCGCCGATGGTTGTATTCAGAGTGCCGGCTACGCCGCCGAAGTTGTAAGTATCGGTGGTAATAGCTGAACTGCCAGTGATGTTCACCGTGTTCAGTATCAGATTTGCCGCACCGGATACAGTCATCGAACCCGCAACCGTATCCGCAACTGTCAGCTGCGTAATACCGCCCAACGTCACTGCCGTCCAGTCAGCAGTAGTCAAAGTCAGGCTTTCCACATTGTTTGCCGTGACTGCGCCAGCCGTATAAGTGCCGGTGTTCGCCGTACCGCCGTTATCCACCGCAATCGTCAACGTATCGCCCGCCGCCGTTGACAAACTCACTGGCGTGTAAGCAACCGTGCCGGTGGTCAAACTTTTGTCGGTGGTGAGCGCCGCACCGTTGGGCTGATAGCTGCCGGACAGATGAATGGTATTGGTCGTTGCCGCCGCATTGGTAAACGCCGCACTGGTCAAGCCAGAAGCCACGCCCAACTTGGTCGCACCGGTCACAGCCGCCAGATTAAGAGCCGACGCTGCCGCACCCGCCACCACCGTTTCAAAGCCAGAAATCGCGCCAGTAGTTGGGATCGTGTTCAGCGTCAACACATCCGTCGTGCCGGTGCCGCCGGCAGCCGTCAACGTGCTGGAGTTTGTCGTCAGCTTCACTGCGCCCGAATTGGCACCTGCGTTGAGCGTCGTCAGCGTGGTTGGCAACGCATCCGTGATCGTCAAACCCTGATTACCGCTCACATTCAGCGTTGTAAACGTCGAACCAGCATCCAAACCTTTCAGCGTTGACGCAGCGGTTTCGGTGGTCACATTGACCGTCACAAAACCATTGTTCACCAAGTCATCGAGTGTCACGGTGCCGGTGCTGCCACCGCTGGTGACCAACTTCATGGAATCTGCGGTTGATGCCGTGCCCGCGTTATCAAACTTCACATTCAACAAACTAGAATTGTTGGAGACTTCTGCTGCTGCCGTCGCCACCGCATTAGTGATGGTGAAGGTATCGCTGTTGGTCGTCCCGTTGATTGTGCTGCCGCTGACCGCCAATTTCGCCGCGCCGCTCAAGCCCGACGCATCAATATTCGCGCCTGTGGCAGTATCGCTGTTGTCGATATAACGGAAATTGAAGTTTTCAATCAGGGAAGTAGCCAAACCAGCGTAAGTATCGATGGTGCTCGCAGTCGAATTACCGAGCACGATGGCATTCAGCGCATCGGATGCAGCGGCAGTACCAGAAATGGTATCGGAGACATGCCAAGTGCGATTGGTCGTCGCGCCGATGGTATCCAACACACCGTTGATGGTGGTTTTATTGAGCACGCTATCGGTGGCGAGTGTTGTCAGCGTACCGGTCTCACCGATTATCGTCTTGCTGGTGTCATTCACTGCCGTCGTAATTGTGCTAGGACGTCCAGCCGCAACGGAGGTACCGGCGGGCAGCGTGCCGAGCGTCATAATGATGTTTTCTGCGGTGGCTTCCGTCAGGCTATCGTTGGTCACTTTCAGCGTTAAGGAAGCGGAACTCGCGCCTGCTGCCATCACAAGATTGCCAGTCGCGGCGCTGCCGGTGTAATCCGTGCCGTTGGTAGCGTTACCCGTCAACGCATAAGGGATGGTCAAGGTCGAACCCGTTGCCACTGCCGAACCGCGTGTCACCGTATAAACCAGATCGCCGCCTTCATCTACGCTTGCCGCACCCGACAGCGCGATTTCTGCTGCGCCCAGAGCCTTACTGGTGTCATTGATGGTCGTCGTCGCCGTGCCGGTGGTGATCGTGCCATTGGACGGCGTGCCCAGATTCATGATCAGCGTATCGGCCGCATAATCATCATTAACGTTATCCGCGATAGTATTCACCGTCACCGAACCGGTTTTCGAGCCTGCCGCGATCACGATATTGCCGGTTGCCGTGCCGCTGTAATCACTACCGGCAGTTGCGGTACCGGTCAACGCGTACGGCACAGTGATGCCAGTGATGGGCGCATCCAGCGTTGAGGTCACGGTATAGACCACACTGCCGCCTTCATCGACCGCCGTTTTATCTGCGATCAACGTCAACGCTGGCACTGGATCGTTAATCAGACCGTTGACCGTGCTAATTGTCGCCAAGCCACTCGTCCCGGTTGCCAACAGATTCGCGTCATAGGCTTCCAGCCCTTCGATTGTTGTATCAGTCGCAACCGTCACGTTCACTGTTTTTGGAGCCGTTTCACCGGGCGCGAATTTCACCTCGGTGGCGCTCGGCGTAAAGTCCGGCGCATCTGCCGAGCTCACACCCGTTATCGGAGTTTTGGGTGCAGTCAGATTTAGCGTCATCGTCGTGGGGTTCACCACCACGCCTGTTGGCGTCACCGTGAACGTAATGACGTTGCCTTCTTGGATTGCTGTGCTTGCAGCGGCACTTGAAGTCAAGGTAAAGGTTGGCTGCTTGGCATCTTCCAGCAGCGTGGTGGCTGAATTTGCACCTGTTCCCAACACCACGCCAGAGCTGGGATTCGACAACGTTGCGATTAAGGTCTCGCCGGATTCAACCGTCGTATCGAAGTTGACGGGAACCGTGATCTGGGCACTGGTTAAGCCCGGCGCAAACGTCAGCGTGCCATCAGCAGCCAGCGTTGCTCCCGTTGCCGTCATATTGCTCGCAGCGGTGCCAACATCGCCTGCAACCGTTGCAGTACTCAGCGTTGCCGTACCACCCAGCGCCACTTTAACGGTGGTGGTGGTCGTCTGCGCACTGCTCAAATTAACCGTATAAACCGCGCTCGTTCCTTCCAACACTGCGTCTTTAGGACCTGTGATGGTGAATGTCGGCACTGGCACAAAAGACGAACCAGTGGTCACGGACGTATCAATTGCTGCCGGCAGCGGCACTACCGCACCCGGTGCCACATCGCTCACCGGAGTGCCGCCGAGAGTTATCACTCCTTCAGTGTTCAACAAAGCGGTCACACTGCCAGCCGAGGTCACGATTTGGGTGCCGTCATCCTGCAACGGAATCGTGGCGACCAACGTTGCACCCGAATAGACCAGCAACCCATTACCAGCTTGTTTATAAGTAAAAGAAGAAAAAGAACCGGGCAGATCAACGCGCTCCACGAGCTGATCGAAGAGCACGCCAGTAACGCCTTCATTCACGATCAACTTTTGAACACCTGCCGCGCCATAAACCGTCGCTGCATTACTCAGGGTAAATGTGTTGTCAGTTGCTTCAAGATAGACTTGCGCCATGAAAATTCTCCAGAGGATTAACAATCAAATCGGCTTGTTTAGCTGCCGCCAGAACAGCGGCAGCTATGAAGTTAGTGCATCACCACATTAGATGATCGCGTCGGCACCAGAGAAGACGGTGTTGAAATTGGCAACTGAATTCAAGCTCTTGTCCAGACCAGTAGCCAAACCGGAGAGATGGATCGTGACAGTTTGTCCGGTAGACGACGATGCCCATGTCAGATCAACCGCATCGTCTTTGAAACTGCTGTTGTTGATTGACGCTTCATTACCCACTGGGAAATCAAGCTGGTCATCATCACTAAAACCACTGATGTTATAGGTGTAGGTGCCTGCTGTGATCCCGAAGCTGAACGCATCAGTAGATGCGTCGAAGACCGGCGTTGCAGCGTCGTTAGCGGCGGTTACAGCAGACGGCGTGTACACCCCTGTCATGTCAATCACTGCCAAAGTCGCTGTCTTGGTCGTATCTGCATCCAGCGTCACAACCAGCTTATCGGTCTCAGCTAGCGTTGCATCTTTCAACAGATCAACGGTGATTGTTGCTGTGCCAACGCCAGTGACTGCATCGGTAACGACCTTCTCCGAACCCGTCAACGGATTACTGTCATCGTCAGCATTCGCATCAACGCCTTTGAGGTCTTCTGCCTGAATGCCGGTCAGGGCGTAAGCCAGCGCCGTGTCATTTGCAACATTGGTTGTCGTCACCGTGAAGCTGGCTGTCGCACCTTCATTGACTGAGATGGTGCCAATTACTGTCGGTGCAATGGCATAAGTCGGCGTGGTATCAATCACGTCAACCGTTGCGGTCTTGGTCGTATCTGCGTCCAGCGTCACAACCAGCTTATCGGTTTCAGCTGCAAGCGCATCAGTTACCAGCGCAACTGCAATCGTTGCCACACCAGCAGTCACAGTTGCCTTAGCAGTCAAGCCGCCGGTGACATCGGCTGCTTCAATGCCAGCGCCGCTCAAGGTGTAAGCCAGCTCACCGTCAGCAACATTGGTGGTTGCTACCGTAAAGGTTGCTGTTGCACCTTCATTGACAGTCGCCGGAGTCGGAGCGGTGATCGCGTAAGTTGGGTTATCGGTCACGTCATCAGTCACAGTGACAGCAACTGCGAACGCTGCCGAAGTATTCGGAGTCTCCGCACTATCCGTAGCAACTACATCAAAGCTGTAGCTGGTATGCGCATCGGCAGCATCAAAGTCTAAAGTGCCGTCAACCAAGGTCACGACACCGTCAGCATCAATAGCCAGTAATGCCGCGTCAGCACCTTCCAAACTATAGGTGACGGGTTGGCTGTCATCCGTCGCCGTTGCGGTATACAGCACGTTCTGATTTTCAATGACTTCAGCAGTCGCTTCGGAGGTGATCACTGGCGCTGTGGTGTCTGGTACTACCACAACATCGTCAGTCTCCTCATTCGTCACTGTGATTGTCACATCAAGCGGATCAGACGTATTCGGCGTCTCGGCGCTGTCAGTAGCAGTGACTTGGAAGGTGTAACTCGTCTGCGCGTCAGCCGCATCGAAGTCCAAGTTGCCATCTGCCAACGTCACCACACCGTCCGTCATCGTCAACAATGCCGCATCACCAACGCCTTCAACCAACTGGTATGTCACCGGTTCGCTGTCATCCGTTGCCGTTGTCGTGTACAGCACACTTTGGTTTTCGATCGCATCAGCCGTCGCCAATGAAGTGAACTCTGGCGCGGTGGTGTCAGGTACTACCACAACATCGTCAGTCTCCTCATTCGTCACTGTGATTGTCACATCAAGCGGATCAGACGTATTCGGCGTCTCGGCGCTGTCAGTAGCAGTGACTTGGAAGGTGTAACTCGTCTGCGCGTCAGCCGCATCGAAGTCCAAGTTGCCATCTGCCAACGTCACCACACCGTCCGTCATCGTCAACAATGCCGCATCACCAACGCCTTCAACCAACTGGTATGTCACCGGTTCGCTGTCATCCGTTGCCGTTGCGGTATACAGCACGTTCTGATTTTCAATGACTTCAGCAGTCGCTTCGGAGGTGATCACTGGCGCTGTGGTGTCTGGCGCAGTGACAGCAACCGTGACCGTACCAGTGCCAACTTGACCGGCTTCATCAGTCGCTTCAACGGTCAGCGTGATGGTTTCACCAGCGACTAATTCTGCTGGATCGTTCACCGTCAACGCGCCGCTATTAGCGTCAATGGTAAATGCCGCGCCATTCTCACCGTCAACGTCTGGATTACTGCCATCTTCAGCAATTGCATAGGTAACAGCAGTCCCTTCTGGATCAGTTGCCGTGACCGCGCCCACTTCGGTGCCGTCAGTTGCAACGGTGAAGCTACCTGCATCGACAACTGGAGCTTCGTTTGGTGGCTCAACTGGCTCAGTCACTTCAACCGTCACCGTACCCGTGCCAACGATTCCGTCAGCATCAGTCGCTTCAACGGTCAGCATGATGGTTTCACCAGCGACTAATTCTGCTGGATCGTTGACCATCAATACGCCGCTGTTGGGATCAATGCTGAATGCAACGCCATTCTCACCGTCTTCGTCTGGATTACTGCCATCTTCAGCAATTGCATAGGTAACAGCAGTCCCTTCTGGATCAGTTGCCGTGACCGCGCCCACTTCGGTGCCGTCAGTTGCAACGGTGAAGCTACCTGCATCGACAACTGGAGCTTCGTTTGGTGGCGCAGTGACAGCAGCCGCACCGATAAACCAAGCCGCGTCATTGCCGGACGCATCTTGAATCGCGTTGATGTCGTTAGTGGCATTCCGGTCAAGGTAAGACACCGTGACAGCTGCATCAGGACTTACCGCACTCGCTAACGTCAGCACGACTGCGCTATCCACAACAGCCACTTCGTCAATGGAAGTCGTCACCCCGTCAACTTGAACTACAAATAACTTATCAGCCGGCAAGTTTGCGGCATCAAGTGCTTCGTTATAATTCAAGGTCAGGGTTTTACCCTCTGCGAGGGCATTCACAAAAACCGGAGCAACGTCATCTTTTTCTAATGTTGCATTGACGACCGCTCCTTGAATAAGAGTCGCCGCATCATTGCCGGACGTATCTTGAATCGCCTTAGCATCATTACTTTCGGTCGAATCAAAGTAGGAAACCTTAACCGTCTCACCAAAGACAACCGCAGTCGCCAACGTCAAGGTGACGGTCTTAGCAGCGGCATCCACAGTAACAGCAGTCACATCGTTAATGGTGTCATTTGTCTGCACGACAAAAGCACTTGCATCAGGCTTGGTCGCAGCGGCAAGCGCACTGATATCTGAATAGGACATGATCAACGTGTTGTCTACAACCGTTGCACTGATGAATACCGGAGCATCTTCATCAGCGGGTCCAGTCGTACCCGTAGCGCCAGTCACACCTGCATCAACTGTGGTGACAATTTGAGCCGACTCTCCTTCGCCAAGAACAATGGCGCCATCGACAATTTTCAACGCGGTAGGTAAACCGGTGGTGCCGAATTGCACCTGATCACCAGACGTTCCCACTTTCGCTACTGTAATGACGGTGCCAGAGCTTTTGTTTGTAAACAGGACATCAGTACCGTCACTGTGTACGGAGTACTCAGATGCGCCACCAACAAATTTGATGACGTCAACCTCACCCCCAGCGTTAATTTTGACATTTGCGTCAACTGGAACCACAAACGTTTCAAGTTCAGCCGTGCCGTTGATGATCAGCTCGCCCGATAAAACCGGAACGTTAATGGGATTTTTTGCCGCACTACTATCGAGTGTAAGGATACTTGCCATGAAATATTCTCCAACTGCTGTCTTTGAGGATGAATTGAGTGACAGGAATGTTTTTAACCAATGGTGTTTTAAGAACCATTAACCAAAAACTAAATTGCCGATGGGAAGAGCGTTGAATGAAGTGACGTCAAAAACGAGAGAGGTATCAGTTACTGCGCCAAGAAGCGTAATCTGATTGAGTATCCCAGCTTGGTTATAAGTGATTGCAATGTCGCCGGCTTCATTCGTACCAATGACTCCGTCATCATAATCACTCGCGGTAGCGCCAAAAATGATGATTTCATCGTCTGCCGTGAAATTTAGAAGGGAAACATTGTTAGACGTCGATACCAAATCAGTGAAAACAAAAGCACTTTCACTGGCATCAATCTCCACGGGAACAACAGCTGTTCCTTTACCATCCAAGCTGAAGTTGCTATCAGCGGTATCCGTGCTTGTTGTAATTGGGCTAGGGGTTGGCGTCAACAACTGCTCGCCAAGCATCAACGCTCCGCCCGTGATTTTCAGACTAATAGGAGCAGTATCCACAAAAGCAATCTCGTCACCAGTTGCACTCAGCGACTTGATTGTGACCGTTTCCCCTGTTGATTGGTGCGTAAAGACAACGTTCGAGCTGGCTTGATAAACGCTGTAATCAGTTTGGTTGCCAAGCAAACGAAATAAATCTTTACCCGCGCCCCCCAAAATAGATGCAGCAGTTCCCGCTTGGACTTCGAAAAGATCAACTCGTGCCGAACCAACAACATCCCAAAAAAGCGTTCCAGTCAGCGGGACAGTTTTAGCATTATCTTCTGATGTCAGGAGTAATCTTGCCATACGTCTAATCTCCAAAGTTTTACATATAAAAATATTGAAACCAGTGTTGTGAGATTTTTTACTTCAAAAAATATAAAAGTTTTAAACTCACAAGCGAACAGTTTACGTTTTTAACCTGTTTTAATCTATCTCAAGTAGAGACAGTGAACAATTCACTATCTCCACTTTACTTAAAAACGGGAGAAACTTTCATTTCCCCCTTAAATCAAGATCAACTGAAGATTAGATCACCAACAGGCAAGGCGTTAAAGCTATTGACATCAAAGACTAATCCTGCACCCGCAGCAACTCCAGTGAGCGTAATTTGATGCAAGATGCCGTCGTTGTTGAAGGTGATAGAAACATCACCCGCCTCATTGGAGCCAATAACGCCATCATCATATTGTTCGGCAGTCGCACCAGTGATTGTGATTGAATCATCCGCTCCAAACTCAGTAATGATGACATTATTACCCTTGGCATCAGCGGCGTTATCGGTGAAATTGAATGCGCCAGTTTCATCCAAAGTTACTGGATCAGTGGCGCTTCCTAAAGTATCCAGAGATACATCATTAGTTTCACCCGTGCCCGTCTCCCCACCCGTACCCGCCGCACTCACAGTGAAATTAATCACATCAGTCGATGTGTAATCACGAAGGTCGGCATCTTGGAAAGCGCCTACATCAACCTTGACACAATATTCTCCTGCTGCTAAATCATTAGGCAGATCAACTGTTATTAATGAAGAGCCAGAACCAGTGACAGCTTTGTCAGTCACAGGAACCGTAGCAACCACTTTATTTGCAGAATCACAAACTATAATGTCGCCGGTAATAGCTGTTACAGGCTCGCTGAACTTCAACTCAAGATTTTGATCAGTGGTGATATTCGTATCCGCAAGGCCAGATAAAACGGGAGCGTCATTGTAAAAATTTCCCAAAACCAATGCCGCTTTGGTAAGATTAAAAAGACCACTTGTATCTCCTGCAGCTAAATTATCGATAACAGCAGAATAAGAACTGAGAGGACTGTTCAAAAGGGATTTCAAATCGGTAGTAGTAGCCATGTTATTTGCCCATATAATGGAAAAAGATCGGTTTATTGAAAGGGTGAAGTGATTTAGTCAGTAATCCTTCCTCAAATTGAGGAAGGACTAAACCACAGACTATTAAGCGAAGTTCGCCGCAGTAAATGAGTCTGCCGCTACGTTAGTGACAATGCCAACCAATTCAATGTTGTCGAATTGTTGTCCAGCAGCGTCAGCGCCAGTGGCAATATCCGCATCATCGTCAGTAACTAATTCCTGCATCTGGAGAATCGCTGCGTTCACAAGACCATTAGAACCATCGCCGTTATAAACAACCACAGTGATCACTGCGCCATTGGCAGCGGTCTCTTTCATGGAATCACTAATAAATGACAGCAAGGTGCCCTCATCTGGTTGTTCACCAGTGTATTGGTACTTGGCAGAGCTGATTTCCAAGATACTGGCATCAATGGCAAGTTCACCGTTCACAGCATCATTGATAAAGGTGCCATAGGAAGTTGCAACAACAGCATTGTTTGCCGTAGATGCCATGATGAGCTTATCGCTGGCAATGCTGAAGTCGTTGATGGTGACTAAATCATCATCGACTTGCTTCACATCTCCCGAATTAGTATTCAGAATCACGACATTATCCGCGCCATCATCAGCGCCCGCGCCGAGATTCGCAACATCATTGCCGCTCAGGGTCACGCGCAGCACATCGCCATCGCCGTCTCCCATATTGACAATGTCATCACCGACAGTGATGTCAACCACATCAGCACCTGCACCCGCATCAATCGAGTCGTCGCCCAGACCATCTACGATGGCATCGTCGCCCGCACCGGCATCGATTGAATCGTTACCCGTACCACCAGTAACGAAATCACCTTGTACAGAACCGTTGAAAATCTGTCCAAGGTTGCCCAGATGAACAACGGCAGCCACACTGGTATTCACCTCAAATCCCGCGCCATTGGCGTTAGTGAATCCAAGACCTGTTGCGCCGCCCTTGAGGTTGACGATTTCTGCTGCATCTGCAGTGAGTACTGCCGCTCCTGTAATATCCTTAGAAGCGTCCACGCCTGCTGCATCATCGAGAATGTTCAGCGTGTCAGTGCCGCCTGCCATATTCACTTTCGAGCCAACCCAATACTCAGCAGTGGTATTCAACACGTCGTCTTGAGCCGTAGCCAGTCCACCTGACAACAAGAATCCGCTCGTGGTATCAAAACCCGCAGCTTGTGCAGTCAAAGTATTGCCTTGCAAATCCTTCACATTGGGCGCGGATACCAGCACATCATTGCGCGGTACAGCGTCGTCATATCTGACCAATCCAAGCTCTTCAAGAGTGGTCAGCGCAACCTCTTCGCCACCATTGCCTAAGAAAATTGGATTAACCCCAAGCTCAGTTAACGATTTGACATCAAAACCTGGAATGAATCCGGGCGTTGATTTTGCGTTGTTGGTAATGCTCAACAAATCAGAAACATCGATCATAACCGTATCGCCAGTGCTCAATATCGACTGATTTGCTGCCGCGATAGTACCAACTTGGAAAATAGTGTCATCGATATTGGTGTTCGTCGCATCATCCAGTTCCAGCGTATTCACAGCTAAGAAACTACGCGTCAACGTGATGCTATAACTTGCCGTCTCGGAATTCTTTGTCAGAATCAGGCCGTTGAAATTGGTGATCTGACTTAAATCCTGCGCATCAAGTACCACCTGCTCACCATTGGTGATCACAGTCAGGGTATCATAATCCTCAGTGTTAGCCTGGAATCCGGTGCGATTGGAATAATCAGTGAAGACGCCGCCATCAAGCACTTGCTGCACATTGAAGGTTGCATCGTTGAGGACAAGACGATCACTACCGGAACCACCATGGAAGGTGATGCCGTCAGCAGCCCCCAAGAAGGTCAAATCAACGATGTGTACTGAATTATCTTCTTCGTCCGAATGCGTCGCTAAGTTTGCATTGTTATCCAGCGCCGTCCGTACAATGCGATCCGTGTGAACGGTAATTCGCCCTTCATCAGCACTGCTCACAAATTCAGAGGACAGGGTTACATTGCTGGTATTTCCGCGCAGATCCAAGACATCCATAGCGGTCTTGTTGCGGAATTCCGTTTGTGCAACGGTGTAATCACCAAAGCCGTTCATGCCCAACAGAATGGTGTCGGAACCTTCACTACCCGTCAGAACATCATTCTCACCAAAGGTAGAATTGGGCTGACCATTGATAAACGCAAAGGTATCATCACCAGTATTACCGGTTGCCGTGACGTTGCCGTTTTCAAACTCAACGTAGTCATTGGCAGTGCCACCGATAAACGTCTTGTCAGAAGCAGATTCATCGCTTTTAGCAGCAAAACGCACGAAAGTGTTTGCAGTCATTTCTGACGCATCTACCTTAGTAACCCGTGAACCAACCGATAACAAATTGGAAGCGGTTCCATCGCCAAAGCTATTGGAAATACCACCGTCGTCACTAGCTACAATTCCGCCGTCAATTGAAGGTGCGCGATAAACACTCGCCCAACGATCAGTTAAGCCAGTCCACTCACGCGCTACCCATTCTGGAGTGACATCTCCGATTGTTTCTATGTCCGAACCAATAACATCCGCGCCTTCACCAATTGCAGTTGCACCCTTCAGTACGACTGAAGTCAGCGATTCCTTTGAAAGCAGGTCGGCGCCGTTATCGTTACGACTTCCGGTGTCGCCATAAGAGATCGAGGCAATCTCAACATCGCTATTGTTCAAAGTGTTCTGTGCAACCTCACCTGACGAGATGATGGTGAGTTGCTCCATCCCGCCTCCAATTGCCAAAACACCATCAATAACATGTTGGGTGGCATCAACATTGATCAACTCTACTGTCTGATTGTCAGCAGTTCCATCAATGGTAGCCTGCCGATAAGTCGTGGCAATTGTGCCAGCTGCAGAGCCGTTTTCATTTGCCCAAACCATGTCGGGTGCTACATCACCAACTGCAACTGGTACAACGTTTTGTACTACCAGCGTCTCAGTGTTTGTGATCTGGTCATACACCAACTTATTGACGCTGGTGACCTCGTAAGAACCTTGGTTCACGTTCATGTCGAACGCAACTTCCAGATTGGTCAAGTTAGTACCAATCTGTAACGTCTCAATGTTTTTAACCGTCGCACCGCCGAGATATTGTGTGCCGGTCATATTAACGACCAACTTATCTGCGTCGCTCGCGCCGCCGTCAAGAATGTCTGAAGAATTCAGCGTGGTCTGATCCTGTGCACCTTCAAACTGACCAGCAACACCGCGAATCACATCAGCTCCTGCGTTACCAGCAGCAGACTGTTCAGGGAACAAATCCTGAGCAACTGTCAACGTGAAGGTTTGACCTTGTGTAGGATCAGGATTCTCAGCGATTCCATTAGCACGACCTTCGATAGCACCATAAAGAACATAGTGCTCATAACCGCTATTCAAATCTCCAGCGTCAACAGCAGCCTTAACATCTTCATTTGCTGCAAGATAGTTGGCTTCGTTAAAGGTGTCAGCACCGGGGGAACGTCCTTCACCTGCGCCATTTAGTTCAAAATGCGACAGAAAACTGCTGAAAATGCCACTCGCAACCGCTGGCACGACATCCTGATTTACCTCCATATAACCGGCTGGATTGAAATATGGGTTTGGCTGACGCCCCTCCAGTTCGCCGTACTTGACGTAATGTTCCTCAGCAGTCATCAGACCGTCGCGCACCGCTGCGAACACGTCAGGATTCTGGGTCAAATAAAAATTTTCTTGGAAAGTCTGAAGAGCCATGATTAGGATTCCTTAAGGGTTGGGTGACAAAAGACAAAAACCTTGAAACCGGATTAGTTGGTGCGTTTGGACGCTACCAGCAACCAAGATCGTACACAAGCGCAAGCATAGGGAAAGTACTTAGACTCAAACATAGCGGAGTGTTGAAATGCCTCTAACTGTGATCAACGGCGATTTTTTGTCTGGACATCTCACCGCATTAACAAACACCGCCAACATCAGCTTGTGGTTAAAACACTACAAAACGGGGCGTGCCTGAGTTGTATTTTACCCATGTGTTGCCAGAACGCAAGTTTTGTGTGGCGGATGCTGGTCATTCCCCACACTAGTCGCATTAGCGTACACATCCAACAGCAGTCAAACGCACTTGCAGCAGATCACACACGATTATTTTCGGTGACTCTGCCCGATTATATCGTGACACTATAGGTGAAGACTATCAGGGTATAGTAAGAATTTGCAGGGATTTTTGCTTTTTATCGCATCGTTTAGATGCCATTTTGCCGGCGTGTCATGCGCTGTTGCCATACCCTACCGCGCCCGCACCCACCCATTTTGGTAGGATGTTGACTAACACAGACGCACCAAGCATCTACCCCGCTTCCCTTCCTTTATTGGTAACTTTCCGTGAGTAAACGACCACAACAACCTCCCGTTGACGAATTGCGAGCAGCTTTACAAGCCAGCCGCAACTCATTCTTGTATACCGGCTTTTTCAGCGCCTTCATCAATGTGCTTCTGTTGGTACCGTCACTCTACATGTTGCAAGTTTACGACAGAGTGTTGGCAAGCGGCAGCGCCATGACGCTATTAGTACTCACCCTGCTCGTGGTGGGACTGTACGCACTCATGGGCGCACTCGAACTCATCCGCTCCCGCATCCTCGTCCGCGTCAGCGCCCGCCTCGACATGCACCTCAACAGCCGCCTGTTTGCCGCCATGTTTGACGCCAATTTACGCGGCGGCGGACACACCGGCATCCAACCGATTCAAGACCTCACCGCCCTACGCCAATTTCTCACCGGCAACGGTCTATTCGGCTTCTTTGATGCCCCGTGGATTCCTTTATACATGGCAGTATTATTTTTGATGCACCCCCTGATCGGCTGGCTCGCCGTCGGCGGTGCCGTCATCCTCATCATTCTCGCCATCACCAACGAACTCATCACCAGCAAACCATTGGCAATGGCCAACGCCCAAGCCGTCGCCAGCAACAACTATTTGCAAGGCAATTTGCGCAACGCCGAAGCGTTGGAATCCATGGGCATGTTGCAAAATGTCCACCAACGGTGGCTGGCGCGTCACATTGAGATGTTAAAGCTACAAGCACTCGCCAGCGACCGCGCCGGTTTCCTCATCAACACCAGTAAAACCGTGCGCATCACCCTCCAATCGCTCATCCTCGGCGTCGGCGCGTATCTCGCCATTCAACAAATCGTCACCCCCGGCATCATGATCGCCGGCTCAATTTTGATGGGACGGGCGCTGGCCCCAATCGACATGCTGATCGGCGCGTGGAAAGGCTTTCTCACCGCCCGCACCTCCTACAGTCGCCTGCAAACTCTGCTGCAATCCGTGCCCGCCCGCCCAGTCAACATGCGTCTACCCACTCCGATTGGACAAATCAGCTTCCAAGAAGTCGTCGCCGCCCCGCCCGGCGCGACTGCCGCAGTATTGAAACGCATCAGTTTTGACGTTGCGCCCGGCGAAGTCATCGGCGTGATTGGACCGAGTGCCGCCGGCAAATCCACGCTGGCGCGGGTCATGTTGGGCGTGTGGCCAACCGCCGCTGGCACAGTGCGACTGGACGGCGCAGAAATCAGCCGCTGGAACCGTGAAGATTTAGGCCCGCACATCGGCTATTTACCGCAAGACATTGAATTATTTGAAGGAAGCGTCAGCGAAAACATCGCCCGCTTCGGCACCGTTGACCCAGAACGCGTGGTACAGGCCGCCCAACGCGCCGGCGTTCACGAGATGATTCTTGGTTTATCAAAAGGTTATGACACACCCGTCGGCGTCGGCGGCGCAGTGCTCTCCGGCGGCCAGCGCCAGCGGTTGGGTTTAGCGCGGGCAATGTACGGCGAGCCGGTGCTGGTCGTACTCGACGAGCCCAACTCCAATCTGGATGAGCAAGGTGAAGCCGCGCTGGTACGCGCCATTGCGCAGCTCAAAGCCGCTGGCTCCACCGTTTTCATCATCACCCATCGCCCTAACGTGTTGAGTGGCGTCGATAAAATTCTGGTTTTGCGCGAAGGCATGTTGCACCTGTTCGCGCCCCGCGATCAGGTGTTGTCGCAATTCGCCAAACCCACCAGCGTCAGCAACACCGCCAGTTCAGCGGTTGGCACCGCGATGGCAGTCGGCTAACCCAACGCCGTACCGCTGCGGATTGCGGCGGGCTGCATTCACTTTTAGAAGGCATAAGACTTTGGATATTAACGTTATTCCGAAAACGGTCGAACCGAAAGCGGACACCACCAGCTTGCGCACCAGCGACGGTCCAGAACGGCTCTTGGGAATGCTGGTGTTACTGGGCGGCTTGGGCGGCTTTAGCGTGTGGGCAGCATTCGCGCCGATTGACAGCGCCGCCGTTGCTCCCGGCATCGTGACCGTTGAATCGTCGCGCAAAACCGTGCAACACATGGAAGGCGGCATCGTCAGCCAAATTTTGGTGCGCGAAGGCGACACCGTAGAAAAAGGCGCAGTATTGTTGCGGATTGACGACACTGAGGCGCGGGCGCAACTCGAAATTGCGCGGGGCAAATTTTTCGCCCGCCGTGCTGAAGAATTGCGCTTGATTGCCGAGCGCGATGGAGTCAGCAAAGTCACTTTTTCCGATGACTTATTAGCAATTAAAAACGATCCTCGCGTTGAAGAAGCGATGACCGGACAGGTGCGCGTATTCCAAGCGCGTCATCAAGCAATGACCGGTGAAGTTGACGTTTTACAACAGCGCGTGGGACAACTTGAAGAACAAATTCGCGGATTAACTGGACTGGCAGCGAGTAAAGAAAAACGTATTGGTCTTTATCAAGAAGAAATTGAAGGTCTGCATAAACTCTTTGCGAAAGGATTAGGTGATAAAAGTCGTTTACGCGAATGGGAGCGAATGGTGGCAGAACTAGAAGGAGAACGCGCCGAACATCTCTCTTCTGTTGCCGCCACGCGAGTGCAAATTGGTGAAACAAAACTACAAATTGCACAGGTGCGGCGCGTATTTACCAGTGATGTTGTAGAGCAATTGCGAGCTGCGCAAACCGATTTATCTGATTTGCGCGAACGTATTCGGGCGTTAGAAAAAACCTTAGAGCGCACGGTAGTGAATGCACCATCATCCGGTTCAATTGTCGGAATGCGTATTCATACAGTTGGCGGCGTGTTGCGTTCTGGCGATCCCATTTTAGACATTATTCCCGAAGGTGAACCGCTATTGGTTGAAGCGCGAATACAACCCACTGATGTGGATCAAGTATTGCCCGGGTTATCTGCCGAAATTCGCTTTTCCGCCTTCAATTCACGCACCACCCCAACAGTGTTTGGCACCGTATTAACCATTTCCGGCGACCGCTTAACCGATCCGAGCACTGGAGCGCCCTATTATTTAGCGCGAATTCAAGTCAATCCAGAAGGCATGAATACGCTGCGCGGTTTGACACTCTTACCCGGAATGCCAGCAGATGTAATGATTAAAACTGGTGAACGCACCTTTTTTGAATACATCATTAAACCCATTAGTGATCGCATGATATTGGGATTAAAAGAAGAATAACCACCTTTCATCACTGTCAGCGGAGAATTAAATGACGTCACAATCGCTATTCACAGCAACCATCACCCAGCATCGTGCTGGTCATTTAGATCAAGCCGCTGACGGTTATCAACAATTGTTGGCGGAGAATGCAGATCACGCTGCCGCACATCATGGTCTTGGCGTATTAGAAATTGAGCGCGGTGCATTTAAAACCGGCTTGGAACATTTGCAACAGGCGCTAGAATTAGCACCAGACATTGGCACCTATTGGCAAGCGTTCGCGGAAGGATTGTTATTAGCTGGACGACCAGAAGATGCTTTAATCGTCATTCGCCAAGCGCAAACGAATGGATTAGAAACGCCAGCAGCGACAGAATTAGAAGCGCGTTTAGTGCAAATCATCACGTCAGCTCCAATTGCGCCATTACCGAGACAGGAACCAACCGCAACTGAAATTGATGCGCTCTTTACTTTATTTGAACAACACCAAGATGATGCTGCGCAAGAATACGCGCAAACGTTCACAAGCCGTTATCCGCATCATGCCTTAGGTTGGAAAATACTGGGCACCGTGTTGGCGCAAAATCAATTCAGCCAAGACGCAATAGTCGCATTGGAAAAAGCATTGCAATGCGATCCCAATGATGCCGAGTGTTTGAATACGTTAGGCGTTGCTTGTGAGGATTTAGAGCGACTTGATGACGCCTTATTCTATTACGCCCGCGCTGCTAAATTAGCGCCGCGTTTTGTAGCGGTGTTTTATAATTTAGCGAAACTCTCTTATCGTTTAGGGCAACGCGAAGATGCAAAACTCTATTGTCGTCATGCACTATCGCTGAATCCACAACACGTTAAATCGTATCTCGTGCTCGGTGCAATTTTGCGTGGCGAGCAACAATTCACAGCGGCATTTGACTGCTATCAACACGCATTGGCATTACAACCCAACGATGCAACAATTCTCAGCAATCTTGGTAACGTACAGCTCGCACTTGGTCAATTGGATGCAGCGTTAGATTTACAACAACGCGCTATTCAGATTCAACCCGATCATCCTGAAATTTTATCTAATCTTGCCAATGTGTTTCAGCGTTTTGGGCGTTTAGATGAATCCGCAGCATTGTATCAACGCGCCCTAGAATTATATGGCAACGATTGTCCAGCGCAGCGGCAACAAATCGCATCTCAGTTGTTGACGATGATGATTGCATCAGATAATCCTGAGATGTTAGAAATTCGTGGCAATACCAATCGCGCTTTTAATCAGTTAGACGATGCAATTAGTGATTATAAAAAAGCATTGGCGGTGAATGCGTCGAAGAAAATTTATAGCTCTCTGCTGTTTTCCATAAACTATCATCCTGATCGCAGTGCTGAAGAGATTTTTGCTGTTTATCAAGAATTCAATCAGCGGGTTGCTGAACCATTGCATTGCAATTGGCAACCACACACCAATGATCGCACTCCAGAGCGGCGACTTAAAATTGGCTATATTTCACCAGATTTTTGCGCACATTCAACCTTATATTTTTTAGAGCCGTTATTGGCGCAGCACGATAAAACGCAAGTTGAAGTCACCGCTTATGCCGAATTGGTTAAAGAAGATGTGATTACCGAGTGTTATCGTCGTTATGTGGAGCATTGGGTGCCAACCCGCGCTTTGAGCGATACGGAACTTGCCGAGCGAATTCGTGCCGATCACATTGATATTTTAATTGATCTTGCAGGTCATACCTCAAATAATCGTCTTGGTGTGTTTGCATATCGTCCGGCTCCAATTGCAGTGTCTTGGCTTGGTTATGCGTATACCACCGGCTTAACGGCAATTGATTATTTCTTAACCGATGAAATAATGACGCCAATCGGTAGTGAACATCTCTTTTCTGAAACACTTTGGCGCATAAAAACTCCAGCATACGTTTATCGACAAACGCCTGATATAGGCGAAGTGAATCCATTACCGGCGCTCACTCGCGGTTATGTCACCTTTGGCACTCTCACGCGGGCAATTCGCATCAATCATCACACAATTCGCGTGTGGTCAATGCTGTTGCAACAACTTCCTACAGCGCGTTTGGTTGTGAATAGCAAAGATTTTATCTCAACTGCCATGCAAACTGATTTAATTGCGCGTTTTGCTGCACATGGCATTGATTCTGAACGCTTAGAAATTGGTTATCAGAGTCCGCCTTGGGACGTATTGCGCGGAATTGATATTAGCTTGGATTGTTTTCCGCACAATTCTGGAACCACGTTATTTGAATCCCTATATTTTGGCATTCCGTTTATTACTTTAGCGGCGCGTCCCAGTGTGGGACGTTTAGGTAGTTCAATTTTAACTGGCGCTGGTCATCCCGAATGGATCGCCGATACTGAAGCCGCGTATATTGAAAAAGCCGTTGCGCTTGCCGCCGATGTCACTCAATTAGCAGCAATTCGTGCGACGCTGCGCCAAGAATTAACTGCGAGCATTTGTTGTGATGAAGTTGGCTTTTCACGGCGTGTCGAGCAGGCTTATCGGGAAATGTGGCAGCAATGGTGCAATGCGCAGGCTGAATAATGAATATGCACATTCACCTTCAGCGCACCATTCGCTATCTGCGGCAGTTTTTCTGTGTAGCACTATTTTTGACGACGCCAACTTTCGCTGCTGCACCAGTTGCAGTCAATGCTGAATTAGAACGGTTGATGACAGAATACAGCTTTGAAGTCAGCGGAATTGAATACACCGCTGATGCAGTGGCACATGCTGAGGGAACGCAATTAATTGAGCGGCTGCGTTTGTTATTAGAAAACTTTAATTATGTGATTGTGCAAAGTTCGGCGCAGCGTATTGAAAAGGTGTTGATTCTGGGTGAAAAAACCGCCGTGAGTGCGCCGCCAGCCCGCGCTGCGCCGTCGTCACCGCCCACTGCTGCCGCTGATATTGTGTTGCCCACGCAACGTCAGGGCGCAGCGCATGTGGTAGCGGCAACACTAGAAGGGATGAATAAACAACAATTGCAACAGTCGTTGCTGATTGACACCGGAGCCGAGCAGGTGGTGTTGCCGCTGTCGCTACTCGCTCGCCTTGGTTTGAATCCGGCAACGTTGCGGGAACGATCGGTACAAACGGCCAACGGTACCGTGTCGGCACGGATTGGGCGGTTGCCCGCGTTGGTGCTCGGAACGGAGCGGCTGACCAATGTGGCGGTCGCATTTATTGACGATCAGCGCCTCGGTGGGCAGGCGCTGTTGGGAATGAATGTGCTGGGGCGTTTTCGGATGACAATTGATGATGCGAATAATCAAATCACGTTGGTACCGAAATAAATAATGAGATGCTGGATTAGCGCGGAAAGTGATAAAACCGTTGATTCAAATACGCACTTACATCATGCACTTCATTATTAGACCAGCGCAAACTGAGTGCCAGCGTACAGCGGTTTACTTGTCGTTCTAGCGCATCAAAAGACGTTATTCTGCGTTTGGTAGACGTATACACATCAGTGCCATGACAGGTGGTGCATGATGTTTGATAGCGAGTGGTGACATCATCGGCAGCGTTGGCAAATTTTGATAACACTAGCAATAACGCAAGTAAGCGTAGATTCATAAGCAATAACTCTCAGTGCGTGCAGGTTATGTGACTGCGCAACGCTTAAAAAAGTTCCAAGTGTTGCGGGTATGATCGTATTAAAATTAACAACATTTAGTGCATAATAACTGTTCTGCATCTTCGGTTTTAACTCATTAGGATTTGTACACGGAAACTGACATGAGCGGTGCTGAGGATCAAAATAACAGCGATGATGATGCGTTGCCAGTGGAGCAGACGTTTCATACCGCTGATGAATTCCTCACTGCTACATTCGAGGTTAGCGCGTCGCCGTCGTTTACCCCGCCAGATGATACGGAACCAAACACCGCTCAAGTAGATATGACGCTGCTCTATTTGCATGAGATTGGTGCTTTTCAATTATTAACTGCTGCGGAAGAAATCCAGTTAGCGCGTCTGATTCAAGCTGGCAATGCACAAGCGCGGTCGCAAATGATTTTGTGCAATTTGCGGCTGGTAGTCAACATTGCTCGCCATTATTCTCATCGCGGTTTACCTTTACTTGATTTAATTGAAGAGGGTAATTTAGGTCTAATTCACGCAGTAGAAAAGTTTGATCCTGAGCGCGGGTTTCGCTTTTCAACCTATGCGACGTGGTGGATTCGACAGGCAATTGAACGCGCAATTATGAATCAGGCGCGTACCGTGCGCATTCCGGTACATTTACTTAAAGAAATCAATCTGTGTTTACGCGCTATTCGCCAGCTTAATTCCCAGCTTGACCACGAACCCACCATTGATGATATTGCTTATTTAATTGATAAACCGGCACTGGTGGTGCGCCGTTTGTTATTGCTGAATACGCAAATTCGCTCGCTGGATACGCCGTTGGATCAAGACCCTGAGCATTCATTGCTTGATCTTCTCGAAGACCCGGCGGCAATCAATCCGGCAGTTCAACTCGAAGATGTTGCCCAGCAGCGCCAGCTTGAGCAATGGTTGCAGCAGTTGACGGAGAAACAACGCGACGTTTTAGAGCGCCGTTTTGGATTGCAGGGTGATGACGATGCCACGCTGGAGCAGGTCGCAGCGGAGATCGGTCTCACCCGTGAGCGCGTGCGCCAAATTCAATTGGAAGCGCTGCGGCGGCTGCGCGAAATTCTCGGACAAGATGGCATTTATAGCGCCAGCGCGTCGGATTAAACTGCGTTTTTTTGTTGGCGCAGTTGTGAAATTGAATTACCGGTTTTTAGTGGAATGCAGTACAACTGGTTTGGAATTTTAATTGCGTTAATTTTATAATTCTATTGAAATCAATTTGGAATGATGGTGATGTCTGAACGTTTTTGGGAAACCACGCCGCTGGCGGCGCTGACGCCAGAACAATGGGAAGCCTTGTGTGACGGCTGTGGCAAATGTTGTTTGGAAAAATTTGAGGATGAGGACACCGGCCAGATTGTTTATTCGCGGGTGGCGTGCGCGTTGCTCAATCTCAAAACCTGCCGCTGTCAAGAGTATGCCGCTCGCGCCACGCTCATGCCGGATTGCATCACTTTGACCACCGAAACGCTGCGCGACGCCGCTTGGCTGCCGGAAACCTGCGCCTATCGCCGTCTCACTGAAGGCAAATCGCTGCCGCCTTGGCATCCGCTGTTGACCGGCGATCCGCGCTCGGTGGGTGACGCCGGGCACAGTGTGCGCGGGCGGGTGCTGGCACCGCGTCCGGGTCTCAACCCGTTAATGAATTTGATTGATTGGATCCGCTAAATGCTCACCGCTGCCGCTCACGCCCAACATCTCAGCGCCCAGCTCCACGAGTTGCTCTGTGCGGAGATTGCCGCTGCCGGCGGGCGCTTGCCATTTGATGCGTTTATGGAGCTGGCGCTGTATGCGCCGGGGCTGGGGTATTACGTTGCTGGGGCGCACAAATTCGGCGCAGGCGGCGATTTCATCACGGCACCGGAATTGTCACCGTTATTCGGGCAGTGCGTCGCCGCCCAATGCGCCGAGGTGTTGCAAACGTTGGCACCGCCTCCCGGCGCAATGACCAATGACATTTTGGAATTTGGCGCGGGCAGCGGGGCGCTGGCAGTCGCGGTGCTGCGCGAATTGGAGCGGCTGGAGAGTGTGCCAGCGCATTATTGGATTGTGGAATTGAGCGCCGAACTCGCCGAGCGTCAGCGCCAGCGCCTGTTCACTGAACTGCCGCACCTCGCGCCCCGCTGCGGGTGGCTGACGACCTTGCCGGCGCATCTGCGCGGCGTGGTATTAGCAAATGAAGTGCTGGATGCGATGCCGGTTTCCCGCTTTCAGATCGCTGCCGATGGCGCAATTGCTGAGATATTTGTGACGACAACGGCGGGGACATTGATGGACATCGCTGCCCCGGTGCAGTCGCCGGGCTTGGCGACCGCCATCGCCGCGTTACATGCCGCTGGTTTAGCGCAAGCGCCCGGCTACAGCTCGGAGGTGAATTTGCGCCTCGCGCCGTGGTTGGCAGCAGTGGGGGCGATGCTTGATGCCGGCGTGGTGTTGGTGAGCGATTACGGCTACTCCCGCGCAAATTATTATCAGCCAGATCGCACGAGCGGCACCTTGCTCGGTTATCGCCATCATCAAGTGAGCGGCAATCTGTATCAGCACCTGGGCTTGCAAGACCTCACGGCGCACGTTGATTTCACGGCGGTTGCGGAAGCGGGCGAAGCGGCGGGGTTCACGCTGGCGGGTTTCACCACGCAAGCGCATTTTTTGCTTGGTTGCGGCATTGACCGGTTGCTGGCTGGCGCGGAAGTGACGTTGGAACAGACGCTGGCGGCAAAACAATTGCTGCTGCCGACGGCAATGGGCGAGCGTTTCAAGGTGTTGGGATTGAATAAAAATATCAGTGGTGAGTGGTGCGGATTTGCGGTGCGCGATTTACGGGATCGGTTGTAAATCTACTCCGCCTTCAATTGCGGAACAGGGTAGCTGCGTCGCGGAATATAATCATACGGTTCCTAACATGTACGTTTTGCACGTTGAAGATAATCCAATTGATGTCGATCTGACGCAACGTGCGTTAGCCCGCCGCGCTCCTGATATTCAATGCGTTGCAGTGGCATCGACGCTGGCGGCGGCATTGGCTTGTCTCCAACAGGCGGAACGCTACGAGCTGGCGCTGGTTGATCTGAGATTGCCGGACGGTTCGGGCTTGGAAGTGCTCGCCCACATTCGGGAACGGCGCTTGCCGCTGGCGGTGGTGCTGTTGACGGGTTCTGGCGATCAAGAAGCTGCGGTGGCGGCGCTGCAAGCGGGCGCGGATGACTATCTCATCAAGAGCGATGCAGCATTGGAACGCTTGCCGGCGACGTTACGCGCAGCGCGTCAGCGGTTTCACGCCGCCACAATGCGGCGTTCGCAACCGCTGCGGGTGATTTATGCCGAGCACAACCTCGCTGATATTGATCTGACGCTGCGCCATTTTGCGCGTCATGCGCCGCACATTCGGGTGATGACGGTGCTGGATGTCACGCAACTGCTCGCCTGTCTGCCGCAGGATACGCGGACGGCTGCCGATTATGACGCGGTGCTATTGGATTACCGGCTGCCGGGGTTGGATGCGCTGGAAGCGGTCAAAATCATGCGGGCTGAACGCGGGCTGGAGCTGCCGATTGTGATGGTCTCCGGACAGGGCAATGAAGCCATCGCTGCACGCGCGATTCATCTTGGCGTCAACGATTACCTATCCAAACATAGCGGGTATTTGCACAAGCTGCCGCCGACTTTGGAAAAGGTGGTGGGGCAATATCAATTGCAGCGCGAACGCGCCGCGCTTCATGCTGCCAATGCGCGTCTCGAACAGGTGTTGGCGACCAATCCGGTGATGCTTTACACCCGCCAACTCAAGCAACCGCACGTACCGCTGACGTGGGTCAGCGCCAACATTGAACGCTGGCTGGGATTTACGCCCGCGCAGGCGTTGCAACCTGAGTGGTGGCAAATGCGGTTACATCCCGATGATCACGCCGCGACGCTGGCTTGGCTGGCTGCGGTGCGCAGCGACACGCCGTTGGCGCACGATTACCGCGTGTTTGACAGTCACTATCAGGTGCGCTGGCTGCGCGATGAGCTGCGGCTGGTGGATGACGGCAGCGGGTTGGCGAGCGGCGCGTGGAGCGATGTCACCGCCGAAAAGCTCACCGAACAGGTGCAGGAAACGCGCCTTTTGGTGCTCGAAGGGTTATTGGAAAATCAGGCGTTGCCGGAGCTGTTGCAGCAGATCGCGCAGCGGCTGGAGGACATCTACCCTGATTTTCAAGTCACCATCACGGTGGGCGCGGACGCGGCGGTGACTGCGCCGCAACTGTCACCACACCAAGTCGCGACCGGCGAACTGTTTGACCAGCACGGCAATTGGTGCCAGCTCTTCAAAAATAGTGATGAACAGGTGCTGGGATGTTTTAGCGTGCGGGCGCTGCGCCAGCGCCCTCCGACACCCAGCGAACGCCAACGCATCAATGAATTCGCCTGCATCGCGGGGCTGGCGATCACTCGCGGTGATGCCGATACCACGTTGCGGCAAGCCGCCACCGTGTTTGAGCACACCCGCGAGGGCGTGATCATCACCGATTTAGAAGCCAACATTCTCAGCATCAATCGCGCTTACACCGCCATCACCGGCTACGCGGAGGCGGAAGTGCTGGGGCTCAATCCGCGCCTGCTCCAATCTGGTCGCCAAGATCAGGGGTTTTATCAGGAGCTGTGGGCGCAGCTCCTCGCCAACGGGCATTGGCAGGGCGAGATTTGGAATCGGCGCAAAAATGGCGACATCTATCCGCAGTTATTGAGCATCAGCGTCGTTTATGACAGCCAAGGCCAGCCCAGTCACTACGTCGGCGTGATGACCGACATCAGCCAGCTCAAACAGTCCGAGGCGCAGCTCAAGCACCTCGCGCATTACGATCCGTTGACGCATCTTCCCAACCGGCTGCTGGTACACACGCGGCTGCAACAGGCGCTTGATCGGGCGGAGCGGCAGCGCCAGCGTGTTGCGGTGCTGTTTCTTGATCTGGATCGCTTCAAAAATGTGAATGACAGTTTGGGACATCCGGCGGGCGATGAGTTGTTAGAAGCGCTGGCGCGGCGGTTGAGTGCCCGCTTGCTGGATGACCACACCATCATCGGACGGCTGGGTGGCGACGAGTTTTTAATCGTGTTGGAACAGATCACCTGTCCGGAGAGCGCCGCCCTCGTCGCGCAAAAAGTGCTCAAATTGCTGGAGCAGCCATTCAATTTGGGCGCGGCGGAACACATGCACGAGGTGTATATCGGCGCGAGTATCGGCATTAGCGTGTATCCAGATGATGGCACCTTGGTCACGGAATTAGTCAAACATGCTGACGTTGCGTTGTATCAATCGAAAGAACAGGGTCGCAATACTTATCGCTTTTATACGCCCACGCTCACGGTTGCTGCGAATGAACGGCTGGCGCTGGAAGCGCGGTTACATCGCGCCTTAGCCAATAATGAATTCGTTTTATATTATCAACCGCAATTCGATACCCAAGCTGGAGCGTTAATTGGTTGCGAAGCCTTGGTGCGCTGGATGTGTCCTGAAGAAGGCATGATTTCACCGGCACGGTTTATTCCGTTGGCAGAAGAAACTGGACAAATTGTGGCGCTGGGTGAATGGGTTTTACGCGCTGCTTGTGAGCAAGGAAAACGCTGGCTTGATGCGGGATTTCCGCCGTTATTTATTGCAGTGAATTTATCAGGACGGCAATTGCAACAGCATGATTTAGTACAACGCATTGCCGCTATTTTAGAAGATACGCAATTGCCAGCGCACTGGCTGAAACTGGAATTAACTGAAAGCATGATTATGGGTGGCGGTGAACAGGCGGTGACGCTATTGCAAGCTCTCAAAACCTTGGGAACGCGCTTATCAATTGATGATTTTGGCACGGGTTATTCATCATTGGCATATTTGAAACGCTTTCCAATTGATGAATTGAAAATCGACCAAGGCTTTGTGCGCGATATTCCCAATGATGAAAACGATATGGAAATTGCTGCAACCATCATTGCAATGGCGCGTAATCTCAACTTGAGAGTAATTGCTGAAGGGGTTGAAACGACCGCGCAGTTAGAATTTCTCACCCGGCAAGGATGTTATGCCTGTCAGGGCTATTTATTCGGTCGTCCGGTGCCGGTTGCGGAATTTGAGCGCACGGTATTTCAGCGGTAATTGATTTTTTGAGTTATACAATTTAGGAGTTACGCTTGACAAAAAATAGCTTTAGAATACAAAGATGAACGCTGCAAAATGTACCGAACAAGATTACATTTAGTTTTTAATCGCTACTCCGCGAAAACGTCATCAATTGGTTTGGCTGCAAATGAACGCCAACGCGGTCACAACCAGCGCATCAACGCATCGTGACGCACCAAGCCCACCGTCGGTTTTGTTTCTGAGACATAAAATTCACCACGCCCAATTTTCCGCCGGCTAAAAAAGGCGCTAAAGACGCAGTGAATTGATGCGGATACATTCATCATATGCCGAAATGCGAGAAATTGGCGCGACGGTGTATTGCAATTGCGGCGATTGGGTGTGGAGCTGCATGGCGTTGGTGGAACATCACGACGGACGCTTGGAGTTGATGCAGTGGGTGGATGTTGCAAAAGAAACTGTGGGAATGGCGCTGCCGGTGGCGGCTTAAAATGCTCTAAAAGTTGTCTGCTGCACAATTATTTTTTCTAAAAAAATCAAAAATTTATGCTTTTAACTACGTCACTCACATAGGTGTAAACCTCGGCACTACCCTCGAAAATCTGATGTTGACTGGTGCCACTGCGATTAACGGCACGGGTAATGGTTTGGATAACGTTTTGACTGGCAATGATAACGTGAATACATTGAGTGGACTTGAAGGCAATGATCTGCTCATCGGTGGCAAAGGCAATGACATACTCGGCGGCGGCGCGGGTGATGACACATTGATTGGCGGCAGTGGCAAGGATTCACTTACTGGTGGCGCTGGACAGGATGTATTCCAATTTGCCGATAAAGACACAGCGACCATCACTGATTTTTCAATCACAGATGACAAAATTGTATTATAGTTATCCGCAAAACATACTATACTATAAGAGAAAATGTAGGAGCTTACGACAGTGAAACTGTGCAACGAAGACCAACTTTTGAATTTCTTAAGACGTGAAGAAGACAGTTCAGTTAAGTATA
>NZ_NRRQ01000034.1 GCF_016583745.1 Chromatium okenii
TTTGGAACGCTACTTCTATCGAACTGGAATAAGCATTATGGAAGCAAAAAATAAGATCGTGCGCAGTGCCGTGCGATTTTATTTATCAGCACCATTGTATGGCTTGTTCGCAACTGCGTAACTCCTAAGGTTAAAGAACACTATAACGTACTTAATTTAATACTAGAGTCTAGCTCCTTCAAACGCGACGTTCTCGTCATGGAACAACCCAGCGGCGCTTGTCACCGCATCGGCCTCAAAGCCATCAAACAACTGCTCATCAAAAGCGACATCTACCTCTCCAGCACCCTGTTGGACGCCTGTCTCGCTGCCGGCGTCAGCGTCGTCATCTTGCCGGGACGCGCCCGCGAACCAGCGCGGCATCTCTTTCCCGAAACCAACGGCGCATTACGCCTCCGCCTCGCCCAATACGCCGCCTATCTCGACCCGCAGCAACGGCTAGAAATTGCGCAACAGTTCATCATCGGCAAAATCACCGCCCAAGCCGACTGCCTGCGCCGACACGGCATTGATCTGCCTTCTGAGCGTTTCATCCGCCACGTCCGCGCCAGCACCGACATCGCCTCCCTCATGGGCATCGAAGGCGCATCAACCGCCCGCTATTTCCACCGCTGGGCAGTCTTACTCAATCCCGGTTGGGAATTCACCGGCCGCAACCGCCGCCCCCCGCGTGATCCAATTAACGCTTTATTATCATTAAGTTACACCCTCGCCAGCCACGCCGTCGGCCGCCTTGCCGCGCAAGCCGGTTTCGAGACCGCACTCGGCTTTCTCCACTCGCCCAGTGCCGGACGCGCCAGCCTCGCCCTTGATGTAGTTGAGCCACTGCGCCCTTGGATTGACGACTGGGTGCTGACGTTTTGCAACGACAGCGGCATCACCCCCGATAGTTTCGTCACCGATCCCAAAACCGGCTGCCGCCTCACCAAACCCGCCTTTGGGCAATTTTTCCAGCGTTGGTACACCTCAGCAGAACATGGGCTTGAGCATCAAACGCGGGCGCAATTGGAACTGCTGCGCACCAAGCTCGGCTGCGAACCCAACTGGTCATTGCCACCCGCCGACGCCGCCTAACCCGCCTTCAAAATTCCCAGCGCGACTGCGTTATAAAAACATGACAGCGCAGCGCAGCAAGCATTAAAAACTTTCCGATGCAGCGCGTTAAGTGAGTATGACTGCATCACCGCCCGAAATGATAACGCCGACATTAAAAATTGCTTGGCGCAGCGCGTTAATAGCGTATTGGAGCGCCACCGGTCACGGATGACCAACCTTGATTCGCACAAGCAATCAACAATGAGGCAGAACCAATAACTGACATTCCGCCTTTCAAACAACTGCAAAATCGCCTTAAAAATTATTGAATCGCACGCGTTAAGACAGTATTGGAACTGCACCCGCTCAAGGACGAGCACCCTCACTCAACCATCATCTTTGGAGCATTTTTATGGAATTTTTTATTGGCACACTGGCTACGGTTGTTTCCTCAATTGTAGTCAAATTAGTCTTAAAAGAAGTCGTCTCACAAGCATCAGAAACGGTCTCAGAACAACCAGCAGACGAATCAACAATTGACTCCATTTTAGATTTTTTCTTTGATTAACCCCAATCATTCACAGCACGAGGCAATCATCATGGCTAACATTCCGCATCCCAGTCAGTTTCAACAACAGAATAAAAATCGCCGCCAGCCTCGCGTGAATCAACCACATATCCCACAACCCGCCGCTGCCGATGAAAACGCAGCTTCTGGAATTTTGTTTATTGCCGCGATTGTCGTACTGTTTTTTGGACAATTTTTACTCGCTCTGATTTTATTTGCTCTTGGCTTTGTAGTTTTTCAAGACTCTGAAGATAAATAGCCGCGCCACCGCCTCACCACTATCACTCAATCCGCATCACTTTTGGAGCACACTCATGGAAAAATTAGTTATTTTCAACGATTACGCCAACATCGCCGCCGCGTATCAACAACAAAATCGCCGTCTGGATCACGATGAACTATTTAATTATCTCAGCGAAGGACGCTTTTTAGTCGAAGCACACGCTTTTGTGCCGATTGATCCGCGCAATCCGCACGCCCGCGATCAACTCATTGATGATATGTGGAATCAAGGCTACATGGTTCACAGCAAAATCGGCGTCATTGCTGGCGATACCTATCGCTGCAATCTCGACGTGGAAATCACGCTCGAAATGATGCACGCCGCCGAAACCATTAAACCCGACATCATCGTCTTAATTTCTGGCGACAAAGATTTTATTCCCGTCGTTTTAGAATTACGGCGGCGCGGCATTCGCGTTGAAATCGCCGCGTTTCCCGGCATTAACGCAGCGCGTGAATTGATGTTGAAAGGCTCCGGTTTTATTGATCTTCACACCTATCAACAGGAATGCGAAACCCCAACTGCCGCAGCGCCGCGTCGCCGTCCTCTTGCACCCGCAGCGGTCACTGCCGACGCGAATGATGACGATGACGACGACTTTGATGATGATGTGAATGACGATATGGAAGCGTGGGATCGGCTCTAAATCAAAAAACCGCGCTTGTATTTTCAACAAGCGCGGTCGCCACCATCCGCAAACCAGCGTTAAAAATTGACAGTCAGCTTGCGTTATTCATTCAACAACAGTTTATTTTTATTTCATCGCAATAGGAGCATGGGCATGGCAATTATCAACGGCAGACGGCTTGATCCCAATAGCGTGCGCAACGGCATGAAAGGCAGCGATCTGATTCGCCACGCCAATCCCGGTGCCAATCGCCGTCCTATTCTCGAATGCGGTGGTCAGGTTGCGCAAATTGATCCGCAGCGCAATTACAGCCAATATGAATTAGTGGATAAACACGGGCGCGGTGCTAAAGTCACAACCATGCCAGATCGTTCCAAAGGGTATGGTTTTGGCGCTAATCGTGACAAACAATCCAAACAAATCATCACCGAGCAGGTCGTTGAATTAGCCGAGCATGTGTTTCGCAGCGGCGTCGAATTTGATGAAGATCATGCGCATTGGATGGTGGTGCCCAAGTTTATTCTGCCGCCGCGCTGGCATTCTATCGCCCGCTCCACGCCGTTAATGGTCGCGTTTCCAAATGAATATCCGGCATTGCCGCCAATTGGGTTTTATATGATGGCGGAGATTCCCATTTCACCTGATGGGCATTTTTTTCAAGGCGTTGCGCACAAGGCTTGGGCAGAACCCATTGCGCACGGTTGGAAATGGTATTGCACTTACATTCACGAAGGCGCTTGGCAGCCCAGCCGTAATTGGCGCGATGGCGATAATTTATTCACCTATTTCCATCTCATTAAAGAAGTGTTAGGAAATTAACCATGACCGTTCGCATTCGTTTCCCGCAAGGTGAATTCGCCGCTCTGCACACGCGCCTTCTCAGCGATCCCACGCAGGAAGCGTTTGCGTTGCTCTTTGGACAGCGCCACCAGCTCGGCGACCAAACCATCATCAAAATCGTTGCCGCTGCGTATCCGACCGTTGACGACTATCGCAGCCAAGGTCTCGCGCACCTGCGCCTCAAACGCGAGTACGTTTATGACCGCTTAATTGAGCTGCAACACCGCAGCGACGTTGACACCATCATCGACGTTCACACCCATCCGTTTTCGCCGCACGGCGTCGCCTTTTCTGGCGTCGATGACCGCGACGAAATCGCCTTTCATCAATGGCTGACTGAGACGCTTGATGACGTGCATTACGCCAGCATCGTCCTCTCGCAATCCGACTATGCCGCTCGCCTGTGGACGCTGGATCAATATCAACAGTCATATCCGCAGCCCGCGTGGGTTAAAACCCAAACCGTGCCCGAATGCTGGGCGCGGAGCGATGACAGCGATCTCAGCGCCGCGCAACAGGCCGCGCTTGATCCGCATGACGGCTTTCTCGCCCGCAGCGTGCTGGCGCTGGGACTCGACCACCTGCGCCGCATCATGCACAACCAGCGCATCGCCCTCATCGGCGTTGGCGGACTTGGCTCGGTGATTGCCGAGAACCTGATTCACAGCGGCTTTCAACATCTGCAATTGATCGACCACGACTGCGTCGAAATCACCAATCTCAACCGCATCGTTGGCGCGTATGCCAGCGACGCTGCCGCGCAGCGCCTCAAAGTGGACGCGGTGCGCGATCACTTGCAGCGCATCAATCCTGCCGCCCAAATCGACACGCTGCCGCTGCGACTGGAAGACCCCGCTGTGCTGCCGCTGCTGGCGCAGGCCGACTGGTTCATCGTCACCACCGACAACCACGCCAGCCGCTTCAAAGCACAAGAACTCGCGCTGCGGCTCGGCATTCCGCTGCTCGCCGCTGGCAGCAATATCAGCGTCAATGATGGCCAGATCACCGATCTCAGCGGTGAGGTCATCATCGCCCGCAACGGCGACCGCCTCTGTCTGAACTGTTTGCAGCGGGTCGCGCCGACCCAGATTGCGGCAGAAACGATTGAGGGTCTCGGTGCCGAGCTGGCGCAGCGTGGTTACGTCAGCGGGCGCGAAGTGAAGGAGCCGGCAGTCAAAACGCTCAACGCGATGTTGGGTGCGCTCGCGGTGGACGCGCTGATGAATCAATACACCGAGCGCCAGCCGACGATTCCCGTGCTGGTTTATGAAAACAACGATCAGCCCTGCCTGTATCCCGACACCGCCAGCGTGAATGAGCGCCAGCGCGACTGTTATCACTGCGCTTAAACTGCCAGCCCTCGTTTTTCTACCCGGTTGGTCGCCAATGACTACTGAATTGCCGCTCGAACTCGTCCGTTATCGCGCTTGGTTTGAAACCCGCGCTCCGCTGCATTTCACTGATTATCCGGGCTCTGCATGGCGCGGAGCCTTTGGTCACGCGCTCAAAAATGTGGCCTGCACCCAGCGCGGCGGCGATTGCACCACCTGCCCCGAACGCCGCGATTGTCCGTATCCGCCACTGTTTGAAAGCAGCACCGGAGCCGAACCGTTTCGCCCGTATATCTTTGAACCGCAAGCATTAGTTGGCTATTTCCTCAGCGGCAGCTTGGTGGGACTAGACCTTGTCGTCTGCGGCTGGCTCAACCGCTGGGTGCCGTTGCTACACGCCGCGTTGCAACAACTGGGGCAACGCGGTTTAGGCGTCCGCGATCCCGTACATCTGACGTTGGTTGAATTGCAGCAACAGGTGGGTGACGGCTGGGTGTCGCTGTGGCAGCCGCATGTCGCAGAAGTGCTGACGCTGCCGCCGTCGCCCTTCGTCATTCCACCTGCGCCGAAACGGGCGCGTTTCGATCTGATTACCCCGTTGCGGCTCAAATATCGCGGGGCGCTGGTGCAGCCAGAGCGGTTCACCGCCAAAGATTTGTTGGTGGCGCTGGCGCGGCGCTTTGAAGCGGCAGGTGCTGTGATGGAGGAGTTGCCACTGACGCCGGAACCGGGGCAATGGCTGGCGGAGACGGATCACTTGGTGGAACGCGCCGAGCTGCATTGGCACGATACCCATCATTATTCGAGTCGCCAGCACGAGGCGCTCAAACTCGGCGGCTTGATGGGACATCTCATGTTGGAAGGCGCGACGTTGGAACGGGTGTGGCTGTGGTTATGGCTGGGACAATGGCTGCATCTCGGCTCGTCCACCACGATTGGATTAGGGCGTTATGTGGTGCAAGCGCGGTAAAAAATAGTTGCTTGCGGTGCGGGTTTGAAAATTGTTGACGCGGCTGCGTTATCCACTTGTCACCACTCATCAAACCAACACCTGCGGAGATTTGCCATGACCCAACGTCGTCCTGTTACCACGCCGATTATCTTTAGGAGTTACGCAGTTGCAGATATAAAAGATTGATTCAGTAAAAAGGATGCTTCTCACTGAAAACTTTTTCAATCGCGTTACAAGCTTGTATCTTCAGACAAAAATCTCAGGAAGAGATTGAATACTCTCCATTAAACATTATTCGCAGGTTATCCATGACACCACAACTGATCGTCGCCGCTGCCACCGCTGTTAGCTCAATCCTGCCGGGAACGTTAACCATCGCCACTGTGCCGGTGACCGTCTCTACGGTGGTACCCGCGACTGGGTTAGCGGGCTGGTTGGGATTTACCACCACAGCAACCACAATCGTGGCTGCTCCGATCACGGTGTTTCCAACCGCCATTGTCGCCGTCGCTGGATTGCTGGTATATGGCGGCATCAAAGCCTATCGCCATTTGCAAGCCAGTTCTTAATTGTTTTATTATTCATTTTTTCAACGCAACTGGAGTCAACTATGTGTTTTGTTTTTCGCATTAAACCTCGTCCCGGCAATACCACGATCAATCAACACAATTCCACGTTTTCGGAGTTTTCTCATGCCCTCACCATTACCGCCAGTGCCAGCACCACCGCGCCGTCGTGATCCGGTCGCCAAAGCCCTGCGCCAGATGTCTGGCAGCGGCTTTCATCGCAGTCGTCCGACCCGCGCTGATTTGAAACGCGAATTGCGGCGTCAATTGCAAGTACCCGAGCGGGGCGACGTTGTCGCGCCGCTGGGATTTTCCATGAATAGCAGATTAAGTTGAGAGTGCTTTGCTCGCGTGTGCAGTAAACATTTTATTTCTCATTGTCAAAACTACGAGGTGAAAATGTTTGAATTTAAGCGCAAAAATAAAATAAAAGATATTGAAGCATTTTCTGTTTTGTGGTTCACCGAGTACTATCGACCAGTTGTTTTAGGTAGCTATTCATCTGTACACCAAGTGCGCAATTTGTTTAGCCGTTTTGGAATCAACTGGTTTATTATCGGATACTGCGTCATTGTGCTGTTTATCGTGATGAACGAGTTGTTTGTTGCTGATCCTATTTGGCGTCACTATCTACTGATTTTTTTGGCAACGCAAGTCATTTATGATGGTTGGTTAAATTTAGAACCTTTTTATATTAGTCTTGCTGACGAAACTGAAAACTATAGTTCTGAACGGATTTTTACTAGAGATACCTTGACACTTGAACAGCGCATTCTTAAAGCACAAGAGTTGGGACACACTGCGATGCTTAAAAACCTTCAAGGGTTTGCTGAGAATTTATCGCCACGAGATCATATAGAATGGATTTCTGAAATACAGATTCAGGATAAGAAAACCCGCCGCTGTTGGTCTGTAAGAATGACAAAAGGCAAGCATAACGATTATGAAGATTATTTCAACGGCGCACAAAAAGCATCTTTTTTTACAGAAGATATGTTAGTAGTGTTTCAAGAAATCCATGATCGGAAAATGTCTTTAGAACAGCAACAACACATCTGGAACCGTTTAGAACGTATGGGTGTTTATGTGATGCCTTGTTATTAAACGTTAATCCACCCGCTGACTGTTATCGTTAGCGGGTGCGTTACTCTGATTTCCGTTTAGCGATTCAAAGCAGCCGTTTTTCATTATCAACGCAACATCATTTTTACAGGATGACACTCATGTCTGATGCCACGATGACTGCTGTACAGACCGAACAGCCCGAAGTGACGTTTTGGATGCAGCAGTTAGTTGATGATGCCCAACGCGCTGCCATTGCAGAACAACTCGCTGGGGTGCGCTGGGAGATGTCCATCCAACCCAATCACGTTGCCAAAAATAAATATGGTTTTTTGCGGCATCCGGCGTTTTTAGATGATGTCTTTTTTCATTCTAATGGCTTTACTGAAAAGCCCGCTTCCACGCAATTGGTTGCTAATGCGAAACTTCGCCTTGAAGTCACCGTGCGCTTTAACGAAAGCAAAAGTTGCTGGACGTTTGTGATGGACAATGGCGAGTTTATTAACGAAGAAGAACAATTGCCGCCATCTGTGGCTGATTCCGCGCCAGCAGTTACTACCGCTGTGCTTGATCCTAAAATTGCCTCACAAGTTCAAAGCAAACTGGATAAAATTCAATATTTTACTTCTTGGGATGGCACTTCTGGAGACGCTCAAGTCAGCGATTTGGTTGAGCACTGTTTAGAACTTGATCCCACTGCGCAACCGCGCATTGATCAAGCTATTGCTCGCGGTAAAGCCGATCAAAAATTGTTAGAACAATTTTATGACTGTGGGTGGAAATACGGAGCCAACTACGTTAATAAAGCTGAATTTCAAGAGCTGTTGACCGACTTAAAAAAAGTGCGCCCCGGTTTGATAGAAGCTGCGAATAAAAAAGCGGACAAAGGCGCAGTGGCGGAAACACGCCGCGTTGAATCCAAAACCCGTTTGCGTGCTGGTAAACCACTCACGCGGGTACGCGGTCCGCAATTGCAAATCTCCGCCGCTACGCCATTGCCGTCACTCGGTCGCTCTGATTTAACGGCAGCGGTCGCTACCGATTTGCATCCCCGCGATCTCCGCGCATTGCAGCAACAATCAGCGTGGCAACTGCTGATTGATGAAACCGGCACCCACTTTACCAATGAAGCCAATCAGTTATCGTTGCACAACAACATGCTGGGGCGATTTGTCGGGCTGTTGATTCCTAAAGCGAATGCCGGTGGTTTGCCGCCGCTCAAAACCGGTTGGCACGCGGTGTCACAAGACTCCAGCGCCATCGAAACAGCGGTTCAAAATGTGCTGGACGCATCCGTCGGCGTGATCGGTATCAACGTGCAGCAATTGCCAGAAGTGCGCGGCGACCGCTGGGCGTTGGGCGTCATGCGTGTGATTGAGTTGGTGCTGCGATTCATGCCGCTCAACGACACCACCAAGCTCGAAGTGTTGATTGAAGAGCGCAGCAGCTTCGTGGCGAAAACCCAATGGCCGGCAGTGGCAGCGCAGTTGCTGTCGCAACTGGCAGACACCCATCCGCACCGCGCCCGCCATCTCAAGCTGGATATTGGCACCATCAGCAAAACCGATTCGCCGTTTAATGGTTACGTCGATGCGGTGGCGTATATCTCGTCCGGCAGCTCGGACTTTGCCCGCGCTTGTTTCAAAGCCAGCGGCTTGCAAGGCACCTGTTTTCTGGAGGGCGACGCCAGCGATCTCTCGCGCAAGCTGGACTGGTTGGCGCGGGGACAAACGCTCGACGGCAACGATTGGAGCCAATTGCTGGCGCATCCCGAAGCTACCACCAACGCCAACATCGTCGGCACCTTGCTGGCGCAGTTGGGCAGCGCCGCTCAAGCCGATCCGCCGTTGTGGCAACGTTATCTCGATCATGTGCTCGGACATCTCGACAGCCGCAATCTCGATTTGCCGATGTTGGGGCGACAAGTCAGTTGGTTGCAGCAGTGGGCACCGGATAATCAGCCGTTGCCGCCGACGCTGCGACTGCTGTGGCTGACGACGCAATTGGCACACGCCAATCATCAGGGACAACTTGAGCAGCCTTGGCGCGAGGAAATGCGCACCTTGGCGGATCAATTGGTGGAGGAAGATGCGCGGCTGGTGTGTCGCGCCGAACTCAATTTAGCGGTGACGGCCACCAATTGTTATGACTTCGCCCAAGCTGGCGCGGTGTTGCAACGTTGGAATCCCCGCGCCAGCACTCCGCCGCCGAGCGGCACCTTCAATCGGTTATTGCAACGCTTGCTCGGCACGCCGACAGCCGCGCCAGCAGCGGAGGCGTTGGCGCTGCCGAAAGCAACTGCCGGACTGCGTTATTGGGGGCAAGTGCGCTCCAGCCTCGGTCAACATGCCGCCTTTACTGGCGATCTGACGACGGCGGTGCAGTGTTTTGATGAGGCGCTGGAGAGTTTTGCGCAGTTGTCAGACCCAGCGCAGGCAGCGCGAGAAAGTCGCCAAACCCGCACTTATCGCGCCATCGCGTTAATGGACGATCCGAGCCAGACGGATGCGACGGTGCGCGAAGCGGTGGAAGCGGTGATTGGTGAGCTGCCGGCAGCGTTGACCGCCTTGGCGCAGTCCAACGCCAGCGCCGATAAATATGCCCATCATCTGGCGCTGCGCTGGCTGGTGCAGCGTCCCGATCCAACGCTGGTCGCGGCATATTTGGCGCAGCGTTCGGCGTGGAATCAGGATGAAGGTCATCCTTGGCCGTTGATTCTGTTGTATCGCGGGATGCTGCTGCATCCGACCGAGCCGGCAGCAGCGCGGGAGCTGGCGCTGGACGGCTGGGGTGTGGCGATGGCGGATGACAGCGGCCCGACGGTGCGGTTGATTGGCGCGTGTTGTCGGGTGATCGCAGCGCGTTGGGGCGAAGCGTGGGAGCCGACGGAAGCGGCGCTGTTGCTGGGATTATTGGAAGTGGAGTTGCCGTTGGCTGCCGAGCGCGTGGCGCGACTGCGAGCAGAATTGACGCAGCCGGGCGAGCCGCTGGCGCTGTTACAGGCGGTGCTGCCGTTTAATTTCCGCTAACCAGCTTTCAGCGCGGCAGTGTGGTTACTGCGGCGCTGACAACCTAAGATCATGCGCGATCTAAATCCTAATTTTGAATGCTCACTCATGTCACACAATCACCTTGCCAGAGCCACCGCCCTTGCCGGCATCTATCAAGCGATTGGCGCGGTGTCACATCTCGCCCGTCATGGCAGCATGGATACCGCAACGGTGGAGCCGTGCCTCTACAGCCTGTTTCAGATTGACGCGCCGACGGTGGAAGCGGTGTTTGGTACAGCGGGGGCGGTGGTGCCGGGGATGCAGGGACTGGTGGCGCAGTTGACGGGAGCGGCGGAGCGCAATCTGGAGATAACGCGCTGCGTGATTCAAGTGCTGCGTTTGGAGGCGAATCTGGCGCGGCATCCCGCTGCGTTAGCACGACTGCGGATGGGCGTCACGGCTGCGATCAGCAAGCGCGATCATTTCGGATTGTGTCATCCGGCGCTGTTTGCGCATTTCGCCACGCTGTATCAGGACACGTTGAGCCAGCTCAAACCGCGCATCATCATTCATGGCGAGCCGCTGCATCTGCGCAATCCCGATAATCAAGACCGCGTGCGTACGCTGTTGTTGGCAGCAGTGCGGGCGGCAATGCTGTGGCGACAGGTGGGCGGTTCGCGCTGGCATATTGTGTTTAGAAACAAGGTGATATTGGAAGAAGCGCAGCAGTATCTGCGGCGCTTGGCGCTGTGACGTTGGTTAGCCAGCCGCGTTGAGCGCAGTTGCTAACGCGGTCACACGCCGGGCATTTTCCAACCAAGTAAAACCACCGGCGCTGATGGTGTGTTGTGCGCCCAGCGCCAGCCGCGTCCGCAGGGCGTCATCAGTGACAAGACGTTCTAACGCCGTTTCCAACGCTGCCGGTTGTGCCGCATCAAAAAGCAGCGCGTTGTCTCCATCGCATAAAATCTCCTCCAAATTCGGCTGGCGCGGCGCGACGATTGCGCAGCCAAGTGCCAGATATTCAAACAGTTTGAGCGGCGAAGCGTAGTCAACCACTGCCGGTTGCAACGCAATGTCAAACGTTCGCACCAGCGCCGGAATTGCAGCGCGAGCGACCACGCCGGTAAAACTCACGCGCTCGCTGATGCCGAGTGCTTGCGCTTGCGCCTCTAATCCCTGACGCGCCGGGCCGTCGCCAACGATGAGCAGATGCAGCGGTGGCTGGACGTGCTGATGCGCGGCAATCCACGTCACGATCCGCTCCAAACCGTGCCAATCGCGGACAAAGCCAGTAAAGCCAAGGATGAAGCGGTCATCGAAACCGAGTTGTGATTTGGCAACGCTGGCGCTCGGTGCGTTGGCAAAATGGATGAGATTGATCCCGTTGTGAATCACGGTGATCCGCTCCGGCGCGACGCCAGCGCGTTCCACATATCCCGCCAACACTCGCGTGACCGGCAACACGCAGTCGGCATGACGCCAGACCCAGCGTTGCGCCCACTGCGCCAGCGCCGGTTGCGCCAAGCCGCCGTGAGTCATCCGTTCTTCAGCCAGCGGCGCGTTCACTTCCAACAGCAGCGGCAGATGAAACCGGCGCTGCGCCCAAATGCCTGCCAACAAAAACAAGTTATATCGCTCATAAATGACATCTGGACGGCTGGCGCGAATTGCTTGCGCCAATTGACGATATGCCAGCACTGAATAGCCGAGTTCTAACAATTCATACAGCGTTTTGGGCAAGCGAGCGCGAATCCAATCGACCCAACCAATACTGCCGCCAAAGCTGGGCGCGGCGGTGCTATTCGGTGCGACAATCACAACTTCGTGTCCTAATTGCCGCAGCGCCGCAATCATTTCATCAATATGCACGGCTTGTCCGTCACGGGAAGCGGTGCGGTGGTGATACAGTATTTTCATTGATTATTGCCTAGTGCCGTGAGGAATTAAGAATCAAAAACCGATTGTTATATCTAAATAAAGCACCACCATCTTCTGCTCCTCCCGCCATTATAAATAACCATCAGATTCTAATTCTGTATTGGCTATTTTATCCGCAGCGGCATTCCCAATACGCTATGCACCAGCGGCTCTCATCCGCAGTGTGGCGCTCACCGATTGCGCAAGTGGGCAAGTGATATGCTCTCTGGCAGAGCATGAATGCTGCCGCAGATAGCAACAACTGCAATACCAAAAAGTGACATTCATCCTTAAAATCATCCGCTTCTATCCCGCATTTGCCCATTTTTTTAGGAACACAATGAATCAGCCCAAGGAACCACTCCCGCGCCTCACTTGGCGGCAATTTCTGCGCCGCATCCTGCCTTTCGCTGATGTGGCGACGGCAGAGTTGCCCCTCAGTCGTCTCCTGCGGCTGTCGCTGTTTCAAATTTCCGTCGGCATGGCGATGGTCTTACTCACCGGCACTCTCAACCGCGTGATGGTGGTCGAGCTGCACGTTCCGACGTGGCTGGTAGCAATGATGGTGGCGCTGCCGCTGGTATTTGCGCCATTTCGCGCCCTGATCGGACATCGCTCCGACTATCACCGCTCCGCCTTTGGCTTGCGCCGCATTCCCTATTTGTGGATCGGCAGCCTGCTGCAATTCGGCGGTTTCGCCATCATGCCATTTGCGCTGCTTCTGCTGGCTGATGCGGAAAATAGCTTGAATTTAATGGGAAAAGTGAGTGCAGCGGTCGCTTTTTTGCTGGTTGGCGCAGGCTTGCATACCACCCAAACTGCCGGACTCGCGTTGGCGACCGATTTGGTGCCCGCTGAGAAACGCCCCCGCGTCGTCGCGCTGTTATATGTGACGCTATTGGTGGGAATGCTGGTCAGTGCGCTGCTGTTTGGCAAATTGCTGACCCATTTCACCCCTCAATTGTTGATTCAACTGATCCAAGGTGCCGCTGCCGCGACGCTGATTTTGAACATGATCGCGTTATGGCGACAGGAGGCGATTGATCGGGAACGCGCTGCTGCTCCACCCGTCCGCCCGCCCTTTCTCGCCACTTGGCGCGAGTTTTCGCAAGGTGGACGCGCCAGCCAGTTGTTGATTGTCGTCGGCTTGGGCACGGCAGGATTCACCATGCAAGACATCTTGTTGGAACCTTACGGCGGGCAAGTATTGGGAATGAGCGTCGCCCAAACGACCGCCCTCACTGCGTTATTAGCGGGCGGCACCTTGCTGGCATTTGCCCTCGCCGCACGTCAGCTCGGACGCGGTGCCAACACCTATCGCCTTGCCGCAGGCGGCGTTGTGATGGGTTTGATCGCCTTTGGTGCCGTCATCAGTGCAGCATTATTGGACTCAACCCTGCTCTTTCGTATTGGCACAGGCTTGATCGGCTTTGGCGCGGGATTGTTCGCCGTGAGCACCTTGATTGCGGCGATGGAACTCGCTGAAGGCGGACACAGCGGGCTGGCGCTGGGCGCGTGGGGTGCCGTGCAAGCAACGGCGAATGGAATCGCAGTGGCGCTCGGCGGCGGACTGCGCGATCTGGTCACGGCACTGGTGCCAGACCGCTGGGGAACGGCAACCGAGCACCTCGTCATCGGCTACAGCGCCGTCTATGTCATTGAATTGCTTTTATTATTCAGCACGTTGATGGCGCTGCGCCCGCTGCTGCGCCAACATCTCAGCCCCACCCCGCGCCCGGCGACGATGGGATTGCAACAATTGCCATAACGCAGTTAAAAAAAGTTGTCAGTTGTCAGTAAAAAGCACATTTATCACCGATAACTGATAACTCGATATTCCCAGACCATAAAAAAAGAGAAGCACCGCGAGGTGCTTCTCTTTTTTAGGTATTCAACAAACTTGGTGGAGGCGGCGGGAATCGAACCCGCGTCCGCAAATCCTCCGCCCTTGGCTCTACATGTTTAGCCCACTCTATTGTTTTTAACTTTCTCACGCCCGAAGGGCAGGGCGATAAGTCAGCGATTCCGTAGGTTTTAGCAGATCAGGTCCGGACTCCCCTCTCCACGATCCTGTGTAATTTGACCTCTGGAACCCGTCGCCCACAGGCGAGAAACGGTCAGAGGCTCGCCGGGTTAAGCGGCGAGAGCGTAGTTGTCGTCGTTGGCAACTATAGGTTTGCGGCTGGATTTACGAGGTAAACCGCACCTCGACATGCACCTTAGGTTTCGTGACCCACGTCGAAGCCATGTCGCCCCCAAGTGAATTGCACTATAAACAGCTTTGATTAACAACGCAAGCGAAAATTTAACCAGTTTTAAATAACCGTTCTTTATCGCGCTGCCAATCCCGATCTTTTTCCGTGGTGCGTTTATCGTGTTGTTTTTTACCCTTCGCCAAACCAATTTCGAGCTTGGCGCGTCCCTTTTTCCAATACATCGCAGTCGGCACCAGCGTATAACCCGCCCGCTCAATTAAACCAATCAGGCGATTGAGTTCGTGCCGTTTTAACAACAGTTTACGGGTGCGCGTCGGATCGGGATTGATATGGGTTGATGCTGCCGCCAACGCCGAAATATGCGCCCCAATTAAAAACGCTTCGCTATGCAAAATTTTCACATAGCTCTCTTTTAACTGAATCCGCCCCGCGCGCAAACTTTTGACTTCCCAACCTTGCAGCACCAGCCCCGTTTCGATCCGCTGCTCAATAAAATAATCGTGACCCGCCTTTTTATTTAAGGCAATGGTCGCGCTGCCGCTGGGTTTATTGGTGTGACTTTTGGTCATGCGATCCGCAAATCAAAAAAGCGCAACTCAACGCCATCGGCGCGAATTGCGCGATGGCTAATTAAACTGCCGCAAGGTCGGCGAAAACCGCCGCCGCTGCATCCAGCGTCGCTTCAATATCTGCCGCGCTGTGCATGATCGACACAAAGCCCGCTTCAAATGCTGACGGTGCCAAATACACGCCCCGCGCCAGCATTCCGTGAAAAAAGGCTTTGAATTGCGCTTGATTGCAGCGCGTTGCCTGCGCGTAATTCGTCACTTTTTCCGCAGTGAAAAACAGCCCAAACATGCCGCCAGCTTGATTGGTGCTAAACGGAATTCCTGCTGCATCGGCGCGTTGTTGCAGCCCGTTTAATAGCGCCGAAGTGCTCGCCGTCAATTGATCATAAAAGCCCGGCGCTGCGATCAATTCCAACGTTTTTAATCCCGCCGCCATTGCAATCGGATTGCCCGATAACGTCCCGGCTTGATAAACGGGGCCGAGCGGAGAAATTTTCTCCATAATCTCGCGCTTGCCGCCAAACGCGCCGACCGGCATCCCGCCGCCGATCACTTTGCCCAGCGCCGTCAGATCGGGCGTGATCCCAAACTTCCCTTGCGCCCCGCCGAGCGCGACGCGAAATCCCGTCATCACTTCATCAAAAATCAGCACCGCGCCGGATTGATCGCAAATCTCGCGCAGACCTTCGAGAAAGCCCGGCACCGGCGGAATGCAGTTCATATTGCCGGCGACTGGCTCGACGATGATGCAGGCGATTTCAGAACCGATGGCGGCGAAAGTCTCGCGCACCTGTTCCAAGTCGTTGTATTGCAAGGTAATCGTCAACTCCGCCACCGCCGCTGGCACGCCCGGCGAACTCGGCTCGCCCAGCGTCAACGCGCCCGATCCAGCTTTGACCAGCAACGCATCGGCGTGGCCGTGATAGCAGCCCTCAAATTTCACGATTTTGTCGCGTCCGGTGTAGCCCCGCGCCAGCCGCAGCGCACTCATCGTCGCCTCGGTGCCGGAGCTGACCATTCGCACCAAATCCATGCTCGGCACCAGCTCGCAGACGCGATCTGCCATCACCGTTTCTAACGCCGTCGGTGCGCCGAATGACAGCCCCTTGTCGAGCCGCTCGCGCACTGCTGCCAGCACTTCGGGATGGGCATGACCGAGGATCATCGGCCCCCACGAACCGACGTAGTCGATATACCGTTGTCCATCTGCATCAATGGCATAGGCACCGCTGGCGCTCTCGAAAAATACCGGATCGCCGCCGACGCCGCGAAACGCCCGCACCGGCGAATTGACGCCGCCGGGGATGTGACGTTGCGCCGCAGCAAACAGGTCATGGGAACGGGTCATGCAGAATTCTCCTGTGAAAACAATGAAGTGTAAGCGCGAGCAGCGGCAGTGATGTCGGGTTGGTCAAACACGCCGCTGACGACTGCGAGCATCTGTGCGCCCGCCGCGAGTAGGACGCTGCCATTGTGCGGCGTGATTCCACCAATCGCAACGAGCGGCAAACCCAATTCTCGCGCCGCTGTCAAGAGTTCTGGCGTCGCCCGTGCTGCGGCTGGTTTGGTGGGCGAGGGAAAAAAGCTCCCAAACGCGAGATAGGTTGCGCCAGCCTGCGCTGCTGCCGTTGCCCGCGCTGGCGCGTTGTAACAGGAGACGCCGATCAGTGCAGCATCGCCGAGTTGGGCGCGAGCGGCGCGGGGATCGGGATCATCGCGGCCGAGGTGAACGCCATCTGCGCCGATAGCGGCAGCCAGCGCGACATCATCGTTGATAATCAACGGAATTTGCGCAGCGCGGCAGGTTGCCAACAGCGCCACTGCGGTTGCACGACGCTCGGCTGCGCTGGCGCATTTCGCACGGTATTGAATGAGACGAGCGCCGCCGTGAATTGCCGCTGCGACCTGTTGAATTAACTGCGCGGGCGGGCAATTGCTATCGGGAGTAATGGCATATAAGCCAGATAAATACTGTGGTTTCAAAATCAATGCCGCAATTTAATGAGATGCTGATGATTAACAACTGTGCTAATCAATTCTAGCGCCGCTGCCGGGCAAATTTCAATTGTTATTTGCGGTTATTCCGCGCTACATTCAACGCCAATAATCGCTGCACTATCTCCGCTTCATTGCATTCGGCGGCGTCATCTTCCCAACCATAGGCTGCGGCAACGGCACAATCTAATTGCCGATGCGCAGTTGCCAGCCACATTGGGCGCTCATTATACAAATGAGTCAAGGTGCGCTGTTTTAATGCTGCCGCATATTCGGGTTTGGAGAAAATGCGCTCAGGATAACCAGCGACAACTTCCGGCTGGCGTTCAATCCACTCCGGCGGATTTAACCAATTCTCGCGCACTTGGTTGAGCTGATAGGCAGCTTCCGCAATCGCTTTGGCATGTTTTTGATATTCCGTTGCAACCGTCGGAATAATTACGCCATTGTCTAATACTTCAATTGCGCCGCCAGTATCCGCTGGCGTTAAACCAAGCGGAAAAGGGAAGGTTTCAAATGTTGTGGTTGGCGTATAACGCGGCGTTGCGCCTAAACTGGTTCCCATCCGCAATGCCCATAGTTCATGGAAACGAGAATGTAAAATCCCAAATGTGGTGTCATCAGCGCGAGCAATTGCAACGGTGGCGCTATCTGGTAACACTGCCGTTGCCAACCACACAAAGAGCCGATATTTAGACACTCGCGGCGTGCAAATATAACGAGTGACTTTTTTTAAGGCTCCACGCATATCAGGACGTGAACACCACAGTTGCCACCATGTGTCATGTTGTTTCTGCAAATGTTGGATATTTTTATTGGCAACGTGCCATGCCGTCATTTTCGTTTCAATCACACGTTTAACTTGAGTGATGACATGTTGAAATGGTTGTTCATAACAGGCAGCGTCCGCTTCTTTCATCCCCAAACCAAAATCAACAATCCAAGTATCAGATGGACGGCGCGTGATGTCCATACCATTGACCCAAGGACGCACAACATCGCTGTTCGGGTTTCCGTGTGGATTCTGTTCTTTTAACCACTGCCGCGCTAATTCACCAGCAATATCAAAGCTGCCGCTTTTTTGTGTGCCAATAAAACAGGTTCCACAATTATTTGCTAATGCTGTTGCTTGCGTAGTATCCGAACCCGCATCAATTGCACCAGCCGTCAAATCGGCATAAATTGCCGCGACCGCTTCATTATTCAAAACCGGCGCTAATTCTGTATTTCCAAAGCAAATCAAACTGACGCGCACGGCTGCACCGCTGTTAATCCAAGGTTCATCTGACCACGCATTAAAAATGGTCGTTGTCTCACAAATGCGCTCTAATACTTTGCGATTTGCGCCGCCACGAATTGAATTGGTTGCGACCAAACCGACAGCGTTGGTTTTTCCCGTTTCAATCTGCGTTCGCGCCTTTTCAAACCAATAGGTGACTAAATCCGCACCGCCGGGAATGCGCCCCTGATAACAATTGCGCAACCGTTTCACATATTCATCACCCATTGCGCCGAGCATTCGCTTATCGCCTAAAAACGGCGGATTGCCGACAATGACATCAGCCGCTGGCCAATGCGGTTCCGCGCCATCTGTATTCACCACTGCATCACGTTGGTCAATGATATTGATCTTTTTTAGAATTGGATTTTTTGCCAAAGAAAAGCCGTGATTTAACATCCATTGAATTTCACCAATCCAGACTGTGACCCGTGCTAATTCAGCAGCATAAGCATTCAATTCAATGCCCAGCACATTCTCCGGCCCAACTTTGGGAAAACTGGCGGGCAAACCCCAACGCTCGGCATCTAAAATCACCTCGTGCTCTAAATCTTTTAATCCGCGCAACGCTAATAATAAAAAGTTTCCTGAACCGCAAGCCGGATCAAGCACGCGGAAATTTTGCAGCTGCATTAAAAAATCACGACAGCGGTTTTCAATCTGCTTTTTCGCCTTCGCCTCGGCATTGCTGGCATCAGTTCGCACTTTTCCAACTTTATTGGCAGCTTCAGTCGTTAGCGCAGTCGTATTGGCGACCGCAATTGCGTTATCCGCCTTGCTTTTTAATACCGTCACCTTTTCAAGTAATGTCGCAATTGCAGTTTTTTGAGTGCGCCATTCTGCCCGCAATGGCTCAAGCACCACCGGATTGACCAGCCGCATAATTGATGCCGGATCGGTGTAATGCGCTCCAAGTTGTTCACGTTGATTCGGATCAAGTCCGCGCTCAAATAAAGTGCCCAAAATACTCGGCTCAATCGCTGACCAATTCAACTGCGCCAATTCTCGCAACGTGGTTACATCAGCGCGATTTAATGGCAGCGGCGTTGCGGCATCAAATAATCCGCCATTAAACCAATCGACCGGATCATTGCCAAAGAAGCCGCCGGTTGCCATCGTATTAAATAAATTAGTGAGCGTTGCCGGTAAATGTTCCAAGCGTTGCTGCCCGATTTCCAACAACTTGCTAAATAACTGATTGGGCAATAAACCAATATCTTCCGCAAAGAAACAAAACAAAATCTGCTGGCAAAAATGCGCAACCTGCGTGGTATCGTGACCACGTTCGCATAATGTTTGCGCCAATTCAGCAAATTGTCGTGCCGCCTTTTCTGTTAATGCCGCAGTGGTGAGCGTGGGGCGCAAACGTTCCGGCTCAGAAAATGCCCATTTTAATAACCGCAATTGCGCGGGATCGCGTAAATCATTTAGCGCCAACGTATGCACAACCGGCACGGTGCCGGTAAATGCAGTATGAATAATGATCTGTTCCATATCGGAAACAATCAACAGCGGCGGGTTTTCTAGTGCTGGTGCGTAGCGATGCAGTTGAACAAAGGCTTCATTTAAGTTTTTGCGTTTACCTTTGTATTCCCAGCCAAAGCAATTGCGTTTCCACACATCCGCCCAACCATCGCCACCAGTGGTTTTTTTAGCGCCGCGCTCAAAACAATAAAACGCACCAGTTGGATCACTTTCTGCTGGTGTTGGTTCATCCAATAAGCGACATAAATCAATAAAATGCTCCTGCGCTGCCGAGCGTCCTTTAAGCGTGGTGGCTTGCCATTTAGCAATAAATTGGTCGGGCGTCATGGGCGGTATTCTCGCGCTGCTGCCGGGCAAAATTTATTTGCAGTTATTCCGCGCTAGATTCAACGCCAATAATCGCTGCAATATCTCCGTTTCATTAAGTTCTGCTGCGTTATCTTCCCAGCCATACGCAGCGGCAACCACGCAATCTAATTGCTGATGCGCAGTTGCCAGCCAGTCAGGACGTTGATTGTAAAGATTCGTCAACGTGCGCTGTTTTAATTGTGCTGCGTATTCTGGTTTGGGAATGATGCGATCAGGATAACCAGCGACAACTTCTGGCTGGCGTTCAATCCATTCCGGCGGATTTAACCATTCTTCACGCAATTGATTTAACTTGAAAGCGGCTTCAGCAATCGCTTTGGCGTGTTCTTGATATTGCGCTGCGACTGTCGGAATAACTGCGCCGCTATCTAATGTTGCAATTGCGCCGCCAGTATCCGCTGGCGTTAAACCAATTGGAAAAGGAAAAGTTTCAAATGTCGTGGTTGGCGTATAGCGCGGGGTTGCGCCTAAACTGGTGCCCATCCGCAATGCCCATAATTCATGGAAACGGGAATGCAAAATACCAAATGTGGTGTCATCAGCACGAGCAATTGCAACGGTTGCGCTATCTGGTAAAACTGCCGTTGTAAACCAAGCAAATAACCGATATTTTGACACTCGCGGAGTGCAAATATAGCGCGTAAACTCGATTAAAGCAGACCTTAAACCGGGGCGTGTTTCACCATAACGCCACCAAAATTTTCGGTATCCATTTCGATGATTATCTTCTCTTGTTGGCTTGACATATTTTACAACATGCTGAAATGGCTTTTCATAAAAAGCCGACTCGGTTTCGCTAAAATCAATGCCAAAATCAATAATCCATGTATCGGATGGACGGCGCGTGATATCCATGCCATTGACCCAAGGACGCACAACATCGCTGTTCGGGTTTCCGTGTGGATTTGGTTCTTGTAACCACTGCCGCGCTAATTCACCGGCAATATCAAAACTGCCGCTTTTCTGTGTGCCAATAAAACAGGTTCCACAATTATCTGCTAATGCTGTTGCTTGCGTAATATCCGAACCTGCATCAATTGCACCAGCCGTCAAATCTGCATAAATTGCCGCGACCGCTTCATCATTCAAAACCGGCGCTAATTCTGTATTTCCAAAACAAATCAAACTGACGCGCACGGCTGCGCCGCTGTTAATCCAAGGCTCATCTGACCACGCATTAAAAATGGTCGTCGTCTCACAAATGCGCTCTAATACTTTGCGATTTGCGCCGCCACGAATTGAATTGGTTGCGACCAAACCGACAGCTTTAGCTTTTCCCGTTTCAATCTGCGTTCGCGCCTTTTCAAACCAATAAGTGACTAAATCCGCGCCGCCGGGAATGCGCCCCTGATAACAATTGCGCAACCGTTTCACATATTCATCACCCATTGCGCCGAGCATTCGCTTATCGCCTAAAAACGGCGGATTGCCGACAATGACATCAGCCGCTGGCCAATGCGGTTCTGCGCCATCTGTATTCACCACTGCATCGCGTTGGTCAATGATGTTAATTTTCTTCAGAATTGGATTTTTTGCCAAAGAAAAGCCGTGATTTAACATCCATTGAATTTCACCAATCCACACTGTCACCCGCGCCAATTCAGCAGCATAAGCATTCAGTTCAATGCCCAGCACATTCTCCGGCCCAACTTTGGGAAAACTAGCGGGTAAACCCCAACGCTCGGCATCTAAAATCACCTCGTGCTCTAAATCTTTTAATCCGTGCAATGCCAATAATAAAAAGTTTCCCGAACCGCAAGCCGGATCAAGCACGCGAAACTTTTGCAACCGATTCAAAAAATCCCGACAGCGTTTTTCAATCTGCTTTTTCGCTTTCGCCTCGGCATTACTGGCATCAGTTCGCACTTTTCCGACTTTATTGGCAGCTTCAGTCGTTAGCACAGTCGTATTGGCGGCCGCAATTGCTTTATCCGCCTTGCTTTTTAATCCCGTCACCTTTTCAAGTAACGCCGCAATTGCAGTTTTTTGAGTGCGCCATTCTGCCCGCAATGGTTCAAGCACCACCGGATTGACCAGCCGCATAATTGATGCTGGATCGGTGTAATGCGCTCCGAGTTGTTCACGTTGATTCGGATCAAGTCCGCGCTCAAATAAGGTGCCCAAAATACTCGGCTCAATTGCTGACCAATTCAACTGCGCCAATTCCCGCAACGTGGTTACATCAGCGCGATTTAATGGCAACGGCGTTGCGGCATCAAATAATCCGCCATTAAACCAAGCAACGGGATCATTGCCAAAGAAGCCGCCGGTTGCCATTGTATTAAATAAATTGGTGAGCGTTGCCGGTAAATGTTCCAAACGTTGCTGCCCAATTTCCAATAATTTGCTAAATAATTGATTGGGCAATAAACCAATATCTTCCGCAAAGAAACAAAACAAAATCTGCTGGCAAAAATGCGCAACCTGTGTGGTGTCGTGACCACGTTCGCATAATGTTTGCGCCAATTCGCCGAATTGACGTGCCGCCTTTTCTGTTAATGCCGCAGTGGTGAGCGTGGGGCGCAAACGTTCCGGCTCAGAAAATGCCCATTTTAATAACCGCAATTGCGCGGGATCGCGTAAATCATTTAGCGCCAACGTATGCA
>NZ_NRRQ01000035.1 GCF_016583745.1 Chromatium okenii
ATGAGTACTTAAAGTCAGTCATCTCTGATTCTTGGGCTGTATTCAGCAAATCATCAAGCTATGCCAAGGGCTGGATAGAACAGTTCGTGCCTTGGGTGCTGTATGGTTAGTTTTGCGGACAACTATAATTGTGATCGCTTGCCGGTTTCATTACGACGATTAAAACGCCGGTGCTATGCAAAACCGCCACCGAACGCATAACGCTCGGTGGCGGTTTTAGGAACGATTATTTCAATTGCGGTTTTTTATTCATTCAACTGCAATTAAAAAGCAAAAAAATCAAAATCACTGTCCACTGCGGACGAGCCGGACGCTGTAGGCGTAGCTCCGATAGTAGCCGTTGGCGCTGCCATCGTTGAAATACACGCGCCACGCGCCGTACGTGGTGCTGGCATACGGAGAACCGGACCAAAACCACGAACTCGGCGTATTTGGGAATGCCCACGCCACGATTGTCGGTTGATTGTAAGTGCCGGAGCAGGGAGTTAAATCAGCCGTCATACCAATCGTGACCGGCGTACCACTGGAGCAATACACCAGCGTTTTTAATTCGTCTATGGTTGGAATACGAAAACCGCCGGTTGCCGTTTGTTTGATTGCTGTATCCCAATCAAACATGGCGGCGTCTCCATCGCATTTTTGCGTCGTTTTATTCCAAGTCTGACCAACGCTGCACCGCTGCCATTCCAAACCCGTTCTGACATCGCGGATAATTTCGCCATTGTCACCGAGTGGCAAATAACGTAATTCGGTGTAAGCGCCACAGAACTTGGGCAACATCGCCGGAGTTAATCCAGCAGCCACGTTTGCCCGACAGATCATCTCGAAGGCTGTAACCATCGTCGCATGTCCTTGATCTAGCACCGCCGCCCACGCCGTTCCATCGCACAATTCCAATTGAGTTGCATTCCAACGCAGTAAACCTTGTGTCGTGCTATTGCAGGCAGCGGTGGATTCACCAACCAGCGGCGCGACCGGCATTTGTCCGCTGGTCAGCGCATTGATCTGCGTTTGCAAACCGCTGAGTGATGGACGCGGTTCGATACTCCACGCGCTGCTGTGAAAACCAATGCCAATACCGACGGCAGCGATCATTAAAAAGCGGGAGATGAGATTCGATTTCATGGTGTTTTTTTCTCGTTGGAAACCAGCGCAATAAATGCCCCTTTTATTCAAAAGGGGCATTTGTGAGTTCAACTGCAATTAAAAAGCAAAAAGATCAAAATCACTGTCCGCTGCGGACGAGGCGAACGCGGCCGCTGCTGTAGTACCGACTGCCGTTGTAGGCGCCGCCATTGTCGAAATTCACGCTCCACGCGCCGTACGTGGTGCTGGCATACGGAGAACCGGACCAAAACCACGAACTCGGCGTATTTGGGAATGCCCACGCCACGATTGTCGGTTGATTGTAAATGTCGGAGCAGGGAGTTAAATCAGCCGTCATACCAATCGTGACCGGCGTACCACTGGAGCAATACACCAGCGTTTTTAATTCGTCGATGGTTGGAATACGAAAACCGCCGGTTGCCATTTGTTTGATTGCTGTATCCCAATTAAACATGGCGGCGTCTCCATCGCATTTTTGCGTCGTTTTATTCCAAGTCTGACCAACGCTGCACCGCTGCCATTCCAAACCCGTTACAAAATCTTTAATGATCTCGTCATTAGTTCCTTTAACCAGATAACGATTCACGGTATCGTTTTTGACCAAGTTACGAATGGCAGCAAACATATCAGTTATCGTCGCATGTCCTTGATCCATGACTGCCAACCATGCTGTCCCATCGCACAATTCCAATTGACCAACAGTTGCATTCCAACGCAGTAAACCTTGTGTCGTGCTATCGCAGGCGGCGGTGGATTCACCAACCAGCGGCGCGACCGGCATTTGTCCGCTGGTCAGCGCATTGATCTGCGTTTGCAAACCGCTGAGTGATGGACGCGGTTCGATACTCCACGCGCTACTGTGAAAACCAATGCCAATACCGACGGCAGCGATCATTAAAAAGCGTGAGATGAGATTCGATTTCATGGTGTTTTTTTCTCGTTGGAATGATGAAAGTTGCGATGCGTTCATGCCGCAGTCGCGTGACGCCGCCAATTGCGCAATGCCAGCCAGCCCAACACTCCAGCCAGTATTGGATTGGGCGCTGGTGCGGGATTTGGTGGCGGTGGCACGACCGGCGCAGCGGTCAGCGTGATGTCATCAATGTTGTAAAAAAAATCGACAGTAGCGTTGGTCAACGCCGCGCTGGTGAAAGCGGTATCGCTGGTTAAACCCAGAAAAAATACCGCACTATCGTCTCTCAGATATTTGTAGGGTGTGTCTGTGTCCAACATCGCCGTCACACCGCCAGCGGACAATTGAATATCGCCGTCAAACAGCGTCTCGCCAAGCGTTTCGTTCGTGATGATGAACAGCCCGATGGCATTGCTGGTAGCGAATGACAAGCTGAAATTGCTGTTTGCCCCACTCAGCAGATCAAAGTTATCAGCATCATCAATGCCGAGATAATTCGCGCCGGAGGTGGTGGCGTAACCCGTCGCCACTGCCAATTGACCGGCAGTGTCATCATGCCCGGTAAAGGTCACGCCATTAAACGCACTGCCCGACGCAAAAGCCCCGACGGACAACGCATCAAAATTCAACGTCGCAACGGAAGTGTAGCTGCCGGTCGCCGTCATAAACGCGGTGTAGTCGGTATAAGCCATTGGCGAAGCAATGGCGCTACCGATACTCGCCGCACATAACACAGTCGCGGTGATAAAACCGGACGATTTGCCGAGCATTAACATCTCGATCTCCCTTAACACATTGATAAAAAAAACAATTCACTGCTGTGCCCGGTGGTTAATCACACTCTGACTCGCACAAAATAACCCACTGCAATGGCTTAGTCACATTTGATGCCAACAGTATTAGTGATTGAAAAATAATGGAAAAATTGACAGCGCACCTCGTTCTTTCAATTCAAGCGAGAGCGCAGTGTAAAAAAACCTGACATTTTATGGGCTTAAAATATGGTGTTTTGCTTTCGCTGCGCCATCAAAATGCCGCGCTTCTGTCAGTAACGCTTTGTTATATCAGAACATTAAATTGCCAATTCGCAACGCCTACAACAGGCAAAAAAGCTGACACTTTTTCGATCTCATAACGCATTAAATCAACTGTGTACAATCACCTTATTATTAAAAAATCAATGGTTATTTGATAACCACGTCATTCTTAAACACACGAGCAACAATAGGCAGCAGCGCCAGCGGTCATCAAACTGCCGTAATCACACGCCCTCCACTTGCTAAGATAACCAGCTTTCACCGCGCCGCTTTGGGATTTGGAAATATGAACGCACCCACCGATGACAGCCTGCTGTCGCCTACCGACACCCTTGATCTCAGTGATCCGAGTTTGTATCTCAACCGCGAATTGACGTGGTTGGCGTTCAATCAACGGGTGCTGCATGAGGCAGATGATCCGCGTAACCCGTTGTTAGAGCGCGTGAAATTTCTCGCCATCGTCAGCAACAATCTCGATGAATTCTTTATGAAACGCATCGGCGGCTTGAAGCAGCAAATCGCCGCCGCCGTCCACACGCCGAGCCTCGATGGCCGCACCCCGCTCCAGCAATTGAAAGCCTGCCAGACCGCAGCGCGTGCGTTTCAAATGGAGCAACGGCGCATTGATGAGGCGCTGATGATCGAACTGACCGCGCACGACATCCGCATCATTCGCCACGCCGATTTATCCGCCGATGCCAGCGCCCGCCTGCGCGAGTATTTCCGCGCCAACATCTTTCCGATGCTCACGCCGTTGGCGATGGACCCGGCGCATCCGTTCCCGTTTATTTCCAATCTCACGCTTAACTTATTGGTCACGCTACGTTTTCCCGGTGGCAACGAGATTTACATGGCACGAGTCAAGGTGCCGGTGAGCAAAGATGTGTCGCGGCGGCTGATTGCGGTGGACGGCAGCCACACCTTCGTCACGCTGGAAGATTTGATGGTCAACAATCTGGACATGCTATTTCCGGGCATGGAAATCGTGTCCTGCGCCCTGTTTCGCGTCACCCGCAACGCGATTGTCGAACCGGACGCGGAAACAGCGAATGATCTGCTGGAGATGATCGAAACCGAGCTGCGCGAGCGGCATTTCGCGCCGATTGTGCGGCTGGAAGTTGAGCCAAAAATGGAGCCAACGCATCGCGGCATGTTGGCGGCCGAATTGGGTTTGAATGAAGATGAAGATGTATTTGAAATTGCGGGCATGATGGCGCTGCGCGATTTATTTGAATTAGCCGCAATTGATAAACCGGAATTGCACGATAAACCACATCGCCCGGTGGATCATCCGTTATTGGCGAATGATCGCCGCAATATCTTTCACATCATCCGCGAAAATGGCCCGATTTTATTGCAGCATCCCTATCAACCATTTAGCACTTCAGTTGAACGCTTTTTGCGCACGGCGGCAGAAGACCCGAAAGTATTGGCGATTAAAATGACGCTCTATCGCACTTCGGCTGGCGCGATTTTAGATTCATTGATTCAAGCAGCGCGGAATGGCAAACAGGTTGCGGTGTTGGTGGAATTAAAAGCGCGATTTGATGAAGCAGCCAATATCCAATGGGCGCGGCGTTTAGAAGCAGAAGGCATTCACGTTAATTATGGCGTGATGGGTTTGAAAACCCACAGCAAATTGATTTTCATCGTGCGGCGCGATTATGCGCAATTGCGGCGCTATTATCATATTGGCACCGGCAATTATCACGCTGGCACTGCCAAGCTGTACACCGATTTGGGAATGCTCGGCTGCGACGAAGATATTGGACAGGATTTAACCGAGCTGTTTAATTATCTCACCGGCTATTCACCGCCGCCGAGTTATCGCAAAATTCTCGCCGCGCCCTACACGCTAAAACGCAGCATCATTGATAAAATCAACCGCGAAATCACGCATCAAAAGCGCACAGGCAACGGTTTGATTCAAATGAAGATGAATGCGCTGGAAGATGCGGATATTACCCGCGCTTTATATCGCGCCAGCCATACCGGAGTGCAGGTTGATTTGATTATTCGAGACACCTGCCGATTTCGTCCGGGTTTACCGAATATCAGTGAAAAAGCGCGGGTGGTCAGTATTGTGGGGCGTTTTTTAGAACACGGGCGGATTATGTATTTTCATAATAACGGCGCGGAGGAGTATTACATCGGTTCGGCGGATATGATGGGGCGCAATCTCGATAGCCGCGTGGAAGTTCATGCGCCAGTTGAAAACCCCGAATTGCGGCAGGAATTGCGCTTGATTTTAGATGTGCAATTTGCGGATACGCGCTCGGCGTGGGAAATGAATAGCGCGGGTGAATATATTCAACGCATTCCGCTTGATGACAATACCAAGGGTGCGCAGGAAACATTGATTGAGGTGGCAGAAAAACGTCTCGCAGCGGCAGCGAAACACAAGGAAAAAAAGGTGCGTTCCAAGCTCTTGAGTCATTTTCAATGGCGCTTGCGCGACCGCAATCTTCGCAGCTAATACAGGTAACAGCATGAAAGCACGGATAAAATGGATTGAAGGCGTCGCCATGTTGGGCGAATCCGGTTCCGGTCACGGCGTGGTGATGGACGGGCCGCCGGAGCTGGGCGGGCGCAATCTCGGCGTGCGTCCGATGGAAATGCTGCTGTTGGGCATGGGCGGCTGCACGCAGTTTGATGTGTTGCTGATTTTGCGCAAAGGGCGGCAGGACGTGACGGATTGCGTGGTGGAGCTGGAGGCGACGCGGGCGGAAACGGATCCGAAGGTATTTACGCAGATTCATGCGCATTTCATCGTCACCGGGCGCGATCTTGACCCGAAACGGGTGGAGCAGGCGATCCGCTTGAGTGCGGAAAAATACTGCTCGGCATCGATCATGCTGGGAGCGACGGCGACGATCACGCACGATTTTGAGATTCGCAGCGCGTAACGGCGCTGGTGTTGGCGGGTCGCTGGCAAACAAAAAGGAGTTAGGTTGTTTAACCTAACTCCTTGTTTGATTTGAGCTTAATTTGGTACCGAGGGCCGGAATCGAACCGGCATGGGGTCACCCCCGTCAGATTTTGAGTCTGATGCGTCTACCAATTTCGCCACCCCGGCAACGCGAGCGGAAATATACACGAGTCGCCGCAAAAATGGTACCGCAGTTGTGACTGATGGTTTACCACCACTTCGGCACCAAGATCAGCGCCCAGCTCACCACGCACAGGGCGATGCTCACGAACACGGCGGCGGAAGCAATATCTTTTGCCCGCCCGGATAATTCATGCCGCTCTAAACCAACCCGATCCACATTCGCCTCAATTGCTGAATTTAATAATTCAACCATCGGCACAATCAATAAGCTGCCAAGTAAAATAGCGCGTTCCACTGGCGTGTCTCCTAACCACAGCGCCAGCGGTATCAACGGAATCAATAAAAACACTTCTTGGCGGAAGGCTTCTTCTAATTCAAAACAGCTTTTTAAGCCCTGCATTGAATAGCGAAACGCATATAACACGCGCCGCCAACCTTTAACGTTTTGATTAGCCATCGGCATTCTCAACGGCATTCGGCGTCCACGCTAAATCCAATTGCCGCGCAGCGCGGACATCATCTAAACGACGACGCGGTAAGGTGTGCGGCGCAGTTTTCAAGCGTTCGGGATGTTCCAGCGCCTCGTGACGAATGGCGACCAGCGCCGCCACCAAACCATCTAATTCTTCTTTGCTCTCGGTTTCGGTCGGCTCAATCAGCAAACACTCCGGCACCAACAGCGGAAAATAGGTCGTCGGCGCGTGATAGCCGTAATCCAACAGCCGCTTGGCGACATCCATCGCCGTCACGCCCCAGTCTTTTGCCTCGCGTTTCAGGGTGATGATGAATTCGTGGCTGGCGCGACGCTGTGGATAGGCCGCTTCAAATCCTGCCGCTTGCAGCCGCGCCAGCAAATAGTTGGCGTTGAGCGTGGCAAATTCCGCCACTCGCGCCATGCCGTCGCGCCCCAACAAACGGGCGTAGACATAAGCCCGCAGCAAGATGCCGATATTGCCGCCAAAAGCCGTCAAGCGTCCGATGCTATTGGGGCGATCAACTTCGGTGAGCCAGCGATAACTGCCGTCGTCCTCGCGCTGCACCAGCGGCACCGGCAAATACGGTTCCAAACGCGGTGACACGCCGACCGGACCCGCGCCGGGACCGCCGCCGCCGTGCGGAGTGGAGAACGTTTTGTGCAGATTCAGGTGAATCACATCAAAGCCCATATCGCCGGGGCGCACCTTGCCGAGAATGGCGTTGAAATTCGCGCCGTCGTAATACAGCAGCCCGCCCGCAGCGTGAACGGTGCTGGCAATGGCTTGGATATTGCGATCAAACACGCCGACCGTGCTGGGATTGGTCAACATGATGCCGGCCGTTTGTGGTCCCACCGCCGCTGCCAGCGCCGTCAAATCGACATCGCCATCAGCACCAGTCGGAATCTCACGCGCCGTAAAGCCGCACATGACCGCTGACGCCGGATTGGTGCCGTGTGCGGCGTCCGGCACCAACATTTCAGTACGCGCCAGATCGCCGCGAGCGCGGTGATAAGCGCGGATCATCGCCACGCCAGCAAATTCGCCCTGCGCCCCAGCGGATGGTGCCAACGACACCGCCGCCATGCCGGTCAGTTCTTTCAACATTTCCTGCAAATCGTGCAAACAAGCGAGCACGCCTTGACCGTGACTGGCGGGTGCCAGCGGATGTCGCGCTAAAAATTCCGGCAGCATCGCCAACGTGTGGCTGGCGCGGGGGTTGTATTTCATGGTGCAGGAGCCGAGCGGATAACAGTGGGTGTCAATCGAAAAGTTCTGCTGCGATAAGCGCGTGTAATGCCGCACCACTTGTAATTCCGAGACTTCCGGCAGCAGCGGGCGAGTGCGTCGCCGCCATTGCAGCGGAATATCAGTGGCGGCTGGTGGCGCGAGCGGAGCTTGCGTGGGAGCACGGCGACCGGGGCGTGAGTGGTCGTAAATCAACATGAGTGCAATCCTGATTGAAGTGAGACGGGAGTTGAGTTGTCAGTTGTCAGTGAGCAGTTGTCAGGCGGTGAATTCAATAACATCTTTTTGAGCAGTGAATTGAGCGCGGCATGAAAAACGTTTACAGCATGATGATGACGATCTTGTCGTTGCAACGGGAATGATAAAACGCAATTTTATTCCAGCACTCGCCAATGATCTCCAGTCCACATTTCACAAGGACGATAATTGGTTTTATATGCCATTTTGCGCGTCTCTTGAATCCAATAACCCAAATATAAATACGGCAATTGTAATAGTTGCAATAAATGAATCTGCGTTAATACCGCCACCACGCCGAGTGCTCGCGGTGCCAGCGTGGGCTCAAAAAAGGTGTACACCGCTGACCAGCCGTGCGGCAGCAAATCGGTGACGGCAACGCCAACCAGTTCCTGATCGCAGTGAAATTCCAGCAGCCGCGTGTCGCCGCCCCAGTCATCCAGCAAAAATTGGCGATAACTGTCCGCAGTCGCCTCGTCTGCCATGTTGCCGTCTGGATGGCGGGCGCGAAGATACCGGCAATACAACGCAAAATGTTTGGGGTGAAAGGTCGCGGCAGTCACGGTGCAAGTGATGTCACTGCGATTGCGCTGCCAAGTACGGCGCTGCGAGCGATTCGGCTGAAATGTCGCTACCGGAATTCGCAGCGGGACGCAGGCGGCGCAGCGCCGGCAATCAGGACGATAAACATGACTGCCGCTGCGCCGAAAGCCGCGCTCCAACAGGGTTTGATAGCTGGCGCTGTCAATGGTCGCAGTCGGATCGACAAAAACGGTGCGGGCAAGCCGTCCGGGGAGATATGCGCAGGGATGATCGTCGGTGCGATAAAGCGGCAAACGGTGGGTAGCGTGAGTCATGGCGCGGCGTCGTTTAACAGAATTCTGAGTGAGCAGTTGTCAGTCGTGGATCACTGGAATCACAGGATTAACCATTGAATGCCAATCTCTGCCAACAAGTCACCAGTGTCGCACAGCGGCAGCCCCATCACGCCAGAATAGCTGCCGTCTAAATGCGTGATAAACAACGCGGCGCGACCTTGAATGCCATACGCGCCCGCTTTATCACGCGGTTCTCCCGTCTGCCAATACGCCTCCAACTCCGCCTCCGTGAGCGGGCGAAAAGTGACGCGGCTGGTGCTCAGGCGCAGCCAGTGGCGCGACTCCGTCGGCAGCGCCAGCGCCACTGCCGTCAACACCTGATGCGTGCGCCCGGATAACAGCCGCAGCATCGCCAGCGCCTCCTCCCGATCACGCGGTTTTCCCAAAATCTGCGCCTCGCAAATCACCGCTGTATCTGCCGCCAGCACCGGCAACGGCGGGAGCGCCAGCGCCGCGAGCTGCGCACAGCCGACTTGCGCCTTGGTCAGCGCCAGCCGCTGCACATATTCCGGCGGCGACTCAGCCGGCAGTTGGCGCTCGTCGCAGTCGCCATCCACCACCGCAAAACGCACCCCGATTTGGCGCAATAATTCAGCACGGCGCGGTGAGCGCGAGGCCAGATAAATCTGCGCTTCAGTCGCCACGATGGTAGGGATGACCATTGAGCACACTCCAAGCCCGATACAATTGTTCCGCCACGATCACCCGCACCAGCGGATGTGGAAACGTCAGCGCCGATAATGACCACCGCTGCTCGGCGCGAGCCAGACACTCTGGCGTCAACCCATCCGCGCCACCGATCAGCAACGCGCAATCGCGCCCGGCAGCCAGCCACTGGCGCAACTGCTGCGCCAATTGCTCCGTGCTCCACTGTTGACCGCCGCCATCAAGCGCGATAACGCCCGCACCTTTGGGAATCGCCTGCACCAGCCGCTGCCCCTCAACGGTACGCGCCAACGCCGCGCTGGTCGTTTTGCCCCGGCGCTGCGGCGCAATTTCCACCAGTTTTAACGCACACTCCGGCGGCAGCCGTTTGGCATATTCCGCATAACCCGCCGCAATCCACGCCGGCATCCGTTGTCCAACGCTGATGAGATGAATCCGCATAATTTTGAAAATATCCGCTTACAAAGAGGACGGCGATCATCGCCGCGATTGTCGTGAGCGTAAACGCTGCGGATTGATCGGTTACAATCGGCGCTCGTTTCGGCAGGTGCCGAATGGTTATTCAATTCACTGCTGGCGCAATCGTTGTCATTGCCCAGCAATCGTTTTAATTCACACTGTGCTACGGAGAATGCTATGGGACTTGGTGGGATTAGTATTTGGCAATTGCTGATTATTTTAGCAATTATCGTGGTGTTATTTGGCACTTCACGCTTAAAAAATATCGGTTCTGATTTAGGCAGCGCCATTCGCGGTTTTCGCAATTCAATGGCCAATGGCGAGAAAGAAGACGACGCGCCCGCAGCTCCGGCTGCCAGCGTTCATCCCGCTGCGGATGCCAACGCCACTGCGAAACCCAATCCGCTCGATAAGGATCGGGACACGGCAGCGCGGTCATAAACTGCTGGCGCACATAGGTTAAGCCCATGTTTGATGTCGGTTTTTCAGAATTAATTTTAGTCGCCGTCGTCGCGCTGATCGTCATCGGCCCCGAACGTTTACCCAAAGTCGCTCGCACCGCCGGGCTATGGCTGGGGCGAGCGCGACGCACGCTCGGCGCGGTGAAACAGGAAATTGACCGCGAATTGAAAGCCGGAGAATTAGCCGAGATTCTCAAACAACAAGCGGTATCGCAGTCAGTGGAAACCATTGTGGAATTCACTGCTGCGCCATCCGCCCCGATTCCGGTCAGCACTGCTGCGCCGGTCACACCCCCTGCCGCAATGGACACCGACGCCCCACGTTAGCGTTCGGTATTCTTACGGCGGGATTTTAATCCTTACAACCGTCAGCGATGCGCGTATCGCTGACGGTGTTTTTTTTCAAGTGGTCAGTCAGTGAAAAGCTGGAGTGAAAACTCCAATATCACGCCACACAGTTGCATCAAATAACAGCAGAGACTGTGATTCGATACAAATGAAAACTGCCAATTGAAACACTGAAAATTCAATTCAAGAGGTGAAGCGTTTGAACGTGTTATCGCTCCAAAATTCGTCGCGTGTCGTCATGGCAGCAGTATTTTTAGCGGCAGCCTTGCTGCCCGTCGCCGCCAGCGCCGCCACCGGACTGCCGGAACTCACGCTGTTTGGCATTCCCGCCGAATTCATTTTATTTGCCTGCACCCTGCTGGGCGTGGCGTTGTTTCACCACCACACCTTGCCGGTCGCATTGAGCGGCTTAACGGCAATTGTCGTTTATAAACTGGTATTTACCGGCTTTCATGCCGGCACTGGCTTGGCGGGATTAGCCGGACACATGGCGGGCGAGTGGGTCATTTTGACCAATTTGTTGGGATTACTGCTCGGTTTTGCCCTGCTGGCGCGACATTTTGAGGACAGCGGCGTCCCATTGGTATTGCCGCGTTATTTACCAGCTGGCTGGCTGGGCGGATTCGTGTTGCTGGTGGCAATTTTCGTGCTCTCCAGCTTTCTCGACAACATCGCAGCCGCGCTCATTGGCGGCACCATCGCCTTGACCGTCTTTCAACGCCGCGTCCACATCGGCTATCTCGCCGCCATTGTTGCCGCCTCCAATGCGGGTGGTTCGGGCAGCGTTGTTGGCGATACGACAACGACTATGATGTGGATTTCTGGTATTGCACCATTAGACGTGTTTCATGCGTATGTCGCCGCAATTGTTGCGTTAATTGTATTTGGAATTCCAGCCGCATTACAACAGCATCGCTTCTCACCAATTGTGTGCGATGTTCCTGCGGGAAGTCGGATTGATTGGCCGCGAATTGGCATCGTCGCGTGGATTTTAATTGCAGCAGTGACAACCAATATCGTGATGAACTTTGCTTTTAAGGATTTAGCCAATAGTTTTCCGGTGTTAGGATTAGCCGTTTGGGTAGCGATTTTAATTGCAGTGCCGTTGCGCAAGCCAGAATGGAGTTTATTGCCAGAAGCAATCAAAGGCAGTTTGTTTTTATTAACGCTGGTCGTTTGCGCATCCATGATGCCCGTCGAACGTTTACCTGAAGCCTCGTGGTATTCCGCCTTCACTTTAGGATTTGTTTCCGCAGTATTCGATAACATTCCTTTAACGGCATTAGCAATTGAACAAGGCGGATTTGATTGGGGCATGTTGGCGTATGCAGTCGGCTTTGGCGGTTCAATGATTTGGTTTGGTAGTTCAGCGGGCGTGGCGCTTTCAAACATTTATCCAGAAGCAAAATCAGTCGGCGCGTGGTTACGGCAGGGCTGGCACGTCACGCTGGCGTATATCATTGGTTTTGCAGCGTTACTGTTGACGCTGGGTTGGCAGCCGCACGTTGCAACATTGGCACCTTAAACGCAGCATGTTGAAATGCTGAATAACCAATAACTGCCAGAATACGCATTGCAAACAACAACTGCATTTATTTTATGGCAGTTGTTGTCTAAAATGCTCACCATCATCGTTCATTGAGTTGAGAACACACATGCACTATCTCAGTACACGCGGCGGCATTGCACCTATTGGCTTCAGCGATGCGGTAATGATGGGTTTAGCGAATGATGGCGGCTTGCTGATGCCGGCTGAAATTCCACATATTGACGCCGCAACGCTGCAAACATGGTCAACTTTACGCTTTCAAGAATTGGCGCTGGAGGTAATGACGCCTTTTATTGGCGCTGACATTCCGCGCTCCGATTTGCGCATGTTAATTGAACGCGCCTATGCGCATTTTACGCATCCAGAAATAACGCCAGTCGTTGACGTTGGTACACTCAAAATCCTCGAATTATTTCATGGTCCAACCGCCGCATTCAAAGATGTGGCGCTGCAATTCCTTGGCAATTTATTCGAGTATTTATTAGCACGCACGGGGGGAAAATTAAATATCATCGGTGCAACGTCTGGTGATACAGGTTCAGCAGCCATTGATGGAGTGCGTGGTAAAGCGGGAATTGAGATTTTTATTTTGCATCCCAAAGGTCGCGTGTCGCCTATTCAAGAACGGCAAATGACCACCGTGCAGGATGCGAATGTCCACAATATCGCCGTGCATGGTACCTTTGATGATGCGCAAAACATTGTTAAAGCCTTATTTAACGATTTGCCCTTCAAAGCGGCATATCAACTTGGTGCCGTCAATTCAATTAACTGGGCGCGAATTTTAGCGCAAACCGTCTATTATTTTTATGCGTGGGGACGTGTTACTGGTGGTGACATCTCGCGCCGCCTCAATTTTGCAGTGCCCACTGGAAATTTTGGCGATGTATTTGCGGGTCATTTAGCGCGGCGCATGGGATTACCGATTGACCGCTTAATCATTGCCACCAATCGCAACGATATTTTAACTCGTTTTGTGCATACCGGCATTTATGCAAGTGGCGACACTGTACATCAAACTATTAGCCCGGCAATGGATATTCAAATTGCCTCGAATTTCGAGCGGTATCTTTATGATCTTTATGCCGGCGATGCTACACAAATTCGTGCCTTACTCGCTGACTTTCAACAGACTGGGCGCTTAACAATTGATGCGCAACATCATCAACAAGTACAAACTGATTTTGCCGCTCGCGCCGCAACCGATATAGAAACTTTGGCACAAATTCAAGCGACTGCTGCGGACAGTGGTTATATTTTATGTCCACATACGGCAGTAGGTGTTCATGCTGCGCACGGGCAACCCGATTGCGTGTGTTTAGCAACGGCGCATCCTGCTAAATTTAATGATGCAGTGTGTAATGCCATTGGACATGAAGCGCCCTTGCCGTTGTCTTTGCAGGGGTTAATGGAAAAAGAACCGCGTTGTATTGCATTGCCAGCAACGGTGGCGGCAATCAAAGCACATTTAGAAGCAACGTTAATTCCTATCGCGTCCTAATTGCAGTGCGTTGCGTTGTATAATGCAACTCAACGCACAAAAAACTGCTCTCGTTCACTCGAATTGTGCAATAGCACTGAATAGATTGAGAACCCAACACAATGACTGAAACCACGCGCTATGTGCGAATTCTTGACACGACCTTACGCGACGGCGAACAAACGCAAGGCGTATCCTTTTCACCAGATGAAAAAGTAAATATCGCTAAAGCGTTATTAGAATTAGTGCGCGTTGATCGTATTGAAGTTGCCTCGGCGCGAGTCTCATCAGGAGAAGCCGATGCAGTAACGCGCATTGTGACGTGGGCAAATGAACGCGGATTAGCGGATCGCGTGGAGGTTTTAGGATTTGTCGATCATGGTTTAAGTATAGAATGGATTCGCAGCGCGGGCGGACGTGTTATCAACTTATTGGCAAAAGGCAGTGAAAAACATTGTCACGGTCAGTTAGGAAAAACGCTTGAACAACACGTCATTGACGTGCGCAACAATATCGCTTTAGCACAACAGCATGGCTTGACCGTCAATCTGTATTTGGAAGATTGGTCAAATGGTTATCGGGATGCTCCAGAGTATGTGTTTGCATTGGTTGCGCAATTAACTGATTGCGGTATTGGGCATATCATGTTGCCAGATACGCTAGGCGTAATGACTCCAGATCGTGTTTTTGCCGCGATTACCGATATGGTGCAACGCTTCCCGACAGTACAATTCGATTTTCATCCGCACAATGATTATGGTTTGGCAACTGCTAATGTATTAGCGGCTGCCCAAGCTGGTGCCGCAGCAGTGCATTGCACCGTAAATTGTTTGGGAGAACGCGCCGGTAATGCGTCATTGGCAGAAGTTGCAGTCAATTTGCGCGATCAACTCGGTTTTGACATTGGTATTGATGAAACCCATTTAGTGCGCGTTAGTGAATTGGTGGAATACTTTTCTGGTAAACGGCTGGCGGAAAATGCCCCTATTGTTGGCGCTGATGTCTTTACGCAAACTGCCGGGATTCATGCCGATGGTGATAAAAAAGGCAGTCTTTATCACAGTCGTTTATCACCAGAACGTTTTGCACGTCGGCGCAATTATGCTTTGGGTAAATTAGCAGGCAAGGCGTCGTTAGCAAAGAATTTAGAGCGCCTTGATATTGATTTATCAGAAGAGAATCAACGCAAGGTGTTGAAGCGCATTATTGAACTGGGCGATTCAAAAAAATCAATTACTTTGGAAGATTTGCCGTTTATTATTGCCGAAGTATTGGAAAGCAAAGATCACAATCACGCCGAATTGCTGGCGTGTTCAGTTGCATCAACGCTGGATTTAGAATCCACCGCGAGTATTCGGCTGCGCATTGATGATGAGATGTATACGGCAGTGGGCGCTGGAAATGGCGGTTTTGATGCGTTTGTCAATGCGTTAGGTAAGGTGGTGAAACGACGTGGTTTAACGTTGCCAACGCTGGTCAATTATGAAGTGCGAATTCCCAAAGGTGGACGCACTGATGCGCTGACTGAATGTAGTATTAGTTGGAACACGGAACAGGGCGAATTGCGCACGCGTGGAGTTCATGCTAATCAAGTATTTGCGGCAATTGCGGCCACGTTGCGAATGCTCAATATCATCATTCATCGCGGTTTGTCGGTAACGGAATCAGCTATAAATAAGACGATGTGATATTAAATTGCCATCATATCGCTACAAAGATGAATCCGATGCTTGAGGCAGTTATTTTGCAATGTTGACAGCCATGTGCTGCTGACTATCAACCCGCAATAATGCACCGGCGCTATAAAAAAACCGCTCCCAATTTAACGTGGTGCGCGGATTTTTTATTCGAGCGGTATCAACAATTCATCGCGTCCCTTGCTCCGCAAAAGTGACAATATCAGCAGCGGGCTTAATCGAATTTTTGTTGATTGCTGTTGACAGCTTTTAATGATTGTGGTCTTCTATGTCTCAGGTGCTTAAGAACACCTCAGATAGCGGTTTCCACACCCGACAGTCATGTGGTTTTTATTTCCCCAGTTTTTCGCTGGGGGGTGCGGAGAAATAAGGGGAGTAATCCCGCGAATAATCTCGCCGTCTATCTGCGGTCTTAAGCCCCTCAACGACCCTTCGGGGTCTTTCCTTAAGAGAATCAGATAGGTATCCATTATGGATAATCGCACTATCACTCCTTTCTTGTTTGGTCAACAGAAAATTCGTGTCATCTTGATTGATGATGATCCTTGGTTTATTGCGACGGATGTTTGCACTGCACTTGGAATTGACCCTACCGCAATTCGTAAACTCGATGATGATGAAAAGGGTCTGCATTCAATGCAGACCCTTGGCGGGGTACAAGAAGTTAGCATTATCAATGAGTCCGGCTTGTACACCATGATCCTGCGCTGCCGCGATGCGACCAAGCATGGCACCGTCCCGCATCAATTTCGCAAGTGGGTCACTAATGAAGTTCTACCTTCTATTCGCAAGACTGGCAGTTATCATATTGGGCAAAATAACCCTGCCCTTTCCCCATTACCGTATTCACCAGCATTTGAGATTCAAATTGCAGAATCCGCAGCGCGAACCTTGCGCATGTCAGATACCAGCAAGATTCGGATGTTTACCTCACTGTGCGAAATAAAAGGCATCAATCCGAGTTTTTTGCCCGCTTATGTTGATGAGCCATTGGTGAAAGCCATTACCACGCTCTTGAAAGAGATAGATCATCCATTCGGTCATCATGTTGCGAAACTTGTGAACCCAACACTGGAGAAAATGGGCATTCTGGAGCATCTTTCACGCAAAGGGCGCAGCAATGAGATTAAAAAGTTTTGGAATCTCACTGCTGAGGGTTTGCAATACGGGCGCAATGAAACCAGCCCGAACAATCCCCGCGAGACGCAACCGCTGTTTTTTGTGGAACGCTTTCCAGATTTATTGCAGCGGCTGGAGACGTACATTGATGAACATGCGCTGCTGACTATCAACCCGCAATAACGCACCGGCGCTATAAAAAACCCGCGCCTAATTCAAATTAGTGCGCGGGTTTTTATGTGCTTGGCGATCAATGCTATAACAAAATAGTGACATTTTTAAGCTGTGATAGAATGACAGGCAATTGTAGGAACCAATCATAATGACTACATATCACACGGATTTTTATCTTTGGACGCAACAGCAGGCCGATTTATTGCGGCAAGGTTCATTGTCAACATTGGATACCGTGCATCTTGCTGAGGAAATTGATGATATGGGTGCCAGTCGAGAGCGCGAATTGGAAAGTCGGCTGGCAGTGTTATTGGCGCATCTTCTGAAATGGATCATTCAACCTGAACGGCGCGGTAATAGTTGGCGCTTGACGATTAAAGAACAACGCCGTCGTCTTGATCGCTTGCTATGCAAAAATCCATCATTGCGAGCGCGATTGTCGGAAATCATCACTGAAGTGTATGGCGATGCGGTGTTAATGGCAGCGCGGGAAATGGATTGCGCAGAAGACGATTTGCCAGCAGCATTGCCGTTTACTATTGAACAAGTCCTCACTGAATGGTGGCCAAATTAAATCAGTGGTGACGCACAATAACACTCGTTCCCAATGCAAAGACCTTTGATTGAGAATGTCATTCGTGGCTTTGGTTATACACCGCCTGTTATCTGTACGCCTTCACACTTGAGCCTAACAAATCAGTCCAGCGGACTACCTTCAGCATCCGCTGAATTCAAACCTTAGCTTTTATCCCACCCAATCCACCGGGCGTTGCTGATCCGGGCGCAGTTTGGTGGTGAAATACACATCCGCATCATCTAAATCAACCGCTGCACCCGTTGCGTTAATTAAAGGTTGTTCGTAATCTTTCCAACCACGCAAGCCGGTTTTTAAGGAGACGACCGTTTGATAACCCAAGACATTGAGCGAATAAGCCGCTAATACGCTGCGATACCCAGAGCGACAAATCACGATGATTTCTCGCGCTCGTGCCTGCACCAATTCCGGTACCGTTTCTTCATAGTCCCATTCACACGCAGATTCTAAAATCCCACGCGGCACGTTAATAGAACCAGCAATGTGCATCGCCGCAAATTCATCCGGTTCGCGCACATCAAGCAATAATAAATCGGGATTGTCCGCTAACCGTTCTTCTAAATCCCAAGGCATGATCTCTTGTACGTCGCTTAAATGACTGTGCATTAAGTCTAAAAAGGTTTTCATTGGCTTTTCTCGTTGTGTGTTAATTCAGTTGGGTTGCACCGCCGCAATACATGCTTGACCCAGTGCTAATCCACCATCATTTGTCGGCACTTGTCGCGGTATCAATACGCGCAGCCCCGACTTTTTTAATTGCTGCGTCACGCATTCCATTAACAGCCGGTTTTGCCACACGCCACCCGCCAGCGCGACAGTCTCCAAACCATGCTGCGTCGCCATTTGCTGCGCTAAGGCGCTGATTGTGTTGCTTAAACCAACGTGAAACCGCGCCGCGATCTGTTCGCGGGTGACGCCGTGCGCCATATCCGCCAGCAGCGTTTCCCACAACGGCGCTGCATCAAGCACCGTCGCCGTCGCCGTCGTCACCAGCGCCAGCGGATACCCCGCACCAGCGGTCGTGATCGCGCCCGTCGCTAACTGTTCCAGCATTTGCGCGGCTTGTCCTTCGTAACTCATCCGCGCTCCCGCGCCGACCGCCGCGGCGACGGCATCAAATAACCGCCCCGCCGAACTGCTCAACGGCGCATTGACGCCCCGCGCCAGCATCTGTCGTACCAGCGCCAGCGGTTGTCGCTGCGCCAGCTCGCGCAGCAGCGGTAAATCGGCATGGCGACTGTGCAGCGCGTCCCAACCGGCGCTCTCTAACTGCGCGACCAGATTGCGCCAAGGCTCTCTGATCGCCATCGCTCCGCCCGGCAGCGCCACCGGCTTGAAATGGGCAACGCGCTGATAATGCTGATAATTACCCACTAAAAACTCACCGCCCCACAGCGTTCCGTCTGCACCGTAGCCCAAACCATCTAACACGATGCCGAGCACCGCACCTGCCGCGCTCGTCCAGCCGTGTTCTGCCAACACGGCGGCGAGATGCGCATGATGATGTTGGACGGCGATCACCGGCACTGACTTTTGTGCGCCCCACTCGCGTCCGAGCTGGCTGGCGTGATAATCAGGATGCAAATCAACGGCATAACGCTGCGGTTCGCACCGCCACAATTCAGGTAAGCGCGTCAATTGCTGCGCCAACTCCCGCGCCACCCGCACGCTGCTGAGATCGCCCAGATGCGCCGATAACACCGCTTGCCCATCGCGCAGCAGGCAGCAGGTGCTTTTCATCTCGCCGCCGAATGCCAGCACCGTCGGCAGCTCGGCAAATTCATCTGCCAGTCGCAGCGGTGCAGGTGCAAATCCCCGTGCGCGTCGCAGCACTCGCGTCGTTCCGGCGGCCTCACGCAGCACGGAATCATCGACGCGATTGACGATGGCGCGGTCGTGCAGCAGCAGCGCGTCGGCGATGTCCGCCAATTGCCGCTGCGCCTCGGCGTTGTCGGTACACGGCGGCTCACCGCTGCAATTGCCGCTCGTCATCACCAGCGGGCGCGTCCACTCGGTGAGCAGCAGATGGTGCAGCGGGCTGGACGGCAACATCATTCCCAGCGTGATCTGTTGTGGCGCAATCATCGGCGGCAATGGCGGCGCATCTGTGCGCTGGCGCAGCACGACAATCGGCGCTGCGGCACTCGTCAGCGCGGCATTTTCTGCCGCATTCACCCAGCAATAGCGCCGAATCACTGCCATATCTCGCGCCATCAGCGCCAGCGGTTGCTCAGGACGCCGTTTGCGCTGGCGCAGGGTGGCGACGGCAGCGGCGTTGTGCGCGTCGCAGGCGAGATGAAAACCGCCGTTGCCTTTGAGCGCGATGATCTGTCCCGCCGCCAGCAGGTCACTGGTCGCCGCGATGACATCCGCTGCGCCGTGCGCCAGCCGCTGACCCGTCGCCGTGACCAGCCAGAGCTGCGGGCCGCAGACCGGACACGCAGTCGGTTGGGCATGAAAGCGGCGATCCGCAGGATCGGCATATTCGGCCGCACACGCTGCGCACAGTGAAAATGCCGCCATGCTGGTGTTGGCGCGGTCATACGGAATCCGCGCCACGATGCTGAAACGCGGCCCGCAGTGGGTGCAATTGGTGAAGGCGTAACGATGACGGCGATTGGCAGGGTCGCGGATGTCGGCGCAGCAGGCGGCGCACGGCGCAGCGTCGGGAACGATGCCCGTTGTGAGCGCGGTCGCAGTGCTGGCGCTGATGACGAAGGCGCTGGCGGGCTGCGGCGCGGGATCGGCGCTGCGTTCCAGCGTTTCCAGCCGCGCTAACGGCGGACATTCCGCCCACAATCGCGCACAAAATTGATCGAGCGCGGCGCGACTGGCTTGGGCGTGAATCAACACGCCGTCGCCGTCGTTGCGCACCGAGCCGACGATGCCGCCCTCCTGCGCCAAACGCCACACGGTCGGGCGCAAACCGACGCCCTGCACCAAGCCGCGTATGCGGATGATTTCAGCGATCACGGCGGCGCGATTGCGATTGGATTTTTAACGGACTGCGCTGCGCACTGCATCCGCAATAAAACCAGATCGCGTTGTTCCATGCGCCCGAACGTAATCATCAAGTTTGGCAAGCAATAAGCGCGGTAATGTGATGTTAAGCGTTTCAGGTGGACCAAAATAACGTTCCACTGGCACATCAACGGCTGCCCAAATCCATCCTGCAAAATCGGGATTTGCGAGATGTTCAGCAATTGGTTTCGACAATGGAATCTCGCCGCCGTCTTCAATAATACCTTCCAGATGTAAATCTATTGCTTCTAATACAGAATCCAATGCTTCATCAAAGGTATCTCCTGACGAAAAACAACCCGGCAAATCAGGCACTATCACACCAAAACGCACTCCATCATCTGTATGTAGTACAACTAGAAATCGCATGATTGTCTCCTAGGAGTTACGCAGTTGACCAAAAATAGCTTTAGGATACAACGATGAACGCTGCAAAATGTACAGAGCAAGATTACATTCAGTTTTTAATCGCTACTCCGCGAACATATAGCTGCACGGAGGCTGCAAAGGTGTCGCCAAAACTTAATTCACCACCTGCACATGATTCTTTTACACGCTTATTAACGCGAGACTCCAAAGCACTATGGGAAGAAGTTGCACCTGAAATTGTAAAAAATAGCGGGGCGCTAGTTATTGATGATTCCACGCTCGATAAACCATATGCTAATAAAATGGATTTAGTTTATCACCATTTTGTCAATTTATTATGGACAGATGGCGACAGTTATATTCCTAGGAGTTACGCAGTTGCGAACAAGCCATACAATGGTGCTGATAAATAAAATCGCATGGCACTGCGCACGATCTTATTTTCCGCTTCCATAATGCTTATTCCAGTTCGATAGAAGTAGCGTTCCAAACGTATGAAAGCACGAATTGCAAGACCAATATGATTGCGTTGAGAAATTGCTGAACGCGCTTGACAGCGTTCCACACCGCAGTTTTGTTTGAGATCGTGATGATAAACTTCAATCATCCATCTTTTTCAGCCAAACTTTTGCGCATCAAATTTGACATTAAAAAATCATTAGTTTCCCAGTATTCCGTGTCACCGTTTTTGGCAACGATCCGAAATACTTTTACTAAGCCGTAACCTTTTAGGTGAACGATTTCTCCCTCAGCAGAAATATGAACATCTCTAATCGCTCTGTTTCCAGTTCGGTCTGGATCAACTTGCCGGTTTGATTTGAGCTGCGTCAACCAAATCCATTCTAAGATCCTGATTATTTTTAGGTTTTCTAAACTAGAGTACCAACTATCAAATACTACAGCAGTCGGTTGAAAACCCCTTTCTTTTGCAGTTTTAAGCATTTCCTTAAAATGATCATTTTTTGTTAAATGATCATTATTTTTATCATAAATCCGATAATCGCAAGGAATATATAGTCGATCCAACATAAAATGATTACAAATGACAGGCAAACAAAGCATCAACTGAGCAATGGTTCCTTTTACGAATCGCTTTTGCTTTTGCCCAATAGTTTTCAATCGGATTTAAGTCAGGTGAATATGGTGGCAAGTATTCTAAAATATGCCCGCTTTCTTTAATCTTTTGCTGAATATCTTGTCTTTTATGAAAAGCGGCATTATCCATAACAAG
>NZ_NRRQ01000036.1 GCF_016583745.1 Chromatium okenii
CTGAGTGCCCAACCACTTGGGGATGTAGGGCGCGTTGGTGAATGTCCGTGATGACGGCCTGCAAAGCCTCTCGTGCTAAAAACAGCGGGTAGCTGCGTCGCGGAATATAATCATACGGTTCCTGACATAAAGCGTGGGAACGCTAAACAATCAAGCACAGACGATTCAAACAACGTGCGTGCGCAATGAAATAGATGGGAGTGCGCCGATAAGCCGGGTTCTGTCGTGAGCAGCCATTCATCTAGGATGTGCGTCGCCGCACACCTCAAGCGACCTACCCGGAAACGCGCACGAGCCGTGCGGTGCAGCCGAAACTGCGTTGTTCCCCTATTTGGTCTTGCTTCGGGTGGGGTTTACCGTGCCGCCACTGTTACCAGCAACGCGGTGCGCTCTTACCGCACCTTTTCACCCTTACCTCCCACGCTAGGCGCGAGATCGGCGGTTTATTTTCTGTGGCACTAGCCGTGAACTCACGTCCCCCAGGCGTTACCTGGCACCCTGCCCTGTGAAGCCCGGACTTTCCTCACTGGTAATCAAACCAGCGCGACTGCCTAGCCCACTCCCGCCACCAAGTGTACGCGCTTTTAGTTAGGTATAACACGCTTAAATTAAAGCGAGCTAATTCTCAACGCGGGATTGAATCCGCGCTGCGCAATTGCATTCATTGCCAACTAATTCTGCGCCGTAGAATCGTTGTGAATTTGCTTACACAAGCTCATCCAATCTTCTTCTGATAATTCCAATTCAAGGCGAGCTGCATCCCGATATAGCGCCATTTCTGGCTCATCCTGTGCGCCAAATGGTAAAGCCATCAGCGCATGAGTGAGTTGCGTAATTGCAATTAAACAACGCACCCGCGCATCATCTAAGCGTTGATAATGCGGATCGTGATGATGAAAAATAGCCAGCGCGAATTGTTCTGGCAATTGCCAAATACTCGCCAATAAAAAACCAACGGTTGGATGATCAATATGAAGTGCAGCTTGTTCATAATCCAACAGCGATGATGGCGCACTGGCACGCAATACCCATTCATAACCATAATTGGGCAATTGTTCCGCAAAGATCAAACTACCCACGTCGTGCATGATCCCGAATAAATACGCATCTTCGGGATTCGTATTGGCAACATAGCGCGTCACATTCACCGCGATTTGCGCCTGTTCCATAACTGATTCCCACACCACCCGCGCTGCGCCAGTGGAACTGCTCAACATTTGTTCCACCGCTTCGGCAGTCACTAAATTGATGAGCCGTTTAATTCCCATCAAACTGATCGCTTGCGACAAACTAGTGATTTTATTGGCGCGAGAAAACAGCGGCGAATTCACTTTTTTAAGGATGTGTCCGCTGAGACCGACATCCTGCGCAATTAAATCGGAAAGTACGCGTAAATCTGGCTCCGTGCGTTTCAATTCCGCTCGCAGCGCCAGCACCACGTCTGGAATTTGCGGCACCTGCGTGTGGCGAACCAGTTTGAACGCCGTTTCTAAGGCTTGTTTTGAAGGATAGTGCAGCATTTGCCCAACCTCACACTGTTTGATAGACGGGTTTTTAGTGGCGCGGTTTAACGCAAATACACTCCATCGTCACCGATTTTGCCCGGACCGTTGAAAACATAAATCCCCGCCGAATTCGCTTTCACACTAAAACTTAAATGCCCGTCGCTATGAAGTTCGGCACCCGTAACGGCGTCACGATAAATACCTGCGGGAATACCGTCGATGGCGATTTGTTGCGCCGAACCAATTGCCAGCCCCACCACCGCAAAGCTGCCACTAGCGGCATGATCGCGGACAAAGCGCATTCCGCTGCCCCATTCTGCTAAATGCGTCATCTGCGCTTTTTGCAATGCTGGAATTGCCCGCCGTATTAAATTGAGGCGCTGAATATGGCGATATAACGGATGCGCTTGCGTGGTCGCAATGGTGTCATCGCTGAGATGATCGCCAAAATAAGCGCGACCGGTTTGGCTGAGAGTATCGCGCTCGCCTTCAATATCTTGCGGCGCACCTTTCATAAATTCGATTTCTTCCCCGTAATACAAACACGGAATGCCCCGCGCCGTCCAAATCAAATTATATGCTGCCGCCGCCATCCATTGCTCGCCTTTGAAGCGATATTTGAAATCATTATCAGGGCCAACATCGTGATTTTGTAAAAACGTAACTAATTGCGTGACATCGCCATAAATCCAATCCATGCCGAGAATATGCGCAGTGCCCGCGTAAGTGCCTTTGCTGACGGTATCGCGGAAAGTCGAAAACAACCCAAAATCTAATTGCGGAAAACCAGAATCGCCACCGGATTCAGGATTGCGCGGATCATCACCGAGCCGCGTATACCACCATGGACGAATTTGTGACGGGCCATTATCGCCGCCACCGAGATCGCCCCAACCATAGCCCTTCACTAAATTCTCACCAAAAACAAATAAACCGGGTTTATGCGTTTTCCAAGCGTTGACATATTCCAATAAATTGTCGCGCTCAACGTGTTTCACCGTATCAATGCGCAACGCATCAACACCCATATCTAAATAACGGTTAATCGCGTTAATTAAATATTCTTTTACGTTTGGGCGTTCAGTCGCTAAATCAATGCAATCACCGGCGAGATGCTTTTGTTGCAACGGATTGGTGCTTTCCCAATCGCCACCGCAAATAAATCCGTCTTGATGATACCAATTCGGATCAAGCATCTGCGCATCAACTCCGAAAAAACGTCCCGGGTTATAACCCGCTTTCGGTATCGTTTCGCCGGTTTTAGGATCAATTAACGGTTCAATTCCTTCGGGATCACGGGAATGGCGTTCCTGATACCACGCAGGTGCCAGCGGGTTATCAATATCATCCCGATTCTCCCACGCATAATTACCAAGATTGCCTTGATAGGGGCCGTGATTCACGCGCCCGGGTTCAGAACCGTGCGGAACGTAGTATTTAATGGGTAAATGGTCGATGTGAACTTGTCCCCGAATCCCGTATTGACAGGAATGATTAACCACCACATCTTGGATAATTTTAATACCGCGAGCGTGGGCGGCATCAATTAAATGTTGATAGGTCGCATCGGGTGATTCTAAACGCGGGTCAATGCGCGTCCAATCATAGGCGTGATAACCGTGATAATCTAAACCTGAGCGATTTTCTACTGGCGGCGTGATCCAAATCGCCGTAAAACCAAGATCACGAATGTAATCAAGGCGCTGAATCAATCCTTTGAAATCGCCGCGCCAATGCGGATCAACTGGCTGTCCGGCGCTATTAAACTCAATGCGGTCGCGGCAAAAAAAGTTATTGGTAGGATCGCCATCATAAAAGCGGGTAGTGAGCAGAAAATAAATGGTTTCTTCCCGAAAATCAGCGCGTTCTGCTAATGACGGTGAATGAGAAACCACTGAACGTGACACTGGTGTGCTGCTGTGGGCAATCGGTTTACGCGGCGCGGGTTTCGTTGCTGACCATTGACCGTTGGCATCATACCAACCATTGCTGCTGCGAAATTGATCGGCAGTTTGTTTGCCGTGTCCGTCATTAAATACGCAATGCAGCGCATTCACACCAACAAATTGGCAGCGATACCAATTATTTCCTTGTGCCTCCATGCGTATTCCCGGCCAAGTACTTGCTGCGCTACCGTGCTGTGCATTCCAATAATGAATATAGATGGTTTCTGCCCAAGTTGCGGGGCGTTCAAAGTGAATTGTTAAGTTCGGCACCTGTGTCTCCGGTTGTGTTATGAACAATCAATTAGCGGTGATCAGCGCCAAGTGATTAACCAATGGTCGATGGTGGCTTGAATACTTGCCAATATCCGTTCAAGTGCTTTTTTGCGCACAGTGTAGTTGAGTTTTAAGAGTTGCCAATCAGGATACGCCGCGAGTAAAAAATCGTCGCTGGTTTGAATATCATCAATTAAACCCAGTTCAAGTGCTTGGGTGCCGTGCCAATGGTCACCAGTTGCCACGCGGGTCATCTCTAATTGGGGGCGATAAGTAGTAACAAATGTTTGAAATAATTGATGGGTGTCAGTTAATTGCGCTTGTAGTTTGCGCCTTCCTGCTTCGGTGTTTTCACCAAATAACGTGAGTGTGCGCTTATTCTCGCCGGCGGTGTGTAGTTCAAAATCAACGCCATGGCGTTCTAATAAGCGATGAAAATTGGGCAATTCAGCCAAGACGCCAATTGAGCCTAAAATAGCAAAAGGTGCGGCAATAATGCGGTCGGCCACGCACGCCATGAGGTAGCCACCGCTGGCGGCGATTTTATCCACTGCGACGGTGAGCGCGATGCCGTGCGCTCGCAACCGCGCCAATTGTGCGGCTGCTAAACCGTGTTCGCTGACCATGCCGCCGGCGTTGTCAAGCCGCACCAATACGGCGTCGCTGGGTTGGGCTTCGAGCAACAGCGCGGTGACTAACACGCGCAGCGCGGCGACGTCGCTGGCGCGGATGTCGCCGTTAAAGTCGATGATAAACAGACGTTTATCTGGAGAATCGGCGGCAGCGTGAAGCCGCGCTTGGTCACGGCGGCGGTCGGCTTTGCGGAAGGCTTTGAGAGCTTTGGGCGCTAACGATGCGGTTTTGAGCGCCGTCGTCAGTTCCCGATAATGTTCATTCAAATCAATGATTTCCAATTCTTCAGAGCCGCTATCGCTGGAGCGCGAGCGCAGCGCCAGCATGATCAAGGCGACGCCAGCGAGCACGATGGTGAGGGTTTTGGCGAGGAAGAGGACGTAATCAAACAGGGAGGCGAGCAGTACATCCATCATGGCGCGGCAAAGCAATGGGGGTGAATGACCGACAAGTAAACCCGGAAAAGCGCATCAATGCCAGTTGTCAGGGTGGCGGCAGCAGATGACGGCAAATGAATTGCCTGATGATTTTTGTGTGCTGTCATTCGTTCGTCACCTATTTTGTCATAATGCGCTATTAAGATTCCAGCCGTAACCGTGTGAATATGCTGCGGCATATTGCACTATTTTATTATTGCTAGATAACCACATCTTGGAGTTTTGTTGTGATGAATAGGTATTTTGTTTGGCATTTATCCGCGCTCGCACTATTATTTAACGGTGCAGCAGCAATGGCAGATGAGCGGGAGTTGAGTTTAGCATTTACGGGGATTAGTGTTCCGCTCACTTTAGAAGAAAAACGTGCGATTCGTGCTACCACGCAAGTCGCTATCAATGGCATCAATTATCCAATTGGTTATCACGATTTGCTGCGCACCAATCAAGTATTACCGTTACTTGGCGGCAGTGGCGATCAAACTGAAATTTTTGGGTTATTGAAAAATAATGCGGGGCAGCCGCTGCGTGAAGAAGATGGCAGCCCGCTGGTATGTACCAACGGTTCGGGCCCCGATCACACCTCGCTGCTGAAATATGGCAGCACGTTGTTTGCGGTGACGCAGTTGGAATGCAGCGTCGGCGGCGCGTATATCACCAAGCTGCAACAAGCTGCTGATGGTAGCTTGACTGCGGTGGCAACCCGTTCAGTCGATTTTTCTAATGTATTAGGCACTTATGTCAATTGCGCTGGCATGACTACGCCTTGGAATACGCATTTGGGTTCGGAAGAATATGAGCCGCCAATGGCGATTTTGAATCCGCTCGCCGCAGATAATGCTTGGTTTAATGATCCCACTTGGCACGATGCACATATTCAGGCAATTGCTGATTATAACCAAGTACCCAACACTGCCGAAAATGCTGCTTATTTAGGCTATTACTTTGGCTGGATTCCTGAAATTCGCGTGACTTCTAACACTGGCGAGCATCGCGTTACTAAGCATTTTGCGTTGGGACGATTTGCACACGAATTGGCGTATGTAATGCCAGATCAGCGCACGGTCTATTTATCAGATGATGGCACCAACGTTGGCTTATTTATGTTTGTTGCCGACCGCGTCCGCAATCTCAGTTCTGGAACGTTATATGCGGCGCGGTGGGATCAAACGTCGGGCGCTGGCGCGGGAACCGCCAATATCACTTGGGTGAATCTCGGTCATGCCACTGATGCGGAAATTCGCGCTGCTGTGGATGCCAAAACTACTTTTGACGATCTGTTTGAACGCGCCGATCCGCTTGATGCGACGGCTGGAACTTGTCCGAACGGATTTATCAGCACCAATACTTACGATGAAGGATTTTTATGTACGCGGTTGCAGCCCGGCAAAGCAAAACTAGCATCGCGTTTAGAAACCAGACTATATGCGGCGCATTTAGGTGCAACGACTGAATTTCGGAAAGAGGAAGGTTTAACGTATAACGCAGCTGATCGGGTGTTGTATGTCGCCATGAGTGAATTGCGTTATGGCATGGAAGATAACGGCGCTCGTGATCTTGGTGGCCCCAATCATATTCGGTTGGCGCAGGCGAATAAATGCGGCGCGGTTTATGGAATGGATGTGCGGCGCTTGATAAAAGACAGCGGCGGTAAATGGATCAGCAGTAATTATGTCGCCATCAATATGTCTGGCGTCGTAGTGGGCAGCCCCAAAGATTACAGCGGCACCGAGTTGGCAGAAAATACCTGCGATGTCGATCAGATTTCACAGCCTGATAATCTCAGTTATTTACCCGGCTATAAAACGCTCATTATCGGCGAAGATACCAGCGGTCATCAAAATGATGCGGTGTGGAGTTATGATCTTAATACGGCGCATCTCACCCGCATTGCCACCACGCCTTATGGCGCTGAAACCACGTCACCGTTTTGGCATAAAAATATCAATGGTTTTGGCTATCTCACGCTGGTCACGCAGCATCCCTACGGCGAATCGGATGAAGATCAGGCGGTCGCTCCAGATGATAAAGAATCACACGTCGGCTATATCGGCCCTTTTCCACGTTTAGATTAACTGGGTTTCAGTGAAACTCTTAAATAATAACGGGGGTGCAGCATTTAGCCGCACTCCCGTTTTGCCGTGAGTCACTTCTGCCATGACCAAAATCACCGCCACAATGCTGCTGTGGAGCATCGCTGCCACCAGTGCCGCTGCTTCCAGCGTGCTTGATCTCAGCAACACGCGCCTTGATAACCCGACGGCTTACATCAGCGCCCAGTGTTACACCAAAACAACAGATGCCAGCGGCGCGGTGTTCAATCCGTGTTTTACCTGCCACACCGCCGGGCGCATTCCGAATTATCTGGATGACCATGATTTACAACTGAATTACAGCTTGCCAGAAGCGGCGTTGCGCAATCCTTGGCGCAATTTGTGGCTTGATCGCAACGCGGCGGTGGCCGCCATCAGTGACGAAACGATCCTAAATTGGGTGCGCACCGATAACTATCACACTGCCGACGGGCGCATCGCGCTGGCGCAAACATTGAACGCGCCGCTGCCGCCAACTTGGGATCATCAAGGCGACGGGCGCTGGGATGGTTATCGCCCCGATGCGTATTTTCATTTTGATAATCAAGGGTTTGATCGTGATCCCGCTGGTGGCTACACCGGCTGGCGAGCTTTCGCATATCACCCATTTCCGGGCACGTTTTGGCCAACCAACGGCTCCACTGACGATGTGTTAATTCGTCTTGCCGCTCCGCTGCGGGAAAATCGCACCGGGCAGTTTGACCCGTTGATTTATCGCATTAATTTGGCGCTGGTGGAGGCATTCGTGCGGCGACAAGACATCGCCATTGATCCGGTTGATGAGCGCGTGCTGGGCGTGGACGTGAACGGCGATGGACGCTTAACCATTGCGCAAAAGGTGGCATTGATATGGCCGCCTCGCGCTGACCGCCAGTCGTCATTGGTGGGACGAGCGCAAGAATTGCAGCACACCGGGGCGCTGCATCTCGCCGCTGGGTTGTTTCCAGAAGGGACGGAATTTCTGCACAGCGTCCGTTATCTTGATCTTGACGCTGCCGGACAGGTGCAATTAGCGCCGCGCATGAAAGAATTGCGTTATGCCCGCAAAACCAGTTGGTACACCTATGCCGAACTGAAAGGAATTAATACGCGAGAAGGCGCAGAGCGGGCGCTTGATCCTGATATGCTTAAAAACGTGCCGGGCGATTTTGAACGCGGCATGTTTACCCAAGGTTGGATTTATCAGGGATTTATTGAAGCGCAAGACGGGCAATTGCGCCCACAATCGCAAGAAGAAACGCTGTTTTGCATGGGTTGTCATGGCGGAATTGGCGCGACCACCGACACCATTTTTTCTTTTCCGCGACGGCTCGGCGCAGATGCCGCCCAGCATGGTTGGTTTCATTGGAGCCAATATGGTTTAGCGGGGATTCCCGAACCGCAATTGGCAGATGGAACTTTTGAATATAGCCGTTATTTAATGGTCAATGGCGCAGGCGATGAATTTCGGGCAAATACCGAAGTCATTGAACGCTTCTTTGATACAAAAGGGCAATTACGTCCGAGCGAGTTAAAAAAGTTACATCAAGACATCAGCGTTTTATTATTACCCTCTGCCGCACGCGCACTGGCGCTTAATAAAGCATATTGGTTAATTGTACAGGCGCAATCTTTTCGAGCTGGGCGCGATGCGAGTATCACGCCACCGCGCAATGTGCATACCGAAGTATTGCAAAATCAACCGACCGGAATCATTAACCCAATCATTCCAGTTTCTAAATAATCATCCAATTCCACAAAAAACACGCAGACCTGTGGCACCGGTGCAAGCGTTGAAAAACTGGTAGCAGAAAGAACCCGAACGCTTCAAAAAACAGGTCTACAACTTTTCGGGTCTTGACATGCGGCCGATCTGGGGTGATTCGGTCAAAATCAATCTCAGGATCGGATTATGATTGCCATCAACCAATCATTCGCTGGTCTACCGAGAATTTAGCAATGGATGACCATATCAAACCGTTGCCGCCGGGCACGCGCATACACGAGTTTGCAATTCAGTATGTGCTCGGTTCGGGCGGCGCTGGCATCGTTTATGCCGCCGACCACGAAATTCTCCGCGAAACCTTTGTTATTAAAGAATTTTTGCCGCAAAACTTGGCATTTCGCGTTGCTGGCAACCGCGTGGCAGCGTTGCCCAACAAGGCGGATATTTACGACAAATTGCGCAATAAATTTTTAGAAGAGGGACAAACGCTCATCCGCTTGGCGCGTCCCCATCCGCATCCCAATCTCGTGCAAGTCACTGATGCGTTTCGAGAAAACGACACCGTTTATCTGTGTATGCGCTTTGAACGCGGCAAACCGCTCGATGACATTCTCGAAGTGCGCGGCACTTTGACCGAGCGCGAACTAAAGTCGTGGCTCATGCCGTTGCTGGATGGTTTGGCTCATGCGCACGCTTGCGGCGTCTGGCATCGCGACATCAAACCCGCCAACATTTTTATCCGTGAAGACCATTCGCCATTGCTGATTGATTTTGGGGCGGCGCATCGGGAACGCCCCGACAGCGTGACCAGCGTCATTGCCCAATACACGCCCAGTTATGCCGCGCCAGAGCAAATGTTCGGCAGCGTGCAAGGGCCTTGGACAGATATTTATTCAATGGCAGCAACCTGTTTTGCGGTGATGGCGGGGTTTCCGCCGCCACAACGCTTGGAACCCGGTTGGCAATTGCAATATCCCCATTACAGCCAAGGGTTTTTGCTGGCGCTGGAGGCGGGTTTGCAATTCGATCCGAAATTGCGCCCGCAAAGCGTCGCGGAATGGCTGCGACAATTTGATGCCGCACCGCTGGCGGATGCCGCAACGGTGATTACCATCGTTGAACTGTCCAATGACGCGCCCACGCAGATTGAAGTCACGAGCGAGGCAAAAACGATTGTTGATCCCGTTGTGACCAGCGCCGCTGCGCCCGCACCCAGCGCGACCGTTGCCACTGTGGTTGAACCGTCAATCACAGAATCGTCCGCCGCGCCGCCGTCATCACGGCGCTGGCTGGTGTTGACCGGCGGACTGCTGGGGCTGAGTGTGTTGGGCGGAATCGGCGCGTATCAATGGTTTGAAATCAATCGCTTGCAAGAACTAGCGGTCGCCAATGCCCCGCCGCTCCCGCCAGCCGCGCCAGCGCCAGAACCTGCGCCGCCGCCACCTGCGCCAGTCGCGCCGACGCTGGCTGAACAGTTGCAACTTGCTGATTTTGAATGCGCAACGGTTGCGGTGACGCCGACGCCGGAGCAGGGCATCGCGCTGACGGGCTATGTGCGCGACCGCGAGCAACTGGCGGCGTTGCAGGAACGGGTGCGCGTGATTGCGCCACAAGCGGCAGTCGCTGCGCGTGATGTCGCATTTGCTGCGCCCTTTTGCGATCTCATTGATACAATGAAAACAACCCATTCGCCCGCCGCGCAACGATCCAATATGCCGCTGATTTCATTCAATCACGCAGACCGGCTCTATCACGAAAAGGATTATTTAGTGCTCACCGTAACAAATACGGGACAAGCTGGCGGTTATTTATATTTAGATTTTGTTGATAGCAATCGAGAAACAGTGCATTTATTTCCAACGGTCGCCATGCCAGATCATTTTATTGCCGCAAATGCGACCTTAACCATTGGGGCGCGGAATAAAACTGAATGTCAAAAACAGCCTGATGCGTGTTTTATGGTGTCGCGTCCGCATGGCAATAATCTCATCATTGCCACTTGGAGCGAAACACCATTGTTTCCGCGCTGGCGCACTCCGCAATCTGAACCAATAACGGTGTATTTACCTGCGCTCGCTGCTGCCATTCGCAATAACACATCGCGGCACACGACCAGTTATTCCTTTTTCACGACTGCGAAATAACGCGACGGCGTTAATCTAGCCATTAAAACATCGGCTAAAATTGCAAGTCATCTCACCTTGTTTTTAATGAAAGTTTTTCGGATAAATTGTTAATGCGCAAGTTTTCAACCATGTGGATTTTAAGTGAAGCCATTGCTGCTGCTGGTGGCGATTTACACGGCGCAGATTGCGCCTTTACCAGCGTCGGCACTGATTCCCGCGTGGATTGCAGCGGGCAATTATTCATCGCGCTGCGCGGTGAGCATTTCGACGGTCACGATCACGTTGCTGCCGCGCAAGCTGCTGGCGCAGTGGCGGCGCTGGTCGATCATCCGCTGCCGCTGGATATTCCACAGTGGGTGGTGGACGACACGCGGCTGGGTTTGGGGCGACTGGCGGCGGCGTGGCGGCAGCGTGTCGCGGGGCGCGTGATTGCGCTCACCGGCAGCAACGGCAAAACGACGGTGAAAGACATGCTCGCGGCGATTTTGGCGCAGGTCGGGACGGTGCGAGCGACGCGGGGCAATCTCAACAATGACATTGGGATGCCGCTGACGCTGTTGGCGGCGCGGGATGAGGATTTTGTGGTGCTCGAAATGGGCGCAAATCATCCCGGCGAGATTGCGTATTTGAGCGCCATCGCGCAGCCGGAGCTGGCGTTGATTACCAACGTCGGTCATGCGCATTTGGAGGGCTTTGGCTCGCTGGATGGCGTAGCGGCGGCGAAGGGTGAAATCGCTGGCGGCCTGACGGCGGATGGCGTGTTGGTGGTGGACGGCGCGTCGCCATATCTTGAGTTGTGGCAGACATTGGCGGCGGGACGGCAGGTGTTGACGTTTCAGCAGTCGGCAGCGCCAGCACCGCCAACGCTTTGGAATGACACGGGATTTTGCACGGAATTCGTGGTGCAGAACTTTCCGCAACTGCCCGATTTCAAATCCCCCCAACCCCCCTTTTTCAAAGGGGGGCTTTTTAGTCGCGGCGATTTGAAAATCACGCTACATCTTGCCGGTGCGCATAACCTTCATAACGCGCTGGCCGCTGCGACGGCAGCGCGGGCGCTCGGCATTGCTGATGCAGCGATTCAGGCAGGATTGGCGAGTGTGCGACCGGTGGCGGGGCGCTTGTGTCCGCGCTGGAGCGTCGCGCCCAACGGCGAACGCTTCGGCATCATTGACGACACTTACAATGCCAATCCCGACTCTCTCGCAGCGGCGCTGGAGTTGTTGGCGCAAATGGACGGACGGCGCTGGCTGATTTGCGGCGATTTGGCGGAATTAGGCGCAGATGCCGCCCGTTTACACGCTGAAGTCGGCGCTAAGGCGCGAGCAGTTGGCATTGAACGGGTGTTGACGGTGGGCACGCTCAGTGCTCACGCCAGCGCCGCGTTTGGTGACGGCGGTCGGCATTTTGTCGATCAACAACAATTGCTTGCGTGGTTAATGCCGCAACTCAACGCGGCAGATCGCGTGTTGGTGAAGGGTTCGCGCTCGGCGCGGATGGAGCGAATTGTTGAGGCGCTGAGTTAAGAAAAAGTTGTCAGTTTATTTAGAAATCGCTGTGCTGATAACTGACAACTCAAAAAAACCACCTTTTGAAATTTCACATGGAACTTTAGAATGCTGTTGTATTTAACCAGTTGGTTGGCCGATTTTTATAGCGGATTTAATGTGTTCCGTTATTTAACGCTACGCGGAATTTTAGGCGTAATGACGGCGCTGTTAATTGCGCTGATGGTGGGACGCCCCATGATTCGTTATTTGCGCAACTTTAATATCGGGCAAATGGTGCGCGATGATGGCCCGCAAAGTCATTTATCCAAATCTGGCACGCCGACAATGGGCGGCGCGTTAATTCTCGTTGCAGTGGCGATTAGCACGTTGCTGTGGTCGGATTTAAGCAATCGTTATGTGTGGATTGTGTTATTGACCACGCTGGCATTTGGCGCAATTGGCTGGGTGGATGATTATAAAAAGTTAGTGGAGCGCGATCCTCGCGGTTTAATTGCCCGCTGGAAATACTTTTGGCAAACGCTCGCCGGACTTGCCGCTGCGATTGCGCTATATGTGACCGCGCAAACGCCAGCCGAAACGGCGCTGTTAATTCCGTATGCAAAAAACCTGACGGTGCAACTGGGGCCTTGGTTTATTCTGCTGACCTATTTTGTGATCGTCGGTTCCAGCAATGCAGTCAATCTCACCGATGGTTTAGATGGGCTGGCAATTATGCCGACAGTATTGGTGGCGGGAGCATTAGCAATTTTGGTTTATGCAACTGGTCACGGACAAATTGCCAATTATTTATTGATTCCGCATTTGCCCGAAGTCGGTGAATTGATCGTATTTTGTGCGGCATTAGTCGGTGCAGGATTGGGCTTTTTATGGTTCAACGCTTATCCAGCACAAGTATTTATGGGCGATGTCGGCGCATTGGCGTTGGGCGCAGCGTTGGGAGTGGTGGCAGTCGCAGCGCGGCAAGAATTGGTGTTGTTTGTGATGGGCGGCGTATTCGTGATGGAGACCGTTTCCGTAATGATGCAGGTGATTTCATTCAAATTAACCGGCAAACGCATCTTTCGGATGGCACCATTGCATCATCATTTTGAATTGAAAGGCTGGCCAGAACCGCGAGTGATTGTGCGCTTTTGGATTATCACGGTTGTATTGGTATTGATTGGGCTGGCAAGCTTAAAAATTCGTTGAGCGCGGGCGTCGATTCAGGCGTAAATTCCTGAATCGCGCCACCAATCAATTGGAATAAAACCGACATTGCAATGACAGCATTGTGCGTGATGTTCTATGGTTTTTTATTAAACCGTCGCCAAGCCATAACGCACCAGACCCGCAGTTTTTTGGCGAATCAATTCCCACCCCGGCGGCAGCGGCGGAAACTCTTGCGCCGCACTCGTTTCTAAATACACCCGCGCTCCGGTCGCCACCCAGCCATGCTTGACCAGTCGCGCCAGCGTCGGTGCGAGCGCAGCATCGGCGTAAGGCGGATCCAAAAAAATCACTTCAAACGGTCGCCCTGCGCCAGCCAGCCACGTCAGCGCGTCAGCAGTGACGATCTCTAACCCGCTGTTCCAATTCAACAATTGCGCGTTGCGCTGCAATTGGCGAGCGACTAACGGCGCTCGTTCAATCAACACGACTTCGCTTGCGCCCCGCGATGCCGCTTCAAATCCCAACGCGCCGCTGCCGGCAAATAGGTCAAGACAGCGGGCACCGGTGATCGTGGGAGCGAGCCAATTAAATAATGTCTCGCGTACCCGATCTGGTGTGGGGCGCAGCCCGGGTTGCGCCACAATTGGCAAGCGCCGTCCGCGCCATTGCCCACCAATAATGCGTACCTGTGAGACGGGATGTTTTATTTTAATCATTGCCTTGGCAGTTTTCAGAACAGTTTTATGATTAACGCTGTTGATTTTATCATTCATTGCAATGCGCGGTTGATGACGTGATTGTGCTATTAAAAAGTGATGTTTCATTGCCAGTGATTGCGCTGTTAGCGCCCCCGCGCAAACCAGCGATCTAATTCGCGCTGTTCAATGACAATCCACGTCGGTCGCCCGTGATTGCATTGATCAATCCGTGCCACCGTCGTCATCTCGTGCAATAGCGCGTTCATCTCCGGCAACGTCAATTGCCGCTGCGCCCGCACCGCGCTATGACATGCCAGCGTCGCCAAGACCGCGTGCAGCGCCTCTTCAACGCCCGTGCTGTAGCCGGTGGCGGCGAGGTCTGCCAGCACATCCGCGACTAATCTTTTTATATCAGTGTGTTGCAACAGCACCGGCACTTCGCGCACCAGCACCTGTTCAATGCCGATGCGGTCAATCACCAGCCCCAACCGTTGCAGCCATGCGCTGTGGCTGGTCAGCACCTCGGCTTCGGGACGGCTAACCGGCACCGTGACCGGCAGCAGCAACGCTTGTCGCGCAATCTGTCCCGCTAACCACGCCGTTTTGAGGCGCTCATAACCGATGCGCTCGTGAGCGGCGTGAATATCGACGATCACCAAACCGGCGGCAGTTTGCGCCAGCAGATACACGCCGTTGAGTTGCGCCAGCGCCACGCCCAACGGCGCAGGTGCGAGCGTTGCCGCCGGTTCCAATGGCGGTGCTGCAGCGGGCGCAATCGCTGGCGGCTGTTGAAAGGCTTGGGCGAACTGATAACGCACGCGCTCATCATTGACTTGCCGGGGCGCGGCAGCGGGAGCGTTCACAACGGCTGGCGCAGCAACAGTTGGCGCGATGGTGGGTGCTGGAGCGCGGGCTGGCGCGATGGCGGGGGGCGCAACGGGCAAATTCAAGGTGCCTTGCGCCAGCCGTTTGTGCAGTTCGTGCAATAAAAAATCGTGGATTTGGCGACTGTGGCGAAAGCGCACCTCGGATTTTGCCGGATGCACGTTGACATCGACTTGACGCGGCGGCAGCGTCAAAAACAGCACATACGCCGGATGGCGGCCGTGATGGAGCACGTCGCTGAACGCTTGCCGCACTGCGTGCAGCACCACTTTGTCGCGCACCATGCGCCCGTTGACGTAAAAAAATTGTTGATCGGGCTGGCTGCGGGCAAACGCCGGTCGCAGCACCCAGCCCTGAACGTGCAGCTCTCCCGCTGCTGCATCGAGCCGCAGGGCTTGCGCCGCAAAGGGTTCGCCCAGCAATTGCGCGATGCGGGGCAGCAGCGCGGTCGGATCGGTGCCCAGCGGTGCCAGTTCCAGCACCGTCCGTCCCTCATGCCGCAAATGAACGCCAAGATCAGGTCGCGCCAACGCCAACCGCCGTACCACCTGCTGCACATGTTCAAACTCGGTTTTCGCGGTGCGCAAAAATTTGCGCCGCGCCGGAATGTTAAAAAACAGATCGCGCACCTCCACGCTGGTGCCGGGCGGATGCACGGCAGGTCGCGGCGCATCGCGTTGACCATCGGCAGCACCCGCCAACGTCCACGCGCTGCCGTCACCGTTTTTGGCGTGAGACGTGAGCGTGAGACGACTCACTGCCGCGATGCTCGGCAGCGCCTCGCCGCGAAAACCGAGCGTCGTCACCGCCTCCAAATCGGCAAGTGAAGCGACCTTGCTGGTCGCGTGGCGGGTCAGCGCCAGCGCCAATTGCGCGGCGGGAATGCCCTCGCCGTCATCGCGCACTCGCAATTGTTTAATGCCGCCGTGTTCGACATCAATCAACAAATGTTGGCACTGCGCATCCAAACTATTTTCAATCAATTCTTTTAATACGGCAGCGGGGCGCTCAACCACTTCACCGGCGGCGATTTGGCTAATCAGATGATCGGATAAAATTTGGATAGGCATTTTTTTGAGTTGGCGGTTTTGAGTTGTCAGTTATCGGTTGTCAGTAAAAAGAGGGTTATTTTTGCAATGCAGGCGCATAAAAAAGGTTGACAAACCAGCAGCAGCTTCTAACAAAGCCTGATTGACAACTGACAACTTTTTTAATCAATCAATCCGCCGTCGCAGCTTGCAACCCCTGCGGCGGATTGCGGCGAAAATACGCACGAATGCCTAATAACATCGCCTGCGCTAAACGATATTGATGATTGGCACTGGTTAAACGCCGTTCTTCTTCCGCATTAGAAATAAATGCAGTTTCCACCAGCAGCGACGGCATATCCAATGCTTTCAAAACCACGAATTCTGCGCGTTGCACCTCGGTTTTATGCAGATCGCCGACTTTTGCTAAATAGGCGACAACAAAATTAGCGACTTCGCTGCTGTGTTCAATCGTAGTATTTTGTGTCATTTCAGCAATGAGCGTTGCCAATAAATCGTTACTCGCAGCAATATCCACGCCGCTGCCGCGATCAACGCTATTTTCACGCTGCGCGAGCGACATCGCCGCATCGCTACTCGCCTCGCCAATGGATAATGTGTACACCGAAGAACCGTGTGCATTGGTATCATCAAACGCATCGGCATGAATAGAAATAAATAAATCGGCGCGTTGTTGTCGCGCTTTAATCACGCGCTCTTGCAAACTAATAAAATCGTCTGTATTCCGAATCAGCAGCGCCCGCAGCCCTTTTTGTTGATTCACCAATCGCGCCAGCCGTCGCGCAATCGCCAATGTCACCGTTTTTTCCTGCACCCCCGTCGGGCCAATCGCGCCCGGGTCTTGGCCGCCGTGCCCCGCATCAATCGCAATCAGCGCAGCGCGGGGTTTGATCTGCCCCACCACCGCCGCTTGCCGCGTTTCCGAGCGCGAACTGCTTTTTTTAGGAATCAAATCAATCATTAACCGCTGGCGCTGCGTGTCGGTCGTCGGCGCAACAAAACTCTTAATCCGCACCGCCTGCTTGAGGTCTAACACGATGCGCAAATCCGCCACGTTGCGCACCCCGCTGCGCAAACCAACCAAGGTGCGGTCGCGGTTCGTCGCTGGCGGCAACGTGCCCTCCAGCCGCGCCCCGGCAATATCAATCACCACCCGATCTGGGCTGTCGAGCGTGAACACCTGATGCGTGACCGAGGCGCTGGTTTCGAGGATCAAGCGGGTTTTTTCCGCATCGGTGCTGATGCCCGCGCATTGCACCGTCACCTCAGCGCCAGCGCCCGTCGCCACGCCGCACAGCAGCACCAGACTGACAATGAATCGCTTGATTTTATTCACATGATCGCCTCTGTCGCTGCCACCGCTGCGATCACGGCAGCGCCAACGGTCGTGTGCCCGCGCAGGTGCAGATGACGACCGGCGGGATGATGCGCCAATTGAATCGTCAGATCGGCGGGCGGCAGCCGCTGCGCCCCGCGTTCCGGCCATTCAATGCACCACAGCGCGTCATCGGCGAGCAGATCGCGCAGCCCCAAATCTTCCAAATCCTCTGGATCAATTAACCGATATAAATCAAGATGATAAAGCGCACATCGCGCCAATTGATACGGTTCCAGCAGCGTGTACGTCGGGCTGCGCACCGCGCCGCTGTGTCCCAGATGGCGCAAAATGCCCCGCGTCAACGTCGTTTTGCCGGTGCCCAAATCGCCCTCCAAATAGATGACGCACTGCGACGGCAACTGCGCTGCCAGTCGCGCCCCAAACGCCAGTTGCGCCGTCACATCGGTTAATTCAAGCTCCATGTTTTCCTCTCAACTCATTATTTTTACAACGGAAATAATCGTGATGCGCCAGCATTTGCCCTGTCTCAACCGCGTCGTGAGCGCCGTCGCGCTGCTGCTGTTTACCGCGCTGCCGCTGCCGATCTTGGCTGCCGCGCCGGTCGTCGCCCACAGCTTGATGGTGACGCTTGATCCCGCCGCTGGCACCGTCCAAGTTGAGGATACGCTGCGACTTCCGGCGGCTGAAACTGCGTGGGAATTTGTGCTCCACAGCGGTTTGAATCCGCAACTCGTCGCTGGTGACGCGACGTTGACGGCAACCGGCACTGTCGCGCATTTGACCAGTTATCGGCTGACGCGGCAGAGCGCTGGCGCAGTGACGCTGCGCTACGGCGGGCGCATCCGGCATGAGCACATCAACACGGCGGAGAATTTGGGACGCTCGCAGCAGTGGTCAGTCGGCACCATTGCGCCCGAAGGCGTGTTTCTCGATGGCAACAGCGGCTGGTATCCGCGCCATCCCACCATGCTGCACACCTTTACTTTACAAGCGCAGGTGCCGCCGGGCTGGACTGCGGTGTCACAAGGTGCCGATTCCGGTGCGACTGACGCGGGTTTGATCACTTGGACGGAAACTCATCCGCAGGAGGACATTTATCTGCTCGCCGCGCCATTCACCGTTTATCGCCAACAAGCAGCGGGATTTGAAGCGCAGGTGTATTTGCGCCAGCCAGATGCGGCACTCGCGCAGCGATATTTAGATGCCACTGGCAAATATGTCGCGCACTACGCTGATTTAATTGGCACTTATCCGTTCGCCAAGTTCGCGCTGGTGGAGAATTTCTGGGAGACCGGCTACGGAATGCCGTCGCTGACGCTGTTGGGCGGACAGGTGCTGCGGCTGCCGTTCATTATCGACTCGTCTTACCCGCACGAAATTTTGCATAACTGGTGGGGCAATGGCGTGTACATCGCGGCAACGGAGGGCAATTGGAGCGAGGGGCTGACCACCGATTTGGCGGATCACTGGCTGCAAATCCAAGCTGGACGCGGGGCGGAGTATCGCCGCGACATGCTCAAAGCCTTTGCGGATGGGGTGCGCGAGACAGCGGATGTGCCGCTCGCTGCGTTTCGTGCTCGCCACAATTCCGCATCTCAAGCCATCGGCTACGGCAAGGGCGCATTTTTCTTTCACATGCTGCGCCAGCAGCTCGGCGAAGCGACTTTCACGCAAGGCTTGCGGCGGTTTTATGCCGACAATCGCTTTCAAGCTGCCGGTTTCACCGAGCTGCAACGCGCCTTTGCAGCCGTCAGCGGGCGCGATCTGAGCGACTTTTTCACGGCGTGGACGACGCGCCCCGGCGCACCGCGTTTGGCACTGCGCGACGTGCAGATGACGGCGAACGGCGATGGTTATCAAGTCAGCGGTCAGATCGCGCAAATCCAAGCTGCGGCACCGTTTCCGGTGCAGATTCCGCTGGTGATCACGCCGATAACGGGAGCGCCGCTGCGGGTGAACATCAGCAGCAGCGAGCGTCTCACGCCATTTGCGATCCCGCTGCCGGTCAAGCCGCGCTCGCTGGACGTTGATCCAGAATTTGACGTGTTCCGCGAGCTGGAGGCGGGCGAGACACCAGTCACGCTCGGCGCGTTGTTTGGGGCCGAGCGCGGGCTGTTGGTGTTGCCGGCTGCTGCGTCAGCGCCGGAGCTGGCGGCATATCAACAATTGGCGACGCGCTGGCAAGCCGGTCATCCGGGCTGGCAAATTCGTTTAGATCGGGAGCTGGCGCAGGTGCCGGACGATCAGCCGGTGTGGCTGTTTGGCTGGGACAATCGGCACCAAACGGCGCTGACGAGCGGGGCGACGGCGTTCACGGTGGACGCAGCGACGCGGCAGGTGCATATCGGCGCGACGGTGCTTGATGGTGCCAGCGCCAGCATCGTGCTGACCGGGCAACGTGGGCAGCAGCCGTTGGCGTGGTTGGTAACGTCGGATGTGGCGGCATTACCGGCGCTGACGCGGAAACTGCCGCATTACGGCAAATACAGTTCTCTGCGTTTTGAGGGCGCGGCGGCGCTCATTCGTCACAAGGAGCAATGGCCGATGACTGCGTCGGCGCTGCGGCATCGGTTTTGAGTTGGCAGTTGGCAGTAAAAAACCGTCGTCACTGCCAACCGATAACTGACAACTTTTTTCACTCAGGCTTTCACTGCAATGAATATCTTGGTTGCTGACGATGATCCGTTACAGCGCGAATTGCTGGCGGGTTTTCTCGAAAAACAGGGACATCAGGTGCTGACTGCCGCTGATGGTTTGGAGGCGCTGGCGCGGTTTCGGCAAGCGCCGATCACGCTGGCGCTGCTCGATCATCGAATGCCGGGCATGACTGGCGATCAGGTGTTGGCGCAGATGAAGGCGGAAAATCCGTTGATTCGCGCCATGTTGATTACGGCGTATGGCGCGGTGGAAACGGCGGTCAATGTGATGAAATTGGGCGCGGATGATTTCATCGAAAAACCGATCAATCTCAGTCACTTGCGCGATAAAATTCAACAGATTGCGCTGACGGTCGCCGTTGCTGAGGAGGTGGCGGAAGTGGTACAGGCGGTGGAAACCGCGCCGCTGCCGTTGCAATTGATCGGCGATAGCCCGGCGCTGCGTGAGACCTTGTCGCTGGTGCGGCGGGTGGCCGATAGCCCGTGGAGCGTGTTGATTCAAGGCGAAACCGGCACCGGCAAGGAATTGATCGCTCATTTGATTCATCTGCTCAGTCCGGTCGCCGCTGCGCCGTTCATTGAGCTGAATTGCGCGGCGATTCCAGAAAATCTGTTTGAAAGTGAGCTGTTTGGGCACGAAAAAGGCGCATTTACGGGCGCGGAGCGGCAACATCGCGGCTGCTTTGAACGCGCTCACGGCGGCACCTTGTTTCTCGATGAGGTGGGCGAGCTGCCGCTGCTGCTGCAATCCAAGTTGCTGCGGGCGCTGCAAGAACAGCGTATTCAACGGGTTGGCAGTGAACGCACGATTGCGGTGGCGGTGCGCGTGGTGGCTGCGACCAACCGCGATCTGCGGGCGCTGGTAGACGCTGGACGCTTCCGCGAGGATTTATTCTTTCGTCTCAATGTGTTGGATGTCGCAGTGCCGCCGTTGCGCCAGCGCCGTGAGGATATTCCGGCGCTGGTGGCGCATTTCATCGCTCGTGATGCGCGGCGACCGTTGCAAGTGGCAGCGGAAACGCTGGACATTTTGATTCGCTACGATTTTCCCGGCAACGTGCGCGAGTTGGAGCACATCATCCGCCGCAGCATGACGCTGGCGCGGGGCAATTGGTTACAACCGACTGATTTGCCCGCTGAGGTGCGGCGCCAGCCGGCTGCGGATTCGGGGCTGTTGCAGGAACGGCTCGAAACGTTGGAGCGCGAATTATTGCGCACGGCGTTGGATAAAACGGATTGGATTCAAACGCGAGCCGCCGAACAATTGGGAATCAGTGAACGAGTGCTGCGCTACAAAATGGGTAAATTCGGGCTGCGGCGTTGAGTGACGTTACCTGTTGCGGAATATAATTGCGGAGCGTTTTCTATTCAGTCTACCAATTCACGGAGGGTTTCGGGATGACGATTGGCAATTGTCAGTGCAAACTAGCAGAAAGAACCCAAACGCTTCAAAAAACAGGTTCACAATCCATCGAGTCTAGGAGTTACGCAGTTGACCAAAAATAGCTTTAGAATATAGTCGATCCACCACAAAATGATTGTTAAAATCGGCGCAGCACCTTCAATCCTACTGTTGTGCCGCAATCAATTTATTCTGGCTTGGCTATACAAAGATGAACGCTGCAAAATGTACCGAACAAGATTACATTCAGTTTTTAATCGCTACTCCG
>NZ_NRRQ01000037.1 GCF_016583745.1 Chromatium okenii
TTCTCCCCCCTTTGAAAAAGGGGGGGCGGGGGGGATTTTAATCAGCCGCGCTGCATTGCAACACATCTGGTCAGAAACCACTTATCAAATGCAGGCATTGCGTGATGATCCCGCTTGCGCTGCCGAAGCATTTGCGCGAATTGCTGTAAATGATCCCGGTTTACATCAAAGCGTCACTTTTGATCCACATGATGATATTGCTGCGCCCTTTATTGCACGCGGAGCGCGTCCAGCAATAGCCATTCTGCGCGAGCAGGGCGTTAATGGTCAGATTGAAATGGCGGCAGCGTTTCATGCAGCGGGATTTGATTGTGTCGATGTTCACGTCTCCGACATCATTGCCGGTCGCATTGCACTGACAGCTTTTCGTGGATTAGCCGCTTGTGGTGGTTTTTCATACGGCGATGTTTTGGGTGCGGGCACCGGATGGGCAAAAACTATTCAATTCAATCAACGCGCCCGCGATGAATTTGCAGCATTTTTTGCCCGTGCTGACACCTTCACGCTGGGCGTGTGCAATGGCTGTCAAATGCTGGCACAAGTGCAAGAATTGATCCCCGGTGCTGCGCATTGGCCGCAATTAAAACGCAATCGCTCAGAACAATTTGAAGCGCGGACGTTGTTGGTTGGAATTGCGGAATCGCCCTCCATCTTATTGCATGGAATGCACGGATCACGCTTGCCGATTGCGGTCGCGCACGGTGAAGGACGCATGAGCTTTGCCAATACCGCGCAATTGGCGACAGCGCAGCCATTCATTGCGGTGCAATATCTTGAAAATGATGGGCGCGTTGCGGAGCGTTATCCCGCCAATCCGAATGGTTCACCGGCAGGAATTGCGGGTTTAACCAGTATTGATGGGCGCGTGACGATGATGATGCCGCATCCTGAGCGGGTATTTCGTGCCATTCAACAAACGTGGCAACCATCAATAAAAAATGCGGAAGCAAGCGGGTGGTTGCGGATATTTCGCAATGCGCGGGCGTGGGTTTCCTGATATAAGCTCAGTGCAATAGCGAGTTGTGGTTTGAGGTTAAAAGATGAATTATTTGTCACGAATGCTTTATGTGAGTCGCAGCAGTATTGGCTTGGATGATGATGCCGAATTGCAGCAAATTTTGGAGGTCTCGCGGCGAAAAAATCCTGATTTGGACATCACCGGCATTTTGTGCGCTGGTGGCGGTCATTTCATTCAGATTTTGGAAGGGCCGCAGGAAAATCTCATCCGCTTATACGGAATTATTCTCGCTGATCCGCGTCATTATGATTCGGTGTTGATTGGAATTGCGCCGATTGAAAAGCGCATTTTTAAGAGTTGGTCAATGGGTTATTTAGTCAATCCACCAGACGTGATGGAAAGCCATCGCCAGCAATTGCTGGATATTTGGCAGGGACGCACTGAAGCGCGAGAATTGGTCAGTATGATGAAACGCTTTTTGGAACAGCTTGATCGCTAATGCAGCGGTTTGAATGCTCTATGAAAAAACCCGCCGGTTGGCGGGTTTTTTTCACTTGCTGTTGAGACGATTGCAATTATGGCGGCGGCATTCCTGCGCCCGTCAACACGAAATACACAGCTGCTGCCGCGCCCATTCCCAACACCGTTGCCAATACAAATAATCCGTACACCATGCCCGGCACGGTCGCGGCTGCTGCTTCTGGTGCGGGTTGCGCCGCGAGTGCGGCCTCAATCTGCTCCTTCGCCGCCCGTTGCGCTTGCGCCGTCGCCTGCCGCAACAGCGCCGTTTCATCAATCACCGCTGCGCTCGATGCCGGAGTCGGCGCGGGCGGCAATTCGCGCCACTGTTTCGCCACCTGTTCCAAAATCAGCGCCCGCTCCGCATATAAACCGCGCTTGAGCAACTCCGAGGTGTCAGCCGTTACCCGCGAGGAATGCGCCTCCACCAGCGTTTGCACCTCCGCCACCGTGAGGGCGGGCGGTGCCGCAGTTGGCGCGGGTATTGCTGCTGTTTCTGCCAACTGCGTTTCTACGCGCTGCTGCAATGATTTGATTTCAGAAGCAAATTGTGCGAGCAGTTCCCGGCGCAGCGCGTCCAGTTGCGGCGTGAGCAGCGCCGCCAGCCGGACGTTGAGCCGCTCCTCAACTAGCGCCAGCACGGTCTCTTCTGACCACGCTGGCGCAGCAGGCGCGACTACGGCGACTGGCGGCGGGGCAATGATGGGGGCGACGCTGGCGCTGGGTTCAGGTTCAGACAGCGCCGCAGTTGCCAGTTGCACTTGCAGCCGGTCGAGAATCTCCGGCAAAAAGTCAGCGGCAGCCGATTTGGGCAAGATGCCAAACACGCCTTTTTGATTGGCAGTTGTGACGAATTCCGGCTCTTCGTGCGAGGTACACATGACCACCGGAATGGCGGCGGTGCGCGGATCGGCACGAATCACGTCCAGCGCCTCGAAACCGTTTAGCCCCGGCATCATGTGATCCATCAGAATCGCGTCCGGGAGCTGCGTTTTGAGGAATTCAAACGCAGATTCGGCGCAGTCTGCCGTCTCCACGTCAACGCCGTGACGCTGGAGTTGCAGCCGCAGGGCGTAACGGGCGGATTTTGAATCGTCAACCAAAAGTATCTTCATTAGACTCAAGACCATGATTGCCAAAATTGGCGTTGAGAAAGGATGCGAACACCAGCAGGGGCGGCGCGTAAAATGGCGAAGGTCGTTTTCATCTTAACGATTGGTTCCAAGGTGCTGCAAGTCATCTCTAATCATACGTCACTATTCAACCGTCACAATGAAATAATTGCCTTGTTGGGCAATTTAAGTCAGTATTCCTGCGCACACTTCAGCGCAATAAAGCGAGAATGATATGCTATTTTTTCTACTGTTCTTAATCGGTGTGCCACTGTTAGAACTCTACTTTTTAATTCGCGTGAGCGTAGCGATTGGCGCATTGCCCACAATTGGCTTGGCGATTGTGACCGCAGTGGTCGGTGCTGCATTGGTACGCCAGCAAGGATTTAGCGTGTTACAGCGGGTGCAAAGTGCGTTACAGCGCGGTGAAGTGCCCACGCATGAGTTATTTGATGGCGCATTATTGTTAATCGCGGGGATTTTTTTGTTATTGCCGGGATTTTTAACTGACGCCACCGGCTTTGCGCTATTACTGCCGCCGCTGCGCCGGTGGCTGCGGCAACGGCTGCTGGTCAATCAGCGCATTCGCCACCCCGCGCCAGCGGCGTCCACCTCAATCATTGAAGGCGAATTTCGGCGCGATGATTCACCAAAATAGTTCCGTTATTATGCGATTTTCTCATTTAAGAATCACGACCTTGAAGCGTTCGCCCTCTTGCTTTGCGAGTTCAATATCACGCCCGCCGCTGGCTGCCCGCTGTGGCTTGGGGCTGCTGGCGCTGACGCTATTGACCGGCTGCGGCACCCTGCCATCAGCAGCGCCGCTGGCGACTGTAGCGCCGAGCAGTCGGGGACTCGTCGCCCAACAACCGCCGCCGCCACCTTGGGAAACGCCGGTGACGCCAGCGGAATTGCTAGAACCCAATGCTGGCGCGATGGGACGCCTTTACAGCCAAGAACCCTTGCGCCTGCGCCAAGAACTCAGCGCGGTTTGTCAGGGAATGCCTGCCGCTGCCGCCCCGCGAGTGCTGCGCTCACTGGTAGCGGATTTGTATTTTTCCGGGGTAGCGCCGACGGTCGCCACCGAAGCCTTGGTGCTCGGCAAGTGCGGCACGCCGCCCGAAGTGGTAACGGAAATGGTGGCACGCGGCGGCGAGGCGCAGGCCGCGCTCATTGTGGAGCGGGCGCAACTTTTGCAGGGCAGTGGCGCGACACGTCCGCTGACTGCCGCCGTGCAAGCGGGATTAGCGCGATTGGCGCATTTGCAACAACAAGCTGAAGACAATACTGCTGCCGCCAAATCATTGCCCACTTATGGAATGGTGTATTTTCCGGCTGCCGGTGATTTTTCCAAAGTTGATACCGCCATTGCCTTAAATCGGCTTTATGAAGATGCTATTCCCGGTTATGGGTTATACACCTTTGTCTTAGTCGGAAAGTTAGAATCAAAAGCCACACCTTCAGCAACCACGCGGGCGCAAGAATTATTGCGCGTGATTGAAACCTACATCACTGCCGATGCGCAACATGCTGATCCCAATTTGGAAACTCCGGCATTTTTAATTCCGATTTATCCTGAAAAAGTGGGTCAGCCGTTAATTGAACAAGTCGCCTTTGATCTCGCCGAATCCATGCGAAATCATCTCAGCGCCACCTTGCGCCGTAATGGACAGACACAGTTAGCGACGCAAATTGAGCACAACAGCGGCCCCTTTTTAGTCTCGTCATTAGAGCCGCGCCTGACGCCCACTGATCCCGCCGCGCCACATTTAATCACCGATTTATCAATGATCGGTGCCGAACATCTTTATGGCGTGATTGATGCGTATGATCGCCCGCTTGCTACCAGCGGCACTGCACAATTAGACAATTTAGCGGCTATTCAAGAACGCCTATTAGCATTGCCGATTAAAGTGCCCACGACAACGGGAAAAAAAGCCCAAGGCAAATCAAATTGGGTGTCACTGCTTGGGGCGCTAAAATCGAATCAGACTGCAACTCACCGTCGTGAAGCGTTGTATATCGAACCGTTTTCAGAGTTTCACTTTATCACTCAACCGGATTTTATTCGCGCAATATGAACATTATTCCTGATAGTTTCAGTAGTTTCGTGCGCTTTTTAGTCGGCATCTTGTTATTGCAAGCTGTCACAGTATTGTTGATTTACACCGCTTTGCAAACCAATTGGCAAGTCACTTGGCCATTATTTACCGGGCTCGGTGCGGCGATTGGTTTTTTAGCGGCGCTGTGGTTTAACACCATTGTTTATGCCCATCGCAGTCGCGCTGTCTCAAAAATCACCGAACGCTTTTCTAAAGAACGTGAAAAAATTCGGGTGAAAGCAGAACAACAACGCGCTAAAGATGGACGTTCCAATGAACGTTTAGCAGCAAAAGCGCGTACCCGTCCAGCGATGGGAATGAGCTTAAAAACAGGCGTGATTGTCGGTGGCACAGTGGGTTTAGGTGTCGCCATGATGGTGGCACAATTTATGACTTTAGGCTTGGTGACTTTAACGGCGGTCGGCGGCGCAGCACTGGGTTATACGGTGCGTTCGCGGCAAGAAAAATTACTCACCAATAAACGGTTAGCAACGCAAGAGCGCAATATGACCGTGATTACAGCCGACACCACCGCGCAATTATTGCCGCGTCAAACACAACATCCACAGGACGCGCATTAAACGGCGCTTTCACTTCCAGTAACAGGATTCTACTGATGATTAAATCTTGGTTTCTTAAAGGTGCGCCAGTTGATGGGAATACGGTATTAGTGCCGATGGATCATTTTCCCGCAACGGTGGGGCGCAGTACGCAATGCACAATCACCATTGATTCTAATGGCGTGTCGCGGGTTCATGCCCGTTTTGAATTGAGTGCGCGGGGAGAATTATTGCTCACTGATTTAGAAAGCACCAATGGCACCTATCGCAATCGGGAGCGCATTATTGCGCCCACGTCAGTATTGGAAGGCGATATTTTACACTTTGGTACGGCGGAATTTCGTTTAAGTCAATCTGTGGTTGATAGTTCAAAGTTCACCAGCAAATCAGTGCGTGAACAAACCTGTTTGGTTGAAGTTGGCAGTAGTTTACCGGAGAACTTTTTACTGCAAGAAACTGATTTTCTGAGTATGTTAAAAGAGGATCAATTGCGCGTGGCGTGGCAGCCGATTGTTGATTTTCATACCCGCCAAGTTTTGGCGTATGAAGTGTTGGGACGCGGAGCGCATCTCGCTTTACCGCAATCGCCATTGCAATTATTTCAACTTGCAGAAAAACTGAATAAAGAAGTGGAATTATCGCAAGCCTTCCGCCGCTGTGGGGCGAAAGCAGCAGCGCGACGTGGAAAGCCAGTGCGCTTGTTTATGAATAGCCATCCGCAAGAGATGTCTTTAGAGTCGTTTTTTACTTCAGTTAAAGAGTTGTTGTTGCTGGCACCACAAATGGAATTGGTGATGGAGATTCACGAAACGGCGGTGAATAATGGCAATCAAATGAAAATAGTGGTAGACCGTTTGCGCGAGTGTGGCGTGTTGATGGCGTATGATGATTTTGGCGCGGGGCAGGCGCGGTTACACGAAATCGCTGATATTCCTGCGGATATTGTAAAATTTGATATGGGGTTAATTCGAGATATTCATCGCGCTCCGCTGAAAAAACAGCAGATGATTGAACAATTGGTGAAATTGGTGCTGGATTTGGGTTCGCAAACGCTGGCAGAAGGCGTGGAAACTGAAGAAGAAGCTGCGGTCTGTATTCAAATGGGATTTCAATTATGTCAGGGTTATCTCACCGGACGACCAGAATTGATATGACATTTACCAACAATGGTTCAATTGTGTTGATACGCTATTTTGTTTTATTCATATTGTTGTTGATAACGGCAGGCGCTCGCGCTGACACGATGTTGCCGCCGGAGCAGGCATTTCAAATTACCGCGCAGGTTGAAAATGCGACGACGCTGCGGGTGCGCTGGACGATTGCCGCCGGTTATTACCTGTATCGGGATAAATGGCACATCAGCTCGCCCACGCCCGGCATTGCGCTGGAGCTGCCGGCGCGTCCTGCGCCAGAAATCAAGCAAGATCAGTGGCTTGGGGCGGTCGGGATTGATCGGCATTCTGGCGAGCTGTTGATACCGATTCAGCGCGACGCGACGGCACCGGAGCAGATGACGCTTGAAGTGGCGTTTCAGGGCTGCGCCGATGCGGGATTTTGTTATCCGCCACAGCGCCAGTCGTTCCAATTGACGTTGCCGCGTCCGCTGGCGCTGCCGGTTCGCGTCGCCGCCGTGCTCAATCACCCGCCCGCGCTGCGCGTCAATGCGCCAGACGAGTTGTTGCCGGTGACTGAGGCATTTCAGTTGACGGCAGAAGTGATCCCGCCGGAACAGGTGCTGCTGCGCTGGGACATCGCGCCGGGTACCTATTTATATCGGGAGACGCTCGACGTGACGCTGGAAGCTGCGGGCGATAGCGTGGCGCTCGGTGCGTTCAAACGTCCGGCGGGCGGCGTCAAAACCGCAGCGGTATTGCCAGACGGGGCGCTGGGTGATGCGGAGGTCTATCACGATCAATTGGAATTTGTGGTGCCGCTGCTGCGCACGACGCCGGAAGCAACGGCGTTTACGCTGATCGTGCGTTATCAGGGCTGCGCGGAAATTGGCGTGTGTTATCCGCCGCAAACGCAGCGGCTGGCGCTGGAATTACCAGTCCAGCCGCCGCTGCCGGTCGCGCCAGCAGCGCAGCAATTGCCAGCGGGTGAAATCGCCGAACCGCTGCCACTGCCAGATGAGAATGACGCGCCAGCTCTGGCTCTGGAACCCCCCTTTGAAAAAGGGGGGCAGGGGGGATTTGAGCAAGGCGAATTTTCCGATCAATTCTCCAGTGTGTTGGCGAGCGGCAAGTGGTGGGCGATCTGCGCTGTGTTCTTTGGCTTCGGGCTGCTGCTGGCATTCACGCCGTGCGTGTTTCCGATGATTCCGATTTTGTCCGGCATCATCGTCGGACAGGGCGCAATGCTCACCACCCGCCGCGCCTTCTGGCTGTCATTGGTGTATGTGCTGGCGATGGCGCTGACCTACACGTTGGCGGGAATCGCCGCCGGTTTGTTTGGCGCAAATATACAAGCCACTTTCCAAAATCCTTGGATTCTCAGTAGCTTCGCAGTGATTTTTGTGCTGCTGGCGCTGGCGATGTTTGGATTTTATGAACTGCAATTGCCGTCGCGCTGGCAATCCAAACTCGCCGCCATCAGCAACCAGCAAACCAGCGGCACGCTGCTCGGCGTCGCCATCATGGGATTGCTGTCGGCACTCATCATCAGTCCCTGCGTCGCGCCACCGCTGTTCGGCGCACTGGTTTACATCAGCCAGACCGGCGACGCAGTGCTCGGAGGGCTGGCGCTGTTTGCATTGAGCTTGGGAATGGGCGCACCGCTGCTGGTAATTGGCACCTCGGCTGGACGCCTGTTGCCGCGAGCGGGAGCGTGGATGGAAGCGATCAAAACGGTGTTTGGCGTGTTGCTGCTGGGTGTGGCGATTGTGCTGCTGGAGCGGATCGTGCCGGCGGCGTTGACGCTGCTGCTGTGGGGCATGTTGTTGATTAGCAGCGGAATCTATCTCGGCGCGTTGACACCAGTGCCAGCGGGAAGCAGCGGCTGGCGCACGTTGTGGCGGAGCTGCGGCGTGATGTTGTTGATTTATGGCACCTTGCAGTTGCTTGGCGCGGCTGCGGGTGGCAACAATCCGTTGCAGCCATTGCGCGGTGTGATGACCAGCGCCGCTGCGCCCGAACGTGCCGAGCTGTTATTTCAGCGGGTGAACAGCGCCGATCTTGACCGCACGCTGGCGGCGGCGACCGCAGCGGGCAAGCCGGTCATGCTGGATTTTTATGCGGATTGGTGCGTGTCGTGCAAAGAGCTGGAGCGCGATACGTTCAGTGATCCAAAGGTGCGGACGGCGGTGCAGCGATTTGTGCGATTGCAGGTGGATGTGACCGCGAACACGGCGGCAGATCAGGCGGTCATGCAGGAACAATTTGGGATTTTCGGGCCACCGGCGCTGTTTTTCTTTAATGAACACGGCGTTGAAATAGCGGCAGCGCGGGTGCTGGGAGTTGTCTCCGCTGCCGAACTGCTGGCGCATCTGCGCCAGCACGACTTGTGAGCGGTTAAATTGACAAAAAGCGATTGATTTCAAGCAAATGCGTGGGTGGTCGGTGATTGCAATCCGCCAACGCTTCGCGCAGCGGGACGAGCTGATTGCTTTGTCCTTGTTTGCCGACCAGCACCAGCGTTGCGCCATCCAGCGCCGCTTGCACCGCAAACACGCCCATCTCAGTCGCCAAATAGCGATCCAGCGCGACCGGCGAGCCGCCGCGTTGAATGTGACCGAGGACGCAGGTGCGGGTTTCAAATCCATGTCCTTCGATGTCCGCTGCGACCTGCGCTACGCCACCGGGACAGGCACCTTCTGCGACCACGACGATCACGCTGCGCTTGTTGCGGGCACGATACCCTTTGATGCGGGCGCTGAGAGCGACGGGATCATACGGCTGTTCAGAGATCAAAATTTCCTCCGCGCCGCCGCCGATACCGGTGAATAACGCGATCCAACCGGCGTCACGTCCCATCACTTCCAACAAAAAGATGCGATCAAAGGCATCAGCGGTGTCGCGCAGCCGATCAACTGCGTTGAGCGCGGTATCCAGCGCAGTGAAAAAGCCAATCGTCCAATCGGTGCCGCCGAGATCGTTGTCAATCGTGCCCGGCAGCCCGATGAGTTGCCCCTGCCAATAGTCTGCCAGCGCCAGCGCCCCCTGCATCGAACCGTTGCCGCCGATGACTAACAGCGCGTCAATGCCCAAGCCTTTCAAGGTGCTGGCGGCTTGTTTTAAGCCTTCGGGATGGCGCATTTCTGGGGCGCGGGCGCTGCCGAGAATGGTGCCGCCGCGTTGGATGATGTTGGCGACGGAGCGGGCATCAAGCACCTGCGATTCGCCGAGCAACACGCCGCGAAAGCCGTGTTGAAAGCCGATGATTTCCAAGTTGTGATAGATCGCGGTGCGGACGATGGCGCGTAAACAGGCGTTCATGCCGGGCGCATCGCCGCCGCTGGTCAGAACGCCGATGCGACGGGGACGAGGTGCGGCAGTCATGGCAATTGCCGACAAGCTGCGAAGGTGACGGGCGTTTGGGTGCGACCGGAGCGACTGCCTTGTGCTTCCATCGCTTGAATCACGTCCATGCCAGCAATGACTTTTCCAAACACGACGTGCTTGCCATCTAAAAATGGTGTGGGCGCGACGGTAATAAAAAACTGCGAGCCGTTGGTATTTGGTCCCGCATTAGCCATTGATAACACGCCGGCTGCGTCGTGATGCAATTGGAAGTTTTCATCGGGAAATGATTTGCCATAAATGGATTCACCGCCGGTACCATTGCCATTGGTAAAGTCGCCGCCTTGAATCATAAACCCCGGAATAATGCGATGAAATGGACTGCCGGCGTAATTGAGCGATTTGCCTTTTTCGCCGGTACACAAAGCGCGAAAATTATCTGCTGTTTTGGGGACGACATCAGCGAATAATTCGAGCGTGACGGTGCCGGCGGGTTGATTGTCGATGGTGACGTCGATGGCGACCTTGGGATTGGCAGCCAGCGCCGAGGTAGCGGCAGTAAAGAGTACGCTGGCGAGAAGGGGTGTGATGTGGCGCATGTGCTTGATTTCCTATGATGATGATAGCGTGTGAATGAGAGTGTGAGCTGTGGCGTTGGTTAAAACGTAACGCACAATGAACTGTTTTTTTACCACAAGAGGTTTGCGATGAAACGACCATTTTCGATGACTGTGATTGCGTGTACTGCCAGCGCGATGATTGTAGGCGGCTGCGCCACCCCCAGCGGTGGCGTCTCAGACACCGGTCAGGGCGCGATGATTGGCACTGCCATCGGTGCGGCAACGGGGGCGCTAATTGGTTCCAAAGGCGCTAATGCTGGACGCGGGGCGCTCATCGGTGCGATTGGCGGGGCGTTGGTAGGAACGGCGGTCGGCGCGTATATGGAAAAACAGCACCAAGATTTCCAGAAGGCGCTGGCAGATGAAATTGCGAGCGGCATGATTCGCGTCCAAAAACTGCCCAATGATGAATTATTGGTGGGAATGACGGGCGAGACGACGTTTGAAGTTGATTCCGATCAGATCAAGCCCGGTTTTTACAGCACGATGGATAAGATCGCTGCCATCGTGACCAAATATGGCAAGACGGAATTGGCGATTGCTGGGCATACCGATAGCACTGGTTCTGCCGGTCACAATCAAATGCTGTCGGAACGCCGGGCGGGTTCAGTGGAGCGTTATCTCGGCAATGGCGGCGTGGTGGCGAATCGGATGACGTCCGCTGGTTTTGGGAAAGATCAACCGATTGCCAGCAATGCCAGCGAATCCGGGCGGCGCTTAAATCGGCGCGTGGATATTACCATCGTGCCGATTCGACAAGACGCGGGCTAATTGCGTTTTTTCAGCTCCTGTATTGAATAACGCGCTCGTTTTTATTGCGCGGGTTTGATAACGGAGCTGAATGCACACAGCGCAGATCAAAATGATATTGACTTTTTATGCCGCGATAATTTTGAATGTCACTGACAACCGAAAACTGACAACTATTTTAATAAACCAAAGCGAGTATTTATGACGGGCAAGGTGTGGTTTGTGGGTGCCGGGCCGGGCGCACCAGATTTAATTACGGTGCGCGGGGCGCGATTGCTGGCCGAAGCGGGGGCCATTTTGTACACCGGCTCGTTGGTGGCAGAAACGGTGCTGCAATGGGCAGCTCCCCAGTGCGAGATCGCCGACTCCAAAACGATGGCGTTGGCGGAGGTCACGGCGTGGTTGCTGGATCGCGCCCAGCACCACGCGGTGGTGGTGCGGCTGCAAACCGGTGATCCGACGCTGTACGGCGTCGTCGCCGAGCTGGCGCGTCCACTAGATGCAGCGGGAATTCCGGTGGGGATTGTTTCTGGCGTGTCGTCAGCAATGGCGGCGGCAGCGGCGGCGGGTGAATGTTTGACGCTGCCGGAACTCACGCAAACGGTGATTTTTACGCGCCTGTCGGAACGGACGGCGATGCCGGCGGGCGAGTCGTTTGTTTCGCTGGCGGCGCACGGCTGCACGCTGTGCATTTTTCTGTCGATTGAACGCATCGAGGCGGTGGTCGCGCAGTTGCTTGAAGCGGGCTGGGCGGCGATCGCGCCGGTGGTCATCGTTCACAAGGCAACGTGGCCAGATGAGGTCGTGTTGCGCGGCACTTTGAATGACATCGCCGCGCAGTGCCGAGCGGTCAACATTGATCGGCAGGCGTTGATTGTGGTGAGTCCGGCACTCGGAGCGCGGTTTCGCCCCAGCGCCATTCCTTCCAAACTTTATGACGCCGCGTTCCCGCGACGTTTCCGTCCCACGCCCATTGAGGAACCAACTCCATGACCTTGATTATTGCTGCGTGTTTGCTTGATGTCGTACTGGGTGATCCGGCGTATCGGCTGCATCCGGTGCGGCTGATCGGTGATTTGAGCACGGCGATTGAGCGGCAGTTATTCGCTCGCGGTTGGAATCAGCGCAGCGGCGGCGTGCTGCATCTGCTGCTGGTGCTGACGGTCGCGCTGACCGTGTGGCTGGGCATTCGCGCCAGCCTGAGCTTGGTTCATCCGCATTTGGTGTTCATCTGGGATTTGTATCTCGCCGCCAGCCTGCTGTGTCTGCGGGATTTGATCGTGCAGGGCAAACGGATTTTGAGTCTGCTTGACGATCTGCCGGCAGCGCGGCAGCAATTGAAGCAATTGGTGGGACGCGACACTGCGCCGTTGCAACAAGACGGCATCGTCCGCGCCACGATGGAGAGCTTGGCGGAAAATCTGACCGATGGCGTGCTGACGCCGCTGTGGGCGCTGTGTTTATTCGGCTTGCCGGGGCTGATTGTAGTCAAAGTCATTTCCACGCTGGACGCGATGGTTGGCTATCAAAATGAGCGTTATCAACGCTTTGGCTGGGCAGCGGCGCGGTGCGACGATTGGATGCACTGGCTGCCAGCGCGGATTTCTGTGGTGATGATTGCGATGGTGGCGGCATGGCAACGGTTGCATCCGCTGCTGGCGCTGCGCACGGCGTGGCGTTATCACGCGCTGCTGCCGAGTCCCAATTCGGGCTGGAGTGAGGCGGCGCTGGCTGGCGCGTTGCGGGTGCGCCTGCTCGGTCCGGTGTGGCGCGACGGGCAGTTAATCAATGAGCGGTTTATCGGCGAACCGGAGTGGCCAGCCCAGCTCACGGCGGTGGAATTGCGGCAGGCGCTGTGGCTGATTTTGGGTTGTTATCCGGTGGCGCTGATGATCGGGCTGGTGCTGGCAAACAGCTTGTGAGCTGTGGGTGATGCGTCCGCATCACCACTTCAACTTTAGAATTCCACCGCAAGCTGCGCGATCACGCTGTCATCGGTGTCACCACTGCCGCCGTCAGCGTGGTCATACGCGGTGCTCCGCGCCCATTCCAATGCCAGCGTGGTTTTTTCCCACACTTCAACCGACCAGCCCAGCAACCAACGTTGTTCTGGCAAATCAAGCGCCAGCGCCTCCCTCGTGCCTTGATAACCGATTGATACAATAGATTGTTTTCCCAGCACGGCAAAGCGCAATCCCGCTTCGAGCGTCCACGCGGAAGGGCGAGCGCCCTGTTCTTTAAACCCGATCTGGTCAGCGGCAAAGTCATCGACGGCGGTCACATATTCTCCAGTGACGCTGAAACGCCCGACGCTGGCATTCGCACTCGCCGTCCACGCCCCACTCCGTTCCGAACGCGCTCCCACGCGCTCTTGCAACAGGTCGGTTTCGCCGAGATCGTTGAGATAACCAACGCTTGCCGCCCACGTCCGTTCTGATGCGGTGTGAGTGTAGCCAACCATCGCACCCCAGTTGTCAAGCTGATCGTCGTCGTCAAGCGTGGTTTCGCCGTTAAACAGATACAGTGCGCCCGCAAAGTCGCCGCGTTCCATTCCAATTTGCAGCGCCGACTCGCGGATTTCACCGAGTTCGAGCGTGAGCGGATCGGAAATCAAATTGCTGGCAAATACGCCAAACGGCAGATAAATCTGTCCCGCCGTGAACGACAACGGCGTCACCTCGGCGTTGGCAACGGTGAGATAACCGGTGTCGATTTCCAAATCGGTCACATCCTGCTCATACAACAGCGACACGCCCGCCTCAATCCACGCATTCACCTTCGACTTCACGCCCAGCTCCACCGTCGCCAACGTGACATCGCTGGTGCTGCTGCCGGTTTCAGGGGCGAAATAACCCGCTTCCACTTCAATTAACCCAGAAAATTCAAGGCGATGAATCCAATCATCATGGTCTGGCGCAGCGGCTGCCTGCTGATTGATGAGTGCGGCGGATTGCTGTTGCAGCGCCGCTTCTTGAGCGCGGTTTTGCGCTTCCAGCCGCGTCAAGCGGGTGGTCACGCTGTCAGCAAAAGCAGGAGTTTGAATAGCCAGCGCCAATGCAATGGCAGTCGAAAGCGTTAATGTTTTCATGGGTTTAGATGTCCTAGCAGTGATAAAAAATGGCGTCACGGTGGGCGATACCGGACGCCGTTGACGAGAACACTGCAAGCCTAACATCTGTTTTTGGAGTGGACAAACAAGAATTGTTTTTATCTTGACGTCCGGTCAACGCCGCCGTTTTTACTGTTTGCACTGAACTCAGCACTGCGAATAAAAACGCCACAGCCGCTGCCAACAATAGGGTTGATATTTATGATTTTGAGATAAAACAGTTAGATGCCGAGAGTTGCTTGTCCATCTGCATTCAAACGCCAGCCTTCACCAGCGCGATGTGCAATATCTTCTAAAACACTTAAAATCGTTTGTGATTCTGGTGTAATTCCGTTTTTCAACAACGGCATAATCGCTAACACAATCTCATCAAACCGCGCCGTTTTCTTCTCAATTTCCATCCGACGTAAATAAGAGATCAAATAGTAACGAACCCGCAATTTCAGATCAACATGCGTTTTGAATTGCTTGTTTTGTTTAATGCTAAACAATTCAGTGTCGTTATCATAATCAAACAGATCAAGCAGCAATGGCGTCAAATCAGAATACTCTTTTTTCAGCAAATCTAAAAAGCCCAATTCCAAGCCTTTAATAATTAACTCGTCATTAATTTGCTCCAACGTTGCACCCTGATATTTTGCAATCACGCCCTCAATCGTTTGCAACACGATTTCACCCGCATCCATGCCCAAACTGGCTTTCATAATGTACTTGGGTTTGCGCACCTTCCGAAAGTTAATAATCAACTGACCAGACAACACCGTGAACGGATTTTGCCGTTTCTTAAAACTGGTTTGACCATTCTTCTGCGCCACTGCACCCGCATATTCAAAACCACAGCGTTCGGCTGTTTCAATAATCAAATGCCAAAATTCTGGGTCTTTGTGCGCAAACACAAACGACATCCAACGCTCAAATTTCAATACCCGATACATTTCCTCAATACTTTTCGCAATCAGGGCGTTGTAATCCGCTTTGCTTTTCTCATGTTCGCCGCCTTCAATGGCTTCTAAACAATAATCCTGCTCGGTCACGGGCAAATCTAACCACGCATTCCACATGACGGACAAATCAAGATAAGGAATCTTTTTGCCATAGGGTGGATCAGTGTAAATGTAATCCACACTTTCTTTTTTTAAGAACGACAAATCCGTTGCAGTCCCTTGAATGACCTGCAACTGTGCTATGGTGTCCGCGTTGATTTTAGGCGCTATCTCGCGCTTGGCATTAAACACGCCTTTCATTTTGTTTTCAAAAGTTTTTAATACATTTAAGTCTTTATGGCTAGGCGCTAATCTATAGCGGTAATAACGCATCACGGCGCTGTCTACACTGCCTCGTTTAGAAGGATGACAAGTTAAGTTAATAAGATTCAAGGTGCTTGAAAACGCCAACAACAGCGATGTTCGGATATTGTTATCCGTTTCTTGTGTAATTAAATGTTTCAAAAATCCAAGTTGCGCCAACTGTTTTTTGCTAAATAAATCCTTTACAACGCTGACATCTGAACCCTTTGGTAACACAAAATCCTGCGGATAAGTATATTGCTTTAATGCTTCATCAATCGCTTCAGTAGTCGTTGGTTCATGCTGCATGTATGCTGTTTTAACGCGCTCAACACTGCATTGCAAATCGGCTAGATCAACCGGAGCAGTCAGTGCATCAATTAAAAAAGTAGACATTGGATTCAAATCTAAATGAATCGCTCGTCGTTCTAACATCATCGCTTCAACCGCAGTCACGCCGCTGCCGCCAAAAGGGTCTAAAACCAAATCACCAGCTTGTGAAAAATTCTTAATGTATTCATTAACGACATTCCAAGACTGCTTAGTAAAATAACCATGCACACCAAAATGACGTTTTGTTGACTGTTTTTTAACAACGATTTCCTCTAGTAAAGAACGCTCTAAATAACTAAAAGGCGCGGTCTTAATCACTTTCTTCGGCGTGGTATAGGTCAAAACCTTGCCCGTTTGAAACGAACTCGGTGATAAATAAGCCGATAATTCATCCCAGTAATCAGCAATTGCAATCAACTCAAAATATAAAATTGGTTCTGGCGTATCCTGTCGAAACAAAGAAAATTCCCGCCCATTACACAACGCAAAGAATTTGCTGCGTATTTCAGGATGAATGCTATATGAATACACCTGTCCAACATTGTCGCCAGAGTGAATGTTTTGATGCGGTGCTTTGGCATCTAAAACCCAAGCGTAGCTGTTTTCGACTTTCAATAAATAATCAGGAATTAACGTCACGGGACGTTTTTTACTGCCAACTTTCAAAAAAGGGTGTAACAAACTTTTGCTGCGGACAATTTGCGATGATCCATAACCGAGCTGCGTTAAAATGGGCAAAATCAACACTTCTCGGACACTGTCTTCTTTGAAATCAGAAGAATTTAATTGTGCAAAATCGAAATCTTGAAAAAGTTTGTTAAGCATAAAATTATCGTTCGGTAGTCAATTGTGTTGGGTTGCCAACTGCGGCAACCCAACCTACGTCTACTCGGTCAACGCCGATATAGCGCCGCTGTTTTTGCAGCTTGCGCGGCGACAACTCGGCGTAAATCTGGCGGCGCGATAACTTCTAAATTATCTCCCGCTCCCAGCAGCCAGCGCAGCAATTGACCGCTCGCGGGGACGGTTGCCCACACCCGAATCTCAAATTCGGAACCATTCGGCTCATTTATAAACCGTTGATTTGGCGCAAGTGGGCACACCGTGAGCACCGTTGCCAGATAGCCGCGCACCCGCAATTCCAATTCAATCTGCTTGCCGGAACCAAAATCTATCACGCCTTGCTTAATCGCTTGATCTAAATCGAAATTTTTCGCAACTCGCGCCGAAAGTATTGTCAGTAGTTCGGGGCGAGTCATGCGATGCAGCGCGTAAAACCGCACTGGTTCCGTTTCGTCATTTTTCAACGCCAGCAAATACGGAATCGGTCCGCGTTGAATCAGTGCCTGCGGATGAATCTGCACCTCGGCGCGTTTCCCATCGGCATTTTCATAATTCACTTTGAGAACGCACCGCTGCGCCAGCGCGGTGATGACCGAAGTCAGCACTGCGGGATAAAGCTCCACCGGTTGCAGCCGCAACGTGTCGGGGATGATGCGCAGGCGCGTGGCGTCCAGCACCGGTCCATCGGCGTCAGTCAGCAACCGCTGCCACAACGGGTCGAGCGGGCGTTGCGGCAGCACACCCTTCGCCTTTATCAACAACGAATTCACCAAATCGCCGACTTTTTGCAGCGTGTCTTCCCAAATCAGCGCGTCATCATTGAGATCGTCTTTCACGCGTCGATACCGCAGCGGTTTGCCGTTCGGATTAACCGCTTCAATCCGCTCATCTTTCACCAGTGCATCCAGATCGCGTTGCAAAGCACGGCGACACGCGCCGTCACTGGTTGTGCCATAGGCATTGCCAAGGCTTTTAAGCAAATGCGCCCCGTCGGGACAATTGGCTGGCGCTGTGCTGCTCGCTGGCAATAGCGCTTCAAGACGTTTTTGGCGCTCGTAACGATTCTGGTGAATGGATTTTTTCATTTTGACCGGATGCGACAAGGTATGTCGGATAAGTTTGATATTAATACGTCTGACGGCGCAAGTTGAAAAAAAGTTGCCAGTTGACCGTTGGCAGTAAAAGCACTGTTGTCGCCGATAACTGATAAATAAATCAATAGGTTGTGGTTTTAACTGCGTCGCTCCTAAAAAAAATTGCAAATAAACCGCCCTTAGGAGGCACTGAAAAGGGTTGACGTTGGAAGACCCGAAATTTCACCCCTCAAGAGGAGTTTTAGCATGTCACAAAAACAACACGGCCATCTGTCTTCCCGCGAATTGCTCGCCCACATCGGTCTCAATAATGAGCACACAAATCATCTACTTGATGATCTGACCGGCGATCTCGGCGTAGCCCTGCGCGACCGCCATCAACTGAGTCCATACCTAGATGGGTATTTCGCGGAGATCGAGCAGATGATCTTGGAGGGGTTGATTGAACCCTCCCAGAAGGTGCCGCTCGCTGGCAATAGCCATTCAAGACGTTTTGGCGCTCGTAACGATTGTGGTGAATGGATTTTTTCATTTTGACCGGATGCGAAAAGATGTGTCTGATGAGTTTGATATTGATACGTCGGACGGCGCAAGTTGAAAAAAAGTTGTCAGTTGACCGTTAGCAGTAAAAGCACTGTTGTCACCGATAACTGAGAAATAAATCAATAGGTTGTGGTTTTAACTGCGTCGCTCCTAAAAAAATTGCAAATAAACCGCGCTTAGAACGCCCTGAAAAGGGTTCACGTTAGAAGACCCGAAATTTCACCCTTCAAAAGGAGTTTTTGCATGTCACGGAAACAACACGACCATCTGTCTTCCCGCGAATTGCTCGCCCGCATCGGTCTCAATAATGAGCACACAAATCATCTACTTGATGACGATCCGCTCGATGACCTGACCGGCGATCTCGGCGCAGCCCTGCGCGACCGCTATCAACTGTTTCAGCAACCGCACAACTTCGCGGTTGGCGATCTCGTCACTTGGAAACCGGGCTTAAAAAACCGCCGGCTGCCGCGCTACGCCAACCCCGCCATCGTGGTGGAAGTGTTGCAGACGCCGGTGCTTGATTGTGAAAACGATTCCGCCAGCACCTACTTCCGCGAGCCGCTCAATCTGGTGCTCGGCATGTTTTATGAGGAAGGCGCAATACGCGGCGAGTTTCTGACCTGGCATTACGACAGTCGCCGCTTTCAACTGTGGACTGAGAAATAGGAGTTTTGACCATGCCAACACCTCGCAACCTGTGGAAAAAAGACCTGAACGCCGTCTCAGCCAGTGAGCGCCGCCTCGCCCGCTATGCGTTGCAACTGCTGCGCGGCGCACCCGATCTGAAAGGACGTTTTCAAGACCGCGATTTCCTCGGCGCACTGTGGCAATTGCTGCGACCCGTGCTGGATTCGCACCGCATTGCAACCTTGGTGAAATCGTCAGATGAATATGAAGATGCTGATGACAATTGGATGGAATCGTCGCACCAGTCGCATCAGGTAAGCCAGTATTTGCGGCAGTATTTCGGAGCGATACCGCCGAGCGTCCTCGAACGGCTGACGGCAGCAGATGACGGTGCAGTTCTATCGCCCACAGTTGCGCTGCTCGGCACCAGCCTCGCTCTTGATACGACGGCGCTGCGCGTGCTCGATTTTCTCGACCACTTCATGCTCGCCGAGCCATTGCGGACGCTGTTGCGGGAATGCGGACGCGTTCCAGCGCGGATCAATTTGGCGCGTTTGGCAGCACTGCTTGATCTTCCACAAACCACCTTGCGCACTGCGTTACAGCGGCAAGCGCCGTTGCGGACGCTGGGTTTGATTCGCTACGACGCCGATCAATCTGATTTAGAAGATTTCGTGAAACCGACCGACCTGTTACGCGAGGTATTCGATGCCGCGCCGCCAGATGCCGACAGCCTGCTGGAGCTGTTGATTGAACCTGCGCCAGCGGGCGCGTGGGCGCTGGAATCCTTCCCACATTTGAGTCGTGACATTGAACGGTTGCGCGATGTGTTGCACCACGCTGCGACGACGGCAGCGGCTGGCGTCAATGCGCTGTTTTACGGCGCACCCGGCACCGGTAAAACCGAATTGGCGCGAGCGGTGGCGGCAGCGTGCGGGCTAACGGCGTATCAGGTACGCAGCGATGATGAAGACGGCGACGGCTTATCACGCACTGGGCGGCTATCGGCGTATTTGGTAGCGCAGCGATTGCTGGCGCGACGGCGCGATGTGCTGCTGATTTTCGATGAAGTGGAAGATGTGTTTGATAGCAATGACAACCTGTTTGCGTTGCTGCGAGGACGGAGCACCACCGGTCGGCAAAAAAGCTGGATGAATCGGATTTTGGAAGAAAACCCCGTGCCCGCAATCTGGATCGCCAATAGCACTGATGGCATGGACGCAGCGTTTTTACGGCGTTTCCTGCTGCCGGTGGCATTCACCACGCCGCCGCGTTCGGTACGGCGACAAATGGCGGAGCGACATCTGGGCAATTGCAACTTGCCGCCAGCCTTACTTGACGAATTGGCAGCTGATCCGCTGCTGGCTCCGGCGCAATTCGGCGCAGCGCGGCGGTTGCTTGATTTACGCCCGACTGCCGAACCCAGTCACGCCGTGCATGACGGCGTGGCGGCGCTGCGCACGTTGCTGCATGGAGCGCCTGCCCCGCGACGGCGGCAAGCGGCGACGCGAGTTGATGTGGCGTTTTTGAATTTGGCTGGCGCGGTAAGTCCGAGCGCCATCGCGCAAGCCTTAGCAAACAACGGGCACGGCAGTTTATGTTTTTACGGTGCGCCGGGCACCGGTAAAACCGCGTTTGCCGAGGTGCTGGCGGAAGCATTGGATCGGGAATTGGTCACGCGCCAAGCCTCAGATTTGATTTCGCCTTATGTCGGCGAAACGGAACAGAATTTAGCGCGATTAGGAGTTACGCAGTTGCGAACAAGCCATACAATGGTGCTGATAAATAAAATCGCACGGCACTGCGCACGATCTTATTTTTTGCTTCCATAATGCTTATTCCAGTTCGATAGAAGTAGCGTTCCAAACGTATGAAAGCACGAATTGCAAGACCAATATGATTGCGTTGAGAAATTGCTGAACGCGCTTGACAGCGTTCCACACCGCAGTTTTGTTTGAGATCGTGATGATAAACTTCAATCATCCATCTTTTTTCAGCCAAACTTTTGCGCATCAAATTTGACATTAAAAAATCATTAGTCGCCCAGTATTCCGTGTCACCGTTTTTGGAAACGATCCAGAATGCTTTTACTAAGCCATAACCTTTTAGGTGAACAATTTCTCCCTCAGAAGAAAGATGAACATCTCTAATCGCTCTGTTTCCGGTTCGGTCTGGATCAACTTGCCGGTTTGATTTGAGCTGCGTC
>NZ_NRRQ01000038.1 GCF_016583745.1 Chromatium okenii
TTAAGTTTTTGCGTTTACCTTTGTATTCCCAGCCAAAGCAATTGCGTTTCCACACATCCGCCCAACCATCGCCACCAGTGGTTTTTTTAGCGCCGCGCTCAAAACAATAAAACGCACCAGTTGGATCGCTTTCTGCTGGTGTTGGTTCATCCAATAAGCGACATAAATCAATAAAATGCTCTTGCGCTGCCGAGCGTTCTTTAAGCGTGGTGGCTTGCCATTTAGCAATAAATTGGTCGGGCGTCATGGGCGGTATTCTCTGCAACGAAACAACTAAAGATGCCGAAGGTAAAAAAGCTCTCTTTGCAAACGGATTTCAATGGTCATGCTAACGACGCTTTCGCTTTTTCATAGTGATCGGCATAACGCGACTCAATAATTGAGAGCTTGAATAACGTTGCAATCACGCGCTCAAGTTGGGATTCAGTCGCCAGCGTCTGCACTGATTCCACTAAACAAGTGAAACTCGAATCCAATGCTTGTTCTGCGTGTTGATATGGCGTTGTTAAGTGTTTCGCAAAGTGCGCAGTTAAATCGGTGGTGTCGGGAGTCAACGTATCAATGGCTGCTTCTGCGGCCATAAAAAAGCGTTGCGTGGGTTGCAGCGTATTTTCTAAATTCAGTCGCCAATAATGCCGCCACCATGAGGACAACGGATGTTGACGCGGCAAGGTTTCCGGCAGCGCCACCATTTGATTTAATTGCTCAAAACTGCTGCATTTCAATTGCCGCAACCATTGTTGCTGCAACTTGATCCCAATCTCTTGTTTATTGAGTCCTAACAGCCGCGTCATATTCATGCCGGGCAAAAACTCATTGGTTTTTTTATCCCGCGCCCGCGCTATTAAATCCCGCGCCTGTTGTATCGCAGTTTGTGCCAGCACGAGCTGTGGGCGAATATCCCATTCATCCGTCCAGTTGCGGATTTGATTTATCCAAGGATGTTGCGGTGCGCTCGGTTGCGCCATTGGTGCGAGTAAATACTTCCAGAACTGGTCGCGGAATTGCTGTAATTCATTTGCACTGAATTCGGCAAACTCAACGCACATGATCTGCAAATCAATATCATGCGGTTCATTGTCTAATTCCGTCCAATGCCGCAATACGCGCTGCCGCGCTGCATCAGCAAAACGCAATTGCTCAGGTTTGGGACAATGCGTCACGACAAATAATAACGTGGATTTGCCCACAAAATCAGCAGCTTCAAATGCTTCTAAAAAGTCTTTTAAGTGTGAATCGTTGACATCACTATCTAAACGATTGGCATCGACGACATAAATCAACGCTAAATTATGATAGCCAGTCAGCATTGTTGCGGCTTGCGCTTCGGCAATCGCATCATCACCCGAATTCCAGCCCGGCATATCAATTAAAAATAGCCGTTTGGGGCTTTGATCATCGGAATAACCATCGCCAGCAGACAAAATCAAACGCGGTTCTGGCAACGCCAATCGTAAACGATGTCGCAGCGTATCTTGATGAACCACATCTTCACGGTGCGGAAAATCATTTAATACCTCAATGATTTGCGCGTCATCATAATCTTGCGCTTTTTCAATCAGCGTTAATTGCGGCTGGTCGCCATAGGTGATTTCAAGCGGCAGCCGAGTCTGACGTTCTAAAGAACTAATTGGAAATAACCGCTCAGGAATTAAAGCGCCAAACAATTCACGCAGCAGCCGAGTTTTACCGGCGGAAAATTCACCAATCACGCGAGCGGTTAATAGCCCGTCGCTGGGTGTAGTGGTTTTATTCATGTGCGCCTCAACAGCGCCCAGCGCCTGATAAGTACGCGCCAACAGTGGAAAAGAGATTGCTTTAGTCATGGCAGCTCGCTATTAACAGTTATTTATTCAGCCAATCATCATCAACTTGCCGATTTCGTTGGTAATGTTCTTGCGGATAACGATAAACCATTACCATAAACGCAGTAACTGGTTTAACGAATTTCAATAAATAAGACAACAAATCCCAAGTTAAAACCACAATCACTAACGCCCAAGTGACAATAGTCTCAGTTATTTTCAATAACCACTGCATAAAGCGAGAAACCCAGAAAAAATTCAATTGTGATTCTGCTTCTGTCTTGGGTTTTACCGTAATTGCGGGAGCGGATGCTGGCGGCGGCGATTTTCGCGCAGTTGGCGCAACTTGGGTTTGCGCCTTTTCTGCTGCGTCAACAATCATTTTATTGACGTGTGCATTATTCAGTGCTAATTGCCGCAAATAAGCGTCAATTTGCGGATCAAGACTGAGCGCCATAAACTCAGTTAATTGCTCAGAAGGCACGGTGCGCAACTCGCTATCAAGTGATTCTGGATTAGCTTCACTTGTCATCTTATTAACGCGACTTTTTAATGATTGCATCATGTTCATTATTTGTCATCTCAGTTGTGCTACGCGCCAGCTTTACAGCAAAGCTGGCGCAATCAATCATTTACGCTGCCAACAGCGCCAGCGCCGCTTCTATTCGCGCTGCCTCCGCCGTCAATAGCGCCAACGCTGCCGCTTTTTCTGCTGGAGCGGCAGCAAGTTGTGCCATCAGTGTTTGCGTGTCTTGCAAGCGCGTATTGACTAAATCTTGCACCTGCGCTTCCCAATAGTCTTTTACTCGCGCCCGCAGCAGCGTATTCATACTATTTGCTTGCTGATCAAAACTTTTTAACCATTCCTGCACTGCACGTTCAATCTGTTGTTGTAATAAACGCACCCGTGCGACCTGTTGCTCCTGTTCAAATTCACGGCGCTGTAATTCAGCCCGCTGCGTTAATGCCAATACATCCGCTTGCAATGCCGTCTGTTCTTTCCGATTCTGTTCTAATGCCCAGCCGGTTAATTCGTGCTCATGCGCAATATCTTCACAACGCGCTAATTCGGCACGAATTGCACGCGCACGTTGCTCTAATTCCGCTAATGCTTGTTGCTGCTGCGCTTGCGCTTGCGGATCAATAATTTCCTCCTCACGCGAACCGCCACCCAAAGCTGCGCCGATGCGTTCGCCCCAATAACTCAGCGACAGCAAGTCAAGTGCTGCCAGCTTATTCATTGCTTGCGATGGCACTCCCTGAATCTGTTTTCCGGTTTGCACCGCCTGCGCGACCTTGACTGTGGTCGTCACAGTCTTGGCAACCTTGGCACTTTTACCGAGCAGTGACGCGACCTTAAGCCCGATCTTTGCCGGATTGACGAACAGCAAACCAATATCACACACCTCGCCCAGCATCCGTCCCAGTGTTGCGCCGCCACCTTCAACCTGTTGAATAATTTTAGGTAATGGCTGGGCAGCAAGCTGTTGTTGCTCCTGCACCACTGCGCGTAATGCCGTTTGCGGCGCGTGAAAATCCACCGCCGGCAACTGCGCCAGCGTCGCCTCCTGCGCAGCAATCTCCGCCTGCCGCGCCGCTAACGCCGCTTGCAACTGATTGAGCCGCGCCACGTCGAGAAAATCTTGCGCCTCAACCGTTTCCACCGCCGGCAAGCGCAAATTGCAGGCAGCAATCTGCGCATCCGGGAGCTGCAATTGCCCATAATCACTCGATAACGCACTGAACTGATTGGCAATTTCCGCTAAAGCACCGCGCAACTGCGCCGCGCCCAAACCAGCAAATTCATCCCAATTCGCCTCCGTCTGCACCGCGTCGGCGTAGTGGCGCAATGCCGTTTCCAAACCCGGGCGTTGCAGTGCGGCGAGCGCCGTTGCCTGTTGCTCAAGCTGGGCGCGATCCTGATGAGCGCGGTCGTACAACTCAGCTTTTAACGCCGTAAGCGCCTGTTTATGTTCCATTAACTCCGCTTGCACCGCCCGACTCGCCACTTCCGACTGCGCAGCACAGGCACGTTGCGCCTCGGCGTTCTGACCGAGCGCGTTTTCCAATAACGGGCGCAATTCGGCACCAAACCGGCGGCGGCGAATGGCGCTGCGTTCATCACGAGCGCGGGCAATAAAATCAAGCAGTTCCTCACGTCCCAGCCCGTGTTTATGCACCGGCGCGATTCGCGCTTTCAGACCGGTGGCAGCTTCAATCTGGCTCGCCCACTGCGCCAGCGACGGCAGTTTTTCGCCGCGAGCAACCGCTTCCTCCACTTCATCCCAGCGCGTCGCCACGAGCTTGACCCGCTTTCCGTATTGGCGAATGTGATTGAGATTGACGATGTCGGCGGCATCCGGGCCGCGTGGCGCGATGAGATACAAAATCGCGTCAGCCGCTTGAATCTGCGCCAGCGTGTAGTCGCGGTGGCTGGCTGACATCCCGCCGAGACCGGGCAGATCAATCACCGCAATGCCGCGCAGCCAGTCGTGCGGCAAGGTGGCGACGGCGCACGCTGCGCCAGCCGGCGCGTGAGTGGTGACGTGGGCAAATTCCGCAGCGGTCAGCGCCGCTGCGCTGCCGTCGTGATTGAGCAATTGCAACGTCGGCGTTGCGCCGTACTCGATGAAGGTCGGCAGCGCGGTGGTTTCCTCCAGCGCGGTTTGCAATAAATGCTCACCAAACAACATGTTAAGCAGGCTGCTTTTGCCGACGGTGAACGCGCCGACCAGAATCAAACGCAGCGGCTGTTCGGAAAGCAAGGTATTGGCGGCAAGGTCAGCGACGGCGTCCTGCCATTGCGCCGGTATCTGCGCGGTGAGCGCGGCGAGAAATGCGCTGGAATCAGAATTGAGCATGATCTCAAGCTCCCAGCGCCGTGCGCGTCAGTAGCTGCAATTCGGTCAATTCCTGCTGGGCGACCGTGAGGGCGGTTTTCCGGGCGGCGATTTCCGCCTCACCAGATTGAAGCAACGACTGCACCTCGGTGAGCTGGACGCGCTTGGCGTTGAGTGGTTCCAACACCTGCTCATGCACCGCTTTTTCCAGCAACTCCATCTGCGCCTTGAACGCGGCTTCAATGCCGGCGGTCAGCGCAGTGCTGAGATGGTTAATCGTATCAGTGAGCTTGACGACGGTATTGCGCAAAAGTTTGCGATGCGTCTCAGCGATTAAATCCGCTTCTTCCTGCTGGGCTTGTTTCTCCGCTGAACGCCTTTTTTTCTCCAAATCAGCCATGAATTTCTCCCGCCGTTTCAGATCAGCCTCAGCACTGCGGCGCTGTTTCGTTGCCTGAGAATCCGCCTTACACGCCCGCTGCCAAGCCGCTTCATCATCCTGAATGGATTCACGCAAAGATGATTTGTGACGGTCGTGAGCTTCACAGGCGCTGTAATCCATACGAGTAACCCACTCATAAGTTGATCCAAGCCATAAAGGACCGCTACCCCAATTGCTCACTTTATTTTTTTCTTGATACGGCGTTGGTGCTGGACGTGCGCCTAATGCTGAAAGCTCCCGTTTTGCACGGTTGAGATCAGCTTTCGCTTCCGCTCGATAGAGCCGATATTCCTTCTCTTCATCAATGGTACCCGCCACCACAATGCTGAACTCGTCAATCTCAGCCTGCTTTGCGTCAATAGCCGCTTGCAGTTGCGCCGTTTTCGAGCAGTGCTCTTCAATCGCTGAAAAATCAAACTGCAAATTGACATCCAGCGTGGGGAGTTCGATATGAAGACTGCCAAGATTGGCAGTGAGATCGTGAGCGTGTTGCTCCATTTTTTCTAAATAGCTGCGACGCAAATCCGCCAACCGATCATTCATTGACGTTTTGTGTTTTTGCCATGTCTGATCAATCTTGCCGATGACGGCTTGATATTCATCCTCTAAATCGGCTGGCAATCCGATCTGCGCCACCTTTTTAGCAACCATCCGCTTGACATAATCCAGCGTCACCGCCGTTTGAATGTCATCACGCAATCTGGTCAGCGGCTCGGTCAATTGCTGGTTCACCTGTTCGCTAAGTACCCGCGCAGCGCGTGTATGTTCGGAGCGAAATTCCGCCGTCTCATGTTTTTCTTCTTGCTCAAGCGCCTGAATATCCAACGCAAGCTGGCGCAAATCCTGACGGCGTTGCTCCAGCGAATCGCTGGAATCAAGCTGGCGCTGTTCATCTTGAATGCGATCAAGCAGTTGCGTTTGAATGGTCGCAAGCTGTTGCAACGGCTTGAGCACAATTTGCTCCATGCCTTCGCCGCTGGAAATCATATCGGCGATGCGATTTCCCAGACGATCAATGCCAGATCGCCGCTTTTTATCGGGATCAGCGTCTTGCGCCCATTTCGCACTCACGCCCATGAGATTGCTGTCGGAAGTGAGACGCGCCAGCTCATCCTGATGTTCACCGAGACTGTGACGAAAACTGGCGCGTACCAGATCGAGCTTACTCCGCACCCGCTCGGCTTCTGGCACAGCGCGATCATGGGTATCTTCTGGCTCCAATACGCGATCCCATTTATTCACGACGGTAATGAATTTCTGAAAATTACCGCGCAGTGTTTGCGCCATAAATTGCCATTCTGATTCATTGCCACCGAGTTGATCTGTCGCTTGAACCCATAATGCAACGTGCGCTTCCGCAATTGCTTTGCGGGTGATTTGTTCATGGTGCTTAACAATGGTCTGCAAGCCGGGCGTGTCAATCAATTCCAGCCCTTTTTCCAATAGCGGATGATTCACGAAAACTTCAATGTGATCGACCAATTGCCGCGCATCGGCATGAGTTTTATCCAGTTCCGTACCCCAGCGCCGCAAAGCTTCATCATCCGTCCATGCCACTTCTTCGGGTGGGCGACCGTCCATGTAGTGAATTAAAATAAAGCGCGTGCTGCGACCTTCTGGCAGTGCGCGTAAAAAGGTATTGACTGCCGTTGTGGTTTCCATCGCCGTTGGCAAAACTTCAATGCCCAACAGCGCATTTAGTAACATTGATTTGCCGCGAGTGAATTCGCCGAGCACGACTAAACGCACCGCCGTTGCATTCAACGCATCTTCCAACTCACCAAAGCGGGCATGAGTGGTTTTTAATTCCGCGCTGCCAAACGCATCAAATAAGTGTTGAGTGCGGTCGAGATAGTCTTTTACGGTTTGGATTTTGCGCTGCCGTTGCGCGAGGCTGTGATCGATTTGCGAATTGTCAAGCTGACCCATGTTGAATACTCCTTAAATGAAATACGCGCCCGCAGAATAATCCTGCGCACTGTGATGTGTCAGGATTTCATCTTCTAAGTGAGATAACGCAGCGCGGGCAGCAATTTTTAATGTCGCCGACAAAGAAGATGGCGCTTGTGCGTGCATGTTGAATGCGGCGCAGTTGCGCCTTTAATGAATAGAAAAGCATAAAATATGCTTTATACAGCGGCGCTGAGAAACCCAATTGAATCTGGATCAAACTCCGCAAAAAACGCAAGCCATCGGAATTAAAAAATAGCTAAAAATCGCGTTAGAGACTGCCGCTGGTGTTGCGTTATAACGGTAAATCCAATACAACATGGATGAAACAAACAACTCGCAGGATCACCATGTCACTCGCTCGCTCCGACATCGACAAGATCGCGCACCTCGCCCGACTTGGTCTCGCCCCCGCTCAAGCTGATCGCTTGGCTGCTGATTTATCTAACATTTTGACCTTGGTGGCCGCGATGGATGCGGTGGATACCAGCGGCGTCACGCCGATGGCGCATCCGCTCCACATGGCGCAGCGGTTGCGCCCCGATCAGCCGACCGAACCGGAGCAACGCGCCTTGTTTCAGGCGCTCGCCCCGCTGACCGCCAGCGGACTGTATTTGGTGCCGAAGGTGATTGACTAAATCATGCAAAACAAAACCATCGCTCAACTTGCCGCTGAGTTGCGGCTCCGCCACTACTCCAGCGTCGAACTCACGCAGCACTATTTAGAACGCATTCAACGACTTGATCCGCAGCTCAACAGCTTTATCACCGTCGCGGCGGAGTCAGCGCTGGCGGCCGCAGCGCAAGCGGATCGGGCGCTGAAACGCGGCGATGCCGGGCCGTTGACCGGTATTCCGATTGCGCACAAGGACATTTTTTGCACCGCTGGTGTCAAAACCACCTGTGGTTCCAAGATGTTGCACAATTTCATTGCGCCGTATGACGCGACGGTGGTGGAAAAACTCGCCGCTGCGGGCGCAGTCATGTTGGGAAAAACCAACATGGATGAATTTGCGATGGGTTCGAGCAACGAAACCAGTTTTTATGGCGCAGTCGCCAATCCTTGGGATCGCAGCCGGGTGCCCGGCGGCTCATCTGGTGGCTCGGCGGCAGCGGTCGCAGCGCGGTTATGTCCGGTCGCCACCGGCACCGACACCGGCGGATCGATCCGCCAACCGGCGGCGTTGTGCGGCATCACCGGCATCAAACCGACTTACGGGCGCTGCTCGCGCTGGGGGATGATCGCGTTTGCATCGTCACTCGATCAGGCGGGAGTGCTGGCGCGGTCGGCGGCCGATGCGGCGTTCATTCTTGATGAAATGGCGGGATTTGATGAGCGCGATTCCACCAGCGCCGAGGTGCCGGTGCCGGATTATGTGGACGCGCTGGATGACGATTTGCACGGGCTGCGGATCGGGCTGCCGCAGGAGTATTTTGCGGCGGGTTTGGATCCGCGCATCGCCACCGTGATTCAAGACGCGATCAAGGAATACGAGCGGCTCGGCGCGACCGTTCACGACATCAGCTTGCCGAACACGCCGCTGGCGGTGCCGGTTTATTACGTCGTCGCGCCAGCGGAGTGCTCGTCCAATCTGGCACGTTTTGACGGCGTGCGCTACGGGCATCGCTGCGATAACCCGCTGGATTTACAGGATTTATACACGCGCAGCCGGGCGGAAGGATTTGGCGCGGAGGTGCAGCGGCGGATTTTGATTGGCACCTATGTGCTCTCAGCGGGGTATTACGATGCCTATTATTTGAAAGCGCAACAGCTCCGCCAATTGATTGCTGACGATTTCAAACGCGCCTTTACGCAGGTTGACGTCATCATGGGACCGACGAGCCCGACGACGGCGTTTCCGCTCGGCGCAAAACACAATGATCCGGTGGCGATGTATCTCAATGATATTTATACCATTGCGACCAATTTAGCCGGGCTACCGGGGATGTCGATTCCGGTTGCGCCGGTGGACGGGCTGCCGGTTGGTTTGCAGATGATCGGCAATTATTTTGAGGAAGCGCGGCTGCTCAATATCGCCCATCGTTTACAACAGGTGACGCATTGGCATCAAGCTGCGCCGGCTGGGTTTGAGTGAATTCACAATGAACATTTTAATCACTGGCAGTGCTGGTTTTATTGGTTCCGCAGTGGCGCTGCGCTTGCTGGCGCGGGGCGATACGGTGATTGGGATTGATAATCTCAATCCGTATTACGATGTGAAATTAAAAGAAGCGCGGCTGGCGCGAACGCTGAATTACGCGGGTTATCAAGAGTTGCGTTTTGATATTGAAAACAGCGAGCGATTGCACGAAGTATTTGCGAATTTCCGCCCCGAACGGGTGGTGAATTTAGCCGCACAAGCAGGAGTGCGGTATTCAATTGAAAACCCGATGGCGTATGTCAGCACGAATTTAGTGGGTTTTGCGAATGTATTAGAAGCCTGCCGTCACCACAGCGTTGAACATTTAGTGTATGCGTCAAGCAGTTCGGTTTACGGCGCGAATACCACATTACCGTTTTCGGTGCAGCACAGTGTCGATCATCCATTAAGCCTCTATGCAGCGACGAAAAAGGCAAATGAATTGATGGCGCACACCTATAGTCATCTGTATCAAATCCCCACCACTGGTCTGCGGTTTTTCACTGTTTATGGCCCTTGGGGACGCCCAGATATGGCGCTATTCAAATTCACTCGTGCGATTCTTGCGGGCGAGCCAATTCCAGTATTTAATTATGGCAAGCATCGCCGCGATTTCACTTTTATTGATGACATCGTGGAGGGCGTGATTCGGGTATTGGATCGCGTCCCCACTGGCAATCCTGAGTGGTCTAGCGCGATGCCGGAAGCGGCGAGCAGCCATGCGCCATACCGCATTTATAACATCGGCAATAATCAACCAGTTGAATTAATGGATTATATTGCGTGTTTAGAGCAATCATTAGGCAAGCGAGCGGAGTTGGAATTGCTGCCCTTGCAGCCCGGCGATGTGCCCGACACCTTTGCGGATGTCAGTGATTTGGTGCGCGATACGGGCTATATGCCGAATACGCCAGTTGCCGAAGGCGTGGCGCGATTTGTGGAATGGTATCGCGGGTTTTATGAGGTGTGAGAGATAAAAAAACCGCCCCCGATTGTTCATTCGGAGGCGGTTTGCTTAATCAATCAGATCAGAAATAATAGCCATTATCCACATCCACAATACCCACAGTTGCAACATTATTCTCGCTCAGTGTTGCATTCACAGCGTCAGTGAGTGTCACGCTGAATTCTTCGTAACCCTCAAATTCTTCATCTGAGTAAAGATCAACTAAAATGAATTGCTCAGTTTCACCCGCGGCAAAAGTAATCGTCTCCTCAATCCATTCATTACCCGCATCGTCATACCAGAAGCTATCACCGGTACCAACCCAATAATCAACGTCAACATTCGCTGTCAAATCCTGGGTGGTATAAGTCACCATCACGTCTTCATCTGCAGGTGCAGATAGAGTCACCATTAATTCAATAGCGTCACCTTCATAACCTTCTAATACTGATGATGCGAAATCAAACTGCACAGTGAGCGAATCGGGATCAGGAACGGGAGGAGTAGGTTCGTCATCAACAAGCGACATATCTCCATCTGCAAACGATAGCGTTTCGACGTTAATGATGGAGTCAGTGCCTTCATCTACGCCGCTATCAAGACCTTCTTCGCTCTCGCCGCCGACATATTCAACCGTCCACTTCCCTTCATCATCTTGCGTCACACTGTAATTATCCCGAACACCTTGATAGGTAACGGTGTCGTTACCTTCACCACCGTCGATCTCGTCGTCACCTTCACCGCCGTCGATCGTATCGTCACCGGCATCGGCACTGATGATGTCGTTACCAGCGTCACCACTCAGGAGATTGGCAGCCGTATTGCCGGTGATGGTGTTGGCAAGTTCGTTACCAGTGCCGTTAATGGCTTTGTCTCCGGTGAGCGTCAGCACTTCTAAATAGTCGCCCAGCGTATAGGTATCGTTGCTTGCCACCACGTCCTGATCGCCGTCTTTAGCAGTCTCGACGATGATATCTTTCTCAGTGTTGGTGACCATGTAGGTATCGGAACCGTCGCCACCAGTCAGCGTGTCCTTACCCGTGCCGCCATCCAGCGTATCGTCGCCACCGCCGCCAATCAGTTGGTCATCCTCCCCTTTGCCATCCAGATAGTTATCGCCGTTATTGCCGGTGATGACATTTTTCAGAATATTGCCGGTTCCTTTCAAGCCAGTTGTACTAGGCTTCAGAATGAGGTTTTCGACATTGGCGCCGAGCGTGTAATCGACTGCGCTATTGACCGTATCGGTTATATACGTTGTTGTGCCGGGTTTTTCAGTGATGGTGTCTTTAACGTTATCCACCCAGTACAAATCGTTGCCCTCACCACCGACCATCGCGTCAACGCCGGTGCCACCATCCAAGCTGTCATTGCCAGCGCCGCCGTCGAGCTTGTCGTTATCCGCGCCGCCGTTCAGCGAGTCATCGCCACCGCCACCGATGAGATTATCAGTGCCCTTATCGCCAGTCAGCTTGTCGTCACCAACACCGCCGTCCAGCGTGTCATTGCCAAGACCACCGATGAGCGTGTCATTGCCGCCAACGCCAGATATTTTGTCGTTACCCGTTAAACCGTTCATCGTGTCAGCAGTCGTGCTGCCAGTTCTGGTATCCGCGCCAGTGGTAAAAGGTTTAATAGCCATTGCTTGTGTCCTAAAGTTATTTGCAATATCAACTTGCGTTTGCGCGGCTGATTTTTCAGGCACCGCACCACCCGTTAAAACACCATCTTATCAACAAAAACTAATCGCGAGTGTTATTGGGTTGTCATAATAATACGACAACCCAACAATTATCTCAGGCTATAAAACAAAATCAGCAGCGGTGAGCGTCATCTTGCCCGTCAATTGAATTTCCATTTCTGGCACACTCACTGCATCTTCTAAATTGATCTGCACGACAGTCGTATTGGCAGCAGCATCCTGCATATAACGCACCTGCCCAGCAGCACTAAATGCAGCAGTGCCGATAAAACTTAATGCGCCGGTTGACAGATTGCTTAAATCAATCACTTCGTTCGCAGTCGCAACGCTAAAATCTTTAATGATGTCGCGTTCGCCAGCACCAACTGCAGAATCACCCAAGTGGAATACGAAAGTATCACTTCCCGCGCCACCAGTGAGTTGGTCAACGCCCGCACCACCATCTAAAACGTTAGCATTGGCATCGCCAGTGATAGTATCAGCGAAGGGTGAGCCCAGCGCATTTTCTACGGTTGCGATGGTCAGTTCTTTAATGCCGGATGTAATTACCGTGACCAAATTAGAACTGTCACGAGTTAAATCAACCACCGAACCAAAACCTAATTGATCAACTAAATCAACGTAGTATGATTTAGCATCACTGGTCACGGCAAAGATCGGCAAAATACCCGCAGCTTGCAATGCCTCTGCAACCTTCGTTACGGTTGGATAATCTTCACCCGTACCGGCTGGCGTTCCATTCAATACGTCATCACCATTATTTGGTGTGGTAATACCAGCCTGCGTACCATCACCAGCGCGGTGATAATCTGCATCAGTCATTAACACGACGGTTTTCACCGCGCCGCTGCGGAAGCCAATTTTATCGCTGTGCAATGCCACTTGCATTAAGGCTTCCAATTGCGATTCTTGCCAATCGTTCCCACTGCCGAGCACCAACGCATTTAATGCGGTACTGAATGCTGCTTGGTTGGTGGTCAGATTCAAGTTATTGGCATAAACGTAATCTGACTGATAACTGTAATCATCATAGTAATAATCACCATAGTAAGAGCTGTAATCACTGCCAAATGGACTAATGGGTTTATCCATGAATGAACCCAATCCAAACATACTGTCTGGTTGGAAATCATTAATCGCAGTAACGACATTCGGCACTAACGCTTGCACCGTCTCAACGTCATCACTAAACGAGCCAGTCAAATCCTCCAAAAAGTACATATCCAACGGATCGCTGATTGTCCCACCGGCGCTGAGAGTGATCTGTTGACCGCCGACGGTGCTGATTTGACCGGGAGCCAGTTTGATGGTCACGCCAGTTCCGGCACCAGACGCATCGAGCGTATCGTTGCCGCCGGTGTCTTCAATCAACACCTGACCCGCACCCTTGCCGTCCACCACGAACCGGTCATCGCCCAGACCGCCGCTCATGTTGTTGTCGCCGTTGGAATCTTTCAGCACGTCATCGCCTTCGCCACCGAGCAATTGGTCATTGCCGTCGCCGCCGGACAGCGTGTCATTGCCCAAGTTGCCGATCAGCGTGTCATTGCCGCCCATGCCGTTGACAGCATCATTGCCACCCAGCGCGTCGATGTCGTTATCTTCGGCGGAGCAGGTCAGATTATCGTCGGCTTCAGTGCCCACGCACTGCGGAGTGTCATCAACGATGGTGACGAGTACAGCGGCAGCCGTCGTCAAGGTCGCATTGACCGGATTGCTCAGTTGCACACTGAAGGTTTCGTTTTGCTCGACTGCTGTGTCATCTAACGTCGCCACGCTGATAGTTTTACTGGTTTCACCGGGCGCAAATGTCAGACTGCCGGTCGTGGCGATGTAATCGCCGCTGGCGCTCTGAGCTGATACATCTTGGGTAGCGAAATCAACCGTCACTGGCTGCGTTGCTGCTTCAGACAGACTTACCGTGATTTGCGCGGCTTCGCCTTCGGTGGTGGAGATGGTGGTCGTGTCAAGCTGTAGCGTTGAAGTGGGTGGTGGTAAGTCGTTATCCACGATGGTCACGACTGTTGCAGTTGTGCTGCCGAGCGTGGCATTGGTCGGAGCACTGAGGGTTACAGTGAAGTTTTCGTTCAGCTCCACTGCAGTATCGTTGCGGATTACGACAGAGATAGTTTTACTGGTATCGCCCACCGCGAAAGTCAGGATGCCGCTGGCATTCCGGTAATCAACACCGCTGGTTGCCGCACCGTCGATGCTCATCATACCCGCAGGTAAACCTGCCGAAGTTGCGTACTTCACCGTCACCGGCTGCGTCGCTGCTGCGGACAAACTCACCGTGACCTTCGCCGTGCCCGCATTCTCGTTGACAGAGAGTGCATCGGTGGCAACCTGCACGGTCGGAATTACTGGTATTGGTTCTAAATCACCGTCATCAACAATCACCATTGGCCCATCCGCGAACATCAGTGTTTCGACGTTAATAATAGAGTCAACGCCTTCATCCACACCACTATCAATACCTTCCTCGCTCTCGCTACCGACATATTCAACCGTCAACTTCCCTTCATCATCAGTGGAAATGGCGTAACTCTCTCGACCACTTTGATAAACAACGGTGTCAGTGCCGTCACCGCCGTCGATCACGTCATTCCCTTCACCGCCGTCGATTTCATCGTTACCGGCTCCGGCATTGATGATGTCATCGCCAGCGTCGGCACTCAGGATATTGGCTGCACTATTGCCAGTGATGGTGTTATCGAGTTCATTGCCCGTGCCGTTAATGGCTTTGGTTCCGGTGAGCGTCAACACTTCTAAATAGTCGCCCAGCGTATAGGTAACGTTGCTTTCTACCACGTCCTGATCGCCGTCTTTAGCAGTCTCGACGATGATATCTTTCTCAGTGTTAGTGACCATGTAGGTATCGGAACCGTCGCCACCAGTCAGCGTGTCTTTACCCGTGCCGCCATCCAGCGTATCGTCGCCACCGCCGCCAATCAGTTGGTCATCCTCCTCTTTGCCATCCAGATAGTTATCGCCGTTATTGCCGGTGATGACATTTTTCAGAATATTGCCGGTTCCTTTCAAGCCAGTTGTGCCGGGCTTCAGAATGAGGTTTTCGACATTGGCGCCGAGCGTGTAATCGACTGCGCTATTGACCGTATCGGTTATATACGTTGTTGTGCCGGGTTTTTCAGTGATGGTGTCTTTAACGTTATCCACCCAGTACAAATCGTTGCCCTCACCACCGACCATCGCGTCAACGCCGGTGCCACCATCCAAGCTGTCATTGCCAGCGTCGCCGTTGAGCTTGTCGTTATCCGCGCCGCCGTTCAGCGAGTCATTGCCACCGCCACCGATGAGACTATCGGTGCCTTTATCGCCAGTCAGCGTGTCGTTATCAACACCGCCATCCAGCGTGTCATTCCCATCACCACCGATGAGCGTGTCATTGCCGCCACCGCCAGAGATCTTGTCGTTGCCAGCCAGTCCGTTGAAATTATCGTTTCCGGTGGTACCAGGTTTGGTATCCGCGCCAGTGGTAAAAGGTTTAATAGCCATGTCTCATACCTCGTGATTGTTATGTGACCACTACAGCGACCTATGGTGCAGGTTTCGCTGTTCCAAAACGAGCACCTAAAGTCTAGTACAAATTACAGCGTTATCAAAAAGGAACAGCGATTCAAATCACAAAAATGTCATTTTGCTTAAAAATGAGGCACCACCAACGGTGCGGATTTTTTCTCATTAGCGCGATACACTATCGCCACATTGCCAATGCGAGCGACTAACACCGCCTGCGAACGCTCTTGGATCAAGTTGATTGCGGTTGCGCGTTCCTCGCGGTCACCAGCATTGATCCGTACTTTAATCAATTCGTGATCATTCAAAGCGTGATCAATTTCACTGAATACGCCTTCAGTCAGCCCGCGCTGCCCCACTAATACCACCGGCTTCAAATGATGGGCTTGTGCTTTGAGCCAGCGTTTTTGTTTTTCCGTGATGGTCATAATTAAACTGTCAGAACAATGAAAGGTAATGGGCGTTAGCAATACGCTATCGGGAACAGTGTTGATTGTTTCTGATTCCCGATGCGTATCAATCAATAGTCAATCACTGCTTACGCAGCTTCTTCAGTCGTCTCAGGTGCTGCCTTTGGCGTCATCACCTTAATCAGTTGCTCAGTGGCTAAAATCGCTTGCTTGGCATCGCCATTGATCCACTTTTTGTTCTTGCCCTTGACCGCATAGCGCCCAGATTTTTTCTGAAATACGGTGTATTCAGCAGTCTTCTTTACTTTCTGCATTCTCAACTCTCAATATAAGCGTGAAGATTCGTCTTTTTTACAAAAGACACCATTAGCGACCGGGCGGAAAGGAGTCATCATCACCTCCATGCGGATCGCGCTCAATTTCAATCCGAAATTGGGTAAATAATGCGCCCAACGCTGTGATCGCAGTGAGCATTGGTGCCAGCAAGGTTAACACCCCCGCGACGCCAATTCCCGCCGTTAAAGGCACATCCAGCAGTGCCTTACCATTCGGGCGTCGTATAATGAGACGCCGCATATTTCCTTGCAAGATCAGTTCTTTGATCTTATCTGCTAATGCAAAACCATTCACCGTGATCTCCTCAAACAGCGGACGTTCTGAATTATGTTTCATCATTCACCTTTCTGAATGGTAGAGCAATGCGTGTGCCGTTATTGAATGACATCTCTGCGCCAGTATTTATTCAACAAAACGTTAATACAATTCGCGCCGTTGCTAAACGTTCTGCTTCCTGTTCCAATTCTAATTGCGTGAGCGGATGGCGCGTCAACCATTGCTCAGGAAATTCCACCGCGAGGCGGTCGCCATCCGCTTCCACTTGCAGATGATGTTGATTAACGGCAGAGCGTCCGCGATGCAATAGCACGGCCAGCCGCAAAATAACGCATAACCGCTGGGCGCTGTTGAGTTCACTTTTGGGCAAGTTGAGAAATTCTTGCAGCGGAAACTTGCGCCGATGCCCCAGCACCAGCGCCGCCAATACCATCTGTTCTTGCCGCGAAAATCCGGCTAAATCGGCGTTACGCAGCAAATATGCGCCATGTTTTTGATATTGGCTGTGCGCGATCATCACGCCAATTTCATGCAGCCGCGCCGCCCACGTCAGCATCTGCGGATGACTCGGATCCGTCAGCCCCCAAGGTTGCGCTAATTGGTGATAAATCCCCAGCGCCGTCGCCTCCACCCGCTGCGCATGTGCTTGATCAACTTGGAATTGTCGGCACAAAGTGGTCACGGTGCGCTCGCGGACATCCTCGTGCTGCGAGCGCCCCATCATTTCGTAAATCAACCCTTCGCGCAGCGCATAGTCCGAGACTTGCATGTGCTTGATATCCAAGGCTTCAAACACTGCTTGTAACACGGCAACCCCGCCGGCGAACACCGGTTTGCGCTCTTCTGGCAAGCCTTTGAGATTGATGGTCGCAACGCGCCCGGCATCGGTCAGCGCACTTGTCAACCGCGCCAGCGCTTCGGCAGAAATACCGTTGTCGCACCATCCTTCCGCATTCACAACGCTGGCGATGGTGCGGATGGTGCCAGAGCAACCGACCGCGTTTTGCCACCGCGCCCGCCGAAACAACTCGCGCACCGGACGCACTTCTAATGCGCCCGCCAACTGCGCCTTTTGCAGCGCCTTGGCGGTGATGCGCCCATCGGGAAAGGCGTAGCGCGACAAGCTGACGCAGCCGAGATGCAAACTTTCGCGCAGCCGGGGCGAAAATCCTTGTCCAACAATCATTTCCGTGCTGCCGCCACCAATATCCACCACCAAACGCCGCTCGCTGCCTGCCGCCAACCCGTGCGCGACGCCGAGATAAATCAACCGCGCTTCCTCGCGCCCGGCGATGACATCAATCGAATGACCGAGCGCGAGTTCTGCCTGCTCCACAAAGCCGGTTTCTGGACGCAATTGGCGCATCGTGTTGGTGCCAACGGCGCGGACGCTGCCCGGCGCAAAGGTGCGTAATCGCTGCCCAAAGCGTTCCAAACAAGTCAGCGCCCGCTCGCTCACTTCGGGCGTCAACGTGCGATCCGGAGTCAGCCCTTCACCAAGGCGCACTACCTCGCGGATGCGATCCGTAATGCGCATGTGCCCTTGATCAACACGCGCAACAATCATGTGAAAACTATTAGAACCAAGATCAACTGCGGCAACAGAATCTTGAAGTGGCGTTATATTCGTGTGGACGTGTGTTTCAGTCATAACAAAGGAATCAATTTTGAGTGGTATATTTCGATGAGTGTTATCGGGTCATTATCAAAAAATAGTGTTTACTGAGTGAACGCAGGGAATTGATCACGCTTCCATAAACCTACCAGCGTAGAAACTAATAATACCAGCGCCAATAGCGCCAGCGCCAAACTTACCAACAAAGTGTGGTAGTGCGATTGCCGTAAACTGGCAAAATAGCGATACAGTTGCTGTGAACTAATATCAACGGCTAATACTGCAATAGCTTGGTTTTGCGCATCTATAATGGGAGCATAACCAGAAAATGCGATTTGCCATTGATCGGGCTGATGTGGTTGTTCATCTGCTCCCGGTTCGCGCAAACCCACTAATAATGCAGGATAGGGAGTGGCATCAAATAACTCACCCGGTTGCGCAGCTTTTTCGTCTTCATCAACGCTGCCATTATGATTCACATCAAGCTCAGTGGCGGATAAAAAACTGGCACTAGAAACCACAAATTCTAACACAGGATTATGACGTTGTTGCTGGCGCAGAATATAAATAAAGCGCACACCGGTACTGATACGGCGGATGGTATCTAATTGCTCCGCCAATTGTTTCGCGGCGGCGTGATCACCGAATTCTTGTGCGCTGACAGTTTTTACTAATTCCGGGTCAATCATCATCGCCGCTAATTCTGCGGTATCAATCACGTTATTCCGAATGTCATCCATTAACGCCGTTTCCGCAGTTGTCGTCAGCATTGAGACCGCTGCATAAAGCGCCGCCACCATCAATATGACCAGCGCCACACCGCTTGCCAGCATTTCTTTTCGCGCCCGCAGCGCCCGTCCGATCATTTCCACCAGCGGATAGCGCCGCGCCGTCACTGGCAATCCCACCAGCGAGCGCCGTAAATCGTCTGCCAGCGCGGCGGCAGTCGCGTAGCGGTCGGCAGGGTTTTTTTGCAGAGCTTTGAGGCAAATCGCCTCCAGATCGCGGGAAATCTTGACTCCCAGCACCGATGGCGGCGTGGGCGGCTGATGCAAAACCCGACCAATTAAGTCATCCATGGATTGCCCGCTAAATGGCGGGCGACCGGTCAAACCGTAATACAGCGTCGCGCCTAACGAGTAGACATCGGAGCGCACATCAGGCAGCGCAGTGTTGCTCAGTGCTTGTTCGGGCGACATGAATAACGGGCTGCTGACGATCCGCGCATCACTGGCATGATGGCGATAGTGATTGCCGCCGCTACTAAATATCTAACAAAATCTATACAAAAGCGTACAAATCTCGCTTTGATATATTCACACCGTCAACGCAAAAGCCATGATGAAACTATGGTCTAACTTTGCTCTGGTGTGCATTTAAGGTCAGGCTGTAAGCGTGTCCAGACCGTATTGATTTAGATTGAGCGCGGCGTTCAAATCTCTATCCGCGCTAAATTCACACTCGCAGTTAAAAACTCTATCTACTAGCGTTAAATCTGTGTTGATTTTTCCACAACAACTACACGTTTTAGAGCTGGGGAAAAATCGATTGGCGACAACAACGACACAATTTCTCAATTCAGCCTTGTATTCAATCATCTGACGCAAATACCCAAAACCAGTATCGCTGATAGCACGACTGAGTTTTCGATTTTTTACCATGCCTTTGACGTTTAAATCTTCAATGGTAATCAGGTCAAAGTTTCTGGTGAGATAATCCGACAATTCATGTAACAAGGCTTGTCGTTGTCTTGCAATGCGAAAGTGAAGTTTTTGAATCTTGAGCTTGGCTTTCGCTCGACGGTTTGAACCTTTCACTTTCTTGGCTAAATTGCGTTGAAGTTTTGCCAATTGTCGCAGGCTTGCTTTCAACTTTTGATTGGCAGAAAACACTTTACCCGTGCTTAAAACGGCAAGTGCTTTGATGCCAAAATCCACACCGACTGCTTTCTGGCGGTCAACGTCGTTGGGATTGTAATCTTCTGTTTCAATTAAAATTGAAGCAAAGTATTTTCCTGCATGTTTTGAAATCGTGACTTGTTTTGCTGTACCTTGAAAACGTAACGGTTGACGCATTTCAATTTTAGTTTTGAGTTTTTCAATTCGCAGTTGTCGCCCACTAACCGTAAACTTTGATGGTTCACGCAACGCAAAACTATCTTTAACATCTTTCTTTTTGAAGCGAGGAAAACCTGCTTTTTGTTTCGCTTTCACGCGCCTGAAAAAGTGCTTAAACGCGGTATCCAAATCATCAATTGCATTGCGGGTGACACGACTTGAAACTTCGTTGTACCACTCAAATTCTTTGCGAAGTACGTTGATATAATACTGATGTGCTTCATTTTTTGACCACTTATTTTCTGGCTTTGAAAAATGCGCCAACAACTGATTATAGCAATGGCGTTTGGAGCCACAGGCTTTATCCAAATACACCATCTGTTCAGGTGTGGGGCGCAATTCAATTTTAT
>NZ_NRRQ01000039.1 GCF_016583745.1 Chromatium okenii
TCTCAAATCCCCCCAACCCCCCTTTTTCAAAGGGGGGCTTTTGATGCTGACCTTTTGCAAAAAGGGGATTTTCCTACTCTCCCCCCTTTGGAAAAGGAACTCCAACATCTCCCCACTTTGGAAAAGGGGGGTCGGGGGGGATTTGTCCGTCTGCCTTCATTTGAAGAAGTCCGCGCCGATCCGCTGCGATACGCCCACGCCTCGCGCAGTTTTCATCTCGAAACCAATCCCGCCAATGCACGGGCGCTGGTGCAGGCACACGGTGAGCGCGAGGTGTGGCTCAATCCGCCGCCAATTCCGTTGACCAGCGCCGAATTCGACCGCGTTTACGAATTGCCCTACAGCCGCCGTCCACATTCGAGTTATGGCGCAGCGCGGCTGCCGGCGTGGGAAATGATCCGCCACTCCATCAACATCGTGCGCGGCTGCTTCGGTGGCTGCACCTTTTGCTCAATCACCGAGCACGAAGGGCGCGTGATTCAAAGCCGTTCTGAAGCCTCAATTTTGCGCGAGATCGCCGACATTCGTGACCGAGCGCCCGGCTTCACCGGCATCATTTCTGACCTCGGCGGGCCGAGCGCCAACATGTGGCGGCTGCACTGTCGTGAGCCCCGCGCTGCGGCAGCGTGTCGGCGCTTTTCTTGTTTATATCCAAAGATTTGCCGCAATCTCAACACCGATCACACGCCCTTGATCGGGCTGTATCGCCAAGCGCGGGCGCTGCCCGGCGTCAAGCGGGTGCTGATTGCGTCGGGCGTGCGCTATGACTTGGCGCTGCGTTCACCCGACTACATCCGCGAATTGGTCACGCATCACGTCGGCGGCTATCTCAAGATCGCGCCGGAGCACACCGAACCGGGCCCGTTGAGCAAGATGATGAAGCCGGGGATTGATTGTTTTGAGCAGTTTCAAACGTTGTTTGACCGCTTCTCCCGCGCTGCGGGCAAAGAGCAATATCTCATCCCCTATTTCATCGCGGCGCATCCGGGCACGACCGATGCAGACATGCTGGCGCTGGCGCTGTGGCTGAAACAGCACAAGTTCCGTCTCGATCAGGTGCAGGCGTTTTTGCCGACGCCGCTGGCGCTGGCGTCAACGATGTATCACAGCGAAATCAATCCGTTAGAGCCAGTGACGGCGCAGTCGGAGCGGGTGGCGGTGGTGCGCGGACAGCGCCAGCGCCGTTTGCACAAAGCCTTGCTGCGTTATCACGACCCGGAGAATTGGCCGCTGCTGCGGCAGGCGTTGCAAGAGATGGGACGCGCCGATTTGATCGGAAATGGCAAGCGCCATTTGGTGCCACCAGCGCGGTCGCCGCTGCCACCAGTCGGCAAACGCCCCGCGCCAGTGGGCAAGCGGCGGCGCTAAATTCCACGCGCCGCTGCGGTATTCTTGCCGCCATTATTTTTAACCCGCACCACCAGCAGATCACCGTTATGCAGACCGAATACGACCACCGCGCCATTGAAATTGCTGCACAAACTTATTGGGACACTCAGCAGTCATTTAAGGCCGTCGAAGACCCCAGCCGTGAAAAATTCTATTGTTTATCAATGTTTCCGTATCCGTCGGGACGGCTGCACATGGGGCATGTGCGCAATTACACCATCGGCGACGTGATTGCGCGTTATCAGCGGATGCGCGGCAAAAATGTATTGCAACCAATGGGTTGGGATGCGTTTGGCTTGCCAGCAGAAAATGCGGCGATTCAGCACGGGATTCCGCCGTCGCAGTGGACGCGCAGCAACATTGCTTACATGAAACATCAGCTCCAAACCCTCGGCTTTGGTTATGACTGGGAGCGCGAGCTGGCGACCTGCGATCCCGATTATTACCGCTGGGAACAGTGGCTGTTTACGCGCCTGCTGGAGAAAGGGCTGGCCTATCGCTCGCGGGCGACGGTCAATTGGGACCCGGTCGATCAAACCGTGTTGGCAAATGAACAGGTGATTGACGGGCGCGGCTGGCGCTCCGGCGCGGTGGTGGAAAAACGCGAGATCGCGCAGTGGTTTGTCCGCATCACCGACTACGCGCAGGAGCTGCTGGACGCGCTCGACGGGCTAGATGGCTGGCCGGAGCGCGTGCGGATCATGCAGCGCAATTGGCTCGGACGCTCGGAAGGCGTGTACATGGATTTTGGCGTGGCGAATCGTGCCGAGCCGCTCGGCATTTACACCACTCGTCCCGACACGCTGCTGGGCGTGACTTACGTCGCCGTTGCTGCTGAACATCCGCTGGCGCAGCAGGCTGCCGCAGATGATCCGGCGCTGGCAGCATTCATCGCCGACTGTCGGCACGGCGGCACTTCGGAGGCGGAACTGGAGACGATGGAAAAACGCGGGCATCCGCTCGGCATCAACGCCATTCATCCGGTAACGGGCGCGGAAGTGCCGATTTATGCGGCGAATTTTGTGCTGATGGGCTACGGCACTGGCGCGGTGATGGCGGTGCCAGCGCACGATCAGCGCGATTGGGAATTTGCCGAACGCTACGGCATCCCAAAAAAGGCGGTGATTCGCAGTGCTGACGGCAGCGCCTGTGGCATTGAAACCGCTGCGTTTACGGAAAAAGGCGTGTTATTTGCTTCTGCGCCATTTGACGGGCTGACCTCGGCGCAAGCCTTTGATGCGATTGCAGAATGGCTGACTGCACGCGGGCGCGGGCAAAAAACCGTCAATTTCCGCCTGCGCGATTGGGGCGTGTCGCGGCAGCGTTATTGGGGCTGCCCAATTCCGGTGGTGCGCACGGCAGACGGCGTGGAGCAAGCGGCAACGGAATTGCCGGTGCGCTTGCCGGAAGAGGTGATTGTGGATGGCGCGGGCTCGCCATTAAAACGAATGCCGAGCTTTTCAGAATTGCCCAATGGCGCGACCCGCGAAACCGATACGTTTGACACGTTTTTTGAATCAAGCTGGTATTACGCCCGCTATTGTTCAGCCGATTGCACGACGGCAATGTTGGATGAACGGGCGAATTATTGGCTGCCGGTCGATCAATACGTCGGCGGCATTGAACATGCAGTATTGCATTTATTGTATGCGCGGTTTTTTCATAAATTGATGCGCGATGAAGGGCTGGTGCAATGCGATGAGCCGTTCACTAAATTACTCACGCAAGGGATGGTCATTGCGGAGACGTGGTACCGCGAAGATGATGCTGGTCGCAAGCAATGGTTTAATCCGGCGGATGTCGCAGTTGAGCGCGATGAAAAAGGGAAATTGCTGCGGGCGGTATTAAAAGAAGATGGGCTGCCGGTTATTTTTGGCGGTGTGGAAAAGATGTCGAAATCGAAAAATAACGGCGTCGATCCGCAGGCACTCACTGAACGCTACGGCGCGGATACGGTGCGGCTGTATACGATGTTCACCTCGCCGCCAGATCAATCGCTGGAATGGAATGATGAAGGCGTTGAAGGCGCATTTCGTTTTATTAAACGGCTGTGGGCGCTGGCGTTAAATGATGCGACAGTGCTCAATTCCAACTGCCCGACCTCAAATCCCCCCAACCCCCCTTTTTCAAAGGGGGGCTTTCCCTCTTTTTCAAATGATGGTTTTGAATTGACTGCTGCCGAGCAGGTGGCGCGGCGCGAGCTGCATACGGCATTAAAAAAGGCGCTGTTTGATTATGAGCGCCAGCAATTTAATACCGTTGTTTCTGCGTGCATGACGATAGTCAACACCTTGTATCGGCTGGAAATATCGCCCGCTCGTGGCGCATTGCTGCGCGAAGGCGTGGGCATCGTGCTGCGGCTGTTGGCACCGATTGCGCCACATGTGACGCATCATTTGTGGCGAGAATTGGAGTTTGGCGATGACATTTTGACTGCGCCTTGGCCGGAAGTGGATGCGGCGGCGCTGGAACAGGATCAGGTGAATTATGTGATTCAGGTCAACGGCAAAGTTCGCGCCAGTGTGCAGGTGGCGCTGGATGCGCAGCGGGCGGAGATTGAAGCGGCGGTGCTGGCGCTGGAGACGGTGCAGAAATTCATCTCTGGGCAGCCGGTGCGTAAGGTGATTGTGGTGCCGGGCAAATTGGTCAATGTGGTGGTTTAAGTAATCACAGATCGTGACGCAAGTAGAAATAACGGGTTGCAATAAACGCAACCCGATTAAAACAATTGAATAAACGGAGTTAAATGATGCCGACGATTAGCATGTTTTATGGAATTATTGTTAGCATTTTATTTGAAGATAACGACCGTCACCATTTGCCACATATCCATGTTCGTTATCAAGGTCAAAAAGCGTCTATTGCTATTGAAGATGGGCGTGTCTTGGCTGGAGATTTTCCTCATAAACAACTGCGGTTAGTTCAAGCATGGATTGAAATTCATCAAGATGAATTACTAGCAGATTGGGAACTTGCTGTTGAAGGTGAACAACCATTTAAAATTTCTCCGCTAAAATGAGCTGAATAATGATGGATCAGTTACTTGATGTCATTGCCGTACAAGCAACATCAGACTACCAATTAGAGTTGGAGTTTGAAAATGGCGAATCTCGTTTGTTTGATATGAAACCATACTTGAATAAAAAACCATTTATGCAATTAAAAGTGCCGTCTTTGTTTACCCGTGCAGCAGTGGATTATGGGACAGTGACTTGGCCAGGAAACATTGATATTGCGCCAGAAACGCTTTACGACCATTCAACGCTAATCAAGAAATAAGGATTAGCATCATCAAACGCTTCACTCTCATTGTTAGCAAAAATAAAAGCGTTATGAATTGTTGCGCAGTATTTTTCCACAGGTGGCAATTGGCAGCCCTCCTTTTAATCCTCGCGCTGGTGAGCGGCTGCGGCTTTCATCTGCGCGGTCGCATCGAAATTCCCGCCACGCTCAACCCGCTACATCTGCAAGCGCCAGCCGGATCGCCGGTGCGCCACGCGCTGGAGGAATTGCTGACCGGCAGCGCGGTGCGGCTGACGGCGACGCCAGCGGACGCCAAATTGATCGTGCGGATTTTGGAAGAACGCCGCGCTTCACGGGTGGCAGCGGTGGATGCAAATGGGAAAACGCTGGCGTTTGAACTGCATTCAATTGTGCGTTTTGATGCGATTGCGCCAGACGGTGCGCAAAAGGTCGCTGCGCACACATTTGATTTAACCCGCAATTTTGATAATCCCGATGTTGAAGTGCTCGGTAAACAATTGGAAGAAGAATTGATTTATCAAGATTTCGCTGCCGATATTGCCGACCGGATTTTAATGCGCCTCCGCGCTGTTTTACTTTGAGTTGTCAGTTAAAAAAGTTGATTGCTTATTGTCAACTTTTTTTAATCATCACATTAAAAATAACCACCCATCAATAACGCACCTCACTGACAATTCAATTTATGAACATCCGTTTTCACCAACTTTCCGCCCAATTAAAACGCTCGCTCGCACCAGTGTATTTATTGTGCGGCGAGGAGCCATTTCAGCTCGGCGAAGCTGCGCAATTGGTGCGCAAATACGCTCAAAAGCAAGGTTTTATTGAGCGCGAGGTATTTGATGCTGATAGCCATTTTGATTGGAATCAGTTGGCGCAATCCGCTGAGGCGATGTCGCTCTTTTCTAGCCGCAAAGTGATTGAAGTGCGCGTGAATAAATTGGGCAAAGACGGCGGCGCGGCGGTGCAGGCGTATTGCAAACGCCCGTGCGCTGACAATTTGCTGCTGATTATTGCGCCGGAGCTGGGTTGGAAAGAGCTGCAAAGCGTGTGGGCAAAGGCGGTTGAGGCGATTGGCGTGGTGCTGGAAGTGCGGGCGTTGGCGGCAGCGGAATTTGAAACATGGCTGACTGACCGGCTCAAAACAGCAGGGTTTCATCCTGAGCCAGAAATGGTCGCGCTGTTGGCGGAACGCGCTGAGGGCAATCTGTTGGCGGCAGCGCAGGAAATTGAAAAGTTGCGGTTAGTGCATCCGCCGGGCGCGTTGACGCTGGAGGATGTGTTGGGCAACGTCGCCGATAACGCTCGATATGATTTATATGCGTTGCTGCCGACGGCATTGGCGGGTGATCGCGCCCGCGCCCAGCGGATTGTGTGGGGATTGCAGGCGGAAGGTAGCGCAGTCGTGCTGGTGCTGTGGGCGGTCAGTCGGGAGCTGCGCGTGTTGGCAGAAGCAGCCGGAGCACTGGCGCGGCGCGAGCCGTTGGAGCCGGTTTTTCAAACCCATCGCGTCACCCGCGCTCGGCAAGAAGGCATCAGCCAGACGTTGCGCCAATTGCCACCGGCGCTGGTGCGGCAGTTGCTGCGGCAGTGTTTGGAGGTGGATTTGGCGATCAAAGGACAAGCGCCGGCTGATCCTTGGCAATTGTTGGCGCGGATGATTGATCGACTGGCGGCGGCGGCAATTCGGCGAGCGGGTTAATCGCGCATCGCCACCGCTTTCAATTTTTAATCAACGGCTTAACTGTTCCACCCACGCCAACTGTTGCGGCAAACACACCGTCTGCAAATCGTATCGCGCCACAGCAGCAGCGCGAGCCGCCGCACCGAGCCGAGCGCGAACTGGCGCAGCTTCCAGCAAGTCACAAATTGCCGCCGTCATACCCGCGACATCAAAGAAATCCACCAAGCGTCCGGTCTCGTCGTCCACAATCGCTTCCCGCAGCGGCGCGGTATCACTGGCAACAATCGCGCAGCCCACGCTCATCGCTTCCAACAGGCTCCAACTCAGCACGAATGGGTAAGTGAGATACACATGCACCCGCGAGAGTTGCAATAAAGTCACAAAATGTTGGTACTGAATGCTGCCGACAAAATGCACCCGCTGCCAGTCTGCCGCGCTGATCTGATCGCGCACCTCGCGGATAAATATCTCTTTCCACGTCAAGTCGCCACTGGGTTTTGCCCCATAACTCACCCCGTCACTGCCGACAATCAACACTCGCGCTTGCGGACGACGGCGCAACACTTCCGGCAGGCTGCGCATAAAACTGTGGTAGCCGCGATACGGTTCCAAATTGCGATTGACAAAAGTGATGATTTCATCGTCCCGACTGAGAGTGAGCGCATTGTTGAGCGTCAAGCTGGCGCTGGGATTGGGCGCGAGGCGGACGGTGTCGATGCCGTCGTGAATGACGCTGATGCGCTCCCGAAACGGCAGCGGAAAGGTGCTGGCTTGCCAAAAGGTCGGCGCTATTCCGGCATCCGCAGTCTCAAAATGCAGCAAATTATTCAGGTTTTTCAAGCGTAACCGGCAATTATCGCCCACGTCGGTCGGCGGAAATTCGGGATCAAACCCGACATCTGCGCCCTGCGCGTGATAAAAAAACTCGCAGTACATGCCCAGCCGCGCTGTCGGCCAAATCTCCTTCAAAAACAAGCTCTCGCCCCAGCCCGGATGCGCGATGATGATCTCCGCTTGAAAACCATCGGCACGTAATTGCAACGCCGCCCGAAAACACGCCTCGCCGCGAATTGTTTTGGTTTCAAAATCGCTGACCCAAGGATGAATGCCGGGCGTAGTACCGCGCTTGGTACTGTAAGGCACCAATTGCACGCCTTGCCACGTTGTCGCAGTCACGTTTTGCAGCGTCAACGCCAATACCGTATGACCGCGTGCGACCAATGCCGGAGCTAAAAACTTGAATTGACCGGGGAAATTTTGGTGAATAAATAAAATGTTCATCGCGTATACATTGCCCACACAGTGAAATGCAACTGACAACTGCAAACCGCCAATTGTTTACAATAATTGAATATCTCGCCCCACGCCACCTTCAATAAATCCCGTTCCATACGCAGCACGAAAAGCCAAACGCGCTGCGTCACCAGTGCAATGTGTCGCCGCAACTTGAGAAACGCCAAGTTGTTGCAATTGCGCAATCGCAGCAGAAATCGCGCCATGATCGGAATACATTAAATGAAAACCGCCAATTGCCCAGCGCACTGGTGTATTTAATAATTCCTGACTGTGCGCCACCAATTGCGCAATCCCCGGATGCGAACAGCCGCCAATGAGTGCTAATGAGTGATTTACATTGAGAAGCAACGCCTGTTCTGGCGGATCACCAGCCAGCATTCCAGTGGAATAAATGCCGGGCGCTAATTCGTAAAGTCCATTACCGACAACCACCAACTCACCGCATAAATCATGCAAATCGTGAATGAGATGTTGTGAAAAGCCCTGATGCACCACCACTTTAACCGTCGGATTTAATTCTAAAATTGAATCCAAACCGCCGATATGATCCCAATGCGCATGAGATAAAAATACAAGATCAATCTCGGCTGGATCAATTCCCAACACCTGCATATTTTTTAATAACACCCGCCCATTGCTGCCGGTATCAAATAAAATGGTTTGCGTTGGCGTGCGAATCAACGCCGCAAATCCCCACAGCGTTTGCAATCCGGGTAAACCCGGATAATTATCAAATAAAATCGTTAGCGTAGCGCGATCCATAGCAAACTCCTCATTATTGTGAAACAAACACCGCAAAGCGGCAATCGCCTTGCGGTGCAATTCTATCCGGCATCACGCCATCAACACCAGATGATTTAATGATGCGCGATGTCGGTATCCGTAAATAAATAATCTTTCAACTCTTTATCAAAGCTCGGATCATTGCGCCGAATCCACTCCAGCACCATCGCCGCATGTTCTTTTTCTTCATCGCGGTTATGCGCCAGAATTGCTTTGAGCGCCTCATCTCGACACGCATCCACCCGCTGGTTATACCAATCCACCGCCTCCAATTCTTCCATTAAAGAAAGAATTGCACGGTGCATATCGCGGGTTGCAGCAGATAACTCTGCAATCGGCTCGTGATACCCTTCATTTGCCATCGTGTATTCTCCAATCATGCAAGTTGTAGTGAAAACCAACGTTCTTTATTCACATTGCCAAGCAAGTTTGCGCCATCGTCATTAAATCCACTCGCGCCCGCAGTCGCCGTGATAACATTGCCGAACCCATAAACTTGCGATGTAAAAACATCGTTTCTGCCGCCGGTACGCTGGTGAATACGCCCGAATGTAATAACTCGCGCCCGCGTAAAAAAACCCGCTCAAATAAATCAGAAGCACCGAAATCATAATGCCCCGGCTGGCGTAATGGTTCGGCAGATAAACACAGCATATCAATCATCGCCTCCATTTGCTCATGCGGATCATCTGCGCCCATATAACCCAGCGCCACCGCTGCTGCCCGCATTCCAGCGCGATCATCCTGAATGGAAGCGCGAAATAAATCCCGATATTGCGCGACTAAATGCGGTTCCACGCGCTGCGTCGCTCCGAAATCCAATAACACAATGCGTCCATTCGTCGCATCGTATAAATAATTGCTGAAATTGGGATCGGTTTGCACGAGCGCAAATTCAAATAATTCGCGCAACGTTAAACGCATTAACAAGGTGGCAGCGCGATCACGTTCAGCGCGGCGATAATTCGGATTTGCCAGCCGATCCACCGGCACCCCTTCTGCAAAATCCATTGCTAAAATGCTGGGTGTGGATAAATCGCGGTGAATTGCGGGAATGAAAAAATCGGGATCATTCCCAACCTGCGCCCGATACGCATCCATTGCATCAGCTTCAACTGCATAATCCGCTTCACGATGCAATTGCCGTCGCGCTTCATCCATATAAGGAACAATATCAATTCCCGGTGGCATCATGCCAAATGTTTTTCCAAAAAACATCAAGTTATCAATATCGCTATCAATACTTTCACGCACACCGGGGAATTGAATTTTGAGCGCCAAATGACGACCGTCGCGGGTTTCAGCGCGATGCACCTGTCCAATGGATGCAGCAGCAATTGGGGTGAAATCAAAACGTTTGAATTGTTTATTCCACCCCGCGCCGTATTCGCGTTCGAGAACTTTAGCAAGTTGGCTCAATGGCATCGGCTCGGCACGATCCCGCAGCGCACTGAGAATTTCAGCCGCTTCCGGTGTCAACATATCGGTGCCATCCATTGACATCAATTGCCCCATTTTCATTGCGGCACCGCGCATCCGCGCTAAACGATCCACAAAACGCTGAGTATGTTCTGGAGAAATTTGCACGCGGGTGAATTGCGAACTGCCGCGATTCCGCGCCATTTCAATTAAGCCTTTAACGCCAATTCCGGCGGCGAGATCACCGGTTGCTCGCCCTAAATGCCACAAGCGACTGAGACGTTTACTGGGTACTGATGAACCACGCGCAGTAGGTGTATTCGACATCGTTTCTAGTTCCTAATGATAGAGAATGAAGCGTTTAATAAAAACCCGCTGCGAAAACAACAGTTGCGGGAGTGAAGGAATAGAAACAATTTGAGCCGCTGCGCTTAAAAAGTTCCAGCGTCTGTTAAAAATAATTCCGGTTAAAAAACCGCGTCAAATCCTCAACAAGATTTGACGCGGTTTAGAGACAATCAGCGCCCTCTCTGGGTGAGAGGTGTTATTTTACAGCGGCTTAGAAACGCTAAACGCACCGCGCAATTCATCTTTCTGATAGCCACGCGCTTGATCTTCTGGGTAATTCTTATCCAATGATTCCGCAACTTCTGCCGCAATCTCGGTGCCATGACATGCCAAACAAATCTCAACCATTGGAATGGCTTTCATAAAGCGGAAGGCTTTACCGCTGTCCGTTGTGACCACTTCTCCGTATGCAATCGTTTGAATATCTTCACCCGCTGCCTGCCGCTTGGCGAATTCAGTTAATACGCCGCGTTCCCACGCATCTGGAGTATTCAGTTCTGTATTGCGTGGCTTCAAAGTGGTGCGCCCAACTTCCCAACCCGTTTTATTCCCGACCTCAGTAGCGATTGCAGGTGCCCGTTCTTTACAGACGGCAACTGCTTTTAATGGACTCTCTTCTAACGCCGCCTTGAGTTCACTTTTCAACTGCATCGAAAAGGTTTTAATCACCGTCTTGGCTTCTTCCACATTCGGATTCACAGCAGTTGGTTCTTGCGCAAGCGCAGCACCAGCCGTCAATAGGGCGGATACTGCAATAAAACGGGTCAATATATTCATCATTGGTAAATGTCCTCGTAGATTAAAAGTGCGGTCAACCATCAATAAAAAAAGCAGTTGACCGCGTGATTGTAATGGTTTGGAGTCCGTAGCGCCTTGATATATCGCATCTTGGCGCGTCAATCGTCACAACATTTGATCGAGACCAAATTTCTCCGGCGCTTGTTTTGCATCCCGCCGCGACCGCAATACCAACGGCACCAGCACCACTACCGCCGCAATCAATAACACAATTTCGACGCTATACACCAAACGATACCCTAAAGAAGGTGCAATTGAATTCGCTACGACATCAGGCGTTAGCGTTAAACTGGTGACAATATCGCGGGTCGCGCCACCAATAGCAATGGCTAATCCTTGACTGGTCGCTTGCACTGCGCCCCATGCGCCCAGTGCTAATCCAGTATGTCCGCTTTCTGCTAATCCCATTGCCGCAGTTAAGGTGCCAACGCCGAGTAAACCTGCGCCAAAACCAATTAAAACGGTGCCAATTCTAAATAATGTGGGTGAAAGCGCGGTGGCAGAAAAAATCACCAAACCAAAGGCAACAATGCCAATGAGTGCGCCATACAGCGCCAATTGATAAGAATTGGTGTTGCTGCGCGTTAATAAATAACCAGATAACGCAAAAGCTGCAAAGGTGCCGCCTGCTAAAATGGCAGTTAAGGTGGTGGTTTGTGAAACCGTTAATCCGAGCACCTGTGCGCCATAAGGTTCTAATAGAATCTCCTGCATACTAAAACCCGCAGTTCCCAATCCTACTGCAATTAACAAGCGCGTTGCTTGACCGCCGCGAATGAATTCGCGCCATGTTTCCTTAAATGGTGGGCGCGGAATATCGGCAACTGCGCGTTTCAAATCAATTGCTTCCTGTTTCCACAGCGCAATCACATTCATAATGATGGTGGCGAGTGCTGCGGCATGAACCACGCGCACTAAACGCTCATGGCTGAAGTCTTCCAATAAATGACCAAACAATAATGCGCTGCCGACCATGCCAATTAACAGCATCGCATATAATAAGGCGACCACGCGGGGACGTTTATCCGGTGGCGCTAAATCAGTCGCTAATGCTAATCCAGCAGTTTGGACGGTGTGCAATCCTGCGCCAACTAATAAGAAAGACGCAGCAGCAAAGAAATGACCGAGAAACATCAATTTGTTGGTTTCATCGGATAAAATCAAAATGGAATACGGCATGATGGCAAAGCCGGCGTATTGCAACATGCTTCCAATTGCAATATATGGTACGCGCCGCCAGCCGAATGCGGAGTGATGATAATCGGAGCGATGTCCAATTAAAGCGCGTAACGGTGCAAATACCAATGGCAACGCAACCATCAATGACACCAGCCATGCCGATACTTCAAGTTCTACGACCATGACGCGATTGAGGGTGCCGTATAACAACACCATTGCCATGCCGACAGAGACTTGGAATAGTGATAAGCGCATGATGCGCGATAATGGCAATTGCGTGGTGGCGGCATCCGCAAATGGCATCGCAATTAAAAATCTTGTGAGTTTATTCATAACTAGCCTTACAATCTCTCTTGTTGTTTAACGTCATTTTAGTTTAACCGACCGTTGTTTATAAATCATGCCCGGCATAAGAGCCATTCACTGATTTATTGCATACCGGAAAATCCGGCACGATGTTGCCGAGAATTAACCGCTCCAATGCGGGCCAAGTGAACCAGCTCGGATCACGCGGAAAATAACGGGCGATGCGTCCGGCGTCATCAAAGCGAATAAAGCTCAGAGTTTCGCCGCGCCAGCCGTCGACCGCGCCCAATCCCGTCGCATTCGGCGCTGCCGCTGCCAGCGGGGCGCTGATGTCGCCCTCCGGCAGTCCGTCCAGCAGGCGCTCCAATAACCACAAGCTGGTGCGCACTTCCGCCAGCCGCACCCGCACGCGGGCGGCAACGTCGCCTTCTTGCTGCACCGGTACCTCGAAGCGCAGCGTGTCATACGGCGCATACGGCTGATCGCAGCGCAGGTCAAATGCCAGCCCGCTCGCTTTGCCGACATAGCCGGTGCAGCCCAGCTCGCGGGCGTCGTGCCGCGACAAGATGCCGGTGGTCAGCAGGCGATCATCAAGCGACGGGTGATCGTCAATCACATCAAACAGCGGTGCAATTTCTTTGCGCAGCGCGGCGTGATCGACGCGGAGCTGGTGACATTCCGCGCCAGTCAGATCGTGTACCACGCCGCCCGGGATCAGCGTGTCCATCAGCAAGCGGTGCCCAAATAGCGCCCGATTGCGGCGCTGCCACTGTTCCCGCAGCCGCGCACACTGCATCTGCACGAAAGCAAAGCCGACATCGTTGCAAATCGCGCCCAGATCGCCGAGATGATTGGCGATCCGTTCGCGCTCGGCGAGCACCGCCCGCAGTTGCACCGCTCGCGCTGGAACGTCGCTGCCGGTGGCGCGTTCGAGTGCCAAACAAGCTGCCCACGCATGAGCGACGCTGGAGTCGCCCGACACTCGCGCTGCGAGTCGAATCAAGCCGGCGGGATCGCGCCCGACTGCTAATTTTTCAATGCCTTTATGAACATAGCCGAGGCGTTCTTCCAGCCGCAGCACATCTTCACCGGCGGCGTGAAAGCGAAAATGCCCCGGCTCGATGATGCCGGCGTGAACCGGCCCGACGGGGATTTCGTACACGCCTGCGCCCTGCACGCTGACAAAGGGATAGTCCACATCGGCGGGAGTGCGGCGTTTGGGCGCGGCGCTGACGAAATCCTGCCGCAGTGGGAAATCCGTTGCTGTCCATGCCTGATGGCGCGTCCAGCGGCGAGCGTCGGGATGATCGCTAAAAACTATGCCGGTGAGATCGTGGGCATGACGTTCCAGCCGATTGACGCCCACAAAATACGGCGTTTGTGACGCGAGCAGCGGACGATTGAGTGGGACGCTGGTTGCCAATACCAGATAATCGCCGTGCTGCTCCAAACAGGCGTACACCCGCAGCGTGGCTTCTGGAGCTGGCGCGGTGTCGAGCGGATCAACCCATAAACCGGCGTGGCGCAGCTGCAATTTGGCAGCCAGACGCGTGGCCGCCGCCCAATCTTCGTGCTCAATGTGCAGCACCCGCGCTGGCGCGAGGGCAACGGCATCTGGCGCAGCGATGACATGGTTATCCGCCAATTGCGCGAGATAGTCTGCAAGCCAATTCAATTGATTCACGGTGAATTCCTACGTTTTTAGGCGCGAGAGCAGCGAGCCTCGCGCTACACTTGACGGGCAGGTGCGCCCTGAGTGCGTTAAATCTTAAATGCAATCAACAACTTCAATCAGGATTTCTGTGATGCAAAATTTCTGTGGTTGGTTCACTCCTGTGCCGGAATCCACGCCGGCACAGACCGACATGCTCACTCCATTGTTGGCAACGCCCGGCGCTGATCCCGCTCGCACCCAACTGTTGCACAACGCCAATGGCGTGTTAGCAGCGACGGGGCTGAATGCCAGCTTGGCGCAGCAGGATGGCGTGTTGGCGCTCATCGTCGGCCGTCCGCGCTTTAGCCAAGGTCAGCAAGCACACGATACGCCCGCGCAAACGGTGCTGCGGCTGTGGCGTCAGTACCGGCAGGAGCTGCCGCGCTATATTCACGGCAATTTTGCGCTGGCGGTGCTGGAACCGCACACGCAAACCACCTTTTTGGCGCTAGATCGCGTCGGCATTCAAACGCTCGCCTTTGCCAGCACGCCCAACGCCGGGCTGGTGTTTGCCAATCGCGCCGACGTTGTCGCTGCGCATCCCGACATCAGCGCCGCCATCGACCCGCAAGGCATTTTTAATTATCTCTATTTTTTCGTGGTACCTGCGCCCGGCAGCATTTTTCAGGGCGTCAGCAAAATGCTGCCCGGCGAATGGGTATGCGCCCGCGCCGGCGTCGTCACCCGCGCATTTTATTGGCACCTCAACTACCGCGACGCGCCGCGAGCCGATTTCAACGCCCAAGCCGCACATTTCAAACAACTGCTGCGCGACGGCGTCGCCCGAGCGACCGGCACCGACAAAGTGGCCGCCTTTTTGTCCGGCGGCACCGACAGCTCCACCGTTGCCGGCATCCTCACCGAAGTGCAAGGCAAACCAGCGCGGACGTATTCAATTGGTTTTGCCGCCGACGGCTTTGATGAAATGGAATACGCCCGCCTCGCGGCGCATCATTTTGGTTTAGATGCGCAGGAGTATTATTTAACTCCCGATGATGTCTTAACTGCGATTCCGCTCATTGCCCAACAATACGATGAACCCTTTGCCAATGAATCAGCAGTTGCTGCGTATTTTTGTGCCCGCTGTGCGCAGGCCGACGGCTATGACGTCATGCTGGGCGGCGATGGCGGCGATGAGATTTTTGGCGGCAATGAACGCTATGCCAAGCAACGCATTTTTGAGTATTACCAAGCCATTCCGCGTTTATTACGCGAAAATTTAATTGAACCAATCACGGGTTTACCCGGCATGGCACAATTCACTCCAACGCGCAAATTGCAAAGTTATGTCCGCCAAGCGCGAATACCGCTGCCCGCCCGAATGGAAACATACAACTTCATTTATCGCCAACCGCTGACCGAGATGTTTCATCCTGAGTTTTTAGCGACGATCAATCCCGGCGCTCCGCTGCTCTTGCTCAAAGACCCGTATGAACGCGCCGCCACCACGCATTTTATTAACCAGATGCTGCATCTCGATATTAAATTTACTTTAGCGGATAACGATTTGCGTAAAGTCACCGGCATGGTAGAAGCCGCTGGAATGACCGTGCGTTATCCCTTACTTGATGACGCGCTGTTAGACTTTTCTGGCGAGGTACCGCCGAATTGGAAAGTGAAAGGGCATTATTTAAGATGGTTTTTCAAAACGGCGCTGCGGGGCTATTTACCAGATGCCATTATTGACAAAGAAAAACATGGTTTTGGACTTCCGTTTGGCTTATGGCTGCGCGAACACACGGCGCTGCGCGAACGGATGGCGGATCGTTTAGCGGATATAAGTCGGCGCGGCTGGCTGCGCCCGGCATATATTGAACAGATGCGTCACGCGCATCAAACCGAACACGCAACCTATTTTGGGCGCATGTTGTGGTTATTATTAACTTTAGAGGAATGGCTAGAAGCACACGGACAGCGCGGTTAATTGTGGTGGTCATTCTCATGGTATATCCATGAGAATGACTGTGTAAATGCTGGTTTTTTGCAGTTTGAGATTACAATTCGACTACTTCAGCAATGACTTTATAAAAATAATCCAGCCAATGCTGACCATCGGGAAAATCCATCGTGAGCGGGCGCTGTCCATTGGTGTCACGAATGCACTGAAATACCGGACACTCCTCCTTTTTTAGCGTCACTTCAAAACTTAAAAAGCCATGTGGCAATGCCATTTTTAAGCCATACGGTGTTGTTAGTGGGCCGAGTTTTTCTACCAACAATCCAGACACCCGATCATCGCGGCGATCAAAATCAGTTGGCCAAATTTGGCGCAACACCGCCACCCGCACAAATTCCTGTTCGACATCAGCAAAGGCGCGTAATAACGGCGCTGCTAATTGGGCGCGAGTTGCAAGCAAGCGTTGATCTTTGAGTTCTAAATCCTGAACGCTCATCACGCTTTCTTGCGCAATTTCGCGGAGTTTTTGCAGTGTCGGATTCATTGATCTATAACCAAAAAAGCGTTAAATTCAGAATATGTGATGACGAACAGTTAATCAACATTTAACTCAAACATCGGTTTACTGCTCGGCCCCACTTCGTGCAGCGCCGGATTGAGATAACGCACACTCAGCGTTGGTTTCACATTTAATGACAACAGCGAGGGATCAAGATATTTTTTTAACAACCGCCGCGCCTGCGTGGGACTTTCTACTTTTTGCAGCGTTTGCACTTCAATCAAGGCGACTTTAGTGGGCGCGGCACCGCCTTGACGTTGATAGTTATTTAACACTGCGGCGGTATAGTTAATCGTTTCGCGGTAAGTCACTTGGCTATTGGTGCGATCTACCACGCCTTCACCAGCGTTATACGCCATAATCGCACGTCCGTAATCATTTTTATATTTATTGAGTAAACGTTTCAAATGACGGGTGCCGGTGCGTAAATTGATTTGCGGATCAAATAATGCGTCTACTGAAGAGACGCCATAATCGCCTGCTGTTGCGGGCATCAATTGCATTAAACCCACAGCGCCGGCATGAGAGACTGCATGAGCATTAAAATTAGATTCCGCCGTAATGACTGCCCGAATTAACGCCTCTTCAACTTCATAATGTTTTGCCACTGCCGGAATTAACGCCATGATTTGGGCGCGACTCGGACGCGGGCGATTAGGCGGCACCGGCAGCGCGGGTTTTGGCGGCGGCGTTATTTCAGCAATCGGTTCAGCGGCAGGCAGCGGTGCTGCGGTAGTTACTGGCACCACCGCTGTAGTTGGCGGAGGTTCGTTAGCAGTCCAGCCCAGCGCGGGGGCGAGCACGAGCGGCATCAGCGACCAATAAAACGAGACATGGGGCATAGCAATGATGAACCTCAAGCCAACGGGCAATTGCCCATAACGTTACAATATCATGCATATAGGCTGTTAAAAGCGCAATAGGCATTTAAGATTCCAATGTTGGGCGCGTCACAATCACATTGTCAAACCGCAATCCTTTATCAATTTTATCAATCACCCTAGAGTTTCACTGATGAATGACGACACCCGCCACTTACTATTCACGCGCCTGCGCACTGCGAATCCTGCGCCGACAACCGAGTTAATCTATCACACGCCATTTGAGTTACTAATTTCTGTTATTTTATCGGCGCAAGCAACTGATAAAAGTGTGAATCAGGCAACGCCCGCTTTGTTTGCCGTCGCCAATACGCCAGCAGCACTTTTGGCGCTCGGTGAAGAGGGCTTAAAAAATTATATTCGCACGATTGGGTTATTTAATAGCAAAGCGCGGCATATTATCAAAACATGCGCGGCGCTTATTGCCGAGCATGGCGGAGAAGTTCCGCGTGAGCGGCAAGCACTCGAAGCCTTGCCCGGCGTGGGGCGAAAAACCGCCAATGTGATTCTGAATACTGCGTTTGGTGAGCCAACGATTGCCGTTGATACGCACATTTTTCGAGTTGCCAATCGCACTGGTCTTGCGCCGGGTAAAACTCCATTGGCAGTCGAATTGCAATTATTGCAACAGGTTCCCGCCGAGTTTCAAAAAGATGCGCATCATTGGCTGATTTTGCACGGGCGCTATATTTGTATTGCCCGTCGCCCCCGTTGTCTGCAATGTCCAATTGCGGATTTATGTGAATTTACCGAAAAAACGCAGCTTTAATGCCAAACTGCGTTGTTATTTGAATGCGGTTTTAACGGTAAACAGCACTCCGATGACCAACTTTGACGACAAGAATTAACAACTGATCGTCTTCAATACGATAAATAGCGCGGTAATTGCCACCGCGCACACGATATAAATCAACTTCGCCAGATAGCTTTGTCACACCCGACGGACGTGGCTGATCAGCAAGTTTAGTAATAGCCTCATTGAGGCGTTTTCTTGCAAGTGACGGCAACTTTTCAAATTGCCGTCTGGCAACTGCTGCAAAGATGATTTTATAAGCCACAGTCAGCCTTCACAGTTTCCCATGAAATTGTTTTTTCTTCACCGCGTTCGATGCGAATTAAAGCCTCAAGCCCATCATTAGAATCTTGCAAATCCTCCAAACGATCCAATAATACTTCGTATTCTTCCAACGGCAAAAGCACTGATAACCGGTTGCCGTCTTCATCAGTGATATATTGCGGGTGCAGTTGCATCATTGCCCGTTCTTCTATGTCATGTTCAGCCATTTTTTATTCTCCAAGTGACAGGTTAATTTTTAAGAACCGCTCATTTATTCAATGCGCTTTTATGCCCACTTTGAAAAATGGAGTTGATGAATTTAATGAGATAAAGCATTATGCAATCAGTTCATCAATAATTGCTAAGGCGCGATCAATCACTGCCAGCGGCGTATAAAAATGTGGTGAAAACCGAATACCACCGCCGCGCAATGCACACAATACTTGCCGCGCCATCAAGGATTGATATAGCAATTCGTTTGACCGATTTGGCACTCGAAAAGTGATGATCCCGGCGCGGCGCTCCGGTTGGCGCGGAGTGAGCAATTCAAATCCGCGCTGATCAAGCTGCGCAATTAAATAATCGGTGCGGATTTGTAATTGCTGCCAAATCGTCTCCAATCCAATTTCTTCCAATAACGCCACGCTCGCCTCCAGCGCGTGAATCCCGACCACGTTGAGACTGCCGCATTCAAACCGCTGCGCCGTCGCCGCCGGCGTCCACTCAGCGCGATCAAAATCACCCGCCTGCGCGATCATCCTCCAGCCAAATTGCCGTAATATCAATTGGTTGCGCAGATCGGGATGTACATAACACAGCGCCACGCCTTCCGGCCCCAGCAGCCATTTGTGTCCGTCAGCGACCACGACATCTGCCGGCATCGTTGCCAAATCAAACGGCAGAGCGCCCAATCCTTGAATCGCATCAACGCACAACAGGATGTTGCGTTCGCGGCACACTGTAGCAAGTCGCGCTAAATCCAACCGCAACCCGCGTGCATATTGCACCCAGCTCACTGCCACCACGCGGGTGCGCTCATCACACTGCGCGATTAAATCAGCTTCAGGATCAAGCGTTTGCTCAATATCAACCGCCCGCCACGTCACTCCTTGCGGTGCCAGCGCCTCCCACACGATGCGATTCGAGGGGAATTCCTGCGCGATGCCGACTACGTTGTCGCCTGCCTGCCACTGTAACCCGTGCGCAACAATAGATAAGCCTTCCGAGGTGTTTTTTACCAACGCAATGTCCGCTGCCACCGCGCCCAGCAACCGCGCCAATCGCTCGCGCAACCGTTGCTCCACCTCCAGCCAGCGCGGATAACCCATTGAACTGAAACGACCATTTTCAAGCGCGAACTGCGTCACGGCGTCCACCGTGCGCTGCGGCCAAGGGCTGATTGCCGCGTGGTTGAGATGAGACACATCAGGAGCGAGTGAAAAGTGTTGGATCATGGCGATTGCATTCGTATTGAGTTGGAAGATTCTTTGAGTGGGCAGTTTAACTGTATTAAACTTTCTAGGAGTGATGCAATTAAAACGGCACGAGATGACCAAGGTTTCTGATTGATTATAGTTGTCCGCAAAACTAACCATACAGCACCCAAGGCACGAACTGTTCTATCCAGCCCTTGGCATAGCTTGATGATTTGCTGAATACAGCCCAAGAATCAGAGATGACTGACTTTAAGTACTCAT
>NZ_NRRQ01000040.1 GCF_016583745.1 Chromatium okenii
GTGTTCCACCTTGCGTTTTTCGCGTTGGGACTAATTCGCCCGACGCTTCCCATCGACGCAATGTATTTACACACGTTCCCAAAATTTTTGCCGCTTCACCTATCTTTACTAATTTCTTTTCCATAAGTATAGATTATTGCAAGTTGTTACTTACCCAACAACAGCACCGCCGATGCCGCCACCGTGATCAAAATGTTGTCATCAATCGGCCCGAATTCGTAGCGTTCAATTACCGTCGCCACTACCGCTGACGCCAATCCCCACAGCGGCATCGCCGGATCAGCTTGTGCGCCGATAAACCAACCCAGCGGCGCACACACCAACAACATAAACACGTTACCGATTGGGCTTTTTGAGCGTTTGCGGATGACGGCGTTGCGCACGATGCCGGTGATGCCGTCGCCAAATGCCATATACAGCGCGGGTAAAATTGCCAGCCATGGATCGTTGAGCAGCCACCACAGCAGCGAAACGGACAGCGCCCACATCAGCGCAAACTTGACATCGTTGCGGTTGTCGCCGGTTTGGAACCAGTAAAAGCGCCAGCCGCTGGCGTGTGCCACATATAGCAGCAACGTCAATAACAACCCGCTCACCAGTGGAAACCAAGGATCGGTAAACACCAGCGGCACCATGATCGAGCCAACGCCGCCGGCAGCCATGTGAACGATTTTGCGGACGTAATAGACCGCCCGAATCGGCTCCATGCCGCGAGCAATCATCCATTGATACGGGAATCGCGTCAGCGCCAGCACTGCCAAAATGTAAACGCTTAAACCTGCTGCCCAAGCGAATTGTGGAGTCATCATGTTAATTGCTCAATTCTGGTGACAAATGAGGTGCAGTCAGATCAATCTATCCGCTACTAAATATCTAACAAAATCTACAAAAGCGTACAAATCTCGCTTTGATATATTCACACCGTCAACGCAAAAGCCATGATGAAACGATGGTCTCACTTTGCTCTGGTGTGTATTTAAGGTCTGGCTGTAACGTGTCCAGACCATGTCTTTCGATACGAAAATGAAGTTTTACACTCTTGAGCTTGGTTTTCGCTCGACGGTTTGACCCCTTCACTTTCTTGGTTAAAGCGTAACACACTTTCACCTAATTTTTTCCATAAGTATAGATTTTAGTAAATATGTATAGATTATTGCAAGCTGTTACTTACCGTACCCAACGTCTGGGCAATCGGCTAGTGTTGTCTCCACTGTTCACTGCTGACTCACGCCACGCATTCCATGACCACTCATCCACCCGTCCGCGCTTATCTCGCGCTCGGTTCCAACCTCGATCCCCAACGCCATATTCCACTCTGTTTGCAACGCCTGCGTGACCTGCCGCTGACCTCCGACTGGCAAGAATCAGCGTGGTATCTCACGCGACCTTGGGGCGGCATCGCCCAGCCCGACTTCATCAATCTGGTCGTGGGCGTCACCACGCAACACTCCGCGCTGGATTTACTCGCCGCCTTGCAACAGATCGAACATGATTTGAACCGAGTGCGTGAGCTGAAAAACGGCCCGCGCACGATTGATATTGATGTGCTGTTGTTTGGCGAGCTGGTGTTAGACACGCTCCAATTGCAGGTGCCGCATCCGGGGCTGCTGGCGCGGGATTTCATGTTGCTGCCGCTGCTGGAGATTGCGCCAGCAGTGCGGCATCCCCTTGATCAGCGCCCGTTATCGCAGTTGGTCGAAGGCATTGCGCATCATCAAATCCTGTCACGCTTGACCGCTCCTGCCGCGCTGCCAACGGTGTTAATTCCAAAATGAGACAGTAAAATGCGTACAGCTTTGATTCTGCCATCTATTAAGTCTCGGATTTCCCTCAAATGATGTGTGCATTTACCCGCCCCTTGCTGTGGTTATTCCTGTGCGCGTTGGCACCACTCGCCAGCGCCGCACCCGCGCCAGCGTTGCCGACGCTGCCAGAACTGCCTGCGCGTGGTTATTTATTGGTTGATTTTCACAGCGGCAAAACGCTGGTCGAAAAGAACGCTGATGAACGCCTCGAACCCGCCAGCTTGACCAAGATCGTTACCGCTTACGTCGTGTTCCGTGAAATTGCCGCTGGCAAAATCAAACTCAGCGATGAGGTGTTGATTAGCGAGCGAGCATGGCGCACTGGCGGCTCTAAAATGTTTATTCAGGTCGGGACGCGGGTGAAGATTGAAGACCTGCTGAAAGGGATGATGATTCAATCCGGCAACGATGCCGCGATTGCGCTGGCGGAACACGTCGCCGGCAGCGTCGAAGCGTTCGCCAATTTGATGAACGATCACGCGCAGCGGTTGGGCATGACCGCCAGTCATTACACCAATCCCAACGGCTTGCCCGATCCTGAGCTGTACACCACCGCCCGCGATATGGCGCGAGTGACGTTGGCGCTGATTCGGGAATTTCCTGAGTATTACGCTTGGTACAGCAACCGCGATTTCACCTACAACAAGATCACACAGCAAAACCGCAATCCGCTGCTGCGGCGCGATCCCAGCACCGACGGCGTCAAAACTGGCTACACCAAAGCCGCTGGCTATTGCCTGATTGGTTCTGCCAAACGCAACACGATGCGCTTGATTTCGGTCGTGCTCGGCACGGCAAGCAATAAAGCGCGGGCGGATGCGAGTTTGGCGTTGCTCAATTACGGCTTCCGCTTTTATGAAAATCATCTGCTGTATCCGGCGCAGCAGCCGATCCTGACCTTGCGGGCGTGGTACGGCAATGTGACGGAGCTGCCGGTGGGGCCGCTGTCTGATGTCGCCGCTACCATTCCGCAAGGGCTGTATGACAAGTTGACGGCGCGGCTGGAGAAAACCTCCGACTTCGTCGCGCCGATTGCCAAGGGCGCAGCAGTTGGCGATGTCGTGATCACGCTGGGCGAGGAGGAATTGGTGCGAATGCCGGTGGTGGCGCTGGAGGAGATCACGGAAGGCAATTTATGGCGGCAAGCCGTTGATACCGTGTTGAAGCAGTTTTCCGCCCATGACTGAGCCTGACGCCATTCCCGCATCATTGCTGACGTTTCCGTGCAGCTTTCTGATTAAAGCGATGGGGCTGGCCGAGCGCGGCTTGGAGGCGGTCGTGCTGGACATCATCAGCCGTCACGTCACGGCGGTGGATGCCAACGCGCTGACGGTGCGCCCCAGTCGCGGCGGTAAATGGATCGCCGTCACCGTCACCATCGACGCGCAGAGCCGGGCGCAGCTTGATGCGATTTATCAGGAACTCACGGCGCATGAGTTGGTGGTGTGGGCGCTGTGACGACGCCAGCTCCGCCACTCGTGCGGCACTTCAGCGGGTTGCAAGAGTACGTCGCCACGGTTGACGCGATGCGCGAGTGGACGGCGCAGCGCCAGCCGGATACTGCTGATGAACTCTGGCTTTTGGAACACGCGCCGGTGTTCACCTTGGGGCTGGCGGGACGACACGAACATCTGCTCGCGCCGGGCACGATTCCGGTGGTGCAGTCAGATCGCGGTGGACAGGTGACGTATCACGCGCCGGGACAGTTGATTGCGTATGTGCTGCTGGATTTGCGCCGCACGTCGCTGGGCATCAAGCGGCTGGTGACGCTGTTGGAACAAAGCGTGATTGAGCTGCTCGCCGCCGACGGCATCAGCGCCAGCCGGCGGGAAGGAGCGCCCGGCGTGTATGTTGCCGATGCCAAGATTGCGGCGCTGGGTTTGCGGGTGCGGCACGGCTGCACGTTGCACGGGCTGGCGCTCAATGTGGCGTTGGATTTGGAGCCGTTCACGCGGATCAATCCGTGTGGCTACGCCGGGCTGCGGGTGACGCAACTGGCAGATTTGGTGACGAGACCGGTGGACGTTGCCAGCGTGGGCGCGGCGTGGGCGAGCGGATTTACGGCGTTGTTCACGGCTGCTGGCGCGAGATCAAACGCTGCGTCAAATCAACAGCATTCTTCTTCAACTTGCTCCAGCAACTCCAGCGCGTCGGTCTGCTCATAAGCGGCGAATAATTCGCGGATGGCGTTGACCTGACTGCCCACAAAATACAACTCATCGTGACCACGCTGCGCATTTTCTGCCAGCTTGACCGTGAAGTATTGCTGCCAAAGCGACGGTGCTGGCGCGGCTAAACAGGCGCGAATGGTGGCGACGAGACGGCGGGCGTGGTCATCGCAGGCGATGCCCTCAAAGCTGAGATAACGATCAGGAGCGGGTGCAGAGCAGGTCACGTCAAATCCTCGGTGGTTGTGGGTGGCAAAGCGAAGCACCAATTTTATCGCTGCGTCAGTGCGGCTGCGCCAGCCACGTTGTGATCCAGTTGGCAGTTTCAGACGCTGCCGGTCACAATACGGAAACTTTTTCACTTTTCCTTTCACTTTTCGCTGTGCTGAGAACAACAACAATGCTGCAAAAAATCAAACGCTTTTTCACGTCGTTATTACCAGTCGATGCGCAACGGCGGGGGAGTTGCAACCGCTGCGGAGATTGCTGCAAGTTGCCATATCCCTGCCCGTTTCTGCGCTTTGATGACGAAGGCTTGAGCAGTTGCTCCGTCTATCATTTTCGTCCGCCGAGCTGCCGCAAATATCCCCGCGTCGCGGCTGAAAATCTGACCCCGCAGACCTGCGGGTTCTTTTTTGTCGCACCCGAACAAATCACCTATCGCCCGTCGCCCAGCTTTGAGCCAGCGCCGGCGACGGCGCGGGTGTTGGCAACCGAAGAATCGCTGTAAATAAGTGTTACATCATGCCGCCGCGCACCAACTGCGCGGCGGCATTTTTATTGCCTATTCAACGAGATACGCTTGGCGCTGCACCTGTTCCAGCACCGCTAAATCCACCCAACTCGCCGCGCCAAGTGCGCCGCGCAGCACCCGCACCGCTTGCCCCGGCTCGCCCAATTGATCGACCACCAACGGCACCTCGCCAAACGACTGCGCAGCGGTGTAATCATTCACCGTCACCACCACCGCTTTTAAGCCCGCCGCCAACGCCGCTCGCGCCCCGTTATCAGAATCCTCCACCGCCACGCAGTCTTCCGCCCGCAGCCCCAACGCATTGAGCGCCAAGGTAAAAATATCTGGTGCCGGTTTTTTAGCGGGTACGACATCGCCCGCCGCAATCACTTCAAACCAATCGCGCAGCCCAGAGATGCCACAATTATCAAGCAATTCAACGACATTTTCTGGCGTCGTCGTGGTCGCAATCGCCAGCCGAATGCCCGCCGCTCGCGCCTCACGCAGCAGCCGCGCCACACCCGAACGCAGCGGAATCGCGCCGGTTTGCAAGAGCTTGACGTAATGCTGCGTTTTGGCGCGATGCAGCCCGGCAATTAACGCCTCCGTATCAACTGCCGGATCAAATGCAATACCATCGCTATCCATAAAATAACGAATGCGTTCTTTACCGCCGGTGACAGTCAATAATTCACCATAACGCGCAATATCCCAATGCCAAGCGAGTTGCGCAGCGTCAAATGCCGCATTAAATGCGGGGCGATGTCCATCGCGTTCAGTATCGGCGAGCGTACCATCAACATCAAAAATAATGGCTTTTAATCCAGACATCAGTGCTATTCCTCGCAGAATATAAACCGAATTAAGCGGTTAAACGGCGGTATTTCAAACGATGCGGTTGATCGGCATCAGTACCCAAACGGCGATGACGATCCGCTTCATAATCAGCGTAATTCCCTTCAAACCAAGTGACCTGTGAATCGCCCTCAAAAGCCAGAATATGCGTGGCAATGCGATCTAAAAACCAGCGATCATGGCTAATCACAACTGCGCAGCCGGGAAAGGTTAATAACGCCTCTTCTAAAGCGCGGAGTGTTTCAATATCTAAATCATTGGTTGGCTCGTCCAATAACAAAAGATTGCCGCCACTCTTTAATAACTTGGCGAGATGAACCCGATTGCGCTCGCCACCAGATAAATCACCGATGCGCTTTTGTTGATCGCCGCCCTTGAAATTAAAGCGTCCGCAATACGCCCGCGATGGCATTTCATAGCGCCCGACGATGATGGTATCTAAACCATCTGAAATTTCTTCCCAGATGGTTTTATTATCATCCAGCGCGTCGCGGCTTTGATCGACATACGCAATCTGCACCGTTTCGCCAATCCGCAATTCACCTGCGCAGGGTTGTTCTTGTCCGGTTAATAAGCGAAAGAGCGTGGTTTTGCCTGCGCCATTCGGGCCGATGATGCCGACAATGCCACCCTGCGGTAGATTAAACGAGAGATTCTCATATAACAGGTTGTCGCCGTAGGCTTTTTTGAGATCGGTCGCCTCAATCACCAATTCACCTAAACGTGGGCCGGGTGGAATATAAATCTCGTTGGTTTCATTCCGGGCTTGGAATTCCTGCGATTGCAATTCATCAAATCGTGCCATCCGCGCCTTGCTTTTAGCGTGACGCCCTTTGGGATTGGCGCGTACCCATTCCAATTCTTGCTTCATGGTTTTAATGCGCGCTTGTTCCTGCTTTTGTTCTAATTCCAAACGCTGTTCTTTTTGATCGAGCCAAGAAGAATAATTGCCTTCCCAAGGAATGCCGTAGCCGCGATCCAATTCGAGAATCCAACCGGCGACATTATCGAGGAAATAGCGGTCGTGGGTGACGGCGACGACGGTGCCGGGGTATTCGTGGAGAAACCGCTCCAGCCACGCGACCGATTCGGCGTCCAGATGGTTGGTGGGTTCGTCAAGCAGCAACATGTCGGGTTTTGACAACAGCAGCCGACACAGCGCGACGCGCCGCCGTTCGCCGCCAGACAATTTGGTCACATCGGCATCCCACGCGGGCAGGCGCAGCGCGTCGGCGGCAATCTCCAGCGTCCGCTCTAAATTGTGCCCGTCGGTGGCTTCAATCAGGTTTTCCAGCTCGGCTTGTTCCTGCGCCAGCGCGTCAAAATCGGCGTCGGCGTCGGCATAAGCGGCATACACCGCATCCAGTCGCGCCAGCGCAGCGGTGATATGACCGAGCGCCTCTTCGACGTTACCGCGCACGGTTTTGGCGGGATCAAGCTGCGGCTCTTGCGACAAATAGCCAATCTGGATGCCGGTTTGCGGACGCGCTTCGCCTTCGATGTCGGTATCGAGACCGGCCATGATTTTCAGCAGCGTGGATTTGCCGGAGCCGTTCAAACCCAGCACGCCGATCTTTGCGCCGGGATAAAACGATAGCGAGATGTCACGCAGGATGACGCGCTTGGGTGGCACGATTTTGCCGACCCGGTTCATGGTGAAAATGTATTGAGCCATTGTCCGTTACTGCTTGATTTATCAGATGAAATAATGAACACGCGGGCATAAAACCAGCGTTTCACGGTGCATTGACATTCTGCGCTGGGCGGGGCGCAAAGTCCAAAACGCTCACCGGCGCGAGCGCGGTCGTTGTTTATCGGGATTGCGCAGCAGGACATACACCGCGCCGGTGCCGCCATCGCGTCGCGTGGCCGAGCAAAACGCGAGCACTTGCTCAGATTGGCGCAGCCAGTGATTGATGCCCTGTTTGAGTACGGGCTGGGCACCAGCGGAACGGTAGCCTTTGCCGTGAATGATGCGGGCGCAGCGGATGTGACGGCGGGCGCATTCGGCGAGAAATTCGGCGATCAATTGACGGGCGTGTTCGGCATAAAGTCCGTGCAAATCGACTTCTAATTCCACCTCAATTGCGCCGCGTTGCAGCTCGGCAACCACGCGATGTTGAATGCCGGGTCGCGCAAACAGCAAATAATCGTGGGTGGTAACGGCGGCGAGCTGATGGCTGAGTGCTGGCGCATCAGCGGGCGGCGACAAGTCGGGCGGACGCGGATACGGCGCTGGTTTGGGACGCTCTGGCACCATCGCCGGGCTGGGGGTCAGCGGCGTGGCATCCGCCATTTGCTGGCGAAACAGTTCCAAATCATCAGCGCAAAAAGGGCGGTTCATGGCGGGTGTCAGTGCGTCAAACCAATTGGGGCGCTGCGTCTAGCGACGTTGCGCGGGTAGCCGTCAATTCACTCAGATGGCTATGCGATAATCCCACATTCTGCAATTTTTGAGTGAAAACTAAAGAGGCTATCCATCATGTCAAGGTTGTCAGTATTGCGTTTCCGGCGCTGGATTGTGTTGGCATTACACCTGCGCCAACGGGGGCGAATACTCCTTATCACCCTGTTGCTAGGGCCATTGTTACTGAGCAGCGCCGCCTGTGCCGCGCAGCAGCGCGAGGAATTGACGCGCCCGGCGCTGGAGAATTTCTCGCAAGCGCCTTCCAGCTCCAGTTTTAATGAAGAAGAGTTTTCTGTTATTGAGCCAGAACCGCGCCGCAATAGCGCCCCGCCCATTACTCACGGCGATCTCTATTTGCAATCTGGCAGTGCGTTAGTAATGGATGAATCCGGCAATCGCTTGTATTCCAAAAACGCGCAACAGATTAAACCAATTGCGTCTGTCACCAAATTGATGACGGCAATGGTGGTATTAGATGCGGGCGTTCCGATGGAGCCAAGAATTGAAATTACCGAAGCAGATCGGGATCGTTTACGCAATAGCAGTTCCCGCTTGCGCATTGGCGAGGCGGTATTAACCCGCCGGGAAATGTTAATGGCGGCGTTGATGTCATCTGATAATCGCGCTGCGCACGCGCTGGGGCGCACCACCTTTCGCGGTGGAATGCCCGCCTTTGTGCGAGCCATGAATCAAAAAGCGAAATCGCTGGGAATGCACGACAGCTATTTTGCTGACTCCAGCGGTTTAGATGCGCGGAATCGTTCCTCGGCAGAAGATTTGGTGAAAATGGTAAAAGCTGCGGGCACTTATCCATTCATTCGCAAAACGACTTCCACTGGCGAAACGACGCTGTATCCGTTTGCAAATCAGAAGCCGCTGTTATATCGCAATACCAATTCTTTGGTGCGTAACCCAGAATGGACGATTGAAGTGAGTAAAACGGGATTTATCAATGAAGCGGGGCGCTGTTTAGTGATGCAAACGCGCATTGGCGAGCGCCGGTTTTATGTGGTCTTTTTAGAAGGCGCAAATAAATCAGTGCCGCTCGGTGATGCCAATCGTGTGCGCGATTGGTTGTTAAAACGCTCACAAAAAACCGCAGCGCGATAGTTTTAGCGGGCACCGCTTTTTTTTATTAAGGAAACGCTGAATAATTTCCTAATTGCCAAACCGCAATCAAGCACATTAAAGGCTTGTGACGGAAGATACCAAAAATGGCATTTAATCAGTGTTTCCTTAAATGACCTTGTTGGGATATTGATTTACCGTTGCCGCATCATGTCTTAAAAACTGCGGTGCAGGCAGATATGGATAAGCAAAATCAATTGCTGCTTGATAATGTGGATGCCGATGAATAGCCATGATCAATAACTTGCAGCAGCATTGTCATTTGGTTAATGGATGTTTATCGCGTGCCACAGCAAGGGTTTTCTGTTTAATCAATTGCAATAGTGCGATTGGTTGTTAAAACGTCTATAAAACCCGCGGCACGTTAAACTCAGCCGCCGTTATGAATGTGACGAAAAAAAGCCCGACTGCGGGGTTTTTTAACTGTTTTATTCACTGCGATGACGCGCATCTTATTTAGGAATCGCCAATAAAAACCTTTTGCATTTTGAGCCATTCTCGTAAAGCCTCATTCATGCGCGTTTGCCAACCGGGTCCTGTCGCCTGAAATGCCTCCACGATATCCGCATCGTAGCGGACAGTGAGCAAACGTTTTTTCTGTTTTGCGGGTGGGTGACCACGCTGGATGATAGTTTGAGCCGCTGCTGCGCAATCAGCGAATGTGACTATACGCTCACCAATCATCGGTGTTGCATTCTCAAAAAACACAGATGTCAATTCCGGTGCATCATCGGAGTCGATCCACTCGTTTGGCGTAGTTGTTAATTTCACGTTCATTGGCTTTTCTCATACTGATGATGCGACGCGCCTCGCCGCGTGGTGTCCAAACGATAATAACCCAACGTTGATCTAGTAGACCGAAGGTAATAAACCGTGGCTCGCCATACTCAAAGCGATCATCACGCCAGTTGAGCAATGGTCCTGCAAACACTTCGCCAGCACGGGCGAAATCTAAACCGCGTTCATTTAGAGTTTTTTGATGTTTTATCGAATCAAATTCAATTTGCATTGTTTCAACAGAGATCGGCAAAGGTTATATCGCTACATGAAACCATTTCACAATGTTAATTTGCCAATTCAATTTCACGCAGACCACTAAATGGTTATCGCGGCAGTGCCAATAAAAACCGTCCGGCATTGACTAATTGCCGGCGCAGCAATTTCCAATTTTCGGTCGGATGACGCGCTTCCTGACAGCGCAATAAACGCAAGCGTTGCGCCCGATCTAAATGATTGAGCACCGTCACCCACAAGGTATCGTCAACGTTATAAGTGCGCCCTTCGGCGAGACAAACCGGAATCACGTTAGCAATCGGCACTTCTAAATCGGTCGCCAAGGCGCTCACAGCGGTTTGAATACTCATGGTTTTCAGGTCGTCGGCAGCGGCGGTGAGATCGTAAGGCGGTTGCCATTCGCGCAGCGGACGCAGGCGGTCGATGTGGCTGACGACCACCAGCAGCGGCGGCGCCGAACGTTTCAAGTGCTGCACTTGCGCCGCTCGCAGGGCATCGAGAATGTGGCGCTCGGTTTGGCGATCTGGGCAATGCGCGGCAGTGACCCACAAAATCATATCCGCCTGCGCTGCCGCATCCCGCACGCTGGCGGGCGCTAACCGTTCCACGTCCGGGCTGTCAAAAATCAACGCTTCATCCAAACCATCTCGCTGTAACCGATACGGCGTGAGTGCCCGCGTGGTGTTGGGCAGCAAATCGGTGGACGCTTGCAACTGTCCAAATAACGCATTGATTAAACTGGATTTACCGGCATTAGCGCGTCCTAAAACCAAGATGCGCAGCGGTTCAAGCGTTTCGTGCTGCGCTTCCTGCACCGCGTCGGCTTGATGCAGATCGTGCGTTGATGCCGCCGTGCGTTGAGGAAATTGCGCCGGTGAGCTGATGTCCACCGGCAGCGGACGCCCGCCATATAACGCGATGGCGTGTTTACCGACCAAGCGCACCATTTCGCGCAGCAGCCAGCCAGAAAACTCTTGCTGCGCCAGCCGCATCCCTTGCGTCCGCGCCTCGCCCCACAGCGTCATCATCGCCGCTTGCAGCGGGTTAAACACCCATTGCCCGGCGCGATACAGCCCCAGCAATTTCTCCGCAAACGGTTTCCAGCGATACAACCGCGCCAGCGTGCCGAGCTTGAGTTGATGACTAAACGGGATGTTGTTGGCCAGCAGCATCCGCAATTCCCGCGTTGCCTGCTCCACAATCAGCAGCGTGTGCGGCAGCGTCAGTTCCAACACGGGATCGGCAACGTCGGGATGAAATTGCTGCGCCACTCGCGTCAAAGTTTGTCGCGCCAGCGCCGGCACCGTGTTTTGCGCCTCCAGCGGCCATTCCGCCGGATCAAGCTGCGCCGCAAACGTTTCCACCTCCGCCCAAGCCGCTGCCTCTTTGCTGCTCCAAGCGAGATCGGGCTGGGTGTGGGTTTTTTCCAACAGCCGCTGCTCGCGCCGCCTCAACCAATGTTGCAAGCCATAGCCGCAGCCGGCGCTCACAACGAGAAATGCGCCCCATGTCAACAGCAATTGCTGTTGATACAGCCACAGTCCGCCCAATCCCATCAATCCAAAAAAAGGCAGCAGCCATAACAGCAGCGCCAGCAGCCAACCATGTTCGAGGAGCTTCATTATTGTTTGCCGTCAGTATGATTTGCGCGGAGTGTCAACGATTTTTACACTGCGAAAATGCCTTTTTAGACCTGCGCCGTTGAAGGCATAACGTATTGATTTTTATCAAAATGCGATGATGCGCCGCACAAAGTGGATTTCAGTAAAATCAAGTAGTTAGGTGTCAAGCTGCGTCAGCAGCGCCATGATAAAAAGCTGGTTTCAAGCCAATTGTGTCGAAGTTTTTTACACACTCCACACGCAAAAAGTCGAAAAATTTTACAATCTTGTCTCACCCAAACCAACCCAGTTGTTATAACTCATTGAATTATTAAATAAAAAATATTTGGCATGATTTTAGCTGGGATGTGCCTGATTTTCGAGGCTCTTCTTAAAAACAAATCAGGATTATCTCATGCGTAAATTATCGACCTTAGCACTCGCCACCACCTTCATTTGTGGCAGCTTCTTTGCCGCCAGCTCGTTAGCTAGTCCTGTGAACATCACAGAGATAACTGTTTACGGTGGATCTTATAATTATGCGACAGCAATATTTAATGGGAGCGGTCAATCTTGGACTACTAAACCAGCTGGCGGCTGGATTCTTGGTGTAACCGCTACTTCAACTGGACCTCTGCTAAATAACCCAAACAAATCAATTTCGATTCCTTTAGGACAAGATTATTGGCTCTATGCTGAACCAACTACTATCGGCAGTGCTGCTCAAATCAATATCACAACGAGCAATGGTTTTAATTTTAGAAGTGTTTTTGCTGTTAGCGGAGCTCGAGGAACCGAATCTGCGTGGACTCTTCTTAAAGGGGATCCTAATTTTCAATTAGGATGGGCAGTAGGCACTGCAAACAAAGTCGGAGGATGGTATAGCATACCTAACCCAATTAGTTCTTTGAGTAGTAACGATTATTACATGCACTTAGTTTCAGTGCCGTCTACTTCGGTGTCCGAACCCGCCACCCTCGCGCTGTTGACTCTCGGCTTGACTGGTCTGGGTGTTGCCCGCCGCCGCAAGAGTTAAACCATTTCGTCCTGAGCGGCGAACGCTTGATTCAACGTTAGCCAGCCGCCGCGCTTCTTTCCGAAACGCGGCGGTTTTTTCTGGCTCCCACGCTCCAGCATCGCGTCTCAATTTAGGAATCAAATGATGAAACGCACACTGCTTGCCGCACATAAAAACCGCCTGCTGTCCACCACGATGATCCATGCAACCAATGCCGTCTCTCGCCGTTTCGCGGCTCTCGCTTTATTTGCGCTTGTCTCGCTACCGACTCACGCCGCACTCGTCGTGTCGTCTTCCGCCTATACCTATTCGCAGACTTTTGACAGCCTGCCGAACTCTGGCACCAGTCTGACTTGGACTAACGATTCCACGCCACTCACGGGCTGGAACCTGTTTAATTCCACTGGTGCCGCGATCACCACCTACAGTGCCGACAGTGGCAACAGCAATGCCGGTGGATTCAAGAGCTTCGGAGCCAGCACCGACCGCGCCCTCGGCGGCATTGGTGCTGGCACTAACTACTTCGGTAACCCCGCCCCCAGCGCAGTCGCCGGCTGGATCGCTGTCTCCTTCGCCAACTCCACCGGCAGCGCCTTGTCGGGCTTTGACCTCAGTTTCGATGGCGAACAGTGGCGCAACGGGGGCGGAACCAACGCGGTGGCCCAGACGATGGCTTTGCAGTACGGCATCGGCGCGACCTTCGCTGGTGTGTCCACCTGGACTGCGCCCGGCGGCAACTTTGATTGGACATCCCCGGTTGCAACGACTACGGCAGCGCTCGTTGATGGCAATGCTGCGGGCAGCGTCGCCGGACGTGGCGGCAGCGTCTCGCTCGACTGGACTGCCGGAAGTACGCTGTGGATTCGTTGGATTGAAAATAACGACATCGGCAACGACCACGCCCTCGCAATCGACAACCTGACCTTCAGCGTTAGCGCCCCGAGCAACTCCAACAGCGTGCCGGTACCGAGCAGCATTGCGCTACTGTTGGCTGGGGTTTGGGGGCTGGGTTGGGCAAAACGGCGGCAAGTGAGAAGTTGACGAGTCGTAGTTGGGTTGCCGCTGTTAGCAAACCCAACGCACTTCCGCCAACATCATCGTAATCGGATTAAACGTTAGCCAGCCGTCATCGCAAAAGCGAGGCGGTTTTTTTATGCCTTACGTTATGAGAATGCGATGCTGCGAGTTGGGCTGCTTGCCAAATTTTGCTCGGTATGATTTGCGCGGAGTGTCAACGATTTTTACACTGCGAAAATGCTTTTTTAGACCTGCGCCGTTGAAGGGATAACGTATTGATTTTTATCAAAATGCGATGATGCGCGGCACAAAGTGGATTTCAGTAAAATCAAATAGTTAGGTGTCAAGCTGCGTCAGCAGCGCCATGATAAAAAGCTGGTTTCAAGCCAATTGTGTCGAAGTTTTTTACACACTCCACACGCAAAAAGTCGAAAAATTTTACAATCCTGTTTCACACAAGCTAACCCAATTGTTATAATTCATTGAATTATTAAATAAAAAATATTTGGCATGATTTTAGCTGGGATGTGCCTGATTTTCGAGGCTCTTCTTTACTATCAAATTTGGGAGTTACACCATGAAACGTATGATGAACAAAAAACACTTGATCACCACGGCGTTACTTTTGGGAATAGGCGCGAGTTTCACTGCCTCCGCAGGCGCTCTTTACACGATCACGGACATCGGCGTACTCGGAGGAACGGGAACAAGCATGGGTTATGGCGTGAACAACAGCGGGCAGGTGACAGGACAATCTAATAAGTACGCCTTCCTGTGGAGTGCCGCTACCGGAATGCAACAGCTTTCCGACACTTACAACCTCAGCGGATACGCCATTAACAATCGTGGGCAGGTCGCAGGAGGTGCGTCAATTAGTGGTTCCATGTTTCTATGGGATACCACCGGCACACACACTCTACCCGGTACAGGTCATGCCAGCGACATCAATGATAGCGGTCAGGTGGTGGGACGATCCAACGATGGCGGTTTTCTGTGGGATAGCACCAATAACACGATGCAAATGATCTCTGGTGCATCCGCGGCATCTGGCATTAGTAACAATGGGCAGATAGTAGGAGGAGCGAATAATTCACCTGCCCTCTGGAATGCCGCCGGTACGCTAACAACCCTCGGCACTACGATGGGTATTGCAAATGCCGTTAATGACAATGGGCAGGTGGTTGGTCAACTGAATGATGGTGGCGGGCGGGCTTTCGTAGGAAATGCCTCCACCGGAGTGCAAACTCTCGGCGTTTTAGGCAGTTCTAATGGTTTCAGCTATAGCACGGCATTAGGCATCAGCAGCAGCGGAACGGCAGTTGGTTACTCAACCATTGCGGGTTCTGCAATCCCTTATGCCGCTTTTCTGTGGGATGCCACGAGTGGAATGCAAAACCTCAACACATTGGTTGATCTTAGTGGTTGGAGCGTACTCGGCATGGCAAATGCCATTTCCGACAACGGCAAATACATTACCGGCGTTGGCATGACCGCAAATGGCCAATCTCATGCCTTCCTCTTAACGGCGCTCTCTAACGCCGACGACACTGCCGATGTCCCCGAACCCGCCACCCTCGCGCTGTTGACCCTCGGCTTGACTGGTCTGGGTATCTCCCGCCGCCGCAAGAGTTAAACCCTCGTTATCTAATTCGAGATAGATGCTCGTCGCGTATCTGTCGCCAAAAACAAAAACCGCCGCCTTTCCCCACCGGAACGCGGCGATTTGCATGATGATTGCAAGTGTCCATATTTTTTACAGCAGTCAGCCAGCAGCCAACCATGCTCAAAGTACTTCATTATTTTTTCCGCTGGCACAATGGCTGGCGAGCACCGTCCCGCCGTGAATAAGCTGTGAATTGAACACCTCGCGCAACGTCTCCGCCTCACAAGTCTGTCCCAACAGGCGGCGCTGAAAATACACATCAGCCGCCTTGCCCAGCGCATAAGTCATGGTCGCGCTGGCGCTGGCACCCCACACCGCCCCCACCGTTTGCCCCAAGCCGGGCACCAATTTGACCAACCAGCGCCCCGCTAATTGCGCCGCATAACTCAAACCGATGCCCACGCCCAATAAACCCAAAAATTCACCGATGGTGCGCTGATCCCAAGGTTGGCGATAAATCTCCGCCACGCTGTGCAGCATCTTGGCTTGCAGCGTCGGCACCGCCACCACATCAACCAGCGGCACCGCGCCCAATGCGCCAGCCGCCAGCGCATAACCGACAATGTGCGGATGACTGGTGCGAGCGTAGAGATCGCGCACCTCGTCACCGCCGTGCAATTGCGCCCACAGATGCTGCTGATAGACCGTTTCAATCACCTGCCACAGCGTCGTTAAACCGTAATCCGCAGGCTGATAACCGTCTTCTGGCAAGGTGAAATCGACCGGCACCCAATGTGGCGCAGCTCCCGCAAAGGTGCCGGCTGCCTCCCGTTGCAGCAGCAGCGCCCGTCCCAAATCCGGCGGCACCGTGCGCGGCCAAGAATCTTCTGTGAAGGGATACGGTTGCGGATGGTCACACTCGGCGGGATACAGATCGTGCAACGTGGTTTGCGCGATCACCAGCGGCCATTCGGGATGACGTTCGCGCACCTCGCGCAGCGCCGCAAAAATCGGCTGGGGATTGGGATCGCTGGCGCGGATCACGCCCAGCAACAGATGCGCTTGCGATTCGCACCAGCGCAAATCATCGCTCGGATCGTAAGCCACCTCGCCCAGCCCGCGTGTATCGAGAAAGCGCACCACCGGCGCGGCTGCCGGAAAATCAAAATAAGCGAGAGTGCGGGTGCAGGGCTGAAAACCGTTGCCAATCAACGCCTCCTCGCTGCCAGTGAGTGCCCGCACGATAGAACTTTTGCCGGCTTGCGTTTTGCCCACCAGCCACACCACCGGCAAAGTGTCCTCACGGCGGGCGCTGGTCAGGGCTTGCTGAAGTTGTGCGGTTTCAAGCTGCGGCGTGAGCAAAACGCGCTGCAAGGTGTCGAAATGCTCAGACCACGCGACATGTTTAGGCCAACTGAAAAAATCTTGAGACACAGGAAACCCTCGCAACAGGTTGAATCAGCTTGCAAAAATGCGCCCGCCCGCAGGCACTGCGCCACCGCCAGATGATCCCATAATTCTGTATTGATTGGAAAAATTGCGCCGCAGTTGCGTCTCACCGCGTCACCAATGGACATAAAAAAAACCCCGTAGCGGCGGGGCTTTTTTATCAACAAAAAACTAAAAAAGTGTTATTGACTACTGCGCATTTGCCCAATTTCATCAAGATGACGTTGTAGTTTTAAGCGATCCAGCGACTGCAATGGCAAACTGACAAACAACGCAATTCGATTTTCTAAACCATGAAAGGCTTGGCGAAACGCCATCATTTGCTCAACTTCAGTTCCTACAACTGCCGCTGGGTCTTCAATACCCCAATGCGCAGTCATCGGTTGACCCGGCCACACTGGACATATTTCAGCAGCAGCATTGTCGCAAACAGTGAATACAAAATCCATTTGCGGCGCATTCGGAACGCTGAATTCTTCCCAACTTTTGCTGCGCAGATGTTCAGTAAGATGGTTATTGCGTTTTAGCACTTCTAATGCCAGCGGATGAACCTCACCTTTTGGCTGGCTGCCCGCACTAAAGCCATGAAAGCGTCCCTTGCCAAGGCGATTGATGAGGCATTCAGCGATAATGCTGCGGGCAGAATTACCCGTGCAAAGGAATAAGATATTGTAATGCGCTTCGGGCATGGCGGCGATCTCAGAAAAATGGCGGCAATTAGAGTTATCGTCGCCAAAAATGATGACCATTTGGTGACGCTTGCGACCTAAAACTAGCACTTTTTAATCATTCAGTCATTGCGCTGTCATTGCCGCGTCACGACCTGCATTTAGGCTCGCACGATTTAACTGCCGTGCTGCCAACGAGACTTTTACCGTGAAAGCGACCCTCACTCTGCGCGACCGCATTGACCAAGTGGTGTTTAACGCGATCTATTCCCGCTCGTTGGTTTATAACACTTGTTGGGAAGACCCAGCGGTGGATCGTCTCGCGCTGGAATTAAAACCAGATGATTCATTACTGGTGATTACCAGTGCGGGCTGTAATGTATTAGATTATGCGCTCGCTGCACCGCGCCGTATTCATGCGGTAGATGCAAATCCGCGCCAAACTGCGTTATTAGAATTGAAATTGTCGGGTATTAAACAATTAGCTTTTGATGATTTTTTTGCGTTATTCGGGCGTGGTGTGCATCCGCAATTCCGCGAGTTGTATTACGATGCGCTGCGCGATGAATTATCACCATTTGCGCAGCAGTTTTGGGATTCGCATCTCCATTGGTTTCATGCGCAACACGGCGGACTGTATTTCCAAGGATTAGCTGGCGTGGTCGCTCGCGCTTTTCGCGCTTATTTGCGGGTGCGTCCGCGTTTGGCGGCTGGCGTTGGCGATCTATTTCAAGCGCAAGCACTTGATGCGCAACGAGAAATTTATGACACGCGAGTGCAGCCGTTGCTGTGGGGCGCGGGGATGAATTGGACGCTGTCGCGCCAGCTCACGATGAATATGTTGGGCGTTCCCGCCGCGCAGCGTCAGCAAGTGCAGGCGCAGCATCAGCACGGCGTCGCCGGTTTTATCCGCGAGGCGGTGGAGTATGTGTTCCGCGAGCTGCCGGTGTGGACGAACTATTTTTGGGCGGTCTATATCAACGGGCGCTATACCGAGAACTGCTGCCCGGAATATCTGAAACGTGATAATTTTCAGGCGCTTAAATCCGGTTTGGCGGAGCGGATCGTGCCGCATACCTGCACCGTGACTGCGTTTCTCCAGTCAACTGAGGAGCGGATGTCGCGCTTCGTGTTGCTCGATCACATGGATTGGATGAGTTCGTATTATCCCGAGGCGCTGGCGGAGGAGTGGAACGCCATTTTGGATCGGGCGACGGCGGAGGCGCGGGTGCTATTTCGCAGTGCGCACGCGGCACCGGATTACCTCAAGTTGATCGCGGTGGGCGCGACGCAGACGCCGCTGCACGAGCGGTTGCAGTTTCACGACCGCTGGGCGCAAGACCTGCAGCGGCAAGATCGGGTGCATACCTACGCGGGTTTTCATGTTGCTGATGTTGTTGGAGTTAGTGCATGAGTGCCGGTGAATTGCAGGTGTTGTGGCGATTGCTGCGCGGACAACCGCAGCACGGCAGCCTTGCCGAGCGGTTGACGGCGTTTTATGCGCCACAGGCGGCACAATACGATGCTTTTCGAGAACGTTTGCTGCATGGTCGCGCCGATTTGATGGCGCGATTAGCACCGCTGCCGGGCGCGAGCGTGCTGGAATTAGGCGCGGGCACGGGGCGGAATGTGGAATTTTTCGGCGAGCGGCTGGCGCAATTGGGGGCGGTGGAATTAGTGGATTTATGTCCGGCATTGCTGGCGCTGGCACGACAACGCACTGCTGATTTGGCGAATGTGCGGGTGATTGAGGCGGATGCGGTGACATATCAATCCGCGCAACTGTTTGATGTGGTTTACTTTTCGTATGCGCTGACGATGATTCCGAATTGGGAAGGGGCGCTGCACAACGCGCTGGCGCTGCTCAAGCCGGGCGGAACATTGGGCGTGGTGGATTTTTATGTCTCAGAAGCGCAACCGACGGCGGGCTTGGTGCGCCACGATGCGTTGACGCGCTGGCTGTGGCCGCGTTGGTTTGGTCACGATGGCGTTCATTTGCAGCCAGCGCAATTGATGACATTGCGGCATTTATTACCTAACCACGAATTGAGCGAGCATCGCGCCCCGGTGCCGTATTTGCCGGGAGTGCGGGTTCCGTATTACGTTTTTGTGGGATGGAAACCAATTTAATTGGTGGTAAGCACTTTCAACGTTGACACTGCCATTAAACAATTACAGTCGAATTTGATTGTCATTAAATTGAAAGTGATGCCCGACTAACAGCCGGGGCATCATTCAATTGACAGTTGATCAATCACGCTATATCACATCAAAATGAGCGGCAGTTAATACCACACCGGTCGGTTGAATGAGCGCGAATTGTTGCGCAGTGCCAGTGCCACTTCCATCCGCATCGTAATACAGCGCACCATCTTTACTGTTATACACAATACGATCATCGGCCTCTGCCGCTTTGCCGGTGGTGTTAATACAGAAGGCTGTGGTATCCAGAACACCAATACGACCTAATCCAGCAAACGCAGCGCGTTCTATAGTTGTCCGCAAAACTAACCATACAGCACCCAAGGCACGAACTGTTCTATCCAGCCCTTGGCATAGCTTGATGATTTGCTGAATACAGCCCAAGAATCAGAGATGACTGACTTTAAGTACTCAT
>NZ_NRRQ01000041.1 GCF_016583745.1 Chromatium okenii
TATACTTAACTGAACTGTCTTCTTCACGTCTTAAGAAATTCAAAAGTTGGTCTTCGTTGCACAGTTTCACTGTCGTAAGCTCCTACATTTTCTCTTATAGTATAGTATGTTTTGCGGATAACTATAATCAGAGCATTTTGATTGTAGTTGTCAAATATAGGTATCTATATGGTTGATAAGCAAAAACAGGAAGAAGCGCATAAAGCGTTCAAAGAACTTTATAACAAGTTGCCACCAACAGGTAAATCCGTTGCTAATGGAGCTATGGCTGGAGCTGTTGTCGGTAGTGTCGTACCTGTTATTGGAACTGGAATAGGAGCGTTAGTTGGTGGCGCTGCTGGTTTAGCTTATAAAATAAGACAGAAGTTAAAAAGTAAGACAGATTCAAAAGAAAATGATTGATATAGCGTGTAAATTTATTTACCGCTGTTTCCATAACACCAACATTTAACCATCAAACGCCCTTGGGAAGCCGAGGGCGTTTTTTGTGCGCATATCTAATAATTAAAGGTAACGGATGATGGCACTAACTCGTAATTTCAAAGAAACCGTTGTTGCTCGTGTGCAAAGTGATCCGGCGTTTGCGCAAGCGTTATTCGATGAAGCTATTAACCTATTTCTTAATGGTGAATCCGACACCGCCAAACTCGTTTTGCGCGATCTAATAAATGCGACGATTGGATTTGAATCTTTATCTCAAGAAATTTACAAACCAATCAAAAGTTTACACCGAATGCTATTGAGTTCCGGCAATCCAAACATGAATTATGTTTCAGTAATTTTTGCAGCGGTAAACCGCCCGCTCAAAATTGAAACTCGTAAATGGATAACACACAATTTGATGAATGACTAGAAAGTGTTCGAGATATGGGTCGTCATATGCGCGGCGAGACGGTGGCGGGAATACGACTGCACGAATTCCCTGAGCCAGATGTTAAAGCAATTCGTGAGCGTACTGGATTATCTCAAGATCAATTCGCTCATCTCATTGGCATCAAAGCGAAAACCCTGCAACACTGGGAACAACGTCAACATTGGTATCTAAAACAATCTTCATTGCCATTCGTCTCGCAATACTGCTTGAAATGCCAAAGGGTCTTGAGTGAGCGTTATCGTGCCTGCATGACGTTGAATATCTTTATTTGGCAGTGCGTCGTGTTCAGCAACCAGCACAATGACCTTCACCGCTTGACCTTCCCGCCAATGCTGCTGATAAGGCAGCGGTAATTCAATCACATTATTGTACACACAGGTTTCAAATTCGATGGCTTGCATATCAAATTAACCTCGATTAAGAAATAGTTGGTTAAGTCAGTGACGTTTTTTGTTAGTGACCGATGTGGAGTTGATGCTTAAAACAAACAATGAATAGCACATAATTTGATGAATGACTAGAAAGTGTTTGAGACATGGAGCGTCACATGCGCGGCGAGACGGTGGCGGGAATACGACTGCACGAATTCCCTGAGCCAGATGTTAAAGCAATTCGTGAGCGTACTGGATTATCTCAAGATCAATTCGCTCATCTCATTGGCATCAAAGCGAAAACCCTGCAACACTGGGAACAACGTCGGATACGTCCAGATGGACCAGCGCGAGCACTATTAAAGATCATTGAAACAAATCCCTCAGTGCTATCGGTACTGCATCATCAATTGTGAAACCTGTTCTGCGACGTATCAATGTTTAACCAGCAAACGCCCTTGAGTTATCGGGGCGTTTTTTGTTGTCGCCACAACAATTTTTGATTGTATATAGTCGATCCACCACAAAATGATTGTCGAAATCCGCGCACTGCCTTCAATCATGCTTGTTGCGCAGCAATCAATTTATCCTGGACAGTTTGGATAGACTATAAAAAAACGGTGAACTGATTTCTCAGTTCACCGTTTTTTATAACTGGTCGGGGCGAGAGGATTTGAACCTCCGACCACCTGAACCCCATTCAGGTGCGCTACCAGGCTGCGCTACGCCCCGGAAAGAACGCGCATACTACGGCGTGGCGCAATTGCCGTCAACGCCGCAGGATTTGGAGCAACTCTTCTAGCTCCACGCGGATTTGACGCAAAAGATGCTGCGCCTGACTGCTGTCCTGTTTGATGTGCTCACCGCTCAATTGCAACCGCGCCCCGCCAATTGTAAACCCTTGATCGTAAAGCAGATTGCGAATTTGGCGCACCATCAACACATCGTGGCGCTGATAATAACGCCGATTGCCACGGCGCTTGACCGGCTTGAGTTGCGGAAATTCCTGCTCCCAATAGCGCAACACATGCGGCTTCACCCCGCACAGCTCGCTGACCTCGCCAATCGTGAAATAGCGTTTGCCGGGAATCGGTGACAACTCGTCGTCAACCAACAACTCATTATTCGCCTTCGGTTCCAGCATAGGCTTCTACCCGTGACTTGAGCTTCTGCCCCGGTCGGAAGGTCACGACCCGTCGCGCAGTGATCGGAATTTCCTCGCCAGTCTTCGGATTCCGCCCCGGGCGCTCATTTTTCTCGCGCAGGTCAAAGTTCCCGAAGCCAGACAGCTTGACCTGTTCGCCGCGCTCCAGCGCCATGCGAATCTTCTCAAAAAACATCTCCACAATGTCCTTGGCTTCGCGCTTGTTCAAGCCAAGCTCATCGAACAAATGTTCAGCCATATCGGCTTTGGTCAACGCCATATCCTCAATCCCTCAATCGTGCGCCAAGTTCGGAAGCGAGGCGATTCACAATCTGCCCCACCGCACCCTCAATAAAATCGTCAGTCAGTGTCTGAGAATAAGACTGTAAAATCAAGCCTAAAGCAAGGCTTTTTCGAGAAGAATCGACATTCTGACCCGTGTACACATCGAACACCATCACCTCGCGCAGCGTCTCGTCTGCGCCAGCGCGAACACAGTTCACCACCGCGTCGTGACTAATCGTCCGGTCGAGCGCGATGGCCAAATCACGGCGAATGCTAGGGAACCGCGAGATCGGCGCATAACGCGGCAGAATGCCCAGCGCCAGCGGTGCGACATCCAGCTCAAATACAAACACATCGCCCTTCAGATCAAGCCGCGCTGCCAGCGCCGGATGCACCATTCCCATCATGCCAACCGGCAATCCGTCGCGTTCAATCCGCGCCGTCTGTCCCGGATGCAGCGCCGGATGTTCACCCGCCACAAAGCGGAATTGCCCCGCCGCACCAGTCAGCGCCAGCACCGCCTCCACATCCGCCTTGAGATCGTAAAAATCCACCGCCCGCGCCGTAACGCCCCACTGCTCCGGCAGGGCGCTGCCGCTCACCAAACCCGCCAAACCGAGCGGCTGCTGCAACTGTCCCGCTGCATCGTGGCGAAACCGCAGCCCCGACTCAAAAATCCGCACCCGCTCGCTCTGCCGCGTCTGGTTATAACGCGCCGTGTGCAGCAACCCCGCCCACAGACTGCTGCGCATCACCGACAACTCCGCGCTGATCGGATTTGCCAACCGCAGCGGCTGCGCCTCCGGCTCAATCAACGCCTGCAATTCCGGGCTGATAAAGCTGTAAGTGATGACCTCGTGAAACCCACGATCCACCAGCGCCAGCCGCGCCCGCTCCAGCTCAAAACCCGCTTCTGATGGCGCAGTCGTCACCGTCGCTGCGCTGGCGTGACTGACCGGAATCTGGTCATAACCGTGAATGCGCCCGATGTCGGCGATCAAGTCCACCTCGTGTACCAGATCAAACCGCGCACTCGGCGGCGTTACCAGCCAGCCATCGGCGACCGTTTCCAGCGTCATCCCCAACCGCTCCAGCACTTCGACGCTGGTGGCAGCCGGCAATGCCAAACCGAGAATCTGGGCAATTCGCGCCTCGCGCAGATGCAGCACCGGCGGCTGCGGCAGATGTTCCTCCGCCGTCACGACCACCACCGGCCCCGCCTCACCGCCGACGATGTCCAGCAATAACTGCGTCGCCCGTTCAATGGCGCGAACCTGAAGCTGCGGATCAACGCCGCGCTCAAAGCGGTGCGATGAATCAGTGTGCAGCCCGTAACTGCGAGCCTTGCCGCTGATGGCGAGCGGCGCAAAAAAGGCGCTTTCCAACAAAATATCGCGGGTGTCAGCACTCACTGCCGTCGCCGCGCCACCCATGATGCCTGCCAGCGCCACGGCGTGATTGGCATCGGCGATGACCAGCGTGTCCGGGCGCAGCGTCACCGTGTCGCCATTGAGCAGCGCCAGCGTCTCGCCATCCTGCGCCAGCCGCACCGCAATTCCGCCGTTCAGTTTGGCAAGATCAAAGCCGTGCAGCGGTTGCCCGAGTTCGAGCAGGACGTAATTGGTGACATCGACTACCGGACTGATTGACCGCAAGCCGCTGCGCCGCAGCCGTTCCTGCATCCAGATCGGCGTGGTGGCGGTCGGATCAAGGTTGCGCAGCACGCGGCAGGCATAACGCGGACACGCGGCTGGCGCGGCGAGTTGCACCGCCAATTGGTCAGCGTTGGTCGGCGTGACCGGCGCAATTGCTGGCGCAGTGAGCGCGACGCGATTGATGACCGCCACTTCGCGGGCAAGTCCGGCAACGCTCAGGCAATCGCCGCGATCTGGCGTCAAATCGACTTCGATGCAGTGATCGTCAAGCGTCAGCCACTGGCGCACATCCGCGCCCACTGGCGCATCAGCGGGCAGTTCCCAGATGCCGTTGGAAGTCTCCGCCAGCCCCAATTCGACGACTGAGCAGATCATGCCGAACGATTCGACGCCGCGCAGTTTCGCCTTTTTGATTTTGAAATCGTTGGGCAACACCGCGCCGATGGTGGCGACCGGCACGCGCATTCCTGCCGCGACATTGGCTGCGCCGCAAATGATTTGCAGCGGCGCAGCACCGCCGACCTCCACCGTGCAAATGCGCAGTTTAGCGGCATCTGGGTGCGGCACAATTTCCTGCACCAGACCGATGGTGACGCCACAAAATGCTGGCGCTGCTGGGGCGACGGCATCGACTTCCAGCCCCGCCATGCTGAGTTGATCGGCTAATTGCTGGGTATCCACCGGCGGATTCACCCATTCGCGCAGCCACGCCTCACTGAATCGCATGTTCCGCTGTCCTGTATTCAGTTTTCAATACTGATTGTTGTATTGAAAAAGCAATTAAAAAATAGTCGTAGGTTGGGTTGCCGCTGTTGGCAACCCAACAACAATTAACGCCAAAATTACCGGAATTGAATTGAGCCGTCATTGCAAAAGTGCGGCAGTTTTTTATGCGTCATTGTTGGGTTGCCAACAGCGGCAACCCAACCTACGAAAGCATCAAGCGAATTGGCGCAAATAGCGCAAATCATTATCGAAATTGAGCCGAATATCATCAATGCCATAGCGCAGCATTGCCAGCCGTTCCACGCCCATCCCGAAGGCGTAACCGCGATACCGTTCTGGATCAATGCCAACTTGTTGAAACACTGCCGGATAGACCATGCCGCAGCCGAGCACTTCGAGCCAGCCGGTCTGTTTGCACACGCGACAGCCGCTGCCGCCGCACATCACGCACTGAATATCGACTTCGGCGGACGGTTCGGTAAACGGAAAATAGGACGGGCGGAAACGCAGTTGCAGCTCGCGCTCGAAAAAATTGCGCAGAAAATCGTAAAGCACGCCCTTGAGGTCGGCAAAACTGACCTGCTCATCGACCAGCAGCCCTTCGACCTGATGAAACATCGGCGTATGCGTCAAATCGGAATCGCAGCGATACACGCGCCCGGGCGCGATGATTTTGAGCGGCGGCGCTTGGCTGGCCATGACGCGAATCTGCACCGGCGAGGTGTGCGTCCGCAGCAGGCGCTCGGCGTCAAAATAAAAGGTGTCGTGCATTGCCCGCGCTGGATGATGTTCGGGAATGTTGAGCGCGGTGAAATTGTGATAACTATCCTCAACTTCTGGCCCTTCGGCGACCGCAAAACCGGCGTTACCCAGCAGCCGTTCAATCCGCCGCAGCGCCCGCGTTACCGGATGCAAACTGCCCGGCGTCTGCCCGCGCCCCGGCAAGGTGATGTCAATCCGCTCGGCAGCCAGCCGCGCCGATAACGCGGTTTGTTCCAACGCGGTTTTCCGGTCGTCAAGCGCAGTTTGGAGCGCGACCTTGATTTGATTGATGGCGTTGCCGGCTGCCGGACGCTCCTCGGCAGACAAGGTGCCGAGCTGTTTGAGCAGCGCCGTTAATGCGCCATTTTTGCCGAGATAATGCACCCGCGTTTGATCCAGCGTTGCCAGATCGGGTGCAGCAGCGACCGCTGCCAGCGCGGCATCTTGCAACGCGGCGAGCGTGGTATCCGCCAGACTGTTGAGTGAAATTGGTTCGACCATGACGTTGAATTGACAACTGAAATGCGAAAAAAGTGACCGACAAAAAAGGGAAAGACTCATAAGCCTTTCCCTCAATGTCTACGGCGGATGCAACTGTTAAACCAAAGCCGCTTTGGCCTGCTCTGCCAGTGCTGCAAATGCCACGCTGTCGTGGAAAGCAATATCAGCCAACACTTTGCGATCCACTTCAATGCCAGCCAGTTTCAAGCCGTGAATTAACAGGCTGTACGACAAGCCATTCTCACGCGCAGCGGCGTTGATACGCGCAATCCACAGCGCCCGGAATTGGCGCTTCTTCTGGCGGCGGTCGCGGTACGCATATTGACCGGCTTTGATAACCGCCTGTTTCGCAACGCGATAAACCTTACTGCGAGCGCCGTAATAACCTTTGGCCTCGTCGAGCAGCTTCTTGTGGCGGGCGTGGGCGGTGACGCCACGTTTCACTCTAGGCATTCTAATTCTCCGGTAACGTCAACTGCGATCAGCAGTAAGGAATCATCCGCAGCGCGGCACGAACATCTGACTTGTGCAGCCGTTTTGGAGCACGCAACTGGCGCTTCCGCTTGGTGGGCTTCTTGGTCAGGATGTGACGACGGTGCGACGAATGGCACTTCACGTCGCCGGAGGGGGTGCGCTTGAATCGTTTGGCGGCACCACGATTGGTCTTGATCTTGGGCATCAGTTTTACACTTCGCTATTGATTAAAATGGATTATTTTTTCTTGGGACCAAGCACCATCACCATCTGCCGCCCTTCCATGAGTGGCTGCTGTTCCATGATGCTGATGGGTGCCAAATCAGTTTCGATCCGCTTGAGCAGATCAAGCCCCAGCTCCCGGTGCGCATGTTCACGCCCGCGAAAGCGCATGGTGACCTTGGCCTTGTCCCCTTCTTGCAGGAAACGGGTCAGGTTGCGTAGTTTGACCTGATAGTCTCCTTCATCCGTCCCCGGACGGAACTTCACTTCCTTGATCTGAACTTGCTTTTGCTTCTTCTTCGCTTCGTTTTTCTTCTTCTTCTGATCGAAGAGAAACCGCCCGAAATCCATCAACCGACACACTGGCGGGTCTTCCGTCGGCACGATTTCAACAAGGTCCATACTCGCCGTGACAGCCATTTCCAACGCTTCACGGGTGTTCACAACTCCGACCTGATGTCCATCCGCGCCGATCAGTCGAACTTCCGGGACGTTGATCTCCTTGTTGACGCGGTTTCTCTTTGGTGCAGCGATAACAAATTCCTCCAACAATACAAATAAAAACGACCGGCTGACTGCCCTCGCAGTCGTTCCAGTCGTACCGAACCGTTAATGGATACGGTTTGCTACTTCTTCGCGTAAACGCGCAATGAACGCGTCAAGTTCGATAATACCGAGGTCTTCGCCCTGACGATTGCGCACCGCTAAGGTGCAAGTCTCGACTTCACGATCCCCAATCACCAGCAAATAGGGTACCCGTTGCAAGGTGTGCTCCCGAATCTTAAAACCGATCTTCTCATTTCTCAAGTCACAATCAGCGCGGAAGCCATTGTTACGCAAGGTTTTAGCGACTGTTTGGACGTAATCCGCTTGGCGGTCGGTGATGTTGAGCACCACCACCTGCACTGGTGCCAGCCACAGCGGAAACAGCCCCGCGTAGTGTTCAATCAAGATGCCGATGAACCGTTCAATTGAGCCGAGAATGGCGCGATGGATCATCACCGGCGTTTGTTTGCTGTTGTCCTCGGCGATGTAGTGCGCACCGAGACGACCGGGCATTGAGAAATCGACTTGAATCGTGCCGCACTGCCACGCCCGCCCGATGCTGTCGTGCAGCGTGAATTCAATTTTGGGGCCATAAAACGCGCCCTCGCCGGGCTGAACGCGGAACGTTAGTCCCTTGTCCATCAACGATTTTTCCAGCGCCGTCTCCGCTTTATCCCATAAATCATCACTGCCAACGCGCTGGTTTGGACGCAGCGACAACGCCAGATCAATCTCGGTAAACCCAAAATCGCGGTAGGTCTCAAACACCATATCAATCAAGGTCGCCACTTCGGTTTGCAATTGCGACTCGGTGCAAAAGACGTGCGCGTCATCTTGCGTAAACCGCCGCGCCCGCATCAAACCATGCAGCGTGCCGGAGGGTTCATTGCGATGGACAACGCCAAACTCCGCTAAACGCAGCGGCAGATCGCGGTGACTTTTTAAGCCCTGATTGAATAACTGAATATGACCGGGGCAATTCATCGGCTTGATGGCGAAATCACGATCATCAAGATGCGTGGTGAACATGCCGCCCGCGAATTTGTCCCAATGCCCAGAGCGTTCCCACAGCGAGCGATCCAATACCTGCGGCGTTTCCACTTCCTGATAACCGTACTCGTCCAGCTTTTCGCGCATGTAGGTTTCAGCAAGCCGATAAATGATCCGCCCTTTGGCGTGCCAAAACGCCATCCCCGGCGCTTCATCTTGAAAATGAAATAAATCAAGCTGTTTGCCGAGTTTGCGGTGATCGCGCTTTTCCGCTTCTTCCAGCCGCGTGAGATACGCCGTCAATTCTTTTTTATCGCGCCACGCCGTGCCATAAATCCGCTGCAACACCGCGTTTTTAGAATCACCGCGCCAATATGCGCCAGCCACTTTGGTCAATTTGAAGCCGGTGCCGAGCTTGCCAGTGCTGGGTAAATGCGGACCACGACAGACATCAAACCACTCGCCCTGCCGATAAATCGTCACCGTTTCACCGGCGGGAATGATGTCGGTGATGATTTCAACTTTGTAATGCTCGCCGCGCTCGGCAAACAGCCGCTGCGCGTCTTCGCGTGCCCAAACTTCACGAGTAATCGGCAGATCGCGCTTGACGATCTCGTGCATCCGCGCCTCGATCTGCGTTAAATCATCCGGCGTAAAGGGTTCAGCGCGGGCAAAGTCGTAGTAAAAGCCGTTGTCGATTGCCGGCCCAATGGTGACTTGCGTGTCTGGATACAGCTCCTGCACCGCTTGCGCCATAACGTGCGCAGCATCGTGGCGGAATAATTCCAGCGCAGTGGCTTCATCTTTGCTGGTGATGATCGCCAACGTCGCGTCGGTTGCGATCAAAAAAGACGTATCAACCAACACGCCATCGACGCGCCCAGCCAGTGCGGCTTTGGCAAGCCCAGCGCCGATTGAGGCGGCAACGTCGTGGACGGTGACGGCTTCGGCAAATGAACGCTGCGAACCATCGGGAAGGGTAATCAAAGGCATGTTAAATCCTAAAATTCAGCGGCGATCCATACGAGAGATCACATGATTTTTTATTCACTAAAAAGTGAAAATGCAATAAAAAAAGCTGTCTGCTTTTAGCAGTCAACTTTCAGCTTGAATTGGCGCTGAAAGCGGATTGCTGAAAGCAGACAGCCTAAAAATGTGGTAGGCGCGATTGGACTCGAACCAACGACCCCCACCATGTCAAGGTGGTGCTCTAACCAACTGAGCTACGCGCCTGTCGTTGCGAGTGCGCATTCTACGGAAATAGTCTCTTAATGCAACTATTTTCTGTGCAGTGAGATGACTGCTGTATTGCTGCCACCATCCCGCTTGCGCAGCGCCAGCTTATAAATCTTCGGTTTTTTCAATTGGGCGTTGCGTTTCTAAGCGCGTGGCGGTGAATTGATCTTCAGTGATGTTTAACGCCGTTTTGGTCAGAATTGCCACCGCCTCCACCAGCGCCAGCGCGTCTAATTTGTACTCGCGCTGCAAATACTGCCGACTTGCGCCGTGGGCGTAAGTGTCGCGCAAACCCAGCCGAATTAACTGCTTGCCCAATCCCTGCTCGGCAATCACCTCCGCCACCGCTGAACCTAAGCCACCGATGATGCTGTGGTTTTCCAGCGTGATCACGCCATAACGCGCCGCCGCAATCGCCGTGCTCAGTTGCGGATCGGTGAAGGGTTTGAGCGTGGAGACATGCAGATGCGCAATGGAGATGCCGTGCTCTCGCAGCACCTGCGTGGCTCGCAGCGCCTCTTCGGTGCAGATGCCGCTTGAAATCACGACCACATCAGTGCCGGTGCTCAACACCCGCGCTTGATTGAAGTGCAGCGGTTTATCAGCCGCAAATAATCGCGGCACTTCACCGCGCAGCATCCGCACATACACCGGCCCGTTGATCGCTTGCGCGACATCGAGCACCGATTCGACCTCGGTGGCGTCGCCACATTCCAAGATCGTCATGTTGGGCAGCAGCCGCAGCAGGCCGATGTCATCAATCGCTTGATGGGTGACGCCGCCGGCAGTGGTGATGCCCGGCAAGAATCCAATCAGGCGCACCGGCAGATTGGGATAGGCAATCGACATGGCGAGCTGATCGAACGGGCGGCGCGTGAGAAAAACGGCGAAGGTGTGCAGATACGGAGTGAAGCCTTCTCGCGCCAGCCCCGCCGCAAATCCCAGCAGGTTTTGTTCGGCCATGCCGAGCGCGAAATAACGCTCTGGATAGGCGTCTCGAAAGCCATCAGCTTCGCAAGATGCTGTTAAATCGGCAGTTAATACCAACACTTCGGGACGCGCTTGCGCCCAGCGCACGAGGTTGGCGCGATGCGGTGATTGCACGGTTTCCATTTAATTTGCCTCCGCCGTCAATTCGGCCAGCAGCCGCTGATAAGTGTCGTATTCCGCGCCGGGTTTGAAGCGGACGTAATGCAGTTTGGGAGCGCGTTCGCGCAGCCGCTCCAGCCCGTGACACGGATCCGTTCGCGCAATCACCACCAGCGGACGGTCAAATCCCCCCAACCCCCCTTTTTCTAAGGGTGGCTCTTGTGCTGCGTCTTTTTCTAAGGGGGGCTTTTGAGCTGCATCTTTTTCAGCAAGTGATTGATCGCGTGTGGTCGTGAAAGGAGCCGCCACTTCAACCCCGCCCAAAACATCAAGCCCCCCTTTGAAAAAGGGGGGTTGGGGGGATTTGAGATCGGGCAGTTGAGTGGATTTAAGCGCCATCTCCAGCGCCTCGGGATCATGCCCATCAACCTCATGCACCTCCGCCCCAAATGCCCGCAGCCGCGCCGCTAACGGTTCAATCGACATCACCTGCGCCATCGGTCCATCGCACTGCTGCGCGTTGGCATCAATCACAATCCCGACGTTCCCCAGCCGATGCTGCGCCAGCGCCGCCAGCGCCTCCCACGTTTGCCCTTCCTGAAATTCACCATCCGACATGAACACCCACACCCGTCCGCTCTCGCCGCGCAGCCGCCGCGCCAGCGCAATCCCGCCCGCTTGACTCAGCGCTTGCGCCAACGATCCCGCCGTCACCTCGTGCCCCGGCGAATGCTCCGCGCCAATCAATTCCACCGTGCTCCCGTCACGATTGAACTCATCCAACGCCTCCGGTGCCAGTCGCCCCAATTCAATCAACACCGAATACAACACCAGCGCGTAATGCACCGGCGAAAAAATAAACCGATCTAAATCAGGCGCTTTCGCACCGTTATAGCCCGCGCCAGTGAAGGCGTGCGGATTGTTGGCCGCCGGCACGCCCGCAAAGCGACGCGGCAGAGCTGGCGCTGTGCTCGCGCCCAACCGCATCACCCGCAGATACAGCGTCGCCAAAATCTCAGCGGATGAACAGGCTTGGCTGAGATAGCCGCCGTTGTGTTTCAAGGTGTGTTCCAACACGCGACGGCGCACAGCGGCTGCCACTTGCGGCACCGTCAACGCCGCCGAGGTTGCATGAAAAGAGGGGGAAAATTGCGCCATTGCGAGCGTTCCTGAGAATGAAGTGGTCAGTGGTCAATTGTCAGCAAATCGTACTGACGTTGGATGATTCAACGATAAAGCACATCAATTGCAAAATTATTGCTAATTATCACAACTCACCCGATATGCCGCCAGCGCCGCCGCTTTTATTTCAGCGGCAACTAATGGAAAGGTCGCTAGAATATGCGCAAATTCAGCTTCACTCAACCCGTATAAATGCGCAATTAAAGCATCCAATTCAGCGCGTAATTGAGCGCGTTCACTCGCAGCAGTCACGCCGTGATGATGCGATTCTAAACCCACCGCCGCCGCTAATTGATCGAATTCCGGCGTCGTGCAAATCAATTTTGCAGCACGGTGAACAATTGGCAAAAAAACAGGATCGGCAGCCGTGAGACGGGGAACTGGAATGTTATAAACAAAGAAAAAAGAGACGTGCGATGTGACGCACTGCCGAAATAAATAATCAACGGTAAAACTGTTTAATATAGCAATCAGAAAAACGCGCTCTTGATGATTGATCGCCGTACAATTATAAACAATTTGCTCGTTTTCTATCGCATCAAAAAACACGCTTTCTAAACTCACTGTATGCGGACAAAACCGCCCCGACGCTAAAATCGTCCCAATAAAAGTTCTTTCATCTGTATTACGAGCAACATCGCGGAAAGCAAGCCGATAACTTTCATAATTAAGCCGCATCATTTCTGGTTGTATCTCAGTTGAAACTGCCGCTTCTGTAACCAGCTTTTTAGCTTTTCTAACTCGCGCTGCAATTAAATCATCCCGCGCTTCATCTTCATTTAACCAATACTTTGGCTGCCCGTAATCCGCCGTAAACTGGTGAAAATGTTTACCTTCAAATAACGGCAATCGCCCCGCGCCCGCTTCCGTTTTGAATAAATGACTGTCATTGGTCATATCAAATTCACGGGTTAAACGCAGATTCCAAGTGTTTTCGATCTTCTCGCCGAGCAGCGGAAACTTCAGCAGCTTTTCAGCAATTTGCACATCCGTTGCGCTTTTGAATTCCATCACCGAATGCGAATCGGGCGACAAACGGCGGATCAAATCAACCGACAACTGCAAACTCGTGATATTCGGAAACGTCGCCAATTCCGCTAAATGATGCCGCATAAATGTTGCTGGAAATTGTGTTGTCGTGCCGCCTTTTTCAAAGGTCAAAATCACAAACTTAAAGCGACTATCAACGCCTTCAAAAATATCTTTGCGGTTTTCAAAACAAAACAAACCGCTGATTTGCGTGTGATGAAACAACAAATCGCGCAAGCCTTTTGCGCCCAAATCGGTATAAATGCCAGACGGAATCACGATCCCGCACGCGCCGCCCGGACGCAGTAAATTCACGCATTGTTCAGTAAACAGCTTGTATAAATTAATATCGCTGCCGGTTTTCTTCCCGTTCACGATTGCGGATTGAAACTTGAATTGTGGCGCAGCGCGAAACCACGCCGACTGGTGCGCAAAGTTGGATAAATACGCCAGCCACTCTTCCCGAATTGTGACATCCGCCAACAATTGATCTTGCGCCTTCTCGAATTCCTTAATCGTCATCTTGTTTTTCGTGACCAATTCCGAATGCTCTTGGAAAAACTCCTTTGCATTCGGCTTCACAATTTCCCACGGCGGATTGGTAATAATCGCATGAAAGCCGCCCGCTTCTAACACCTGATTGAATTCAAAACCCCAATGAAACGGATGCAGCGCCGCAATATCAGCAGTTTTCAACGGACGCTTGATCGTCTTGCCCATTTTATTTTTAGCGGCATCCCAAGTGGCTTGTTCAAAGCGAATTGCACACGCACCCATTTTGGTCAACAAAATCTCATTCAACACAGGCTGCGCTTCGGCTTGATTCAGTTCAATATCGTGTTTAATTTGAGAAAGATTCACGCCACCGAAACCAGCAACAGTATCGCGGTATATTTTAATGAAGCGGTTTTTCTCATTCACAATTTCCCGATAACTGCGACTCAACGCCAAACTGCCGGCTGGATTTTTATTCGCAAATTCTGCGGCATCGACCTGCATCAACCCGATCAAAGAATTGCCGGTCACGATATTAAAATCAATGTTTGGCAACGGCTCCAATTGCTCCACTGATTCCGCAGTTGCCACCAACGCCAAAAACAGCCGCAGCTTCGCAATTTCCACCGCTTCCTCAACGATTTCGACGCCGAACAGATTATTCGTGATAATTGTGCGCCGAATAAAATAAGACACACTGGCATGACTGGTTTTCCACTCATCTAACTGCGCTTTCAACTTGCGATCTTTCAAAAAAGGGATGCGCCCAATAATGGCCTCATAAACACCGATCAGCGTTTTCATCGCAGCGACTAAAAAAGCGCCCGAACCGCAAGCCGGATCAAGCAGTTTTAATGTTGGCAACAATTCCAATAAAGCCGCGCACTGCTGCGCATTCAAATGGGTTAAAAGCTCATGGAGATTATTAAATTGACGTGGCGCAGCGCCGCCGACTGGCGCGACCGCGAGCGGCAAATGTTGCACATGCTGCAAAATCAAGCCGTGAATGGTGCGCTCACATAAATACTCAGTAATTTGCGGGCGCGTGTAATACGCACCAAACGACTTGCGCTGATTGATATATTTCTCAAAGATATAGCCCAACACATCGGGATTGATTTCATCATCCTGACCGCCGGGCGTATCATTCAAATGCCACGAATACCGCTGGAAAAATGTAAATAATTGACTAAATGCCACATCAGGAATATGCAGCGAATCTTGATGCAACGTCTCCAAACGATGCGGCAAAAATAACCCGCCATTCAAAAAGCGAATATCACCGATTAACTGCTGCGTCGCGGCGCTGCGCTGTTCCGGTGGTTTAGCAAACCCTTCAAAAAACAACGCCTGCAAAAACCCAGAATAAAACTGCTCTGCGCCACGTTGTTGACTCGCCAATAATTTATCGCGGAGATAATGCCCATTGCCGCCATCTAAAAAATGCTTGCGCTGCAAAAACCAAATAAACATCAAGCGATGAATTAAAATTGACGCCAACCAATTGCGCTGCGCTTCTGCATCAACGCCAGCAATCAAAAGGGAAAACTGCTCATGCTGTTCTTTATATTCATCAAAAAACTTTTTAGTGACTCGCTCGACATCAAATGCTGCTTGCATTCGCGCAATCAACGCGGTGAGCGGGAAATTACCCGCAGCATCCAAATCATTGATGTCAATCATAATTGACGACAATTTAGATAAAAACAAATCCCCTGATTGTCCTTGCAAATACCAATGCTCACGCGGAATCAAGCGAGTGCCCTCGCGCTTAACCCACATCCAGACTTGACTGTGCGAATCAGTAAAAATCAAAACATTTTCATGCACCACCTGCGAGAGTTCGCGCTGAATTAACAACCGCACATCCGCCAGCGCCGGCAATTTATTGATAACAAAAACCACCATGCCCGCAAATTCAGCAACAGCGGTTGCTTCCCAACTGTGTTGATTGGCGTTAACGGTATAATGTTGCTGACCCTGCACCTGCGACCAGCCCAACTCTTCAATAAATAACTGCGGAAAATTAAATCCCTGCAAATGCTCCCGCAGCCGTTCAATTTGAAGTGCGTCCATCTTAAAAAATCCTCAAAATTGGTTGGGTTGCTGCGCAAACCAACCTAAAGTTGCTGAGTTGAAAAACAACAGATTATAACTGTTCCAGTGGGATTTTTACTCCCAATGCTTGATACACGCGCTTAATGGTTGTAACGCATGGTGTGTTGAGTCGTAACGATTCAAACAACGCTTCACGAGTCATTCCTGATTGTTTTGCAATTTCACTCATTCCTCGTGCTCGCGCCACCACATCCAAAGCGTGTACTAATTCAGAAGGATCATTCTCTTCTATTACTAAAGACAGATAAATCTCAATGTCTTTTTCATCATTCAGATATTCCGCAGGATCAAAATCAGGTAAATCAGAAATTTTAATTTTGGTATCCATTTTTTATTCCTCAATAGCCGTTGCGTACTGGATAGCCTTGCAAATATCAGCAGCTTGCGTAGATTTATCTCCACCTCCTAACATAACAACAAGCGTTGTACCACGTTGAATATAATACATTCTCCAGCCGGGGCCAAAATGCTCGCGCATTTCAAAAACACCATTACCAATCGGTTTAACATCACCAAAATGACCACGACTGACGCGATCAAGCCGACGATTAAGACGAACGCAAGTTTCTTTATCTTTCAAACTAGAAAGCCAAGCGGAAAATGCTCTCGTGCGCTTAACAGTAACCATAAAAATCGTTTGCTTCTCTCAAAAATTGATCATACACCCAAATCAAACCAAGCTGCATTAAAAATAGTTGCGGTCTGGATTGATTGCAGCAACCCAACTGACAACCATCAATTGGTTGAATAATCAGCGTTTAAGATCAAGCTGCAAATCATCGCCTCTCGTTTGAGCCAGTGCAAAAGAGGAAGTTGCATTGCCAGCGTTCAAACCCAGACTACACACTAACTGTACTTCTTGCGCTTCCGGTTCAATCTTCTGACACAAGCGCCCATCCTTTTTCAAATTAAGCAGCAACGCCACCAAACCGCGATCAGTAATCTGCAAACGCAATTGCCGATTAAGAATTTCCAGCGCACTCGGCAATAACGGATAGCGATAAATCTCATCAACAATCTGCTCCAACTGTTTTAATTCCTCAGCCGTAAATAAATCAAGCTGGCTGCCCAAATGCACCCGATAATTTTTAATGCGCTCAAATGTTTTAGCGCGTGCGCCACTCATGCGCCCTAATGCCCCGCCGGTGCGTTGTTATTCCTGAATAATCTGCTCAATTCCAGTGCGTACCAAAACGTGATGTTGCGCAATTGCAGGCACTGCTGGCGTATTTGCCTGACACGCTGCCGCTTTCAAAATTGCGAATTGCGAATTTGTCACCGCCTTACCGTATTCATCAATCCACGCCAAGCCATCATTACCTTGCGGCGTGCGCGTATACACAATCACTCCCGCTGGAGCATTCATTGTCACCTGCTGCGCTTTAGTGCTATAAACCACCTGCGGCATCTTTTCAATTGTCGCAATCAAACTCGGATCAGCATCAGTGGCATTTTTCCAAATCTGATACGCATAAGATGCTAAATCAACAGCATCGCCTTCATTTTCAGCTTCATCCAAAATACCGCTGCGTTCTGTATACAAATCACGCCACTGTTGTTCAGATTGCTGCTGCGGATCATCATCAAAAAAGCGTTCATCAGAACCAATCACTTCTGCATTTTGTTGTAACCGCTGCTGCACGCGCCGCCGTAATCCTAAAATTCGCTCAATCCCATCAGCCGGCACGAAGGAATAACATAAAATCTGCGCCGAGCGTTGCCCAATGCGATCCACGCGCCCAGCGCGTTGGATTAAACGAATAATTGCCCAAGGCAAATCATAATTCACAATAATTGCACAATCTTGTAAATTCTGCCCTTCCGATAATACATCCGTTGCAATTAAAATCCGCACTTCCTGCGCAGGTTTTATTTTGCCGTGCTGACCATTTGATGCTGGCGAAAAGCGTCGCGCCAATTCTGTAGGATCGGCGCTATTGCCCGTCGCATACGCCAATTGCTGCACACCGCGCCGCTCTAATTCGGTCGCTAAATAAATCGCAGTGTCAGCGAATTGCGTAAACACCAGCACCTTTTCATGTGCGTGCTGTTCACAAATTAAACGCTCTAATTCTGCGAGTTTGCTATCTTGTTGCGCATCCCACGCCTGACAATGCGCCAACACTTCCAATAATTGCTGCGCATCAAAGGCTAAATCATCGGCAAGTTGTTGGGTAAATAATTTTTTGGGCAACCACCGAAAGCGTTGATAATATGTCCGCCGATAAGTGTGATAAACCGTTTTTGCACGAGAACGCAATGCTGCTGCCGTTGGCAATAATTCAGCCAGCGCCACATTCATTGCGCTATCTTCAGCACCATCTTCTATTTCAATTTCAGCAGTGCTAGCTTCAATATCATCATCTTGCGCATCTAATAACGCCGCATCTTGCGTCCCAATGGGAATCTCCAGCCCTTCTTCAAGCGCATAGAGCACACAAAAATTGCGGATCAGATGGCGCTCAATCGACAATAAAAATGCTGGCCCGGCGCTTTCCAACCGCTTAAATAAATTAGTGCGACAAAATCCCATCAACCGCTTGCCAGCGCGACTCAAATCTTTCATCATTTGCTCATGTTCGGCGCTGGGCGTTAATTCTGATCTGTTTTGCAGATATTGCCCCAATCCATAACGCGGCAAGCGCAGTGCTTCAATGGTTGTGACCACGTTGGGCGCATATAATCGCGCATAGGGATCAAGTGAATGTTCATCCTGAATCACAAACAGCACGTTTTTCGGAATACGCTGCGGAAAATAAGAATGGCTGCCATCAGGAAAGCGCAAATAGCGCCCGCGTTCATCGGTGTGCGCATAATGCTGCATAATAAAACTGCGGGTGCGCCGTACCATATACAACCGAATTAATTCGCGCCAATCATCTGGCTCCTCGCTTTTTTCAAAAGCAGCCAATAAATACGGCGAATACTGATAACGTGCCGTGAATTTAGCACTGCCGCCACAACTGCGTACAAATCGCTCTGGGCGAATTCCCAAATCAGTATCTTCTTTAATAAATAACGCCAATTGCGCCGCAAGATCACGATAGGTTTTGTTATACGGCGTTGCCGATAACAAAATCACTTTGCTGTCATTGCGGTGAATATACTCCCGAATCACACGCCACCGTTTGCCGTCTTTATTGCGCAAATTGTGCGCTTCATCAATTAACAACACGCGATAACGGGGCGTTTTATCTGGCAGTTCAGTTAATACCCGCGACAATGACAGCACTCGATGCCCGCGCAATTGATAGCGATGCGCGTAATCTTCCCACATTGACACCAAGTTTTTAGGGCAAATAATCAGCGTTTCCGTGCCGTGATCTTCTTCAAATACTTTCGCCAAAGCGGTCGCCATTAACGACTTTCCCAAACCCACGACATCGCCAATAAAAACGCCACCACGTTGATTGAGTTTACGCGCTGCTATTTTCACTGCGGCGGCTTGAAAATCGAATAACACTTGATTAAAAATGGGCGGGATTTGTGATTCTAATAAGCCAATTCGCGCATCCTCAGATAAATACCACGCTAAACGCAAATACAAATGATACGGCGGCAAAAGGCGCTCGGCTGCCCAACTCTCATCAATTAACGCGGCTAAATCCTGAGAAATATCAAAGCACCAGCGTTCCTGCCACCGCGCTTCAAACCACGCGGCGAGTTTGTGGCAGGCGTCGTGCTCCAAAACATCTAAATTGAGTTCGCCCTGCTGCGACAATCCGGCGAGGGTCAAATTGCTGCTGCCGACAAAGCCGGTGATCGGATTGTTGGCATCTTGACGGTGGACAAGATAGAGTTTTGCGTGGAGCGGATAACGCACATGCAGCTTGACAATCAATTGCTTGGCGTGAAGCTGCCGCGCTAATTGACGCAAAGTCGCCTCATCTTCGGCGGTCGGAATGCCGCAAGTGAGCTGCTGGCGAAACTCCTCGGCGAGCTGATATTTCGCCCGGACTGCCGTTTGATTATCCATGCCCGTCGGCGGTGGACGCAGCAGCAAAGCGCGGCGCACTTCTTCGGAAGGCGTTGATTGCATTCCAATTAATAGGCGGCAGCAGTGTCCAGCGCCGCCCGCCCAATTTTCAATTGCGGGAGCCAATGTGCGCCAACCGCGCAAATTGAAATAACCAACGCAACAATCGGCGCGTTCACCAAGTCGCAGTGTGTCTAATAAAGTGGGTAATATAGTTGTCCGCAAAACTAACCATACAGCACCCAAGGCACGAACTGTTCTATCCAGCCCTTGGCATAGCTTGATGATTTGCTGAATACAGCCCAAGAATCAGAGATGACTGACTTTAAGTACTCAT
>NZ_NRRQ01000042.1 GCF_016583745.1 Chromatium okenii
TTCCCTGGCGGCCATAGATCACTGGAACCACCTGATCCCATCCCGAACTCAGTCGTGAAACGGTGACTCGCCGATGCTAGTGTGGGGTCTCCCCATGTGAATGTAGGTTACTGCCAGGGTCTTAATCTAAAACCTCCGCTTCTTTATTGAGGCGGGGGTTTTCTTTGTGCGTGGTTTGGATTAGTATTCGAGTGCGTTTTATTCGAGCCAGCGATGCTTTTGTATGGTTTGCGAAACGCCGCCTAAAATTGAGGTTGTTTCTAACATAGAGTCTGTTATCCCTTAAAAACAAATACTTGACATCAGATACAGATGTAAGTATAAGGCGTTTTCATCAAGTTTAACAAATTTCTAGGTTGGCTTTTATCTCAGATTTGAGGTCGAAGTCTTGTTAGTGGCAACAAAACAAACGAAAGAAAGGAGAAGTAAATGGCTTTAACAAAATGTAAAGAGTGTGGTGAAGAAATCAGCAAGAAAGCTGAAAAATGTCCTAAATGTGGAGCACCTCAGAAAAAAAGAACATCAATTGTTACATGGCTTGTAACTATTTTGGTGGTGTTTTGGGCAGTTGGTTATTTTTCCGGTAACCTAGGCTCCGGCACAAGTAGTACAGCAACTAGCACACCTTCACCCAAAGAAATAGCCATGCAAAATGTTGAGCTAGATTTTTCTTGGGGTAAAGAAGGCTTCGGTAATGTAATGGAAGCCAATTTCACCATTACCAATAACAGCGAATATCAAATAAAGGACATTGAGATTACATGCACTCACTATGCAAAGAGCGGAACACGCATAGATATTAACGAACGCACCATTTTCGATGTCGTTCCAGCAAAGAGTAAGAAGAAATTTGATAAATTTAATATGGGGTTTATACATTCGCAAGCGGAAAAAACCGGGTGCGTAATTACAGATCTAAAGGTATACTAACAAAACCATCCAGCGGACGCGCCAAAGGCGCGCGCCGCTGATGGTTGCCGTTAGACAGGTCACATTTCGACACTATCACAAATGGTAGCAGCGTAGGTTGGGTTGCCGCTTTTAGCAACCCAACATAATCAGCAATCACCGTTTAACAAATGAACCCCCGCAGACGGCGTTGGTTATTCTGGAGTATCGTGCTCAACCTTTTCGTTAGGGCGCATATAGCCAAAAGAGGTAGATAATGAACCCTGTTTATACTGCCGTCGTGAAACAAGAAGATGATTGCTGGGTTGGCTGGATAGAAGAAGTGCCCGGTGTAAATTGTCAAGAAAAGACACACGAGGGTTTGCTGGATTCTCTTCGTATAACCCTGAAGGAAGCAATCGAATTCAATCGAGAAGATGCGCTATCTGCTGCGGGAACAAACTACATGGAAGAAAAAATCGCAGTATGAAACGCAGTGCCATTTTGAGATATTTACGCTCACAAGGCTGCGAACTTCTTCGGGAAGGAGGAAGTCATTCTTGGTGGTGGAATCCTAATCAAAATAAACGCTCATCTATACCGCGACACAACGAAATCAAAGACGTTCTTGTGGTGAAAATTTGCAAAGATCTCGGCGTCAATCCAATTAAATAACGATGCTGTGGCGTAGTAATCAACCACCTAAACCGCGCAATGCTTATTCAGTGTCTTCAATCTAAAACCACCTCTTCTTAATTGAATCGGTGGTTTTCTTTTGTGTTAAAGAATTGGCTGGGATGAATCACCAAGCCATTTAGCTAAATCTGATTCACTAAAATGACTGGCGGTTAATTTCTCACAACGACAACCTCATCTAATACCCATCGCGGCGCTATCATTTAGCCAACTCTTGAAAAGCATTGCTGTATTTTTTTAACACCTTTTCGGCAGCTTCCATTTGGGATGCAAAATCTTGCTGGTGAAGTGTAAGCACAAATCCTTCGGCATTTTCAACTAGATACAAGGCATCATCTTTACCAACATTAAATTTACTCAGCACTTCTTGCGGAAGTTCTATTCCCATAGAATCACCAACGGCAGTCACTTTTACCTTGAGCATAGTCGCACCTTAAATGTTGTTGTTTCTGTATTGCCTGAGTTTCTGTTGACGCTAATACGAAATGCGGCGTTATCACAAACCCGTTCCCAATTCACTTGGTGAGCGGGTTTTTTATGCAACAGCATCGTGTAATCGACGTTTTGATTTTGCAGTATTTACTATTCAGTGCCGGTTGAATTCATCACACTACATCACCATCTTGATCGTCGTGTGGGCGCTGCCGTTGCTTCTCAGCACAACTATAGTGGTAACATTGAGCGAGTAGCTTGTTTATTCGCACCACGCCAAACTGATCACTTTTGCCTTTACTGTTTTGGAGAATAATATGTCATATCGTGCGCTGATGTTGCTGTTGTGTTTATCGCCATTGCCGCTGAATGCAGCAACAACTGTTGTGGAATATACGCTTGCTAATGGCTTAAAAATTTTAGTGAAACCCGATCATCGTGCTCCAATTCTCACTTCACAACTGTGGTACCACATCGGCTCCAGTTATGAGCACGAGGGAATTACTGGCATCTCTCATGCGTTAGAGCACATGATGTTTCAAGGCACAACGCGGTTTGCGCCCAATGAATTCTCGCATATCATCGCGCAACATGGCGGCGAAGAAAACGCATTTACTGGTAATGATTACACCGCTTATTATGAAAATTTAGCCAATGATCGTTTAGAGATTGCGTTTGAATTAGAAGCGGAACGGATGCGCCAATTAACGCTGGGACAAACTGAATTTGCAAAAGAAATGGAGGTGATTAAAGAAGAGCGGCGAATGCGCACCGATGATGATCCGCAAGCGTTGGTTTATGAACGTTTCGCCGCCGTTGCGTATGACGTGTCGCCATATCGCCATCCGGTGATTGGTTGGGCAAATGATTTGGAACAATTGCAAGCACATGAATTGCGCGAGTGGTATCGCCAATGGTATGCGCCCAATAATGCAACGTTGGTTGTGGCAGGTGATATTGCGCCAGAACAGGTGTTGGCGCTGGCGACCACGCATTTCGGTCCGCTCAAGGCGGAAGTGCTCACTCCGCCCAAGTTGCCGCTGGAGCCGGAACAACGCGGCGAGAAACGGCTGCTGGTCAAAGCGCCCGCGAAGGAGCCGTATGTGTTGATGGGCTATAAAACGCCGGTGCTGCGCACCGCCGCCGCTGCTTGGGAACCCTACGCGCTGGAAATGCTGGCGTCGGTGCTGGATGGCGGCAGCAGCGCCCGCTTTGCGCGTGAATTAGTGCGCGGTCAACAACTTGCCGCTTCCGTGGGCGCGAGTTATGACGCCTTTGAACGACTGCCCGGCATGTTGTTATTTGATGCCGTGCCCGCTAACGGACACAGCGTGGCGGAAGTGGAACAGGCGGTACGCGCTCAAATTGCGCGGTTGCATACCGAGTTGGTGAGCGATGCGGAATTGGCGCGGGTACGCACCCAAGTCATCGCCGCTGAAATTTATAAACAAGACGCGCTCTTTGCGCAGGCGCTGCAATTGGGACGCTTGGTTGCCGTCGGTTTAGATTGGCGCTTGGGCGAGCAGTATGTCGCGCAACTCGCGGCAGTCACACCGGCGCAAATTCAAGCAGTTGCGCAAAAATATCTCATCCCCGACCGTCTGACGGTGGCAGTGCTGGAGCCGCAACCATTGGCTGCTGCGCCCAGTGCTGACAATCCGCCGCTGTGATTTAGAACAGCTTATTCACAATCTGCGCCCCGGCGCTATAAGTGCCAATCGCCGCGCCTAAGTTGCTGAATAAAAAGATTATCAGCACACGGGCAACGCGATTGCGCCACCAGCCGCGCCACTGCGCCACTTCGCTGCGCAGCCGCCCAAAATCGCCCACCGTCGGCGGACGCAAATGCAGTTCCACCGCGCTCGTGACCATTCCCACACCAATCAACGGATGCAGCGTCGTCAGTGGTGCGGCGAGAAAGGCGCTCACAATCGTCAGCGGATGCGCCAGCCCGGCTGCTGCGCCGAGTGCCGCCAAACCGCCCGTCAACCAAATCCAAGTGCTCATCAGCTCCCAGCCCAGTTGCGGACTGATGGCAAAACCCCACGCAAATCCGCCCACAATCAGCACCAGCAGCGCCCACGCCAACAGCGCCGGCCAGCGACTCGGCGCAGGCAATTGTTCCAATCGCGCCAGCGTCGCCTCCGGCGGCAAGGTGTCCTGCGTCAGCGCCGTCGTCATCCCGTGCAGATGACCAACGCCAATCACCACCAGCACCCGTTTCACCCCCAACCGCGTCGCCTCGCGCCGCAGCTTCGCCGCCATGTAGTGATCGCGCTCCACAATCAACGGCTCGTACAGATCGTGCCGATTGTTGGCGAATTCGGCAAAAGTCATCTCCAACACATCGACCGCTTTCAACTGCTCCACCGCCTCCTCAGTGATGTCATTGGTCGTCACCAACGCCGCCAACAGCCCACTAAACAGCGTATAGCGCCGCCACCAGCTCAGATTGGCGGCCAATCGTTTCAACGTGATCCCAATTTCGCGGTCAATCAGCAGCGTCGGCAACCCGCGCTCCTTCGCCAACCGCACCGCCATCCGCTGCTCGGCTCCAGATTCAATCCCAAATTGATCGGCGAGGCGCTGCTGATAAGCCGCCAACGCCAGATTAGCGACTACCATCGCCACTCGGTTTTGACGGATCACCGAAAACAAATCCATCTGCGCCAGCCCACGCGGATCAATTAACGCCTGAAAGCGGCTGCGGCACAGCTCCACCGCGATAGCGTCATACGCGCCCTCTTGAATTTCTCGCTGCACCTGCGCGGCGCTGAGGCGCGAGACATGCGCGGTGCCCAACACAGTGAGATGCAGCTCGCCGAGCGTTAGTTCGCAGCGCGGTTCTATATTTTCAGTCATTGTTTAGTTGTCAGTTATCAGTTATCAGTTAAAAATAAACTGAGCGCGTTATCAAGGCTTAAAAACCCACGCTCATTTTTTAATATCTTATGCTTTATTGTGATGCGGCAGTGATTATTGAAAATATAAACGATTGCTTGCGTTGTCAGTGAGCGGTAACAACGCTTTTTTTCGGAGCGCCATTCATGTTCAAACATTTCACACTTCACATCAGCACCCTGCTGACGGCAGCATTATTGGCAGGATGCGGCAGCATTGAACAAGACAAACGCGCCAATCATTTACAAGCGCGTACCAATGAATATCAATCGGCGCTGCGGTGGGGCTATTACGACATGGCAGCCAGTTTTTTACAGCCCGGCACGCATCCCGATCAAAATTCAACCGCACGATTTCAAGGTCTGCGTTTAACCGGTTATGACGTGGTGCAACCGTTGCGGCTTCACGATGCCACCACTGCCGTGCAAACCGTGCTGATTGACTATCTCTACGACGATCAACAAGTGGTCAAACAACTCGTCGATCAACAACGCTGGCGCTGGGACGGCACTCGCAGCGCGTGGTTCCTCGCTTCGGGACTGCCGAAATTCGTCACCGCCGCGCCGCGCTGACCTCAACGGGGCGGCAGCCAGTGCGCCAGCGCCTCCGCCAACGCCTGCGGTCGCATCGGCTTCGACACATAATCATTCATCCCCGCCGCCAAACACTGCTCCCGATCACCCTGCATCGCGTTGGCAGTCATCGCAATAATCGGCACCGCGTGATTGCGAATCACGGTCGCGGGATCACGAATTTGTCGCGCCGCCGCCAACCCATCTAACACCGGCATCTGCACATCCATCAGCACCAAGTCATACGGAATCGTCGCCAGCGCGTGCAGCGCCTCCGCCCCATTCGCCACCGCATCCGCTCGCAGCCCAAATTTCTTCAAAATTCCCAGCGCCAATTGTTGATTCACCGGATTGTCTTCCGCCACCAAAATCCGCGCCGAGCTGTGCGCAAACCGATCCGTCGTCGTCGCCGCACTCGCCGCTGGTCGCCGCCACTTGCCCGCTGCCGCCGCTCCCGCTACCGGTCGCAACAGCGTCACCAACAATTCCCACAGCTCCTGCTGGCGCACCGGCTTGGGTAATACGCCCGCAAAACCAATGGCTTCAAAGCGTTGTAACTCACCCGGACGCGGCAACGTCGGCAAAATCGCCAACTGCGTGCTCTGAAACCGCGTCTCCGCCCGCACCGCCAGCCCCAACTGCTCGCCGCTCATCGTTGGCATTTGCGCATCCACCAGCGCCAACTGAAACGGATCATCGGCTGCGAGCGCCAGCGCCAGCACTTCCAGCGCCTCCGCCCCGCTCGCCACCGCCACCGGACGCAGTTCCCATGCCAGCAACTGCTGCGTCAACCACTCGCGGCTGGTGGCGTTGTCATCCGCAAGCAACACCCGCCTGCCCGCCAATTCTGCCGCCGGCAGTCGCGGCACCCGCGCCGGCTGTTGTTTAGCCAACTGCGCCGTAAACCAAAACATCGAACCGCGCCCCGCCGTACTCTCGACGCCGACCGTGCCGCCCATCAATTCCGACAACTGGCGCGAGATCGCCAACCCCAGCCCGGTGCCGCCGTAATTGCGCGTCACCGACGCATCGACCTGACTAAACTTATTAAATAACAACCCGATTTTATCCGCCGGAATGCCAATCCCGGTATCGCGCACCGCAAAGCGCAATTGCACCGATTCCGCCGATTCCGCCAGCACCGTCACCGCCACTGCGACCTCGCCGCTGGCCGTGAATTTGATCGCGTTCCCCGTCAAATTGGTGAGGATTTGCCGCAGCCGTCCCGGATCACCGCGCAATTGCGTCGGCACTGCGGGCGCGGCCGCGCACAGCAATTCCAAACCTTTTTCGTGCGCTCGCGGCACCAAACTCGCAGCGAATTCATCCAGCAGCGCCGTTAAATCAAATTCCAACACTTCTAAATCAAGTTTACCGGCTTCAATTTTAGAAAAATCGAGAATATCGTTAATTAACGTCAGCAAGACTTCGCCGCTGGCGCGAATCGTTTCAGCATAACGATGTTGTTCTGGCGTCAATTCCGTATCAAGCAGCAAACCCGTCATACCAATCACGCCATTCATCGGCGTGCGAATTTCGTGGCTCATATTGGCGAGAAATTCACTTTTAGCAGCATTTGCAGTCTGCGCTTGCAGCGCCAGCGCGTGTGCCCGTTCTTGTGCAGCTTGTAATTCTAAATTGGATTCTAACAAGGCTTCTTTAGCGAGACGGCGATCAGTCACATCTCGCGCCACTGCATAAATGCGCTCACCAAATGGTTTCGCCCGCCATTCAATCCAGCGATAAGAACCCTCTTTACAGCGATAACGATTTTCAAATGAAAACACTTCAGTTTGTGTCGCTAAAACAGCGATCATTTCCGCAGTATGCTCGTGATCTTCGGGATGTACCAATTCAAGAAAAAAGAGTCCTTCTAATTCAGCAATTGAATAGCCCAACACGCGCTCCCATTCGGGATTTAACCGCAGGAATTGCCCGTTGGTGTTAGCGATGCAAAGCAAATCTAAACTGGAAGAAAAATAACGATCTAATTCCTCACTTTTATCACGCAGCAATAATTCTGCGTGTTTGCGCTCGGTAATATCTTGATGGGTGCCGAGCATCCAAATTGGTTCACGGGCGGGCGTCCAATCAATCACGCGCCCGCGATCTAAAATCCATACCCAATGCCCGTCGTGGTGGCGCATCCGCACTTCACATTCATAATCAACGCGCTCACCACGAAAATGCTGCGCTAATTGTTCACGGCTGCGATGTAAATCATCAGGATGCGTAAAACGTTCCCAAGTGTCGATACTAATTGGTTCAAGATCGGCAAGGCTGTAGCCAATTAATTCTGCCCACAATTCATTCAAAATCACCTCGCCGGTGCGCACGTTCCATTCCCAAGTGCCGACATGAATACCCAAAATGATACCGGCGAGTCGCTGCTGCTCGCGCATCAATGCCTGCTGCGTTTCCTGTTCCAGCGTTAAATCTTTGCTGATCCCAAAAATGCAGGCGTCACCGCTCCATTGCCCGCGCCAAGCGCGATTATCCATCGCCAGCAATTGCCCATTTTTTGCCACCAGCGGCAGCGGGCAACTGTCACGTCGCCCGGTCAATAATTGACCCAGATTGCGCTGCGCCTCACGACGGCGCTCGGCGGGATGCAATTCAAGCAGCGAGGTGCCCAATAATTCTTCGGCGTCATATCCGAGTTTGCGGGTGACAGCTTGATTGACATAACGGATGCTGCCGGTTGGGGTGGCGACAAAAACGAGTTCATCCATGCTCTCGAAAAAAGCCCGAAAATTGGCTTCGTTGTCGCGCAATTGCGTTTCTGCCCGCCAACGGTCGGTAATATCGCGGCTGATGCCGAGCAGACCGGCAAGCTCGCCAGCGGCGTTCCAATAGGGCGTTTTCAGCGTGTCAAATAGCGCCCGCCGCCCATCGGGAAAAGTACACCACTCTTCATTTCGGCGCGGTTCCAGTACGGCTAACATTTGCTGATCAAAGGTGCGAAATTCCGTTGCGACCGCTGCATCGAACAAATCAAAATCGGTTTTACCGAGAATATCGCCGCGCTCGCGCCCGACGAAGCTGGCAAACATCGGATTACAGCCGAGATAAACGCCAGTGAGGTCTTTGAAAAACACGAGATCGGGCGTGGCGTCTAACAGCGTGGCAATTAACCCGCATGGACGCGTGGTGGTGTCTTCAATCACTTGCAGTGGTGTCATCTGCGCGGTCTCATTATTAGTCATTCGTAGCGGCGGTGATTTTAGTTTTCAGTTTTTTGAGTTGTCAGTAAAAACACTGAAAAGGTTATTTTTGTTTGTCAATCTGTTTAATGTTCATATTAAAAAATAACCACTCAAAAAACATCAACTCAACAAAAAATGGAGTAAAAAATGCCAGATTGCTTTTTGAAATTTTATGTCGCCGAAAATCGCCGTTATCAACATCAATTGCTGTATGAATGGTTATTGGATGAAGCGCAGCGCAGCGGCTTTCATGGCGGCTCGGCATTTCGCGCTTTAGCCGGATTTGGACGTCACGGACGTTTGCATGATGAACATTTTTTTGAACTAGCGGGAGATGTGCCAGTGGAAGTTGGTTTTGTCATCAGTGAAGCGGACGCGGAGCGATTTATCGCTCAACTCGCCGCGCACAACCTCAATTTATTTTATCTGCGCGTGCCCGTCACCGCCGGCTTCACCTTGGGAGCGCCCGCGCTATGAGGCTAACACTCACATCGCGCCGCAGTTGGGCACTGGTCGCCATTCTCAGCGCCAGCGTCGCCCTCTCCAGCCTGATTTTGACTCCGCTGTTGGCGCTTGATCCCTGTCATCTGTGCATCGTGCAGCGGACGTTATTTCTGCTGCTGGCGCTGACAGCAACCGCCGCTGTGTTCACCACCCCGCAGCGCCTCGGCGAATATCTGCTCGGCGGCGTGATCGTCATTTTGAGCGCCGCCGGCAGCGCCGTCGCCAGTTATCAAAGCTGGCTGCAATGGCAACCACCAGACACGGTGTCTTGCGTCAGCAGCGAGTTGAGCTGGATTGAGCAGACGGTGGAATGGCTCGGCGAGCGACTGCCAACGCTGTTTTTAGCGACCGGTTTTTGTGAAGACCGCGAGCTGGTCATCTTCGGTCTGTCGCTGGCAAATCTCGCCGCCATCTTGTTCATCATTATCTTGGCGTTCACGCTGCGGACGTTGGAACGCAGTCGCAATTCCCCGCGCACTATTTAACGGGCGCGAGCGGCTGGAGTGTGAACATTATCAACTGTTTGATTTATGAGGGTTTATTGCCATGTCCACCTCGCTCAATATCGGCGGTCAATTTTGGCTCAACGGCAATGACAACACTCCGCTGGGGGAGGAGCGGATCGCGCTGTTAGAACAGATCGCCGTGTCTGGTTCGATTACCCAAGCCGCAAAAGCCTTAAAAATCAGCTACAAATGCGCGTGGGACGCGGTGGACAGCATGAATAACGTCGCTCCCGCGCCGGTGGTCACGACCGCTACCGGTGGACGCGGCGGCGGCGGGGCGCGGCTGACGCCGGAAGGTGAACGCTTGATCGCCGCTTATCGCACCATCGCAGCGGAATATGCCCAGTTTCTCGAAGGAATGAATGCGCGGCTGGGCGATTCAACCGCAGCGTTGACGCTGGTGCGGCACTTGGCACTGCGCACCAGTGCGCGGAATCAATTGTTGGCCAAAGTGGTGGAAGTGACGCTGCGGACGGTTGACGCCGAAGTGGTGCTGGAAATATCGGGCGGAGCGCGGATCGTCGCTGGCGTGACCAATGAAAGCGTGGAAACGCTGCGCTTGCGACCGGGGCGAGCAGTCTGGGCATTGCTGAAAGCGGTCGCGGTGCAGATCGTGATTGCGCCTGATCCCCACGCCAGCGCCGGAATCAATCAACTGTGCGGCGTGGTGCAGCGTCTCACTCGTGGCGATACCACCGCCGAAGTGGTCATCGCGCTGCCTTCTGAAGTGACGCTGCGCGGATTATTGCCGCTGGCGCAGCTCGAACAGTTTGGTTTGCGCGAAGGCAGCAGAGCGTGTGCGGTCTTTTCTGCCGCCAGCATCATTATCGGCGTGGACAGTTAGCGCCGATCTCGGCTGCCGCAGCGCACCATTTTAACGCGCTGCGCTATGTTTTAGTGCAGATAACGCCCCGTATTTTCCCCCGCTACTTTGCCCCGCAAGCCTTACGCCATAACGCTTGCTTGGCATAATCCATGCTTTTTCAGCGAGGCTAATCGTTGTATAGTCAACAGTGGAACCGCCGCTTTTGTGCAAATTAACAAACAAAGACGGCGGGATTTCATTCAACTTTCACAGGATCATCAGCTCATGCTTACTAGTGCCCGCAATCAATTCCTTGGCACCGTTAAATCCGTCGATCAAGGCGCAGTGAATTCCGAGATTATTCTCGATGTCAACGGTCTCGAATTAACCGCGATGATTACCAACCATAGCGTCGCCCATTTAGGATTAGCGACCGGCCGCGCCGCCTACGCGCTCATTAAAGCGCCGTCCGTTATCGTGCTCACCGATTCAACGATTAAAACCAGCGCCCGTAATCAAATTTGGGGCACGGTATCACGCTGCGAACCCGGCGCAGTGAATGCCATCGTCATCATCGCGTCCGACGCTGGTCCAGAAATCACCGCATCAATCACGCTTGACAGTTTGAATAGCTTGGGACTTGCGCCCGGCGTTCGTGCCTGCGCATTGATTAAAGCGTCGCAGATCATTGTGGCCACTAAATCCTGAGCACCAGCCGGAGTATTTTTATGAACCCAATTCGTTATTTTTTGCTAACGCTGGCGCTGCTCAGTGCCAGCGTGGTCGCGCACGCCGATGAGATTCAAGTTGCAGTGGCTGCTAATTTTACTGCGCCGATGAAAGAAATCGCAGCGGCATTTACCAAAGAAACCGGTCATCAGATCAAAGCGGCTTACGGCGCAACCGGCAAGTTTTATGCGCAAATTCAAAACGGCGCACCGTTTGAGATTTTATTGGCGGCAGATGACAGCACGCCCGCGAAGTTAATTAAAGAAGGCAATGCGGTTGCTGATTCGCAATTCACCTACGCGATTGGCAAATTGGTGTTGTGGTCAGCGAAAGCGGGTTTTGTGGACGCGCAGGGCAAGGTATTGACGACGGGCGATTTTCAAAAGGTTGCAATTGCGAATCCCAAAGCTGCGCCTTATGGCGCGGCAGCGCTGGCGGTATTAAAACAACAGGGATTATTGGATGCAGTGCAGCCCAAATTCGTGACCGGAGAGAACATCGCGCAAACCTTTCAATTCGTAGAAACGGGCAATGCGGAACTCGGTTTTATCGCGCTGGCGCAGGTGCAGAAAGATAGCAAATTAACGCACGGTTCGATGTGGTTAATTCCGGCGCAGTTATATCCGCCGATTCTCCAAGATGCAGTGATTTTGAATGCAGGTAAAGAAAAACCGGCAGTTGCGGCGCTGATGACTTATCTCAAAGGTGAGACGGCGCAAGCAATTATTCACAGCTTTGGATATGACCTGAAATAACGCGATGTGGCTCAGTAGCGACGATTTACAAGCGATCTGGCTGACGTTGCGTTTAGCCGGAATTGTAACGGCGATTTTATTCGTCGTGGGAACGCCAGTGGCGTGGTGGTTGGCACAAACGTCATCGCGCTGGAAAGGCCCGATTAGCGCAGTGGTTGCATTGCCGCTGGTATTACCGCCGTCGGTGCTGGGCTTTTATCTGTTATTAGCAATGGGGCCGAGCGGGCCGGTGGGACAATTCACGCAGGCGCTCGGCATCGGTTTGCTGCCGTTTACCTTTTGGGGTTTAGTCATCGCTTCAGTGTTTTATTCATTTCCATTTATGGTGCAGCCGGTGCAAAACGCTTTTGAAACGATTGGCACCCGTCCGCTGGAAGTCGCTGCAACACTTCGCGCTTCACCATTGGATACTTTTTTCACGGTCGTATTACCGCTGGCAGCGCCGGGCTTTTTAACGGCGGGGATTCTCACCTTTGCCCACACCGTTGGTGAATTCGGCGTGGTGTTAATGATTGGCGGCAATATTCCTGATTTAACTCGCGTCGTATCGGTGCAGATTTACGATCATGTTGAAGCAATGGAATATGCCGACGCGCATCGTTTATCAGCGGTGATGGTGGCATTTTCTTTTGCAGTTTTGTTGGCGCTTTATGTTTGGCAACATCGCGGGCGCAAGGAAACTTAAATCAATGGATACTATCGCTGCTCGCTTTCAACTCAATTGGCCGGGCTTTCAATTGGATGTTGATCTCAATTTACCCGGACGTGGCGTTACCGCGCTATTCGGTCATTCTGGTTCTGGCAAAACCACGTTGCTGCGCTGCATCGCCGGTTTAGAACACGCGCCCCGCGGTTTCTTATCATTCAAAGGCGAGATTTGGCAGGACGCGACAACGTGGGTGCCGACTTATCGCCGGCCGCTGGGTTATGTTTTTCAAGAAGCGAGTTTATTTCCGCATCTGACCGTCTTGGGCAATCTGCGCTACGGGCTGAAACGGATCGCGGCAGCCGAGCGGCGCAGTCTGGAGCAAGCGGTCGAACTGCTCGGCATCGGTCATCTGTTGGCGCGGAAACCGGAGCGGCTGTCGGGCGGCGAGCGCCAGCGCGTCGGGATTGCGCGGGCGCTGGCGGTGAATCCGCGCATTTTATTGATGGATGAACCGCTCGCGGCGCTCGATCTCAAACGCAAACAAGAAATCCTGCCGTATCTCGAACGGCTGCACGATTTGCTTGAAATTCCAGTGCTTTACGTCAGCCATGCGCCGGATGAAGTGGCGCGATTAGCCGATCATTTGGTGGTCATGGACGGCGGGCTGGTGCAGGCAAGTGGGGCGTTGATGGAAACGCTGGCGCGGCTGGATGTGCCGATTCGCCTCGGTGAAGACGCGGGCGTGGTGCTTGATGCGACCGTCGCCGAACGCGATGCGCAGTGGCAATTAGCGCGGGTGGATTTTGCGGGCGGCAGTCTTTGGAGCCGCGACCGAGGGCTGGCGCTGGGGCAGCATGTGCGGGTGCGGGTGCTGGCGCGGGATGTCAGTTTGGCGACCAAACATCAAGAAAATACGAGCATTCTCAATCTGTTATCTGGCAAGGTCGATGCGATTGCTGATGATGAGCATCCGGGGTTGGCACTGGTGCGGGTGCAAATTGGTGAAGCGGTGTTGCTGGCGCGAGTGACCAAACGGTCGGCGGCGGCGCTCGGCATCGCGCTGGGGCAGCAGATTTGGGTGCAGGTTAAATCGGTGGCGCTGATGGAATAACAAATAGATTAGAAATTCCTAGCAGTACTCCATCAGTAAAGATAAAAATCTGTAAAACTACTGATGATAGTGCTGCCTCTGGTTCGTTAATTAACCCACTATGCCGCCGTTTCAAATGTTGCTGGTTTTTCTATCTGATTGCAGTATAAATCCATCATTGGAAAGCAAAGATCATAATCACCCCAAATCAATTCACCATATTCAATACGAAAAGTAGAAAACCATTGAGGATCAAGATAAGCGCGAATATCAGGATGCAAGGAATTGGTTAAAAATGGTTTGAAATCAACGCATTGTTGAGTTCCGTCATCGAAAGTTAAATCGACACGATAATTGCTCATTTCTACCGCAGACACGATGTTAATGATTTGGGTACTCATTTGAGCCTCCGAGTAATTATTTCTGACTTGATTGGTTTGTGCATGACAAAAAAATCGATCCACTTCGCAATAATATCATCCGCCCGCGCTGAAACAATTTCATCAAAAAAACGTAGTTCATTCGGTTCCAGTGGTACGCGACCTGCTACGGTTGTATAGCGAATCTTCGTGACCACTCCATTTATAATAATCAATTCTGCGCGTGATTCTCGTCCTTGGCATTTGCCATGCACATGCACTGGCGCGTGTTCGTTAGCATAAAACAGTACAACAAGTCCAAAGTATTCATAAAGTTTTGGCATCGAAAGATCATTTTAAAACGATAAAAACCTATTTTATCCTATTGATCAAAGCACTACCACAAGTGTTTATTAGGTTTAACGCGTGTTTGTAGTCACCACAATCGGTATTGCGCCGGCAGCAGATTTGGGTGTAGGTTAAATCAGTGGCGCTGATGGAATAGCGATATTTCATTACAGAATCAATTTACTGGATGCGACAAAACATGCTTTTCAATAAATCACGGTACTCACGAATAGTCATTCTCACTGGTGCTGGCGTCTCAGCAGGTTCTGGTCTTCGCACCTATCGAGGACCTAATGGAGTTTGGGAAGAATATGAAGTGGCAAAGTTTGGTCACGCCGAAGCACTGGCTAATCGACCCGAAGAAACATGGCGTCTATTCGGTGGCAGAAGAGAGCTAATTCTTGCGGCAAAACCCAATGCGGCACATTTGGCGCTGGCTGAATGGGAAGCGGCGCTTGCCCCGCACCAAGAATTTCTTCTTGTGACACAGAATGTTGATGGGCTGCACCAGTGCGCAGGCAGCAAGAATGTCGTCGAAATTCACGGGAACGTCATGTTCACACGGTGCAGCAACGCATCTTGCGACCTCGAACTTTACCGTGACGAACAAAGTCACCTCAACAAAGTGCCAATATGCCCCAAGTGCGGCTCGGTACTTCGCCCTAATGTGGTGCTCTTCGGTGAAGAAATACCCGTCTTACCAAGTTGGACTGTTAAACGCGCCCTGCGTGACTGCGATCTATTCATTGCGGTAGGTACTTCTGGTCTTGTTACACCAGCAGCAAATTATGTCAGGGGCGCTGAATACGCTGGAGCCAGAACCATTCTCGTTAATCTTGAACCTATGGCGCAGCCCAATCCGGCATTCAAAGAGCAATATCTAGGACCAGCAGATGAGGTGTTGCCCGAATTGCTTGCTAAGTTGTGATTGCCTAACAAGTAATGATTTTGGTGCATTCAACGTACACCAAAATCAAAACCGCATCAGAATTGGGTTATAAACATGCTGCTATATGTTGACCGATTCTGCTGCAACAATGAGGTCGTCGGTTATTGAAGCAGTAATAACAGGAGATACTGAACACGACATTGCTCCGAGTATTTTGTTAATCTCCTCAGCGTATTCCTTTGCCCTCGTAATAGCTTCTTCGATGTGTTCCTCACCAATATCATTTCCAGGGTCTAAAATGCAGCGATCTTCGTGCTTGTTAATAGGCAAAGCGTAATATAAGTCTTCTTCTCCTTTTACCCAGTCAACTGATTTTAAATCTGAGTTAAAAAAGGTGCTGCCCTTTTTAACATAAGGGAATACACCAAACCAGCCATACTTGTATATCTTGATTCCAAGACCATCAGGCCACTCAGGACATTTCAAATCAATACTGCATCTCACAATATCGGGTGTTTTTGGAACGCACTCACATTTTTTATCTATTACTTGAAAGCCCTCTTGTTTTGCACGTTCCTCAATTGAGATGATTTTGTTCGTCACGGTGGGGTTTGTTACTGCGCCTTGTGAACATGCGCTCGGCGACTGAAAAAACAAATCTTCTATTTTTCTGGAAACGCAGTGTGTGTATGAGTTGACAATATACTTATACGCCGCCTCATTTTCTGAAAAAATCTTGTAGCAAAGTTCTTGAATCTCACTATTTCCGCCGCACACGAAAACCTCCAAATGCTTAATAAATTGCTTGATAAAAACAGATGCGTCTGATTTCCTGTCAACAGTTGAGCAAAGCAAACAATTTTTCAGTAAATCAATGATCACTGTGTAAGATACACAGTAAACTGGAACCGAAGAAGTATTATCAATGGTGTCTGGATTCCGTCCCGAAGGTGTCAAAAATATAAGACATTGATTGTATGTTGGGTATTTTTTCTTCAATGTCTCTTGATACCTTTTGATCTGAGCAGGCTGTTCTCCTGCCCAGATTTTATTTTCGATAGCAATGACCAGTTTAATGCTAGGAAAATCGATCACGATGTCTATGTAGTTAAGTTCGCGTGATATTTTTGCGTCTTTTCCAAAAGCAGATTGAAAAACGGCACATTGAATTCTTGTTCCATTGCAAGGATCAACGGTGCGCAGATGCTCCATAACTGCATTGATAAAGCTGTCACCTAAACCGTGCGGCTCTTTTTTGTTCAAAAGACTGGCAAGAATGTTGGAATAAACAAATTCTTTACCTCTAACGCCCATTACTTTGAAAAGATCAAATTGATGTGAATATGAACACAGCGCATTGAATTCAACACAATTCTGAAAGGTTTCTAAATCGTTCGTTTTGGTCATGGCTTCAGTTCCTAAAAAGTAGATGGATAAAGTGCTGAATTTTAGTGCCTGTCAAGACACTTAATCAGCCCTCCCTTGAGTGCAATCATTATCACCCTATCTCCGCAACAAAATCAACGAAAAATTATCCGGCGCTCCAGCGGTTAAAACCGCATCTCGATAACGACTAACCTGCTCATTCACCGGCAATGCGACATCATAAAGTGCCGCCAATTGCGCATCGCCGAGAGTGTCATGGACGCCATCGGTGCATAGTATAAAAGTTTCTCCCGCAGCCCAATTCCCTTGCTGCCAATGCACAGCAAAACATTCTTCCGCTTCATCGGCAATCAACATGTGTTCTAAATCGTTATAAAGCTGACCGACTGATTGATCTGCGCTAATTTCGCCGCGTTCAATCATGGATTGACGATAGGTGTGATCTTTCGATAAACACTGCCAAACGCCCTCCGAATTAACGTGGTATACCCGCGAATCACCGACATTCACCACGCTAAAACGGGCATCGCGCCATTGCAATAAAGCTAAGGTAGTCGCTGCGCCGTGTGTGCGCGAATTGCCAGCAAGTTTGTGGCATAAATCAGCGTAAATAAAACGACGAATAAGGCGTGGCGCAATCCAACCCTCTTGTAATAATTCTGGGTGCGTTTGGCAGGCAATGCGCAGAGATTTCAGAACCGCCCGACTTGCTAAATGCGGCGTCGGGCTAATTGCTACTCCGTCGGCAACGGCACATAACCCTTCGGATTGACTCACAACACAATGCGTTATCGGCGCATTGACAGATTGCACAATATCCTGCGCCACCAATAAAGCGTCTTGCTGGCTGCGGGCAATTCGTCCCCGATGTTGCGTAAAAGCAATTTCTATATTGTGCATTGTGAGTGATGCCAATTAAATTGAGTATTGAAAAAACCAATGATGACAGATCACGCCATTAACGCAGCGTGACCAGTCATCTGTTCAGTTTTTAAGTCACCTGCCGATTATCACCCTGTTTTAAGCGACATTCCGCCGCCAATTTTCGCAAGAATTGCTCCGGAGTGAATTCATCGCTCAATAATTGCCGCTGGCGGCACACGTTGGCAAAATCACCGGGCGTTAACTGATTGAGTTGTTCTAAATGTCGCATCAATAGCGGCGAAACCACGCTTTGCGCATCGCCGAAGACTTCGCGGGCAAATAACGCTACTCGCTGCGCCAGCGTCAATGCTTGAAAATTTAGCTTGAAATCAAACCGCCGCAGCGCCGCCGCATCAATTCCGCTCATTAAGTTGGTCGCAGCAATGAAAATGCCCGGATACCGCTCCATTTGCTGCAATAACTCGTTGACTTGCATCCGTTCCCAATTACGGTGCGCTTGCTGCCGGTCGCTCAAAAAACTGTCCACTTCATCTAAAAACAATACTGTTTGCGTTGGGTCGCATTCTCGAAATAATCGCTAGGAGTTACGCAGTTGACCAAAAATAGCTTTAGAATATAGTCGATCCACCACAAAATGATTGTTAAAATCGGCGCAGCACCTTCAATCCTACTGTTGTGCCGCAATCAATTTATTCTGGCTTGGCTATACAAAGATGAACGCTGCAAAATGTACCGAACAAGATTACATTCAGTTTTTAATCGCTACTCCG
>NZ_NRRQ01000043.1 GCF_016583745.1 Chromatium okenii
TCAATAATACGTCAATCCCGGCATTGGCTAACCAGACGCTGAGATTAACGGCAATGGTGCTCTTGCCGGTGCCGCTTTTCTCACCGCCGAGGAGAAGGATCATGGTTGCGTCTCGTGGGCTGAAATGTGACGCTAATTTAACTTAAATTGATCCTTGGTTGCGTGGGTGGGTGCTGGTGGTGCTTTGCGGAAATTAGCCGACACTAATAACCGATTTTTTGCGGGAGAATTGAAAATTTGTCAGCACTGAACCGATCAATTCCGTCATCTCACTGTGCCACTACCATGAACATCAGCCGCATTCCGATCATCGCTCTATTCTTCAGTGTCACGGTGTTGGCTGATGGCGTGACCGCGATTCAATTCCCGACAGGACAGTCATCCCGCACGGTGTCAGCAAGTGTGGTGCGCGGTGAACGGGATCGCTATTCAATCATCGCTAAACAAGGGCAAACCATGACCGTTGCGATCTATGCGATTGAAGACAATGCGGTCTTTAATCTCTATGCGCCCAAGTATCGGCTTCAAGCTGATGGTTCAATTGCCGGTGAAACCTTGCCCAATGCGGGTGAGGGTGATGATGCAGTGGCATGGACGGGTGTATTGCCCAGCTCCGGGCGGTATCTGATTGCAGTGGGTGGCACTCGCGGCAATGCCAGTTATCAATTAACGGTGACGATCCGATAAACCACAATATCTAGTATCAGTCCGGTAATGGAGGCACCACATCTGGTGGTTCGACCTCATTGGGAATGAAGTTCTCAAACTTGGTGTATTTGCCGAGAAAGGTGAGGCGTACCGTTCCAATTGGGCCATTGCGCTGTTTGGCAATGATGATCTCGGCAGTCCCAACGTCTTTGCTCTCTGGGTTGTAAACCTCATCGCGGTAGACAAACAGGATCAAATCCGCGTCTTGTTCTAATGCGCCTGATTCGCGTAAATCAGACATCACTGGACGCTTGTTCTGGCGTTGCTCCAAACTACGATTCAATTGTGAAATGGCAAGGACGGGCACATGCAATTCTTTTGCGAGGGCTTTGAGAGCACGGGAGATTTCCGCAACTTCATTATTGCGGTTCTCGTGAGTGGATGCCTCCATCAATTGCAGATAATCAATCACGATTAAACCGAGATCATTCCATTCTCGTTTTAAGCGGCGGGCGCGGGTTCTCAATTCCAACGGTGAGAGTGCGGGCGTGTCATCAATGAATAACTCAGCGGTGGACAGTCTCATCGTTGCCGCAGTCACTAATGACCACTCTGCATCATTCAATTGACCGGTGCGTACCTTCTGCTGATCAATGCGACCTAATGACGACAGCATCCGTTTAGTCAAAGATTTGCCCGGCATTTCCATACTGAAGATCGCCACTGAACGCTTGACAGTCATTGCCACATATTCAGCAATGTTCATTGCCAGTGCGGTCTTTCCCATTGATGGACGCCCCGCCACGATAATGAAATCCGCCGGTTGCAGTCCTGATGTCATTTCATCAAGTTCCTTAAATCCCGTCGGTAATCCCGTGATGTGATTGTCGGACTGAAACAGCGCATCAATCTCGTCTACGGCTTCCTGTAAGAGCACCCGAATGGGTTGAAAGCCGCCGCCAACGCGTGCCTCGCGTTCGGCAATGGCAAAGATATTGCGCTCGGCGTTATCCAGCAGTTCCGAGACATCGCGCCCCTTTGGGGAATAGGCGTTGTCGATGATCGCAGTGCCGGTCGTAATCATCTGGCGAAGCATGGAATGCTTGCGCACGATGCCGGCATAAACGTGGATGTTGGCAGTGCTGGGCGTGTCTCGAATTAGGGTGATGAGATATGCCTTGCCGCCCACTGCCTCTAAACGTCCTTTGCGGGTCAGGGTATCTGCCAAGATCACCAGATCAAATGGCGTGTTATTAGCAGCAAGGGCGGTGATTGCGTTGAAGATCACGGTGTTCATGGCGGTAGAAATCGCTTTCGCCCACGATCTCGGCGACCCGTTCCCAAGTGTTGTTATCAAGCAGCAGCCCGCCGAGTACTGATTGCTCGGCGTGGAGATTGTGCGGCGGAGTGCGGATGTCGTCGGTGTCGATGGGAATTTGCTCAGGTGAGGTTGACCACGGTAGTTCGCTGTTAATGTCAGACGACCGTTGCAATGATAGCCTTGATAACAGTTAGTAACCAATTGTTTTAATATAAATGTGCTGAATACATATGAAAATTAACAGTCATTGCGCTTTTGGAAAACTTGAACGTGATCAAGCAGGTAATATCATCGCTTGGCATTCACTAATTGACCATCTTATTGATGTTGCCGCTTGTTTCCAGCGATTATGCCAATGCCACTCTATTCAACGGGCAATGACTCGCACAGCACAGCGTCAACTTAAAGCACAAGATTTCGCACGTTTAACAGTATTAGTTTTTTTACACGATCTCGGCAAAGCAAACAGTGGCTTTCAAGCAAAACGGTGGTCTAAAAATCAAGTACCTAGAGGTTGGCCGAATTATGCCGGGCATGGTCTTGAAGCACTCAAACTCTTTGCCGAGGAAACCTTTCTTCAGACGCTGTTGGCACTACTCCCCATTGATGCACTATGCACTTGGGGCGAAAGCATTGAGGCGTTACTAAAAGCAAGTATTAGCCATCATGGTCGTCCAATCATTGAGAATCCTGGAGATTGGAGCCGTGCGATCTGGAAACCCGTCATCGCTACAGATGCGCAAATGCTTTACGATCCAGCGGTCGTTTTGCGCGAAATCGGACAACGTGTTATCGAAATATATCCAGATGCTTTTTCATTAGATGGTGATCCATTACCAGATGCTCCGGCTTTCGGTCATCTATTTGCTGGACTGGTGCAATTGGCTGATTGGCTTGGCTCAGATACTGCATTTTTTCCAATGTCTAATGGATATGGAAATCGTGTCCAAGAAGCGCCTAATTATGCCAATCGAGCAGTCATTGCGCTTGGATTAGATGCTGCGTCTTGGCAGATTCAACTGAAAAAACTCCCACCTGATTTTGCATCACTTTTTGACGGTCATCAGCCTTATCTAATTCAAACTGCGATGACAGAACTTGAACTAGGTTCACTGGTGGTTTTGGAATCTGAAACGGGAAGCGGCAAGACAGAAGCAGCATTGTGGCGTTTTATCCACTTATTTCAGCGGGGTGAAGTTGATAGTCTTTATTTCGCATTACCAACCCGCGTTTCCGCAACTCAAATCTACGCACGAATACTAAAAGTGATTACCCTACTTTGGCCGATGAATGCACCGCTAACAGTGCGTGCTTTACCGGGTTATTCCGCTGCTGATGGTCAACAACCGCAGGCATTACCCGATTTCAAAGTGTTATGGGCAGACGAACCAACAGATCAAGAAGCACATCGCCGTTGGGCGGCTGAATCACCGAAACGATTCCTCGCCGCACCAATAGCCGTTGGCACCATCGACCAAGCACTCTTTAGTACTTTGCAAGTTCGTCACGCGCATTTACGTCATACTTTGTTATCACGCAGCTTTTTAATTATTGACGAAGTTCATGCTTCTGATCCTTACATGACTGCTTTATCAGAATCTCTATTACAAGCACACCTCGGTTGTGGCGGTCATGCGCTTCTGCTTTCAGCAACACTCGGTTCAACTGCGCGGTCGCGTTACTTAGCGATTGGTCAAGGTGTCAAATCCGCACCGTCAAGTTTTAATGAAGCGTGCACAGCACCTTATCCCGCGCTTTCCGATCATGCTGCTATGCGTGAAATTGTATCAACAATACGTTCCAAGACGGTCACTTGGTCAGTTCGAGATATTATTGATGATCCTGATTCAATTGCTCAAATGGCAATTGAAGCCGCAGCGCATAACGCGAAGGTACTGATTGTGCGCAATACTGTTCCAGCCGCACTTGCTGTTTTCCACGCCTTAGAACAGAAGATTCCCAAACCAGAATGGTTGTTGAGTATTGCTGGAGTCCAAACCTTACATCATGGTCGTTTCAGTCGTGAAGATCGCCCTTTATTGGATGCAGCGGTTCAAGCACAACTTGGTAAACATCGTCAAATAGGATCACTAATCGTCATTGGAACTCAAACATTAGAACAAAGCCTAGATTTAGATGCCGATGTGCTCATTACAGACATCTGTCCTATGGATGTACTTTTACAACGCATCGGTCGCTTGCATCGCCATTTGCGTCCACCGGAAGAGCGACCAGAAGCCTACCGTTCTCCACAGGCTTTGATTTTAACGCCTTTGAATCACGATCTTTCACCACTGCTTAAAACAGCCCAACATGGTCTGGGGCCATTTCGAGATGGTGAGGGTATTTATCCTGATCTACGCACAATTGAAGCGACGCGCCGACTCATTATTGAACGCACAACAATTACCATCCCTCAAGACAATCGTATTCTCGTCGAATCAGCAACACACCCTGAACGATTGCAAGCATTGGAATTGTTAGGTGAAGATTGGGCGCAGCTTGGTCAGAAGATTGAAGGTCAAACTGGTGCCAAGCGCACACTTGCCTACCTGCATCGTTTGGAGTTCAATAAGTCCTTCGATGAAATTCAAGCATTTCCTGATGATCTTGATATTGCGACCCGTCTTGGTATTAAGGATCGCCTCTTAAACTTTAACCCAGCGCCAATCGGACCATTCGGTCAGCCGTTGAAACAACTCACCGTTCGGCATTTCCTTGTGAAGGGAATTGATGTGGATACGCAACCCTCTGCGGTGGAAAACCATGATGGAGTGATTCTTTTTAACTTGGGAAATGCCCGCTTCCGCTATAGTCGTATTGGTCTGGAGAGAATCAACAACTAAAAACTACGGAGTTTGTTATGACGCTACATTACTCACTGCTCGATGAACCCTTGATTAGCATTCGCTCGGCTGATGGGCAGCGCACTTGCCTTAGTCTACCGGCGCTTTTTGTGGCTTTAACTGATGATCGTATTCACGACTTTCCGGCACTGCGTCCGCATCAACGCCATCCGTGGCACGCATTTTTGGTGCAATTAGCAGCGATGGCGCTACATCAGGCTAAGGCGCAAACGCCATTCATTGACGAAGCCAACTGGAAAGCAGCCTTATTAGCACTGACACCGGATGATTCTGATGGCGCAGCTTGGTGTTTGGTCACATCTCCTGAACGCCCAGCACTGATGCAAGCGCCTGTACCAGAACAAACGCTACAGGATTGGAAGAATCGGCTCACCACCCCCGATAAATTGGACATGTTAGTCACCTCAAAAAACCATGATCTCAAGTCAAACCAGATGAAGCAGTGCGCCCCTGAAGACTGGTTAATGGCGTTGATTAGCCTGCAAACACAAGAAGGGTTTTTAGGTGCTGGGAATTACGGGATTTCTAGGATGAATGGTGGTTTTGCAAGCCGTCCAGCAGTTGGTGTGGTTCCACCAGGAGGTTGGGGAAAACGCTGGGCGCGTGACGTGAGTTGTCTGATGAGCTGCCGTGCTGACATCGTGAGCACAATGGAATTGAAGGAACAACGTGGAATTGGTTTGGTGTGGCTTGTGCCTTGGACTGGTAATGACAGTCTTTCATTCGGTGCACTTGACCCTTTTTATATTGAGATTTGTCGGCGGATTCGACTCACTGTTCACAACCATGAAATCGTCGCCTTTAGCACCGGCAGCAAGGTTTCGCGTATCGAAGCTAAAAGTCGTAATGGGATCACTGGTGATCTGTGGATGCCCATTGATATTAGCGCCGCCAAAGCATTAACGATTACAGCAAAGGGCTTTGACTACAAACTAACGGCTGAATTGTTGTTTGGTCAGAAATATAAAGGCTCTCTTGCCCAAACATTGACGACGCAAGATGGGACTCAAGGAATTGTAATGTTGGCTCAGGGTGTCACACGCGGTCAGGGCAAAACCGAGGGCTATCACGAAAGACGGATTCCAATCTCTCCCAAAACGCGATCCTTCATGCTCAAGAGGAATACCGATGTGTTGGCAAAGATTGCTGAAGAACGAGTTTCTGACATCAATAAAATACGGGGGGTGTTATGGACAGCGTTGGCATCATTATTTGATGGCGGCGCATCTAAAGATAAGTTCAGCGATAGCGCCAAAGATAAAGCAAATCTTTTTACCCGCCCGTTTGAATACGACGAAGACCGCCGCTTTTTTGATGGCTCGCTCGGTTTAAATGAACAAATTGAATCGGATCAGCCTGATGAAGTGCGCTTGGCTTGGCATTTGGATATGGCTGATCGCGCCGAAGCGATCCTGATCGCAGCCTTTGAATCAGGACCATGCCACGGTGAACAGCGGTATCGTGCCCGCACGGCTGCTTTGAGCCGTTTACATGGCGGATTACGCAGTGATAAAACGCTTCCAAGTCTAGCGGATTATTACAAAAAACTTAAACAATAATGACGCGTTTCCCCCGTACCTGCGGGGATAGCCCCCGGTTGCATGGCGGATTACACAGCGAGAAAACGTTTCCCCCGCACTCGCGGGGATAGCCCCCGAGATAGTGCGGCACGTTCGCCATTACCTAAAATTTCCCCCGCGCTCGCGGGGATAGCCCGGAGATAACGGATGTTGAACACTGAAGGCGTTTCCGCCTGCATTGATGATGTTAGTTCCCGAGAAAATTCATCTATTGGCAAACTCGCCCAAGTGATTGGACAGGCTCGGCTCGATGGTGGTCTCTCTAACTTGAGTAATGGCGAACGTGTGGCGCTCTTCCGTTTAGACCCAGATGGAGAGCTACGCCCACATCAAGTCGCAGCCCTAGCGCGTGCCCTCATCCATGCCGGTCTCGAACCTGAAACTTGGCAACCTGAAACTTGGCGGCGCTGGGCTTTGATCGCTCACGGTATAGCGTTAGCAGGTCATGCCAACGGTTTTTTAGGTGAGCAACTCCAAAAAGCGAATGTTTCAGAATCTCGCGTAACGAAGCTCTTAACCTCTCGTGGTGACGCCTTTCGCCAACTCCTACCACGACTGCTACGCCTGCTTGCATCCAAAGAAGTCGCTCCGAACTGGCACGAATTCGGTGGCTTGATCATCCACGAAAGCCGCGATGAAACAAAAGCCGAAGCTATTCGTATGAAAATTGCTGGACGCTATTTCTCTGCACTTGCCAAAGCCGATAAATCGGCGGCTTAAATCACATTACAAGGAACCACCACGATGACCCAACCTCGTTTTATTCAGATTCACACGCTGCACACCTACCCTGCTGCGCTAATCAACCGTGATGATGCAGGACTTGCCAAGCGCCTTCCTTTAGGAAATGCAGTTCGAACGCGGATTTCCTCGCAATGCTTAAAACGCCATTGGCGTATCGCTCAGGATCGTTTTGCATTATCGGAACTATCGGTTCCAATGGCAGTACGTTCACGGGTAACGCTGGAGTTGATTTACAAGCGGATTGTAGAAGGCGGCGTCGCTGAAGTTTTAGCACAAGCGGCAGTAGAGGCTTTACGCAATGGTGGCTTGGTCGATAAAGCTGGGAAGGAGATCAAGGGCGCTGATGCGCTCAAGACTGGACAAGCAGTGTTAATGGGCAAGTCTGAAATTGATTATTTAGTCAGTCGTTGTATCGACTTAGCACAAACCAATACCACTGAGGCAACACTCAAAAGCGCCGTACTGAAAATGCTCAAGGATGAGAAAAAACACCTTGAAGCACTCAAACACGGCTGTGGATTAGAAAGCAGTCTGTTTGGTCGGATGGTCACTTCCGATGTGCTCGCTAGTCGAGACGCGGCAATTTATGTTGCTCATGCGTTCACAGTTCATGCTGCTCAAGTTGAAAACGATTATTTCACTGTGGTTGATGACCTGCTCCAAGAAGCCGGTGAACTTGGTTCGGCTGGTATCTTTGATACTGAATTAACCTCTGGGTTGTATTACGGCTATGTAGTCATCGACGTTCGCCAATTAGTTGAGAACTTAGAAGGCATTGAAGCTAAAGACTGCTTCGCAGAAAGCACTCCACCGGACAAGCGCACTTTAGCCGGTAGGGTTGTTGAACATCTATTGCACTTAATAGCAACTGTCAGCCCTGGTGCAAAACGTGGTTCAACCGCACCCTTTGATTGGGCAAAGTTCATGCTGGTCGAAGCAAGTGATTGGCAGCCGCGTAGTCTCGCAGGAGCTTTTCACGATGCGCTGCCATTGTCGGTGAAAGATGACCGGTCAATCCGTGAACGTGCTGTGGTGTGTTTGAGTAATGAACTTACCAAGATGGATGCGGCTTACGGTTCACCCTCAACCCGTCGCGTGATGAGTTTAGATGCAGTGGATATTCCTCATGCTGAACGCCTCAACTTGAACGATTTGGCGCAGTGGGCGGCGCAGTCCGTCATGCAAGGGACCTGCTGACATGCCCCGCCATTTGTTGCTGCGATTAGAAGCACCGCTGATGGCTTTTGGTGGAGAAACCATCGATCACTTTGGCATCATCCGCGATTTCCCGGCGCTATCAATGATAACAGGACTGTTCGCTAATGCTTTGGGCTGGCGGCGTGAGGACACAGATCAACATGATCGTTTACAGGAACGTCTGGTGATAGGTGCGCGGATTGAACGGCAAGGAAGGAAGTTTCAAGACAACCAAAACGCTCAACTGGCAAAAGATGATAACGGATGGACAACTTCTGGCTCACCTGAAGGTCGGGCTGGTGGAGCAGGTACCTACGACAGTCCTCATCGGCGCTTCCGTGATTATTACGCTGATTTATCCATGCTGGTCGCTCTGCGACTCAATCCAGCCGCCGATCCACCGACGCTAGATGACTTGGCAATCGCGCTGGATCATCCTGCCCGACCAATTTTTATCGGACGCAAGCCTTGTCTACCGAGTCAGCGATTATTTGCGGGTTGGCAGGAAGGCATCAATATTTTGGAAGTTCTCCAGTCAGTGCCTTTGCCCAATTCCGTGCGGGAAGGGATTCGACTGCAATGGCCTGATGGAGAGGGAATATTGCTAGGTGATCGCGTGTCAGACATCTGCGATGAACGTCACTGGAGAAGCGGCATACATGGCGGATGGCGATCCGTGCGTGAAGGACGACTGCGAGCCGAGGAGACACCAGCGTGAGCTTTCACTTACTGCATTGTGTACCTAATCTCGAAGCTCTGACCATTTGGGCGACTCGTCATCGTTTACTTTCTCCCGATGGTGATGAGGGATACGCTCTTCATGCTTTGCTGATGGCGGCGTTTGGTGAGCAAGCCCCCAAGCCCTTTCGCTATCTGGGCGCTCGGCAAGGATTATTAGCTTATACAGATCAATCACCTGATGCCTTGCGCGAGAAAGCTTTAATCGCACTACCCGACATTGATCGCGCATTGGGATTGAGTGGTTTATTGTTCAAAGCATTTCCCACCACTTGGCGGCGTGGTCAGACCTTGGCTTTCGAGGTTCGGGTGCGTCCAATAGTGCGGACTAAGGACGGGCGGGAACGTGATGTATTTCTGCATCGTGTCGAAAGTGATTCAGCTCCCAAACGCGCCACAGAAAATGAGACAGAAAATGCGGTTGCCGATTTCCGCGACGCCACCTACGTTGAGTGGCTATGCCACCACTTAGTCGCTGAAGGATCAGCAGAGATACTGGAAGCTGGTATGGATGCTTTCCGTCTAAGTCGAGTGATCCGCCGCGCTCAGTCTGACGATACTGGTCTACGCAAAGCGCGTACTGTTATGGGACCAGATGTCATTCTTAAAGGGCACTTAAAGATCGGCGACAGCGATGCTTTTTGCCGACTGCTGAAGCGCGGAATCGGTCGACATCGCGCCTTTGGATTTGGGATGTTGTTAGTGAGACCAGATAGTTCAGTTCTTTGAAAATCTAAGAGTTATTTTCCCCCGCACTCGCGGGGATAGCCCCCCGTAGCAAGATCGTTAAGATTGACGTGTTCAGCAGTTTCCCCCGCACTCGCGGGGATAGCCCCAGTGAAGTTTAGTGGTAACTAGATGATGTGAAGTTTCCCCCGCACTCGCGGGGATAGCCCCGATAAGGTGTTCAACCCCCAATGCGCGATCAATGTTTCCCCCGCACTCACGGGGATAGCCCTTACAGTCAGCATTTACCACCGGGCGGGCAATGGTTTCCCCCGCACTCGCGGGGATAGCCCCATTGAAGCACTCAAGCACGGCTGTGGATTAGAGTTTCCCCCGCACTCGCGGGGATAGCCCCAGGAACAAGGGCGGGCACGCTCGTTTGAAGAAGTTTCCCCCGCACTCGCGGGGATAGCCCCAGTCTTCATGGCTATAGATGTTTTAGATGATCGTTTCCCCCGCACTCGCGGGGATAGCCCCGTGTAGGTCTTGTCCGCCATCACGACTTGATCGTTTCCCCCGCACTCGCGGGGATAGCCCCGATACTTACACGCGCATTCTTTGCGCATACCAGTTTCCCCCGCACTCGCGGGGATAGCCCCGCTAGACTCCATCGCCACCAGCTCATGCTGTTGTTTCCCCCGCACTCGCGGGGATAGCCCCGAGGTCACTGAACCGGCAGCAGATGAAAGCTGGTTTCCCCCGCACTCGCGGGGATAGCCCCGTCTGGCACCACGTCTGGCTCAACGTCTGGCAGTTTCCCCCGCACTCGCGGGGATAGCCCCTACCGGAATCACTACGGACGCACTCATGCGAAGTTTCCCCCGCACTCGCGGGGATAGCCCAGTAGAAATAAATGCTCAGAATCTGGTGATAAAGTTTCCCCCGCACTCGCGGGGATAGCCCCAAAGTAATGCCGTGATCTGACGCGGCTAATAAGTTTCCCCCGCACTCGCGGGGATAGCCCCGGCTTCGGAGTTTCATTCAAATCACGCACCACGTTTCCCCCGCACTCGCGGGGATAGCCCCAGATCGCCGGTCGCGGTGCGGTATTCCCATTGGTTTCCCCCGCACTCGCGGGGATAGCCCCGATGCGCTGTTGAATCGGGATATGGACGCTTTGTTTCCCCCGCACTCGCGGGGATAGCCCCGAGAAGTTGGCGGGTTTGATGGTAATAACGCAGTTTCCCCCGCACTCGCGGGGATAGCCCCGTTACGCCGTCACAACTTTATAACGTTACGCCGTTTCCCCCGCACTCGCGGGGATAGCCCCCCACTTTCTGGGCTGCTCTATTCTCGGCGAGCGTTTCCCCCGCACTCGCGGGGATAGCCCCCGCCTTGAGCGCGGCACTCAGTGCAGTCTCGTGTTTCCCCCGCACTCGCGGGGATAGCCCCGCCGGTTAAAAATGCACTACAGTACGTTATACGCATAACGCTTTAGGAGTAATCTGTGCATCGTCGGATGACCATCACGCTTGATGAAGCCGTCTATGAAGGGTTGTATCGGACAGTCGGCAAACGGCGGATCAGCCAGTTCATTGAGGATTTAGTCCGCCCGCATGTTCTGGATTCCAATCTGGATGATGGGTATCGGGATATGGCGGCTGACAGTGAGCGCGAAGCTGAAGCACTGGAATGGTGTAACGCTTTGGCAAAGGATATGGCGAATGAAACGCGGTGAAGTCTGGTGGGTTGAGTTCGATCCGTCAGTCGGCAGTGAGATTCGTAAAACCCGCCCCGCTGTCATCATCAGTAATAACGCCGCCAATCGTCATCTGGCACGGGTCGTGGTGATTCCGCTCACCAGTCAGAGCGAACGCTGTTATCCCGGTGAGGCAGTGGTGACGGTGAATGGACAGCAGAGCAAAGCAATGGCAGATCAAATCATGGCAGCAGACAAGATGCGCTTGAAAACACGACTGGGTGAATTATCAAAACCAGACTTGCAAGCCGTTGAGCAGGCAATTCTGGTGCATTTAGGACTGCCGAAATGACTGAAGCCACTCCCGCCCCTCAGATTGATCTCGTCGCGCTCTATCCCGACTGCTTTGATCCCAGCAACCCACGTCCGTTAAAGATCGGCATCTATAAAGATTTACTCGCCGCCGGTCACGATCCCAAAGCGGTGAGGTGCGTGATGACTGCCTATTGCCACCGCCCGCGTTATCTCAAGGCGCTGCAAACCGGAGTCATGCGGATTGATTTACAGGGACAACCCGCTGGTGAAGTGACCGCGTTTCACGCAGCGGATGCTCAAGACAAACTGGCACAGCGTCACTCGATCAAGTCATCGAAACCCAAACCACCATCAGAACCTAAACTACCATCAGAACCCACACCCGTTCTGCCCCTTGATGCACCCTTAAACCCGGAGAACATCGTGTCTGGTCATCTTGAATTGACAGTGAAATTGACGGAATTGCCCACGCCAGTGGTGGTGAAAGCGGGGATGAAGATCGGGGTTCAGACCGAGACCGCGCTGGTGGTAACGACCTTGAAACCCAAAGCGTGGAAGAAACTGGAGAAAGCCCAAGCGGAATGGCCGCAATGGGTGGCGTCGATGACCGGCAAGCTCGGTGCTCAGGTCAATAGCAATGATGGAACGATTGTGATGTTGGAGGATGCGGCGGTGCAGGTGTTCGAGAAGAAGGCGAAGGTGACAGCGGTGGATAATTCATAACCCGTTGGGAATTCAGTCGGGCACAAGATCACGGACATACAACGATCAAACGCCCTACGAAAACAGGCAACGGTCTGGGAATTCGGGTTACAGCCAGCAGTATGATTCAGATGAGTGAGTCATAACGAGATCGGTTGGGCATGAGCAGTTCATGCCCTCATTCATTGAATATGGGTAGATTGAAAATGATTTTTCCTAATCCAGCAATAAATAATCCTTTCAAAACCCACTGTATGGTTTCTTGTGCTTTTTCTGTAATTCACTAACCCCAATACCACACCCCAACCGCCGTCACCACTGCCATTCCGAATAATCCCGCAGTAATCCGTCCCGCTTGTCCGCCGCCATGTCGCGCCCGTAACCCGCTTAGATGTTCCTTGCGAGCCGCAGCATCAGTCCGCACCTGACTGAGCACCGTTTGCCATGCCTGCCGCACCGGTTCCGAGACACTCCCACGCTGTAACTCCGCAAAGTCTTGAGACAACTGAGCAAGCTGTGACAAGCCTTGCGGCATACCTTTGGGAAACCGCGCTTGTCCGGCAAACACCACCCGCCCAATGATCGGGACATCGGGACAGAGTGCCTTAATCGCTTGGATATGGAGATAGTTCTGGCGCAGTGGATTCTGGAACTGGTGACGGGTTGATCTCAAGACCTGCGTCCACTTGGCGTCCTGTTCTTTACCCAAGATCAGACCGCGATAGTTCTTGGTTTCCACCACCAGCAAGCCCGCTGGTGTCAGGGCGAGATGATCCAGTTGCGTCAAGCCACCGCGTCCGTCCGGCACAATCAGATCACGCTTGACCTCAGTGAATAAGCGCCGCAATGCACGGTCAACGGCGATCTCGCCCACTCTACCGCGATGACGGGGGACGAGAATGCGGTGATACAGCACAGCGAAGCCGGTGAGGGCAAAGACGGCGGGGATGAGCCAGAGGGCGAGGTGGATGGGGATGGATGAGAACATGGGATTAAACCAAATGATTTTAGATGCAAAACTTCACATCAAAATCTCCCAAGGAACCATTAGCTTTGGAAGCTGCAAATTACTGATCCTAGATATTGTCCTTAATGTCGCGTGTGCTTGGTGGTAAATCTGCCAATCCGATTCAAGTTGTTTATCAATAAACTCAGTTACCACACCATTCTTTGATCCAACATCAACAGTTGCTGGTTTGACTTTATTCAAGACGCTAAAGTCAAAAAGAAGTCTGTCAAACGTGTTGGGTGGAATATGATCTACAGCACAATTCTCTCTGCTTAAATTCACGCCGGTATAAGGACAAACCAGACCTTGTAAAAGCGATTGATCTCGAAAATAACGTACTTGATAGTTTATAGCAGTCCTTGCCGCTGCTTTATAATCTAGCAAATACTGCGGGTGCTTTTTTCTATTCGTTGGAATCAGCTTTATAGAATGATGAAAACTAATGTCAATGGTCGATCCATCCTTTTTGACCAACACAAAACATCGTGTTCCATGCTGCTCTGTGGTTTGTGTAGAGATACCAACGACTTCTCCAGCCGTTTTGACATCCCATTCGTCATGGAATTTAAATAATTCAAACAGGAATTCACATTGATCTACTGATATGTGAGTGCCATCTGGAGTGTCAGATAAAATTGAACTGCATTTATCGGTAATTTCCGACTTAGTACGAAATTCTGTTTCACCAATTTGATAGGACATTTTTCCTCCATTGCATCACTGAATTAGTTACTGAATGATTTGGATCAGGTGTTTCAACCGCTCAATCACCGACACAAACTCTCACACGGCATCCCATCACCATCGCCGTCCAGTGACTTCACCCCGCAATCAACCAAATAGTGCCGCGCCTCCGCACAATCGCTCATCTGCTTACACGTCCGTTTACCTCCACACGCAGCAGACGCATCTGCGACCGGCACAGTCAACACACTAGGAATTGTCTCCGCTGCGCCCAAACTCGGCTTGATTCCCACTAAGAACTCAATTCCGACTCGCTTCACCAATTCCTCATAACTGATGGGTTTGGTCATCTTGGCATCATCTTTGTTTTCAACCCAATGCGCCCACGCTTGGTTTTTGTCAGCGTCATACACCAGTTTGTAAACATGACTCGGCACCCAAACCCGACTTGCACCGATGGTTGAGACGGGTTTCTCAAAAAATGACCCTGTGAACACGAAAACATCGCCGCTGGTACGCATCACATACTTGCGGGTGGCGGACTCAATACTTTTCGCCCAGATGCCGCGATTCAGGTTGGGCGCTTGCGGGATCATATTCGCCAAACTAGGGTTTGTCATCACCACTCAAATAATTTGTACCACCATCTCCAGCTCTTCTTCCATAAAGGGCGGTGTATTCCTGCAACCGTGCGCCAATGCTATTGGGTGGGGTGAATTCAGAAGTCACCACTCGCTGGGCACGAAGAATTGGATGATAAGCGGTGATGTATTCAATCACTTGTTCCTCTTTCCAACTCCAAGCTGTAGTTGACCATAGCAATGCTATCCAAATCCAGTGCGGTTTATTCATTAGCTACCTTGATAGATAAATGATGATTTGTTTTTAATGTAGCGTGTTCTTAATTTTCAAGCAAGTGTAAAGCTGAGAGTTAATTAAATCTCTGGCATTCTCAATAAACAATTTAGTTGCGCGATCTTTTTTTTGAAGCGCGATCTTTTAATTCAAATGGTTATTTATTCATTCAACTGTTTTTGATTCAACTTTTATTTGTTCGTTCAATCTTTTTTGATTCAATCGTTTATTCAGTTCAGATCATGGACGAGATCGTTAGTTTGGCGTGAGCGTGAGTTGAGTCGCAGTCGGTATGCCAGATATGCCCTGAGATGCGCTGTAACGCTCTTGGTGCCTGCGCTGTGCTGAGGGTGCTGGGATTGTATTCCCGTGATGCTGGAATCGCTCTGAGGGCGTTTGAGACGAAATTAGCTTGATCTCGGTGATCTGGTCAGTGTTCGGCAGTTTGGATGACGTGTTCTGCACTGGTTCTGGGTGGATAGCCATGAAATGCGCTGTATGCACTCAGGACACGATGATGCGCTTGTTGGTAGGCAATTAACCACAGTGATTCACAAATGGCGTGGTGAGCGTTACAGCGCATCTCATGGCGATGTTTGGCAGTGATGCGGTGCTTCGTGTTGTCTGTGCGGTTGTCTGTGCGGGTTTGATCTAGCCAGTGCGGAGAATTGTCATGTTTTTCAGTGAGTTAGTTCTGAACGGCGTTGTCTGTGCGGTTGAGGCTGGTGATGACTAACTGGTTGAATCGTAACTGTTTTTGCTCTTGGTGAGCGTGGTTTGATGGCGGTCGGGCTTGCGTTCAACGTGCGCGTAGGCGCTTGCGGGCGCGAGGTGTGCTGACGGGGCCTCGATGCTTGCAACGGTTAAGAGATGATTAAAGAAAGATTAGGGCTTTTTTGTGCAGTGCAGCAAACGGTTCAAAATCAACAGCTTGCAAGCGTTTTTTTGGATGGCGGCGTATCTGCTATGCCCCGGAAACCTATCTGCTATGCCCCGGAAACCTATCTGCTATGCCCCGGCAGCGTGGGTGCTATGCCCCGGTTGCTTTTTTCTAAGTGAAGTTTGTTGTTATATCTGGATTTTTGGCTCGAAATGCAGTCACAAAAGCACGGGTGCTATGTCCTGTAACCTATCTGCTATGCCCCGGCTCAGACAAAACAACGCGATGCAGTTGATTTCACAGAACCAACCGCACCGCGTTGTTTGAGTAAGCGTTTGTTTACAGGTTACTTTTTCTTGTTCAGATGTCGTGTTTGGCTCGGCGTTGGTGTTTTCTTGACGTGTACGTTGTCGGCTTTGTCAATCGACGACACCCAGCCAGTCACTGCATCCAATTCCTTCAGGTTTTCACGGAGTTTCTGTCGAAAGCTGCAAATCTCCATGTTCTCGCTTCCCGACAGTCGATGCAGGGTTTTGACCTTGACGGGATACGGCTCGGCGTGAGTTGAATAAAACCCGTGCAGCCATTGGGCGAGTGGTTGTCCCTTCAGCCGTTGACGTTGTTCCCAATTGATCTGCGTCCAATCATCACGGGCAAACATGGCTTGTAACTTCGGATTCAGAACAATGACATAACGACCTGTGTCATCGTCACGGTAGAATTCGTCCACCAAAGAACCGCCATAGTTGGAATTTGTGTGATTGAATTCGACATTGGTTGCGGATAATCGCGCTGTTGCACTTTTCAGCCATTCCCGTCCGCTTTTGCCATAAGCGCGACCCATTTTTTGCAACAAAGCACGTTCACTGGTGTAGACATGGTTTTGATTTTCCGATGCCTGTTTGGATAAATCTAGCAACGTTTCCCAGACATCAAGATCGGATTGGTCAAGGCGAGCGCCGGTATAACGGATTTCATAGCCCTCAAGGGTGTTCATAAACTCACGGTTAATGAATTTACGCGGCCCCCGTTTAATTGCCCCGAATAGTGCTGATCGCAGAACACCATTCGGCACACCACGAGAACAATCTGGCCAGACTGGGAGTTGGATAATCTTGGCGGTGGTTTGCAATGCTTTACCCTGAGCGATTGCTTTCGCATCTTCCTCCTCACGCTTCAATCGTGTCCGTTCAGCCGTTGTAGCTCGCATCCGTGTGACTTTTTCCATCATGGACACATGACTTTTCTCTTTCTTTTCCTCGTCTTGCATCACGTTTTCCTCAATCCCGGTTATTGGTTATTCGGTGCTCACACAAGCAAATGAGTAAGCGGATGCAATAACGTTTATTAAAGTGGTTGATTACATTTGTCACACAAGCACGGCATTTCCTCATCCCACACCAGTTGGAGAACCCCGATGTCTTCTAATTCGGCACTCACAGGACACTGCGCACACACACTGCGGATTGGGCGTTGCTGGCAGTTGTGACATTGTGTTACCAGTACCAAAGCCTTTTTAATATCAGCACGTTGATATTTAATCGCACGGGCACGTTCAGCGAGTTCATTCTCTATTTCAGTTAAACGTTTTGCCACTTTGCGACTGGCTTCATCACCAGTGGCACTTGCTCTGCGTATTCCGGCTAATTCCGCCAATGAATTTAATGAAAAACCCAGTCGTGCCAGACCTAAAAAAGCGGCAAACCGTCCTTCATTCGCAGCAGAATAGACACGGGTTCCACTGGGTTTGCGACGTGGATGAACTAATCCCTGTTCCTCATAAAAGCGCAGGGTGCGGACAGAAGTATTCAAGCGTTGTGCAATCTCACTAATCTTCATAAATCAACCAGTTGTGCGTGATAACCCAGCTCGCGGACTGCCTCAATGATGAGATGCGGCGGAGCGTGATCTGGGTGAGTGGAGAAAAACAGCAGGTGCGGTTTGGTGGAGTTGTGAATGTCGGTGGTGATGCCGAACCGTTCAGCGAGTAGGACGATCAAGCGATGTTGGGCGTCTGCATCCAGACGTTCATCAATGTGCAGCATCACATCACGGGGCATAACGACGTTTCCTGAGTGGAATAATGGGCATATTCCAACAGATTACGTCAGCGTGACGTTATCTGGCAATAAAATGACACCTCACTGCCGTTGGTTCAGACACAAAAAACCCCGGCTGACCGGGGTTGTGTGGCAGGTTTGTTCAATGTTCACCACCGAAATGTGATCTCTAAATACGCTTTGATTGTCTTCAGTTCTTCAAAGGTTCCAATAA
>NZ_NRRQ01000044.1 GCF_016583745.1 Chromatium okenii
GGTTTCAATCCTTGTTGTATTGGATTTAGCGTTGCAACTTGTTTGTATTCTACTGTATGGTCTTCTTTCATTCTGAGTTTCAATCCTTGTTGTATTGGATTTAGCGTTGCAACAAATATGTATGCTGACATATCACCCGCACAATACAGTTTCAATCCTTGTTGTATTGGATTTAGCGTTGCAACCCTTTTTATTGTCTAAAATAATTGACACTCGCAAGTGTGTTTCAATCCTTGTTGTATTGGATTTAGCGTTGCAACTCTTTTACATGGGATAATGACGCGCTAGTTTTGGTTTCAATCCTTGTTGTATTGGATTTAGCGTTGCAACGCTTGCCGCGCTTCGTATCGCGTCACCTGCGCGGATTGTTTCAATCCTTGTTGTATTGGATTTAGCGTTGCAACTCGCTTATTGCAGCAGCGTCATCATATGCTTTGTCAGGTTTCAATCCTTGTTGTATTGGATTTAGCGTTGCAACGCCGTTGCCAGTTCCGTCCAGTGATCCCGAACTTGTGTTTCAATCCTTGTTGTATTGGATTTAGCGTTGCAACGGTCTCGCAGGGGACAGTTCCCTTCTTCACTGCCGAGTTTCAATCCTTGTTGTATTGGATTTAGCGTTGCAACGGTATCGCCGAGTGCCCACGCCTTGCCTATTCGTCTGGTTTCAATCCTTGTTGTATTGGATTTAGCGTTGCAACATTAACGCGGATCGCGTTGCGCGTGCGATTTGGGCTGGTTTCAATCCTTGTTGTATTGGATTTAGCGTTGCAACACGTCTTGTAAATCGCGCAAGGTTAGGATTGCGTTATGTTTCAATCCTTGTTGTATTGGATTTAGCGTTGCAACCAAGTCACCAGCATCATTGGCTATGCGCCCCAAGTCGCGTTTCAATCCTTGTTGTATTGGATTTAGCGTTGCAACTCGTGCGCACGTCACTCATAACGCCTCCGCTTCATCTCGTTTCAATCCTTGTTGTATTGGATTTAGCGTTGCAACTTCATTGTCTCGCCTCGCATCTCGTTTGTTATCAGTGTTTCAATCCTTGTTGTATTGGATTTAGCGTTGCAACTTTCGCTTGTAACCCGTTGATTTTAATAAAGGTCGCTGTTTCAATCCTTGTTGTATTGGATTTAGCGTTGCAACCTCTTATCAGTGAATTTTCAGTGTATGGTCACATTTGTTTCAATCCTTGTTGTATTGGATTTAGCGTTGCAACGCCGCATTGTAGCACGTTGTAAGGTTTACGACAATTGTTTCAATCCTTGTTGTATTGGATTTAGCGTTGCAACGCAAATCCGCACCACCGGTGGTGGTTGAATCGGATGGTTTCAATCCTTGTTGTATTGGATTTAGCGTTGCAACGCGGTTTTCAGCGGCATAGGTTTTGATTGCAGCGTGGTTTCAATCCTTGTTGTATTGGATTTAGCGTTGCAACGATGAATGAAACACTGCTTAACGGCGCGTCGCGCTATGTTTCAATCCTTGTTGTATTGGATTTAGCGTTGCAACAAGCTGCTGTGCCCGCTATCGGCGGATTTACACGCGGTTTCAATCCTTGTTGTATTGGATTTAGCGTTGCAACGCCCTTTTCGTAACCATAGGATCAAGACAATGACTAAGTTTCAATCCTTGTTGTATTGGATTTAGCGTTGCAACACAGCATTAGCACGGGCGCGACGTTCTAATTTCAATGGTTTCAATCCTTGTTGTATTGGATTTAGCGTTGCAACGGTTAATGGGTTGAAGTGCTTTTCTTTCTCGCACCACGTTTCAATCCTTGTTGTATTGGATTTAGCGTTGCAACCCCTAACAACGTGTGGATTCTGTGTGCGAGCAATTACGTTTCAATCCTTGTTGTATTGGATTTAGCGTTGCAACAACGTCTGAAAGTACCAAAGCGCATCAGGTGCGGGATGTTTCAATCCTTGTTGTATTGGATTTAGCGTTGCAACCATCATTGCCGCGCTCGGTAGCGATCCGTCCATCAAGTTTCAATCCTTGTTGTATTGGATTTAGCGTTGCAACGCCGTCACGGTGCCGGTCACGCCGTCATCTGACACAGAGTTTCAATCCTTGTTGTATTGGATTTAGCGTTGCAACTCTGCAATAACGGGATTTTGCGTTGTTTCATTGTCTAGTTTCAATCCTTGTTGTATTGGATTTAGCGTTGCAACACAATTGCGCGGATTTTTTCATCCGCGCAAATCTTAGTTTCAATCCTTGTTGTATTGGATTTAGCGTTGCAACACAATTGCGCGGATTTTTTCATCCGCGCAAATCTTAGTTTCAATCCTTGTTGTATTGGATTTAGCGTTGCAACCTGTTACCCGCCTATAGATATGCCCGTAGAATGCGATAGTTTCAATCCTTGTTGTATTGGATTTAGCGTTGCAACTTTTTTATTGTTTCAGCGGTGGTACGCGCTGCTTTGAAGTTTCAATCCTTGTTGTATTGGATTTAGCGTTGCAACTTGATTTTGTCAGGTTTATGCTAAAATCAGGACACTGTTTCAATCCTTGTTGTATTGGATTTAGCGTTGCAACTATTTGTGGCGGACAAGCGTTGCAAGTGCAAAATCAGGTTTCAATCCTTGTTGTATTGGATTTAGCGTTGCAACACCGTCACTTCCGGTCGTGGTTTACGCAGCGCCGTTGGTTTCAATCCTTGTTGTATTGGATTTAGCGTTGCAACGCGAGAAGGCCGCCGACGCGGCAGTGCCTTTTTTTCCGTTTCAATCCTTGTTGTATTGGATTTAGCGTTGCAACTTCAAGCGCAATGTTTTGATGCGCTCGGCGTCAACTGGTTTCAATCCTTGTTGTATTGGATTTAGCGTTGCAACCAGATGTTGATGCTGGCGCAGTAAACGCGCTGGCTGGTTTCAATCCTTGTTGTATTGGATTTAGCGTTGCAACAATGGCGGCAGCGCCGGAGTGCCATACAGCATTAGCGTTTCAATCCTTGTTGTATTGGATTTAGCGTTGCAACGCCGAGAACTATCAGATAATGCGCCGACGGTTGATGTTTCAATCCTTGTTGTATTGGATTTAGCGTTGCAACACTAGTGAAGACTGGGATTTAGCACGGGCATTTACGTTTCAATCCTTGTTGTATTGGATTTAGCGTTGCAACGCGAACGGACAAGAGGCGGTGGCTGCCGCATTCAATGAGTTTCAATCCTTGTTGTATTGGATTTAGCGTTGCAACCCGCGCCAACTGGCGCGACTGGCGCTTGTGAAAGCGGTGTTTCAATCCTTGTTGTATTGGATTTAGCGTTGCAACCAAGAGCATGGTTAGCTGCGCTATTGCGCGGTTTACGTTTCAATCCTTGTTGTATTGGATTTAGCGTTGCAACCGTTGCTTTTGTTCGGAATGGCATTGAGCACTTCGGGTTTCAATCCTTGTTGTATTGGATTTAGCGTTGCAACCTTTAATTCAATAGTGCTGGAGCGCCACTAAGATGATGTTTCAATCCTTGTTGTATTGGATTTAGCGTTGCAACCCGGCGTATTGAATTGGCGTCCATCGCCGATGAATGTTTCAATCCTTGTTGTATTGGATTTAGCGTTGCAACCGGGTCTGGAAATCGTTACGCGATCAAACGTCAGTGGTTTCAATCCTTGTTGTATTGGATTTAGCGTTGCAACCTGAGGAGCCGCCCGATGATGTCGTTGACTATTGATGGTTTCAATCCTTGTTGTATTGGATTTAGCGTTGCAACCCCGTTAATCCCGAAGGCATCTCCGGTTTTTTATAAGGTTTCAATCCTTGTTGTATTGGATTTAGCGTTGCAACCTGCATTTTTACCTAAAAGCCTTCAAAATCATCAAGTTGACGAAATTTTTCTACTCTCTTTTTTGTCAGTTTCTCCCGCATTTTGCCGCCAAAAACGCAAATTTTAGCCATGTTCTACATCATTTTTCTGGATTTTTAATTCATAAAATCAACGACTTATGAGCTTCGTTGCCAACTGCGCTGATAATTTTTCGCCAGCAAATCTGTTTGTTTGAATCCTTGTTATATTGGGATTCAGCGTTGCCACCGGAAAACAGTTTAGCCCCACTTACCAAGAATAGCAATATCATGTTACAGCCTACACACAGATATTCCGGTAACAACAATCACCGCAACGTAATTTTGAAGAAGTTCGCGCTGGTAATCGCTCAGTTTGCAACACAACAAAAATATCTTCAACCAACTTCTTTGCTTTTGAAATCGCACTGTTATTCACTGCCACCTCCAACAACTGACTACCATCTCGCACATAAGCAACAAAACCACGTTCAACAGGTTGCCCATAAATTTCTTGAATTAACATAGAATAAAGAATAATCTGAGTTTCATGCGTCTTAAAAGCAGATTGACGCGACTCAGTAAATTTATAATCTAAAGCCGCCATTGTTCCATCTTTTAGCCATAGCACCTCGTCTACAATACCTCTCAAGCGCAACTTTGGCGACGCCAAATACACTTCAATCTCACGTTTTGTCGCCCCAATTTTACGTCGTAAATAGTCACGATTTTCAGTTGCCCGCCGTTGATGTACCTCTCGCCCTTTTAATACCTTAGAGCGCGTTTCTTCATGTTGTGGAATATGTTGAACATTCATAAACCAAGTAAAGCGCGGGCAGTACACATGCTCCACAACTTCTGTTGGCGTTATCATTGGAGTGAATTCATCATCAACAAGCAAATGAGCCATTTTATACTCACATAAACAGAGAAAGTATTTCGTTAGTAACCAATTTTTTGTCAAATGCCTGTCCCAACAAAATCACTTTTTTGAAATCATGCTCACACATTGGGAAAATGTAAACTGAATCAACATCATCGTTAGTTAAAGACTCAATGTTTAACCGTAACTCATCAAGTCGATTACGCTCAACGGTGCCTAAAAAAACTGATTTTTGGACGCGATATAAGCCGGCTTCCTTGCAATGTTTAGCAATTTTAGTACGCGGCTTATTTTCAACAACGTCATACATAATCCAAACTAATGTTTCCGTAGTCTTCACCATCTACTCTCCCAATCCACTCATTTGCTAAATGATGGCAATCAAACTGCACCGTATCGCGTCGTTTGATATTGCGACCGCGATATTGAACAATCTCATCAAGATAAGCATCAAAAACACTTATTAAAAGCTCTTTACCAGTTTTATTCAAACGTAACCCGTTTTGTAAAGAATCAAATAACTCCATATTTACCTTACGCGTAGAAAATAAACTCACCACAGCGTGATCTGCCCAAATACGGTAACACTCGACCAAATCAAAAACAAAAGACTTCTTTTGATAGTGATCGGTATGTACAAAACCAACGTAAGGATCAATTCCAGCGATGACACAAGCCCGCTCAACAATGCTATATAACACACCATAAGCATAATTCAACAAGCAATTAAATTCATCTTTTGCAGGATTGCGTGAACGACCATCAAACTTAAATTGATCTGGCATCAACAAACTGATCGCTTCCCAATACGTCCGCCCCGCCCTTCCTTCAAACCCTATCAACGTACCGCGAATATCATCTAATGTACTCCCTGTTAGCGCATCAATTGATTGTCTCGATACTGATAACGCCTCAATTTTTTCCGTCAGCACTGAATGCAACCGAGTTCGCCGTGATCGCGCTTCCTGTAAAAAAAGCAGTTGGTTATCTAATTTGCGCGTCATCCAACTACGCGCAAAACCGACACCACGTTCTGTATCCGCCAGCCGCAATTGCTCACGCTGAATTGCCGTTGTTGATCCTGGCCGCCCATGCCAAACTCGTCCATAAGGTTCACCAAATGAATTCATAAACACAATATCGATATTCCTTTCAATTGCTAACCGAATTGCATCTGTCGAAAGAGCCGCTCCTGTTGTAATCAAAATAGAACGCACCTTACGCGCTGAAACCTCTCTTTTTTTGTTCTCATCTTTTTCGTTCTTGATGTTAATTACAAACATCTCACCGTCACGATGCAAATACGTTCCAAACGTGTTAAGTACCAAGTTCATAATCATTCTCTTTAAAAAATCTGTTCGTTGAAATGTTTATTATACTGAGCCATTCATAGTAACCAACTCCCCGAACCCATGACTCACGCCATGCCCAAATGCAAAACCACTAGGCAAAACAGCATTAGTCACAAAGGTACCACTTAACCCAAACAATGACTCACCTTTATAGTGGCAAGTTTGTTTTTTTGTATTCAAAAAAGCAGCATAAAGCCGTTGATTAAAAGTGACATCTAACCCGCGCATTGCTGTCAATAATCCAGCAACCAACAATCGCTCCTGCTCCACTGTCTGTTCCTGTGCAGTTAGTGGTTGATAGCGTCGATAATTATCTTGATTAAATAACAACGCTGGAGTTTTTAACTGATAATGCGTTAACTGATCACCAACAGCAAATTGACTTTGCGTTAAAGTCAACGCCGCATCACTCACCATCACCCGTTCATCACCAAGCCGAAGCAATAAATCAAACCACGGCAATGCTAATAACCGGCTGGCTGCTTCACCCCATCCTACCACCACACCATATCCATTGCGCCACCGATATTGAATACGCGGATAACGATATAAAGGTTTACCTGTTACTGGATCATGTTGATGAAAAAAAGCATCATCATTAAAAGCAGTTCCCAAGGCACCGCGCAATTGCCGGGTGCGTATTTCGGTCGCACCTGGTACCGCATGATCCCAATGTAATTCAACTTGTGAACAAGGAATAGTCGCTAAAAGAAACATGTCGTTAAATCCTCATCGTCGCCTAAATCTAAACCACTATCAGGGTGATAGTAACCCGTTTTTAATACCCAAAACGCACCGACTAACTGCGCATAATCTTCGGGATGAAATGTTGGACGCGCATAAACTGTCACTGTCCGCCGTTGTAATTCACCCGCTAATGCGCGTAACGCCTCGCGGCGATCCCAACGCTCCGTGATATCCAGAGCTGCCTTTAATTTAACCAGCAGCCATTGTTCTTGCGCATTCAACACTAAAAAACTGATCTGTTGAATACGTCCTCGCAACAAGGTTTGTATGTCTGGCATCTCTTCCCAATATGCAAAAGCGCGAGTAATTTCAGCACCAGTACTTTTACGCGCTTTCACTAAATCAAAATATGCTTGACCTAAACCAAACGCAGCTTTTTCACTCAATTGTTCTGGTTGTTGCGCCAATACTTCGCGCGTAATATCTAACAACACCGCATCATAAATCATTTTAGCGTAAGCCTGCTCTTTTGTGTTAGTCAATGACACAATTTCCACCTGACCACCCTGCTCACCTAAACGATTATTACGATTGCAACGTCCCGCAATCTGAATCAGCGCATCCAATGGCGCAAAATCACGAATCACAATATCCATATCAATATCCACGCCCGCTTCAATTGTCTGCGTAGAAACCACAACACACGGCTTTCCTATTGATAAGGCTTTAATCGCGTCAATTTTAATGATGCGATCATTCGGCGTCACATCAGCAGTGATTAAATAAACCGGCGTTGTGTCTGCTAAATGCGTCCGCACAGTGTGCCAAATAATCTTTGCACTCGCACGAGTATTTAGCGTAATTAACACCCGCTGCCCATTTACTTGCCAATTGCCTAAACGCGGCAACAACTCAGCAATAAAATCATCAATGCACTGCATGTCACGATGCCGAAAAATGAGTTGATAACGATTAAACTGATTGAAAATTGCAGTAATTTGTGCAGCATCTCCCGCCAATTCCTGCGCACCCGTTAATAACGCTGGTTGCGTTGCCGACATTAACAACACGCGGCTATTACCTTCTATCGTCAACCCGCGCAATACATGATCCACAACATCCCACAATTGACACGGCAGCGTTTGCACTTCATCCAAAATAATCACCGCATCCATTAACACATGATGGCGCATTTGATGCTTAGTGCGCGGCGATAACAGCGCCAGCAATAATTGGTCAAAGGTGGTAACAATGATTTCAGAACGCCAAGTATCTAAATAAAACCGCGTATAAGACGTGCCGAGTTTTTCACCTTCCCATTCATACTCACGTTGAGATAGCGAATGACTAGATAATAAAAGATCAGATTGCACAGTATGATTGACATCTATACCTAGCAACTCACGATATTCTTTTTCTGTTTGGTCAACAATAGAAAGAAACGGCAGCGCAATAATAATACGCGGTGCAACGCCTGTTTGCGCCATCTGTTCTCGTTGCGCGAATGCCCAACTCGCAGCCAATAACGTTTTACCTGTACCAGTCGGCAAGGTTAAAGTGCAATAATGATCTGCGTGATTGATATTAGCGGTGAGTTGCGAGCGCAATTGTTGCCGCAAATCGTCCAGCGGCGTTGTTGTTAAGTCAGTAATACGTTTAGTCACGCATTCTGGCGATAACGCCGGACGTGCAACTTGCAGATAACGCTGGGTATTTTCTTGACTCAACGCTAAAAAAGCTTTATCCGCTTCTAATAACAGCGAGAAAATAAACTGTGTCCATAACCGAAAATGCACTGCTTCCTCAGTTGATAAAGCGTGTAGTTTTTCTGCAATATCTTGGCGACGAAATAACCACCGCCGCGCATCTTCAAATTCACCCTCAATCTCAGTGAATTCTAAACCGCTGGCATGAGATAATGCCGTATAATTCAATTGTTCCCATTGCGTTAAGAGTGGATCATCGTCATCAAGACGCAGCCGATTTTCTAAATACTCCAGCGTAGCAAAACCAGCATGATGACCTGCAATCGCTTGCGTTAAAGCTAAAATAGTGAGTGGTGCCAACTGTTGTTGACGCGCCCATAATAACGTTAATGCTGCCGACAATGCTGAATGTTCTTTAGCGCGATAATCACCGCGATATTTTTCGGGATTGCGGATATAGCTTTGAAAAGCTGGACTGCCTTTACCAAGATCATGCCCACGAACTAATGCAGTTAATACCGCTGCCGTCTCTGGGCGTTGAGTGCGGACTTTTTCCGAATGGGTATTGAATAAAAATGTCGCTGCTATATTCACCTGTTCAATATGTTGCGTTAATAACAACGTTGGATGCGACAACAGCGGCATTTCACTCATAAAAACACTCCTGTCCATTGCTGAGTTTGCCATGCAACCGCCGTTTCAACTGTAAACGGTTGCCCGCGATGTTCGAGAAAATAAGGTGCATGACTGAATACGCGAGTGGCGCTCACCTGACGTGGCAGCCGCAATAAATGCACTCCCAATTTATCCTCGGTAATCAATTGCACCTGTTCTGCCGGACACACACCCTGCACGAGATAGCGCCCAAATGGTAATGAGGTTGCTGATTCATATGCAACAAACTCCACATCACTCAACAATTCTGATAACCCCATACACGGATTAAAATACCAGCGCCGTTGTTTAATCCGCTCCACCAATTCATTAAAACGTGCCGGTTGTGTTGGCCACGCTAACTGCAATTGATAGCGCGGTTTTAATAGCCACTCTTGCCGATGTAACGCCGCTTTTTCTGATGCTGGTGATTCACTTCCGCGTTGATTGCGTTTCACTTCCCAAGGCAGTGTATTGGGTGGGTCTTTACGCAACTTGACCCGATGCCAAAATCGCGCCGGCAATGCGCCACTTATCGCAACATTTAATTCTGCCAATTCAGTCGCCAACGCATCTTTTTCTAATCCTAAAATGGCGGCGACTAATCCCAATACTACCGTGCGCGGTGGCACGGGGTAGGTGAGAGCATTGACATTTGCCTCGGCGCGGAGAAAGTGACCGTATTTAGCCGACCAATTGACACTGAGGATGTCCATAGCATTATGCCCGCTGCTTAATCAAAACCGAGCGCCAGCCATTCATTCGGCAATCCACTCGCAAACGTCACATCAGGTGACACCTCATAGCGTACTTGGGCAATCCGCGAGCGTTGCGCATCAATACGGGTTAATAACCGCGATAAATCCACGCAGTAATCATCTGGAGATGACCAAGCACGTTCAGGTTTATCACCACTTGCTTGCAACTTCACATAATCCATCAAATTGCCAAATTGGAATTCTTCACCGGGTTGGTATTCAATAGACACCAATAAACGCGGTACCTGACCAATTTTCGTGCGCGTATTCCCCGCCGAGCGTACCCCATTCCACAACGCCAACAACACATCATTGTAATCCGCATCACTCAAACGTGATTTCTGCGCCGAGTGTTCATTCGCCACCCCATGAAACGCAATCAAGGCATAACGCAGCGCTGCGTAATTGGTAAACGTACCCTGCGCCTTTTCTTCATCACTGCCAAAAACTGATGTGCCTTGAATCTGAATCTCTTCTGCATCATGCAGCACTTCACCCATATTAAATTGCACCGCACCAGTTAAAGTCTTCGGAACTGGTTTGGGTTTCCATTCCGTTGGTTTCTTTTTATTGCCCTTCGCGGGTTTGGTATCAAGCGAAAAATCATCAGACTGTTCTGTGACTTCACCGCTATCCTCTTCCTTCTGACCCTTAAAAGCCAATGAAGAACCAAAACACCGCGCATCAATAAAACTATCCAGCAGAATGTTGACCAATTCTTCACCATCGGCTTTATCTTTGCCGATCTTATTCAAATAATGCGCCACCCGACCAGTTAAATTCGTGGTGCGTCCCTCGATATTGCCGACTAAAATATCCCGACCCAACATCGCCCAATAATCACGGGCAAATCGTTTTAAGCGCACATCAGTCACATAAAAGCGCCCATCCGGTAAACTGCGCGGCCGATTTTCATCAGGATCGCCATTCGGATTGCCCATGCGAATGTCATACAAAAACAAAATTTCACGGCGGGAAGTGAGTGTTGTTGTCATCGTGATTACTCCTCAGTTGTCTTAATTTTGGAAGGTAGCACGTCAACCGTAATTGATTGACCAAGCAATAAAAAATAACAGGTCACAGTTTGGTCAAGCCCAATGGTATCGCCAATTGATTGTCCACCGAGTCGCCCTAAATCTTGCACAATCGCCCGCACGTCAGCACTGGCTTCTACTCCATAATTCAATAACTTCTCCCGAATTTTGCAATACAACTCAGGTAAATCGCGCCCATCAAGATTTAATCGTTTTAACCAAGTAAGCGCATTAGACGCAACATTCACACCACGCGCCGCCTGTACCTGTAATACCTTGCCGTACAAAATGCCCAATAAAAACGTAAAGGCTTTTTCACGCGTATTCAAACCAGAGCCAGATTGAAAATAGGGCTTGAGTGCCGCTAAACTCGGTTCAAAGTGTAATGGTTCAGTATTCGGTGCTGCCATCGGTAAGACTCCAATTGAATCAAGATAATAAAGTAACCGCGCTAGATGTTTCATCCACCCAGCAAGCGTCCAATAATGGATTTTTTTATTGCCCTTGTCGCTATAACCCTCATATAGTAAACCACCAAAATTACCAGAATCAGCAATATCATCAAGCCGCCAGCGTGCAGTAATCAGCAATTCACGCCATAATCCAGCCGTTGCTGTGCCGAGTGGTACACCGTGATAAATTGCTTCCACCAATTGCCGTTTTATTGCAAACAATTGACTACTATCATTCGCTTTTGCGGCACGTTTTCCACCGGGACGTTTAAGTAATGCCAATAACAGCGTCAGATTCAGATCAAAAGTTGCATCCTCCAATGGATAACGTGGTGCGAGCGGATGTTGCCAATGATTTAAATCGCGATTGATTTTGCTCAGTTCGCGCAAGCGTGACGGTAAAATATCAGTCACCACACCACGCACATCATCAACGACTTGTCCAAACGTTGCCCATAAAATATGCACCACTACTTGCGAGTCATCTCGATCACGGACGAAATCTAATAAATCGTTTTCATGTGAACCAATCTTGTTTCCAGCATCATTAATGGCGTTGATATATTTGCGCCAATCAATCAAAAATTGTCGCCGACCGTCTGAATTACCAAGCAAACTGGGTAACAACAGCGCCTTATCACCCGCAACGAATCCAGTAAATTGCTGTGTCAAAAGGTGATTTTTGAAAACATACAATAGATCGGCACAATCTAAACACAAGCCATAACTTTTCCATCCCTGTTTCACGTCTAAATTCGGAAATGCGCCAATGCGATCCATATTAGAAAAGTTAATGCCAGTGCCGCGCAGATTGGGATATAGCGTCACGTCCGTTGCACCGCACAACGGACAATGTGCATGGTTATATGCTTGAGCCGAGCTAGTGATGTATTTATTAGCTAATGTTTGTGAAAGATACGCGTGATATTCACTGCATTCACCTGGCCAGCGCCCTACTGAATCAAGTACTGCGAGAAATACTGTTTTCTTTTCTGGAATTAACCGAATCGCTGCCGCTAAAACATGCGGATCAATTTGCCCTGCACCAATAGAATAAGATTGATCTGCAAAAACTAGCATGTGACTGCAAAAAAGTGTGTTGTGCATTTCTCTGAAATAAGCAGCCCACCGTGTATTCTGTTGACCGCGCTCGGCAAAACTTTTTTCAGTCAGTCCTTGTGTATTTAATGTAGGTCCCTGCTCACCATTCTGAAAAGTCCGCTTCATTATTGGACCAAATGCCGCAACTCGTGACATCACAAAAGGAAGTTTTTGTGCTTTAACAGGAGTAACTTCTTCACTCCACAGTTTCACCACGCCGGGCTGTTCACTTATAGATTGCAATAAATACACAATTGCGGTTTTTTCAGAATCTTCTACAAGCAGCGGTGTAAGATATTCTCCATGCTTCTCACGAATTGCGCTCAAATTGAGCCCAGTTTGTTTGCATCGCACATTCAAATCTAATAACGCTAATTCCCGCATGGCTGCTAACATCGTGATTGACCTCGTAAGATGCTTTTTTGATTATTCCCATGCGCTAACGTGGGAATATGCTTTATCAAATGGCCATTAAAAATCTATGGAAAACCAATAAACCCTACTTGGCGCGTATAAGTCGTTGGCGTTGCTTTTAGATATTGCACCTCGTTTTTATTCAACTCATCGCGGGATCGCGCATATACTTGAATCACTCGCTCATAAAAAGCACGTTTGAAAGTGCGAAACTGTTGTTGCTGTTGTGCTGGTGTCAGTGCCGCATCTTCTCGAATAGCGCAGTAGCGTTCCCACAATTCTTGATCGCGCTCATTTTGTACAATAAAAACCGCAACGGTTGGTAATTCTTCAATGAGCTGAAATGCTTTCTCAACGCCAATGAAATCGCCTGCTTGTAATTGCACATCAACCCGTTTTTGATCTTGTCGCATTCGACAGCCGTGAAAATACGCTTGACTCAATTGCAAAAAATCTGCTTCTTCATATTGCTGTGCAGCGCCAAGCGTTTCCGTTGTCACTTCAATTAACGCGCTGTCATAAACATGTCGCCATAACGATTCACCCACACTTCCATCTGCTTTCATTGCTTGCAAATGCCACAGATGCACTTCACCTGCTGCGCTGTATTCATTATGACGATTGCAACGTCCGGCGGATTGAATAATTGAATCTAACGGTGCCAATTCACGATGCACCAGTGGAAAACTCACATCAACGCCTGCTTCTATCAATTGCGTAGTGACAACAATCAGCGGCTGATTTTGTCGCAATAAGCGTTGCATCAAGCGAATACGCACCCGCCGATCTAATGGCGTCAAACTGGTTGAAAGAGCAATGACTGGTCGCTCTGGAAACGCGCCATGCACCGCATCAAACAGTGTGCGCACCGATTGACGCCGGTTTACTATGACTAACGTAGCGCGACGCTCAATTTTTAATGCCGTGGTGAGCTGTTGAGAAAATTTATCTAACAACAACGGCTGTTGATGATGCGCCACTAATCGCGTGCGACTCATTGCCTGAAAATGCGTGGCGTAGTCAGGTAACAATTCCACTGCATCACCGGCTTGAAAAATTAACGGGCGCGTTGCCGTTAATAATACAAAGCGCGTGTCATAACTGTGCGCCGCTGCAAGCAATAACTGCCGTACTGTTTCCCAATAGCGCAGTGGAATGGATTGCACTTCATCCAGTAAAATAATGGCACCAGTCAGTTGTCCAGCGCGTTTCAAATTGGCATTGCGCGGACTGAGTAATGAATGCAGCAGTTGGTGAAACGTCGTGACCACTAATTCACTTTGCCACGTTTCTGTTAATAGTTGTCCAGCGCCATCAGCTTGATATTCGGCTTCTTCAGTGCGAAATATCGCGTCGGTGAGATGATGATGTTTTAGTAAAATATTCTCACGATCTTTAATGCCGTTAGCTTGCAAAACAGCGCGAAATACGGCATGATTTTGATCAATCACTGAAGTAAATGGCAGGCAATAAATGATGCGCGGTGCTACACCATTCTGTTGTGCTAATTGTGCTCGGATTTGTAATGCGGCATGGAGAATGGTGAGTGTTTTACCCGCGCCAGTAGGCGCAGTTAAAGTGAATAGATGTTGGTTGAGATGCGCCAGCCATGTTTGCGCAACGGTAGTAGCGATTTGGTCACGACGTGAATTGAGAGATGAATACGATTTGTGCTTTTGTTGCTGTTGATAAACCGTTACCGCATCCGCCGGTAGCGCCTGTCGCGCTATTTGCACACCGGCCAGCGCGGCATCTGTTTTATCCATTGCCAATAGCGCTCCAAAACCGGCTAATGTCGCCAACGCTTCGCTAAGTGTTTGATATGCAACGCGCAATTTTGAACCACCAACCTGCCGATCCCGCAGCCGCGCCAGCACCGTTTCCGCTGTCAACGGTTCCAGTGTCAGCGCCAAATCCGGCTGTTGCGCGGCAACCGTCAGCAACCAAGCGTGAATGCCAGCAAAATCAAGCACATTTAGTTGCCGGTGCAGCGGATGGTCATCCTTGCGCACCGCCATCCGCATCTGCTCCAACAATACCGGCCACGCTTGAAAAGTCAGCGCCCCGTGATGGCGTCGTATTGCAACGAATACTGCCAAACGTTGCCAAAGTGGCCAATCCAGCCCGGCGCTATACCACCAGACCAATAACGCGCCCAATTCGGCGTGATTGCTCAACGGCGAGCGTGTGCCGCCGTGCAATAAATACTTTTGAAACCAAGGGGTTGCTTTGCCGAGATCGTGAAATAATCCGGCAACGCGAGCGATGGCGCGGATGTCTGCGCCAGCAGTTGGGGCGATGCTGGCGGCAGCGCGTTGGGCAACGCGTTCTAAGTGGGCAGGCAGTGGATCAGCGGGATGGGCGAAGGTGTCAGAGAAAGGCAATGGTTGTGGAATCAATGGCATACAGCACTCCTGCGCCGCCGTGACCACGAATGGATTGTCCGTCTTCAGCCAGCACGATTTCCTGATAACGACTGACGATGCGCTCGCCATTCATCACCACCGGAATACGCTGCCGGTGATAACGCCGCCGGTCGTCATAATGAATCTGCACGCCCGCCGCGAGTGGCACCGCCGTTGCCGCTTGCCATTCATTCGCCACGAGCGGCTGCGCCGTCGCCTCACCAACCCACGTCAGCTCGGCGAAACAATTCGCCCAGCCGAGCGTCACCGTGTAGGCGCTGCGCCCGGTTTGCAGCCGCGCCGCTAAATCATCGGCAATTTCAGTCTCTAAACCACTGATATACAAGCGAAATTCTGGCTGGCGCAGGAACTCGCACGGCACCTGCGTATGGGTATTTTCTGCGGCCAATGGGCGAAAAAAACTGTCGGTACCCGTTTTGGTTTGCAGCAAATTAAGCGCGGCGCGATAGACGCGAGTGGGCTGGCGCAGCGCCACACCAATACGCACGTTTTCATAATTAAGACGCTGGTGATAATTCGTTTTGTCATATCCCAACACCGCGCCAAGTATTCCCAAAACCGTTGGCGGCGGTGGTAATGGATAACTGACCGGACTCATCGGCGAATACGGTTTTTTGAATAGCGCGTATTCACCGGAAATATCAAAGATCAGGGTGCGCATGGTTATACAAACAACGTTGTAACTGGCAATTGAACCTGCTGCACCAGTTGAATAAATAAGTCGGTTTGACCATTCGCTTCACAACGCAGGCGCGTATCCTGCATGACGCGCAAATTGACCAATTGCGGGTAATTGCACCACGCCGTCAATAATTCACCGACATCTAATTGAAAATCACGGGTTGAACGCAGCGCCGTATCGTCAACAGTTTTATTCAAACTGAGACGACGTGGCAATGCACCGAGCCGATAACCGGGTTGATAATCGGCTACGACTAATAATAACGGATCATGTCCCATTTTAGAATGCGTATTGAGCGCCGCCGTACCATGCCACAACCCTTTTAATAACAACTCAAAATCCTCGGTCGTTATACCAGTTGTTTGCGCTGCCGTTTCATTCGCCACGCCATACGCAGCAATTAACGCATACGGTAATAACCAGCGTTCAGCAAAAGATTTTTGATTCGCTGTTGCATTGCCCGCATACGCTGCCGTTTGCTGTACCAATGTTGGCGTCACGCGATGCAATGAACGATTAAATGCGGAAAACTGCACCGGTCCGGTCAATTGCAATGACGGCTCACCTTTACCCAATGGCAAGGTTGCACCAAACAATCGCGCATCAATACAACCCTGCGTCACCGCAGTTTCCAATGCCTGCCTTTTTGCTTCACCAGTTTTCTTGCCTTTAATTGCCTCAGCTAAAAACTGTTCTGCACGATCCTTGCCTTCAGATAAATGCCCACTCGCTTTCAACGTATCGCGGATTAAAATCTCACGTCCAGCCGCCAAACGCTTTTCAACATCTGGTTCCAAACTCAATAAATAATCGCGCACCGTGCGTTTAATGCGCACATCGCTGACAGTTGCCTCGCCGGTTTCGGGATCGGTACGCGGGCGGTTCTCATCCAATGGATCGCCATTCGGATTGCAATCTTTAGCATCATAAACAAACAGGATTTCCGAGCGGTTAGTCATTGTGGTCATGTGATTCATCTCCGTGAGATAAAGTCAGATTAATTGTTGCTGATGATTTGTTCGATTGTCAATAAACACTGTTCAGAAAAATTTAACAATGGTAATTGAGTTTCATCTGCTGCGTTACGCCTTGCAATAGGATAAGCCATTTCAACAAACGTGGCTAATTGCTGACGCAGGCTGGGGCTGTCATTCAAAATCAATTCGATTTCCTGCCGCGCATTACGGATAGATAATTGCCAACTAATGCCGCGTCGTTCCGGTTGATAATCCCATTTGAGTAAATGCAGCAACAAATTGACTAAATGACTGGTCAAGGCGCGGCGGTCACGTTTGCCCATGCTGTCAATTTCCTCAGCGAGATTTGCTGCATCAATGGCATTCAATTGTCCCTGCCGTAATAACATGGCTTGCTGCTGCGTCCACAGAAAAAAGTCTTCGTTATAATGTGTCGCAGTCATGGTATTTATTCATCCTCAATTTCATCAGCATCATCTTTTCCATCCAGTTGTTTAATGCGATAAGCCAAACTGTAGCCAATGGTAAAAGCGAAAGTTGCTTCTTCATCACTAATTGCCCACAGATCACCGCAAGCCACCCACGCAGTGGCTAAATCAGGATCAAGTCCAGTGATGACATAACCCAATTTACCGTATTGCGCCAATTTACTATGACCTTCACGATATAAGCGTTTTAATTGCGACTGTGTTAATAATCGCCCAATGAACTTTTTAGCAAACGGTTCGGCACCGCGTTCTTTGCGTTGTACTGATGTGACTGTTGAAGCGTAACAACCCGTTAAAAAAGCGACAATCAATTCGGGGCGACGGAAAAAATCAGCATGTTCTTTAATATAGCGTCCATAGGCGCTATTCGGAATAATCTCAGACATCGCACAATGCTCCTGAATAGAATTCAAAACGACAAGTTCGGTTAAAAGCGCATAGCGATAAAGCCCCCAAGCATGGCGCGTCATCCAATGCAATAAATCAACATTGCGCTTGCCGGTATCCAGTAATTTACCGACCAAGCAACGAATAAAATGCTGTCGGTCAATTGCTTGCCCAGAAAACAAAGCGGTCAACCAACTACGCAAAGTATCATCACTTGCGTTATCACTGGCGCTGGAGAAGTTCTTAAATGTTAGCGCACCAATGTTTACTGGTTTCAGTTCAGTTTTTGTTTCAGCGATTAAATCGGCAGCTTTGCTGATTTTTCGTGCCGACTCATGCAGAACGTGTAATCGACTGGGTAACAATTGTTGCACTTCCGCTTGCACCCGCCACGAAGCATTTTGTTGTTTGAAAAAAATCAACGCCAATGCCAATTGATCGCCATACTCCGCAAATTCTTCAATCAACGCCAATTCACCAGAGACTAAATCTTGCGCTTTATTCAAACAATAACGGTCAGGATGGCTTTGCAACCGCGCCTGTAATTCGTTGCGCACTTCAACGCTATTGCTGTAAGGCAGAATTAAATACGTTTGCCCCGCCATACTGCTAGAAAAATGTGTTTCTGCCAGCGTAAATGTTTCTGCAATAGCAAGCGCACAATCACCGCAAACCGGAAAATTACGATGTGCTTGCTTGGCGCTAAATCCGCCCGCAATACTGCCCGGATTATTCAAGTTATAACACGCTAATACCGAATAATTGCCATACACTTTAACGTCTGTTTGACCGCAAACCGCGCAGGTGCCATTTAAACGTTCACCGCCTTTATCTGCAAATTTTTCTAATGCGGAATCCACCATTGCAGCATGGGTTTCTGTCCATGAATACACTGGATTCATTTCTGCATCTGCCCAGTAAACATAGCCGCGATGCGTTTTATCATCAATGCCAGCATCTTTACGTTTTGCTTCAACTTCTGCCCAAATATCGGCTTGTGCATTATTAAATGTTGCTAAACTATCAACTAACCACTGCCGCTTTTCTGCCGACAGCTTTGACACATCAGACAACACTTTAACTGTATTTGCTAATCGGTTAGCAGTATTTCCTGCTAATTTACAGCAAGGCGTAAAATCAGTGCCATTTGAAGGGCCAGAGCGATACACCACTCCTGCATTGCCTTTATACGTTTTAACACCCATCCATTCGCCATTAGCGCCAAAACACAGCGCCAACCCGCGATCATAATTCGCTGGCATTCCTTCATTTAAGCGTTCCCAATCCGTCCGTTGCGGTAAACATTGGCTCAATTCATATAACCGTTGAAACATGTCATGTGCCCTCAAAAGTCATGCTGTTACTGCTATAACGGATGTGCTGTGACTATTTTCAATGCAGCAGCGCGTCGCAGTGATCAAAAAGATGGTGCAACCGCGTTTTATGAGTGACGCAACTGCGTAAGTCTTTATTTACGCTCACGTTTTTTATCACCACTGCCCAGCCTGCGTAGCTGTAAATTTTTTGATACGTGTCAGGAACCGTATGATTATATTCCGCGACGCAGCTACCCGCTGTTTTTAGCACGAGAGGCTTTGCAGGCCGTCATCACGGACATTCACCAACGCGCCCTACATCCCCAAGTGGTTGGGCACTCAG
>NZ_NRRQ01000045.1 GCF_016583745.1 Chromatium okenii
AGGCCCGCGCCTCACCACCAAACTTCTTTGATTGGTGGGTGGTAATTGCTGCCGTCAGCGTGGTTTTGCCGTGATCAACATGACCAATGGTGCCAACGTTGACGTGTGGCTTACTCCGTTGAAACTTCTCTTTTGACATCCCGCTCTACCCGTATCGTTACTGTTTCTTGGCGACCGCATCGGCAATGCTGGCGGGCACCTCGTTGTATTTGCTGAATTCCATGCTGTAGGTAGCACGACCTTGGGTTGCCGACCGCAGATCAGTCGAATACCCAAACATCTCCGACAATGGCACCTCAGCACGAATAATTTTACCCGACGGGGCGTCTTCCATACCGTGAATCATGCCGCGCCGACTGTTGAGATCACCCATGACATCGCCCATGTTGATTTCAGGCGTGACCACTTCGACCTTCATAATTGGTTCCAGCAACACCGGACGTGCCTTTGCCACCGCTTCCTTGATTGCCATCGACCCAGCAATTTTGAATGCCATTTCGCTTGAATCGACTTCGTGATAGGAACCGTCATACAGCGTGACCTTGATGTCCACAATCGGGAACCCAGCCAACGTGCCGTTGGTCATCGCTTCCTTAATTCCTTTATCGACTGCCGGGATGTATTCCTTGGGAACACTGCCGCCAACGATGGCATTGACAAATTCATAACCAACGCCCGCTTCCTGCGGCTCAACCTTGATATACACATGACCATACTGACCACGCCCACCCGACTGCCGTGCAAACTTGGTTTCCTGCTGCACCGCCGTCCGAATCGTTTCACGATAGCTCACCTGCGGCGCACCAACATTCGCCTCAACTTTGAACTCGCGCCGCATCCGGTCAACGATAATTTCTAAATGCAACTCGCCCATGCCGGAGATAATGGTCTGTCCAGATTTTTCATCTGTCCGCACACGAAACGACGGATCTTCCTGTGCCAACTTCGACAGCGCCATACCCATCCGTTCTTGATCGCTTTTGGTCTTCGGCTCAACAGCGACCGAAATCACTGGCTCCGGAAATTCCATGCGTTCTAACGTGATGATTTGATTCAAATCACACAGCGTGTCACCAGTCGTCACGTCTTTCAGACCAACAGCAGCGGCGATGTCACCAGCGCACACTTCTTTGATTTCCTGACGTTCATTGGCGTGCATCTGCAAAATACGCCCAATCCGCTCCTTGCGCCCTTTAACTGGGTTATACAGCGTGTCGCCAGATTTCAAAACACCTGAATACACACGGAAAAAAGTCAAGGTGCCAACAAAGGGATCAGTCGCGATTTTGAATGCCAACGCTGCAAAAGGCGCTGCATCTGAGGCGGGACGTTCCGCTTCTGTTTCGTTCTTGTCATCCAAAATACCGCGAATTGCAGGAACATCTACTGGCGAAGGCATGTAATCAAGTGCGGCATCAAGCATCGCTTGCACGCCTTTATTCTTAAAGGCCGAACCGCACAGCATGGGAACAATCTCGTTACGCAATGTCCGCGCTCGCAAACCTGATTGGATTTCCTCGTTGGTTAAAGCCTCACCATTGAGATATTTTTCCATCAAGTCTTCGCTGGCTTCAGCCGCAGCTTCAACCATCTTCTCGCGCCATTCTTCGCTAACGGCAAGTAAATCTTCTGGAATATCACGCAGCTCGTATTCCATGCCCCGCGATGCTTCATCCCAATAAACAGCTTTCATTTGGACGAGATCCACAACGCCTTGGAAATGTTCTTCTGCGCCAATCGGCACCTGAACCGGTACAGCATTACCGCCCAGCCGCTCTTTTACTTGCGCAACCACGCGGAAAAAATTTGCGCCCATGCGATCCATCTTATTGACGAAAGCAAGGCGTGGTACACCGTATTTATCAGCTTGACGCCATACGGTCTCTGACTGTGGTTCAACACCACCAACCGCGCAAAATACCGCACACGCGCCATCAAGCACACGCAATGACCGCTCAACCTCAATCGTGAAATCGACGTGACCGGGAGTGTCAATGATGTTAATTCGATGTTCTGGACGTTGGCGACTCATTCCTTTCCAGAAACAAGTAGTTGCTGCCGAAGTGATGGTGATGCCGCGTTCTTGCTCTTGCTCCATCCAATCCATCGTCGCAGCGCCATCGTGCACCTCACCGATTTTGTGTGAGACTCCGGTGTAAAACAGGATGCGCTCGGTCGTCGTGGTCTTCCCCGCATCAATGTGCGCCATGATGCCAAGGTTGCGATACCGCTCGATTGGGGTGCTACGTGCCACGACTGTTTCCGCCTTGAAAATCTGTTGTCAGTGATTGAAGAGGCAAGTTTGAAGGATCGAAGGAACTTGAATACACGGAAAAACGAATCACCGTGTCATGTTGCTTCTTGATACTTGCCCCTTGATCTGTACTACCAGCGATAATGTGAAAACGCCTTGTTGGCTTCTGCCATACGATGCGTGTCTTCTTTTTTCTTTACTGCGGAACCGCGAGATTCGGCAGCATCCATCAATTCTCCAGCCAATCGCTGCGCCATTGATTTCTCAGAACGCTTGCGTGCTGCGTCAATGAGCCAGCGCATCGCCAACGAATTCCGGCGAGCTGGGCGTACTTCAATTGGTACCTGATAAGTTGCACCACCAACGCGCCGCGACTTTACCTCTACGGCAGGGCGGACGTTTTCCATGGCGTTTTCTAGCAACTCGACCGGTTTGCCGCCTTTTTTCTCAGAAACCTGATCTAAAGCACTGTAAATAATTTTTTCAGCAACCGACTTCTTGCCATCTTCCATCATCATATTGATGAACTTGGTCAACAATTCGCTTCCATGCTTGGGATCAGGAAGGATTTGACGCCGGGCTGCGACACGTCTTCTTGGCATAGTGTTTTAATTCCGAGTGTATTCGTTAACCGGACGCGTTATTTTTTCGGACGCTTTGCGCCGTACTTAGAACGCCCTTGACGCCGTTTTTCCACTCCGGAGGTATCCAATGTGCCGCGCACAGTATGGTAGCGCACACCTGGCAAGTCTTTAACGCGACCGCCGCGAATCAGTACCACCGAGTGTTCTTGAAGGTTATGACCTTCGCCGCCGATATAGGTAGCAACTTCAAAACCATTAGTCAGTCGCACACGAGCGACTTTTCTCAAGGCTGAATTCGGCTTTTTAGGCGTTGTGGTGTAAACCCGCGTACAGACACCTCGGCGCTGTGGGCAAGCCTCCAGTGCCGGAACGTTAGTTTTAGTGACGTTCCGTTTGCGGGGCTTACGGACGAGTTGGTTGATCGTTGCCATGCAATCAGTCTGTTCCAAAAAACCCAATCACAATTGACTAGGTGGATTTATCCGCACTTGGTTGGCGACGGATCGCCCAACTCAAGCCCTTGACGCGCAATTGCGCCGGAGTCCATTGCTCGATCAGGCGTTTTCAGGTGGCTCATCTTTTTGCAGCGATGTCATCTGTCAGCCCGTCGTTGACCGCTGTACGGCGATCTTTTACCTGCTCATCCTGAGCAAGCGAAAACACTTTTAATGAACAATCGACGCTCAGTAAGTCCTGCGCAAAAAACAATCAGCACTGATTTTGTGCTGATGTTCACAACAGTTGCGTGTCGATGTGATTCAAGTCTGAACAGGAAACGCCCAGACCAAGGAACCGGAACAAAAAAATGAGACTAGCCGGCTGTTTAAAGCCGACTAGCTGAGACAGATCAGTATAGGGAGCGATCAAGAGCCTGTCAACGATTGCTCTTTTACAAGCACCGCAACCGAGCAGGGGTTAATTCGTGCTCGGCGTATTCACTTCTTAAATGCCGATTCCGGGTCTTTACTCGCTTCCGCATGATGAGACGCTTGACATTCTAATTGCCGCCGCCGCCGCCGTTCTTGATGATGTGATAATCCGGTTCCCGCTGGAATTAACCGCCCCACAATCACGTTTTCTTTAAGACCAGCCAAGCGATCAATCGAACCCCGCACCGACGCTTCCGTCAGCACCCGCGTTGTTTCTTGGAATGAAGCCGCTGAAATAAAGGATTCAGTCGCCAATGATGCCTTGGTAATACCGAGCAGCAATTGCTCATACAACGCCGGTTGCTTGCCATCGGCAATAGCGCGGCGATTTTCATCAAACAACACCGAATGCTCTACCTGTTCACCGCGCAGCAACCGCGTATCACCGGGCGAGGTGATTTCCACTTTGCGCAACATCTGGCGCACGATCACCTCGATGTGTTTATCGTTGATTTTCACGCCCTGCAACCGATACACATCCTGAATTTCTTTCACCAGATATTCAGCCAGCGCCGTGACACCTTTCAGCCGCAAAATATCGTGGGACGCCAATTCACCGTCAGCAATCACCTCGCCGCGTTCCACGCGCTCACCATCAAACACGTTGACGTGACGCCATTTTGGGATCAATTCCTCAACCGTCTCGCCATCGTCCTTGGTGATAATCAGCCGCTGTTTGCCCTTGGTATCCTTGCCAAAACCAATGGTGCCGCTCGCTTCCGCCAGTAACGCCGCCTCTTTCGGCTTCCGCGCTTCAAATAAATCCGCTACTCGCGGCAGACCGCCAGTGATGTCGCGGGTTTTACTGGATTCTTGCGGAATCCGCGCCAGCACGTCGCCCACGCCCACTTCCGCGCCATTGGTCACACTGACAATCGCGCCAGCAGATAACGCATACCGCGCCGGCAAATCCGTGCCCACGATGTTGAGTTCATTACCTTGCTCGTCCAGCAGCTTCACCATCGGACGTAAATCTTTACCCGCTGCCGGTCGCTGTTTCGGATCAATCACCACCAGCGACGCCAAGCCAGTCACGTCGTCGGTTTGACTTTGCACCGTCACGCCTTCGATGAACTCTTCAAATGCCAGCGTTCCCGCCACTTCCGTCACCACCGGATGGGTATGCGGGTCCCAAGTAGCGACCACATCACCGGGCTTCACCGCATCGCCATCAGCCACGCGCAACGTCGCGCCATACGGCACCTTGTAGCGTTCTTTTTCCATGCCGCGCTCATCAATCAGCGTCAACTCGCCAGAACGCGACACCGCCACCAAGTTATTGCCGGAATGATGCTGCACCGTCTTGATGTTATGCAGCCGAATCGTGCCGCTATTTTTGATGTCGATGCTATTGACCGCCGCTGCCCGTGACGCCGCGCCGCCAATGTGGAATGTCCGCATCGTCAACTGCGTGCCAGGTTCACCAATCGACTGCGCCGCGATCACGCCCACTGCCTCGCCCATGTTGACGCGATGTCCCCGCGCCAAATCACGACCGTAACACTGCGCACACACGCCCAACCGCGCCTCGCAACTGATCGGCGAACGCACTCGCAACTGGTCGATGCCGATTTCATCAAACCGTTCCACCCAGCCTTCATCAAGCAGCGTCCCGGCTTTGCACACCAATTCATCAGTGCCGGGGCGATACACATCCAGCGCACACACCCGCCCTAAAATCCGATCCCGCAGCGGTTCGACCACGTCTGCGCCAGCAAGAATGGGCGTCATCAACAACCCCTGCTCGGTGCCGCAATCTTCCTCCAGCACCACCATATCCTGCGCCACGTCCACCAACCGCCGCGTGAGATAACCGGAGTTCGCCGTTTTGAGCGCGGTATCCGCCAAACCTTTCCGCGCTCCGTGCGTGGAGATGAAGTACTGAATGACGTTCAAGCCTTCGCGGAAATTCGCGGTAATCGGCGTCTCAATAATTGAGCCATCGGGCTTGGCCATCAGCCCGCGCATTCCTGCCAACTGGCGAATCTGCTGATTGGAACCACGCGCTCCTGAATTCGCCATCATGTAAATCGAATTGAACGAATCCTGCTTGCGGCGATCCGCAACCCGTTGTTTCACTTCACCAAAGCCGGTAATCACCCGCTCACGCAAACCATGACCTTTGATCTGGTCAAGACCGACGATCTTGGCGACTTCCGGGCGATATTCAGCGAGCAACGCCACCGCTAATTCTTGAAATGCTCCCGTCGTCATCTCACCGCGTTGCAATTGCTGACCGGCATCGTGCAACCGCGCCTGCCACTCGTTAAACAACGTCCGCGTCTGCGGGCGATCCTCAGCAGTGATCGCGCTATAAATGCCCTGCCGGTATTCACTCACCAGCCGCTGCGCTTCAAATACTGGATTCGAGTCCGCCGTTTCGCTGCCGAGCTTAATCATCATCGCCTTGGCGACCTGATCGTTGGTGCGCGACCAGATGTCCACCACCTTGTTATAACGCTCGCCGTTGGTGACTAAACCGGACGCATATTGCTGTTGAATTTCCTGCACTTCCGCTTCCGCAGCAGCCAGCAACGCGCCCTTGTCCATCTTGGCATCAACCTCGTCACGCGGCACTTCCATGTCATCCAAGCCGATGGACACGCCAGAACGGGTCGCCATGCGGAAACCGAGGTACATAATTTGGTCAGCAAAAACAACGGTTTCTTTCAAACCAAGGCGGCGATAACACATGTTAATCAGCAGCGAAATCTGCTTTTTACCCAGCGCCCGATCCACCAGATCAAAGGGCAAACCGTCCGGCACAATCGCAAACACCAACGCCCGTCCCACCGTCGTATCTTTGATGCTCACGATCTCGTGTCGGGTGCCATTTTTCTCCTTGATGACCTCACGCAGCCGCACCCGACAACGGGCATGAAGTGCCGCGTGTCCGGTTTCATACGCCCGCCGCGCCTCATCAATATCGGCAAAAATACTGCCCTCGCCTTTCGCATTCACGCGCTCGCGGGTCATGTAATACAGCCCCAACACCACGTCCTGCGACGGCACGATGATCGGCTCACCGTTGGCTGGTGACAAAATGTTATTGGATGCCATCATCAGCGCCCGCGCTTCCAACTGCGCTTCCAGCGACAACGGCACATGCACCGCCATCTGGTCGCCGTCGAAATCCGCGTTAAACGCAGTACACACCAGCGGATGCAATTGAATTGCCTTGCCTTCAATCAACACCGGCTCAAAGGCTTGAATGCCGAGCCGATGCAGCGTCGGCGCACGGTTGAGCATGACCGGATGTTCGCGGATCACGTCTTCCAAAATGTCCCACACTTCGGGCGTGCCGCGCTCCACCATTTTCTTGGCAGCTTTGATCGTCGTCGCCAGCCCGCGTGATTGCAACTTGCTGAAAATAAACGGCTTAAACAGTTCCAGCGCCATCCGCTTCGGCAGCCCGCACTGATGCAGCATCAGCGTCGGCCCGACCACGATCACCGACCGCCCCGAATAATCGACGCGCTTGCCGAGCAAGTTCTGGCGGAAGCGCCCTTGCTTGCCTTTAATCATGTCCGCCAGCGATTTCAGCGGGCGTTTATTGGTGCCGGTAATTGCCCGCCCACGCCGTCCGTTGTCCAGCAGCGCGTCAACCGATTCCTGCAACATGCGCTTTTCATTGCGGACGATGATGTCGGGTGCGATCAAATCGAGCAGGCGTTTCAACCGATTGTTGCGATTGATCACGCGCCGATACAGATCGTTGAGATCGGAAGTCGCAAAGCGTCCACCGTCGAGCGGCACCAGCGGGCGCAGCTCCGGCGGCAACACCGGCAACACCGTCAAAATCATCCATTCCGGGCGATTGCCGGACGCCAGCAGCGACTCCATCAACTTGAGTCGCTTGGCTAACTTCTTGATCTTGGTCTCAGAATTGGTGCTCTCAATTTCCTCGCGCATCCGCCGAATTTCAGCCGCCATATCAATGGTGCGCAGCAGGTCATACACCGCCTCCGCGCCCATCTTGGCCTCAAAGTCGTCGCCGTTCGCCTCTAAAACGTTGAGATATTCCTCATCGTTCAGCAACTGCCCGCGCTCCAGCTCTTCCACCATGCCGGGGTTGATGACCACAAATGACTCGAAATACAGCACGCGCTCGATGTCGCGCAGCGTCATATCCAGCAGCAAACCGATCCGCGACGGCAGCGATTTCAAAAACCAAATGTGCGCCACCGGACTGGCGAGATCGACATGCCCCATGCGCTCACGCCGCACCTTCGCCAGCGTGACCTCCACGCCACATTTTTCGCACACGACGCCGCGATGCTTGAGACGTTTGTATTTGCCGCAGATGCACTCGTAATCGGTGATCGGACCAAAAATCTTGGCGCAAAACAGCCCATCGCGTTCTGGTTTGAAGGTACGGTAATTGATGGTTTCGGGCTTTTTAACTTCGCCGAAGGACCAGGAACGGATCATCTCGGGGGAGGCGAGACCGATTTTAATCGCGTCGAATTCCAGCGCCTGACCCTGTTGTTTGATGATTTTTAATAGATCTTTCAAGACCTGAATCTCCTACCTGGAAAGAGTGACGTGAGAAGGTGCGCATTCGGCAGCGCCGCTACTTGGCGGCGCTGCGGCTCAACCACGTCAGTCTTGTTGAAGCTCGATATTGATTGCGAGCGAGCGGATTTCTTTAATCAAGACGTTGAACGATTCGGGCATTCCGGCTTCCATGCGGTGATCGCCATCGACGATGTTTTTGTACATCTTGGTGCGACCGTTCACGTCGTCGGACTTCACCGTCAGCATCTCCTGCAGGGTGTAAGCCGCGCCGTAGGCTTCCAGCGCCCACACTTCCATCTCGCCGAACCGCTGCCCGCCAAACTGCGCTTTACCGCCGAGCGGCTGCTGCGTGACCAAGCTGTACGGACCGGTGGAGCGGGCGTGCATCTTGTCATCAACCAAATGGTTGAGCTTAATCATATACATATAGCCAACGGTGACGGGACGCTCAAACTGATCGCCGCTGCGCCCGTCGAACAAAATCGTCTGTCCACTCGGAATGCCCAGCGCGGAATTATCGCGGTCGGCCAAAAGCAACATTGCCTTGATTTCCTCCTCGGTCGCGCCGTCAAACACCGGCGTTGCCATCGGCACCCCGCGCACCAGATTCCGCGACAACTCGACGATTTCATCATCCGAGAAACTGGCGAGGTCTTCGGTTTTGCCGCTGCGGTTGTACACTTTATCAAGGAAATCACGCAGTTCTGAGATCGCCGCCTGCGCTTGCAACATCTTGCCGATCTTGACGCCCAACCCGTTCGCCGCCCAGCCCAGATGCGTTTCCAACACCTGCCCGACGTTCATCCGCGACGGGACGCCGAGCGGATTGAGCACGATGTCCACCGGCTCGCCGTCAGCAGAAAACGGCATATCTTCAATCGGCACCACTTTTGAGATCACGCCCTTGTTGCCGTGCCGACCGGCCATCTTGTCGCCGGGCTGAATCCGTCGTTTTAGCGCCACATAGACCTTGACCATTTTCAACACGCCGGGCGCAAGTTCATCACCACGAGCGAGCTTCCGTTGCTTCAAGGCATAACGCTCACGGAACGCCTCGCGTGATTGCTTCACCTGCGCGGCGATGGCTTCCAACTGCGCGGCAACATCCTCATCACGAACGTGAATCTCAAACCACAGATCACGCGGATCAGCGCCGGGACTTCCGCTGCCCGCCGACAATGCCGAGGGCGCAAAAGTCGAATAATCATCGCCTTGCGCTTTGTTTTTATCCTTGCCAATCAAGCCATGCAGATAAGTCTTGGTGATCTTTGCGCCCGGTTTTAGCGAGCCGGGACCGCCGTCAGCGACGCGCCCGATCAACAACTTCTCAACCCGCTGGAAAGTATCTTGTTCCATGATCCGGCGTTGATCGGCGAAATCCTTGCGCACGCGCTCCAACTCCAGCGACTCGATTTGCAACGCCCGCTGATCCTTCTCCACGCCATCACGGGTGAATACCTGCACATCCACCACCGTGCCCGTCATTCCCGACGGCAAGCGCAGCGACGTATCTTTCACATCCGACGCCTTTTCACCAAAGATCGCCCGCAGCAATTTTTCTTCTGGCGTCAATTGGGTTTCGCCTTTCGGCGTCACCTTGCCAACCAAGATGTCACCGTCGCGCACTTCAGCGCCCACATACACAATGCCCGACGCATCCAATTTTGCCAGCGCCGATTCACCAACATTGGGAATATCAGCGGTAATTTCTTCTGATCCCAATTTGGTATCACGCGCCAAACAAGACAATTCTTCAATGTGAATACTGGTAAAGCGATCTTCAGCAACAACCCGCTCTGAGATGAGAATAGAATCCTCAAAGTTGTATCCATTCCAAGGCATAAAAGCGATGCGCAAATTTTGCCCCAGCGCCAATTCACCCAAATCTGTTGACGGACCATCAGCCAAAACGTCATGGCGTACTATCACATCGCCGGGTTTTACTAAAGGATGTTGATTGATACATGTATTCTGATTGGAGCGCGTGTATTTCGTCAGCGTATAAATATCAACACCGGGCACCCCGGGTAACGCTTCATCATCATTCACCCGCACAACAATACGACCAGCATCAACGGAAACAATCACTCCGCCGCGCCGCGCTACCACACACACTCCAGAATCGGTTGCGACTACGCGCTCCATTCCCGTACCCACTAAAGGTTTTTCAACCCGTAGCGTTGGCACCGCTTGGCGCTGCATATTCGATCCCATGAGCGCCCGGTTTGCATCATCATGTTCCAAAAATGGAATTAACGATGCTGCTACCGAAACAATTTGGCGCGGTGAGACGTCCATGTATTGCACGTCTTCTGGCGGACGCATTGCAAATTCATTCGCGTGACGACAAGACACTAACGCATCAGTTAAACGTCCGTCTTCATCTAACGTTGAATTCGCTTGCGCAATAACAAAGTGCCCTTCTTCAATTGCAGATAAATAATCAATCTGCTCAGTGACCTTGCTATCATTCACCTTAATGTAAGGCGTTTCGAGAAAACCATGATCATTGGTGCGAGCATACACAGCCAATGAATTGATTAAACCGATGTTTGGGCCTTCAGGCGTTTCAATTGGGCACACGCGACCATAATGCGTGGGATGAACGTCGCGGACTTCAAAACCGGCTCGCTCACGCGCTAAACCACCGGGACCTAATGCTGACACCCGCCGCTTGTGGGTCACTTCCGACAGCGGATTATTTTGATCCATGAACTGCGACAACTGACTTGAACCAAAGAATTCTTTAATTGCCGCTGAAACTGGTTTAGCGTTAATCAATTCTTGTGGCATTGATCCTTCAGATTCTGCCACCGATAACCGCTCTTTTACTGCACGTTCAACCCGCACCAAACCAATGCGAAATTGGCTTTCGGCTAATTCTCCAACACTACGAATCCGGCGATTACCAAGATGATCAATATCATCAATTGTGCCGCGCCCGTTGCGCAATTCAATCAGAACGCGCATCGCTTCAATAATGTCAGACATCTCGCCGTATTCAGCGAATACCTTTTTAGAAAAGTCATCATTGCGGGCGCTGAAATAACGACCATCATAAAGAACGCTGGGGCCAAATTCTGTCGTGCGTGACATACGCCGATTGAATTTCATGCGCCCAACGTTAGAAAGATCATAGCGATCTGGAGTGAAAAAGAGATTGTGGAATAGCGTTTGCGCCGCTTCTTTTGTAGGCGGTTCGCCCGGACGCATCATGCGATAAATTTCAATCTGAGCTTCAAAGTCGTTCGTGGTTGAATCAATGCGCAATGTCTCTGATAAATAAGCGCCATGATCGAGATCATTCACAAACAGAGTTTCAAGCACACTGATACCACGTTGCCGTAACGTTTCAATCAGCTCAGGAGTCAATACCGCATTTGCTTCAGCAAGCACTTCGCCAGTATTGGGATCGCGCTGCGCCCGCGCTAGAATGCGGTTGTATAAAAAATCAGTTGGCACATTGAGTTGTTGAATGCCAGATTTTTGTAATTCGCGGATGTGTTTTTGTGTAACCCGCCGGCCAGCTTCAACTAAAATGACATCGCCAATTGCAATATCAAAAGGGACGATCTCACCGCGCAACCGTTCTGGCACGAGATCAAAAGATGTCAGCGGCTGCTCAAGCTCGCCTGTTAATGGTGCGAGATGAAAGCGATCTGTTTCAAAGAAATGCGCCAAAATATCTTCAACACCATAACCCAGCGCCCGCAATAAAACGGTCGCTGGCAATTTACGGCGGCGATCAATACGCACGAAAAGATGATCTTTAGGATCAAATTCAAAATCTAACCATGAACCACGCGAAGGAATCACTCGCGCAGTAAACAATAGTTTTCCAGAGGAATGTGTTTTGCCGCGATCGTGATCAAACAAAACACCCGGCGAGCGATGTAATTGCGACACAATGACACGTTCGGTGCCGTTAATAATAAAGGTGCCGGTGTCTGTCATCAGCGGCAATTCGCTCATGTAGACTTCTTGTTCGCGCACGTCTTTAACAATTTTAGTGCCGCTGGGCGCTTCCTTATCGTAAATCACCAACCGTAAGAGTACGCGCAGTGGTGCGGCAAACGTTGCACCGCGTAAATGACATTCACGTTCATCAAATTCCGGTTCACCAAGACGGTATTTGACGTATTCAAGCACCGCATAGCCGGAGTAACTTTCAATTGGAAATACTGATTGAAATGCTTCTTGCAGACCGATATTAAGCCGATCCTTTGCTGCGCAATCAGCTTGCAAAAATTTGCGATAAGATTCGATTTGAGTTGCTAGGAGGAATGGCACATCCAGATTATTCGGGCGCTTGCCAAAGTTTTTGCGGATGCGCTTCTTTTCTGTAAATGAATAAGCCATGATGCCTTCCCTATTAAAAATTCACCAACTGAAAACAGAAAAAGGCCGGCGGCTTTGCACCGCCAGCCTCTACGTGCCGCATCAGAAAACTACTTAATGTCGACCGTTGCGCCTGCCTCTTCCAATTGCTTCTTCGCGTCCTCAGCTTCCGCCTTGGAAATCGCTTCTTTCAAGGTCGTTGGTGCGCCTTCAACTGCATCTTTAGCTTCTTTCAAGCCAAGACCAGTAATTGCACGCACAACCTTAATGACAGCAACCTTATTGGCACCAAAGCCAGTCAGAATCAAATCGAATTCGGTTTGTTCTTCCACCACCACTGCTTCAGCGGCAGCAGGTGCCGCCGCAGCAACTGCGGCGGTAACACCAAATTTTTCTTCCATAGCGGAAATGAGATCAACGACCTCCATTACCGTCATTGCACCAATTGCTTCAAGGATGTCGTCTTTTGAAACAGCCATGTGTTTCTCCTAAAAATTCAATGAAATCGAAAGAAGGCAATTACGCTGCTTCTTTGGCTACTTGAACTGCCAATAGCGTTGCAGCGAGCTTTTGCACCGGTGCTTTCATCGTTGCCATTAGCAAACTGAGTGCTTGATCGCGGGTTGGCAATTTTGCCAATTTGCTAATTTGCGCAGGATCAAGTAATTCGCCACTCAGCGCGATTAAACGCACCTTGAAACCGAATTTTTCATGTTCCTTGGCAAAAGGCTCCATTACCCGCGCTGCTGCACCGGGATCGGCCTGAGAAAACGCCAAAATCAGCGGACCAGTTAAACTCGTGCGCATACACTCAAAGTCAGTATTTTCTAATGCGCGTCGTGCCAACGTGTTCTTAATGACGCGAATATAAACACCAGCTTTGCGGGCATCTACGCGGAGCTTTGTCAATTGCTCAACTGACAACCCCCGATAATCAGCACCAATTGCCGAATATGCGCTTTTAGCGACCAGCGCCACCTCAGCGACGATTGCCTCTTTCTGCGCTAAATTAAGCGCCATTGTCGTCACCTCAATTAAAACGTTTTGTTGATAACAATCCGTGTTGATCAACACAACAAAAAAGTGTACCAATTGGCACACCATCTACGCCGGGGATTAAGTTTTGTTCAGGAGTTCCATCAAATGAACCAAACACCTGCGGTCTTCGAGCGTGCTCACTTCAATTCTTGTTACAAAAGCGCGTATTCTCATCTGGAATAAAACAAAGCGAATTAACTTCGCTTTGTTTTCATTATTGCAAATCAGATGAGTGATAAATGATCAATCGTCAATCCGGGCCCCATCGTGCTTGATACCGTGACTTTGCGCATATACACACCTTTCGAGGCGCTTGGTTTTGCACGCATCAAATTCACCAATAGTGCTGCTAAATTCTCTTGAAGCTGCACAGGTTCAAAACCAACACGGCCGAGTGGGCAGTGAATAATACCTGCTTTATCAGTACGATAGCGCACCTGTCCGGCTTTTGCGTTGCGCACTGCCTCAGCAACATCGGGGGTAACGGTGCCCACTTTGGGGTTGGGCATAAGACCACGCGGACCCAAAATTTTTCCGAGCTGACCGACGAGTCGCATCGCATCCGGTGACGCAATCACGACATCAAAATCCATCTGCCCTGCCTTAATATCTTCAGCTAAATCATCAAAGCCAACACGATCCGCGCCAGCTTCGGTTGCAGCAGTAGCAGCAGCACCTTGTGCGAATACAGCCACCCGCACTGTTTTACCAATACCATGCGGCAAAACGGTTGAACCACGCACCACTTGATCCGATTTGCGCGGGTCAACTCCAAGATTCACTGCGACATCAATACTTTCTGCAAACTTCACATTCGACAGCGTTTTTAATAAAGCAAACGCTTCATCGGCAGCGTAAATTTTGCTACGGTCAATCCGTTCTGCAATCGCCCGCAACCGCTTTGACTGATGCGCCATTAGTTCACTCCTTCCACAATCAATCCCATTGAACGCGCACTTCCTGCAATCGTGCGTACTGCTGCATCCATTGATGCCGCAGTTAAATCCGGCATCTTTAATGCCGCAACCTGCTCTAATTGCTCGCGTGTCACAGTACCAATTTTATTGGTATTCGGATTGGAGCTTCCTTTAGCTAATCCTAAAGCCTTTTGCAGAAGTACGGAGGCTGGCGGCGTTTTAGTAATAAACGTAAAACTACGATCCGAATAAACGGTGATGACAACCGGCGTTGGAATACCCTTTTCCATATCCTGTGTCCGCGCATTGAACGCTTTACAGAATTCCATGATGTTCACGCCATGCTGACCTAATGCGGGTCCAACAGGTGGGCTGGGTAATGCTGATCCCGCTTTCACCTGTAGCTTGACATACGCTGTAATTTTCTTTGCCATATTCGTTCCTTAAAAGTTGGGTACAAACGCCAACAAAGCTGGCTCCCCTGCAGTAGATTTCAGTATTAAACCGAATTAAAAACGATCAACCTTTCTCAACTTGCGAGAATTCAAGTTCAACTGGTGTTGCGCGCCCAAAGATCAAAACAGACACTTTGACGCGGCTTTTTTCATAATCAACATCTTCAACAACGCCATTAAAATCAGCGAATGGACCATCGGTCACGCGCACAATTTCGCCGGGCTCATAAAGTGTTTTAGGACGTGGTTTTTCGTGACCAGTCTGAAGGCGCTGCAAAATCATTTCCGCTTGTGCATCAGGAATTGGTGCGGGGCGATCACCGGTACCACCAATAAAACCCATGACTTTTGGCACGTCTTTCACCAAATGCCACGTTTCATCAGTGAGTTCCATTTTTACTAAAACGTAACCGGGAAAGAATTTCCGTTCGCTGCGGCGCTGTTGACCACCCCGCATTTCTACAACTTCTTCAGTAGGTACTAAAACCTCAGAAAACAGATCGTCCAATCCAGCACGGGCGATAGCCGATTCCAATGACCGCTTTACCTGCCCTTCAAAACCAGAATACGCGTGAATGACGTACCAACGCATCGCCATGTTATTTTCTTTCAATCCTTAAAATTGAATCTAGCCGGTTAAGAAACGCAAGATTGCCATTAAAATTAAATCGAATAGCCACAATACAATACCGACTACCAAAACCATCGCAATCACTACTAGCGTAGTTTGCAACGTTTCTTGGCGTGATGGCCATACAACTTTGCGGACTTCAATGCGGGAATCAACGACGAATTGCCAGAGCAGCCGCCCTAGCTCAGTTTGAAACACAATTGCAGCAGCACCACCAACAAACACTAACAATCCAATGACACGCACCAGTGTCGATATACCGCTAAAAGAATAAAAAGCAGTGATACCAAGGATCAATAAAAATACAGCGACGGTCAGCTTAAATGTTTCTAAGCTGACGCCAAGTTTTTCCGCCAGAAAATTCATGGAAATCGCCTGTCGCCGAAGCGATATATTTAGGTGGCAGGCCAGGAGGGAATCGAACCCCCAACCTGCGGTTTTGGAGACCGCCGCTCTGCCAATTGAGCTACTGGCCTAAATCGAAAATGGCAAGGTGTGCAGAATCACCTGCACACTAAAAAACTAAATCTCAATCAGGCGATGATCTTCGCTACAACGCCGGCACCAACTGTACGTCCGCCTTCGCGCACCGCAAACCGCAGCCCCTCTTCCATCGCAATCGGCGCAATCAACTTGATGGTCATCTTCAAGTTATCACCGGGCATCACCATCTCAACGCCTTCAGGTAATTCGCAAGCGCCAGTCACGTCTGTAGTGCGGAAATAAAACTGCGGGCGATAGCCGTTAAAGAAAGGCGTATGACGTCCACCTTCATCCTTGCCCAAAACGTACACTTCCGCTTCAAAATGCGTGTGCGGATTGATCGACTTTGGCTTCGCAAGTACTTGACCGCGCTCGACATCTTCCCGCTTGGTACCACGCAGCAACACGCCAACGTTATCACCAGCTTGCCCTTGATCGAGCAACTTGCGGAACATTTCCACGCCGGTGCAGGTCGTTTTGATGGTGTTTTTAATGCCAACAATTTCAACTTCTTCACCAACTTTGACGATACCGCGCTCAATACGACCAGTAACGACGGTGCCGCGTCCAGAGATGGAGAACACGTCCTCAATCGGCATCAAAAATGCGCCATCAATTGCCCGTTCCGGCTGCGGAATATAGCTATCGAGTGCTTCCATCAATCTGTCAATGGACTGGGTGCCAATTTCAGAATCAACGCCTTCAAGCGCCAACTTCGCCGAACCCGTCACGATTGGCGTGTCATCGCCGGGGAAATCATATTTGGAGAGCAGTTCGCGCACTTCCATTTCAACCAATTCGAGCAGCTCAGGATCGTCGAGCATGTCCGCCT
>NZ_NRRQ01000046.1 GCF_016583745.1 Chromatium okenii
GTTCCCAGCGTTGCAGGGTTTTGACGGAAATGCCGAGTAACGCGGCGGCTTTGCCTGTGCTGATTGTGTTTTCCATGTGGCTATAATGCACTAAAATGCACTTTATGCAATACTAGAGTTTAGCTCCGCACTCGCCTCCGCGCCGGTCTCAGCATCCGTCGCCAGTTGTTCCACCATCTGCGCGTTACGGCGGCGATCCATCCACACGCTGATCAGCGCAATCACGCCCCAGATGCTCAACAACGCGACGATGGCCAGCAGTCGCGCTTCCACCGTTGCCAGCGGATCGAACTGGCCAAAGTGGAGCAGCGGCCCCGCAAACCAAATCAGCACTCCGGTGGCGCTCATTCCCAGCAGCGTCAACACCAACGGGCTCACCAACCATGCCACAAGCGCCATCAGCGGTTGCCTCCAACTGCCAAGCCACCGCACCAGCCCGCCCGCATTTCTGTCACCATTTTCATCTGTTGGTTCCTCGCTCAATTACTAGCGATTGGTGAATCCAATCCCGTAGACTGCTCACACCGTTCCCTTTGCCTTTGGTTCCCACCATGAAAGTCTCCGTTGAGTTTGACATCACACCTGAAGAAGTCCGCAAGGTCTTTGGTTTGCCAGATGTGGAAGCGTTCCAGCGCCAACTGCTCGACGACGTGCGGGAGCGCATGACCAGCGGCGTTGACGGCTACGATCCAGTAAAACTCTTTCAACCGTATCTCACCGGCTCGATGGCGTCTTGGGATTTGTTCCAAAACATGCTGACCAATGTTGCCAAACTGTCGGGCGGCTCAAAAACCGATTAAGAATACAAGCACTTGCTCACGTTGGCAGTTGCTGATCAATTCACTGCCAACGTTTGCCCATCAGCGATTCGTTCACCCCACGCCCGCGCCGCCGCAATCACCTCAGCGGAATCAAGCGAAGTCGGCACACCATCGCGCACCACCTGCTGCCCCCGAATCCACACCTGCCGCACCTGCTGCCGACTCGCCGCATAAACCAATTGCGAGCCGGGATGATAGACCGGCTGCGTGTGTAAATCGTTGAAATCCAACGCAACAATATCCGCCGACTTGCCCACTTCCAGCGAACCAATCTCATCTGCCAAACCCAGCGCCCGTGCGCCGTTGATTGTCGCCATCCGCAGCGCGGCAGTGGCAGATACAGCAGTCGCAGAACCGGCAACGCCTTTGCCGAGCAGCGCCGCCGTGCGCATTTCTCCCAATATATTCAAATCGTTATTGCTCGCTGCGCCATCGGTGCCGAGCGCGACATTCACGCCCGCTGCCAGCAATTTCTCCACCGGACAAAACCCGCTCGCCAACTTGAGATTGGATTCCGGGCAATGCACGACGTGCGCACCGGTCTCCGCCAGCCGCGCAATTTCCGCATCGTTAAGCTGCGTCATGTGAATGGCGAGCAGCCGCGAGTTGATTAGCCCGAGCTGGTCGAGGCGCTGGAACGGGCGCTGCCCGTGATCGCGTTCTGATTGCACAATTTCATCATGCGTTTCATGCAGATGCAGATGAATCGGCACGTCAAGCTGCGCGGCCAGCGCGTTAATCCGCTGCAACGGCGCATCCGACACGGCATAAGGCGAATGTGGCGCAAATGCGACGCGGATGAGCGGGTGGTCACGATACGCCGCGTGGAGCGCCAGCCCTTTCGTCAAATAGGCGTCGGCGTTGGCGGCATAACCGGTCGGAAAATCGACCACGATCATGCCAATCACCGCTCGCATTCCCGCATCTGCCGTCACCTGCGCGGTGACTTCGGGATGAAAATACATGTCGTGATAACAGGTGACGCCGCCGCACAACATCTCCAGCACCGCCAGCCGCGTCCCGTCGCGCACAAATTCCGCATCCACCCAGCGTTGCTCGGTCGGCCAGATGTAATCGTGCAACCACGTCATCAGCGGCAAATCGTCCGCCAATCCGCGCAGCAGCGTCATCGCCGCGTGGGTGTGGGCATTGACCAAGCCCGGAATCAGCACATGTTCTGGCAATTCAAGCACTTGCTGCGCGTGAATTGACTGCCGCGCTTCCGCTGCCGGCACAATCGCCACAATCCGCCCGTCGGCGATGGCGAGCGCGTGGTTGGTCAATTGGCGATTGTCCCGATCAACGGGAAGTATCCACTGCGGATAGATGACGAGTTCAGCCTGCATCGGTGCGTCCTTTGGTTATAACGGGGAATCAGCGAGAATGCGCCGCAACATGCCACATGGAGCGAATGATGAAAACCACTGCACCAACCATTCCCACGCCTGACGATGCCGCGCTGTGGCACGACGGGCATTTGTATCTTGCCGATCAGCGGATTTTGCCGCAGCGGGCAGAATTTCTCGTTTACGATCAAGCCGCTGCCGTCGCCGACGCGATTCGCGCAATGGTCGTGCGCGGTGCGCCAGCGATTGGCATTGCCGCTGCCTATGGCGTGGTATTAGCCGGACGCGCTGCGTTTGTCGCTGCTGGCGCGGGCTGGAAAACGGCAATCACGGTGGATTTAGCCCGGCTCGCGGCATCGCGCCCGACGGCGGTCAATCTATTTTGGGCGCTGCGGCGCATGGAGGCGTTGATCGCGCAGCTCGCTGACGGCGATCCGACTGGCGCGTTGTTAAACGAGGCGTTGGCGATTCATCAAGAAGATCGGGATGCGAATCGGCGCATCGGTGAGTTGGGCGCGGCGCTGCTGACGCAACCGACTGACATCATTACACATTGCAACGCTGGCGCATTGGCGACTGGCGGTTATGGCACGGCGCTGGGCGTGGTACGCAGCGCGTTTGCGGCAGGCAAAATTGGGCGCGTGTTTGCGGATGAAACCCGCCCATGGCTGCAAGGGGCGCGGCTGACGGCGTGGGAATTGATGCACGACGGGATTCCGGTCACGTTGCAGGCGGACTGCGCGGCAGCGAGTTTGATGGCGACGGGAACGGTGGGCTGGGTGATTGTCGGCTCGGATCGGATCGCGGCGAACGGCGATGTGGCGAACAAAATCGGCACTTATGGTTTAGCGGTGCTGGCGCGGCATCACGGAATCAAGGTGATGGTCGCAGCGCCGACGTCGACGGTGGATATGAGCATCGCCAGCGGCGCGGAGATTCCAATTGAAGAGCGCGATCCAGCGGAATTGCTGGGCTGTGGCGGGCAACAATTAGCGCCGGTGGGCTGCGTGGCGCGGAATCCTGTGTTTGATGTGACGCCGGCGGCGCTGGTGGATGCCATCGTCACTGAGCGCGGGGTGGTGTTGAATCCGACGACGGAGAAAATGCGGGGGCTGATGGGATTGGAAGCTTAAAGCTGCATATCTATCATCGGATGCAAAAAGCGGCGCGAGGAACGAGTGGCGCTTTTTGCGATTTGAATGTGCGATTGTTAGCACTGATTTTATGTTCCAATTCTCCACTCTGGTTCTATCCAATCTGATGTCCAATCCAATGGCTCAGACATTGCAGCAATTTGTCCATACTCATCAAAAAATGCTTTTACTATTACGGGGTCAGTTATGTAAAGTGCATTTTCTAAAGACTTAGTTGAATTTATCGTAAAGTTGAAAGAACCTGTCCATACCGCATAAGGTTCTATCGTTTCTGGCTCAAAATCATCATCATTTCTCTGTATTTTAGCAAATACTAAAAACTTATTATGCATTCTTGGAGATGCTGTTTTTTTATCTCGATTATGATTGCCGACGCATCGAACTGGATCAATTGATGGATCAGATGCCACTGACATTGAGCTTAGAATATTTGGAAACGAGTATCGTGTTAAACCACAGCTGAGCTTAGAATATTGTTTTCTTAATCTTTTTTTCCAATTGGCGGATACTCCGATATCGGGACGAAGAAAATCTTCTTTTTGCACTACTATTGACACATCCGATAGTTTGGATAATGCATCAAGGATTGGATCGCTTGTCAACCAAGCGACCGCGCCAAATACAGCATCTGCTTTTGCTATGTGCGACAAAAGTTTGTTTTCAATATCTCTGAAGTAGACTGACACACCGTTATTTGATAACACGCTGTTGTCCGACAAATTTCCTTCAAAATTGCCATCACTATCTAGTTTAAATTTATTTAAATCATTCATAGCTTTTTCTTGCCAAGGTTAAATATTGGTTTCCGTATGTTATATCCACAAAAACTTTAGCGCAAGCAACTTGTCAGGCAACATCCGCCAGTTTTTGCGCAATACCTTTACCGTACGTTGGTGGCGGTAATGGTTTACCCTCTTGTTTCCATAACGCTAACCATTCATCAACAATTGTACAAAGTTCGGTATAAACAGTTATTTCATCATCGCCATGACAGCATGAACCGATAACACCAGGACATTGACCAACAAAGCATTGATCTTCATCTGACCATTCAACAATTTTCAAATATCTAGTGCTATCTTTCATCGCGTTGTCTCTTCAATTTTTTGTTTAACTTCACGCTCTTGATAAGGTTTTGCATCGTCACCGAGCCTGCCGGAAATCGTGATTCGAGACCCAAAATCATGCTCAAAATTCCGGTGGCTTCCTTTTCCACCGCGATTTTTGAATCCTGCTTTTTCAAGATCGCGTAGCAATGCTCTAATTTTACGAGGCATAATTTTTCTATATTCTGATGTCCTACAATAATTCTGTCGTGTGTGAAATCACAGATCACTCAAATTCAAAGGCTTAGTTTTTCCGGTGTGATACTCTTGTAAAGCTTCATCTGCGAGACCTGCTAAAAAATCTTCAGATTCAGCAAACAAAAAATCCCACTTTTTTTCGACTGACAATTCATCCAATAGCCATCTTGCAATCATGTTTTGCTGAATATCAGGGAGTTTAGAAGCTTCTTGAAATGCTTGTTCAAGTAGTTGCGTCATGTTATTTCTCAAAATCAGAATTATTAAAGTTACTGGTTAAGGTATTTATTTTCTGATCAATCACGCAAAAGTTAATTAAACTTTATATGGAATTCCAAACTTTTCCGAATAAGGTTTTGAAGTAGTTAAGATTATTCTAAATAAATGCTAATTTTTTCCAAAATTTGCTAAAATTGTATTCTTCGCTCATATCCTAAAACCATTATACAGAATGATTACACTTGTTCAGCAATCATGTCAAGTACTTTTTTTGCCTACAAGCCACAGATTTTGAATAATTTTCTCATAATTCATTGTGATAGCTAACAAAAATCACATCATTTCAGTACTTTCAGGAACTGCGCAGCAACCAACTGTCATTCACATGGCGTCGCAATGTTCTTAATTATTCAATCGCATCTCGGATGTTTTCTAGGGCTTTTTGCTCAGTATCTCCTTTAGACCAACAGGCTGACAGCCCCGACTCAGAAACGATATATTTTATTGTGTGATGACCTAAAAATTCTGATAATTGACAACACCACTGCTTGATTTTGCATCAGACCGCATTATGCTGGGAGTGAGGAATAAGCGCACCTGATCCGCTGTGTAATGCCAAACACTGACAATTAACAACAATCGAGATCAAACAACACAATGGCAGAGTCAAATCTCGCTGAAATGGAAGAACGCAAGCGCCAGCGGGTGCGACTCACGCGGCTGGAGGCCGACTTGGCTTATTTTCAAGCACGGTTGCAGTTAATTGACGACTCGCCCACCAGAAATCACCTCGCGCAACGCAAGGTATTTCACCTTCTCAGCAAGATGACCGTCAGCAAAATTCAGAAAATCAAACAGCGATACGCCGACTTGCGCTGACCACCGCTGCCGCCCGCTCAGTGTCACCATCCCAGTCGCTATGCCACAATCGCGCCCCACTTGCTCGTTCACTCAGCGCCACAACCGCTGTTTTTTTGGCTTCATTTTTTAGGATTCAACATGGTCAACAGTATTCGTATCGCCACCCGTAAATCCCCGCTCGCTCTCTGGCAAGCCGAACACGTCGCCGCCTTGCTCCAACAATTGCACCCTGATCTCAGCATTGAAATCATCGGCATGAGCACCAAAGGCGACCGGATTCTTGACGCGCCGCTGGCAAAAGTGGGTGGTAAAGGGTTATTTGTCAAAGAGTTAGAACAAGGAATGCTGGCTGGCGAGGCCGATATTGCCGTGCATTCGTTGAAAGATGTGCCGGTCGAATTTCCCGACGGTTTGCAGCTCGCGGTGGTGATGGAGCGCGAGAATCCGCACGACGCGTTTGTTTCCAACAATTTCGCCGATTTTGCCGCGCTGCCGCACGGCGCTTGCGTCGGCACCTCCAGCCTGCGGCGTCAGTGCCAGCTCGCCGACCGCCGTCCTGATCTGCGCATCGAACCGCTGCGCGGCAACGTCAACACCCGCTTGGCCAAGCTCGACGCCGGTGATTATGACGCGATCATTTTGGCGGCAGCCGGTTTGATTCGGCTGGGATTTGAGGCGCGAATTCGTGCACCGATTGCCGCAGAGGTGAGTTTGCCGGCGATTGGACAGGGCGCAATTGGGATTGAATGCCGCTGCAACGATCCGCGCATCGAGGCGTTGATTGCGCCGCTGCATCATCCTGAAACTGCTGATCGGGTGCTGGCGGAGCGGGCGATGAATCTGCGGTTGCACGGCGGCTGTCAGGTGCCGATTGCCGGTCACGCGGTGATTGATGGCGATCACTTGTGGCTGCGCGGGCTGGTCGGCACTCCCGATGGCACGCGGATTCTGCGGGCGGAGGCGAGCGGATTACGCAGTGCGGCAGTTGAGATCGGGACGCAGGTCGCTGATGCGTTGCTGGCGCAGGGCGCGGGCGAGATTTTGAGCGCGTTGGCAGCGGAGAACGAATGAGCAGCGCGGTTGATCTCGGTGGGCGCGGCATTTTAGTGACGCGCCCGGCAGCGCAAGCCGAGCCGTTGTGTCAATTGATCGCAGCGGCGGGTGGTCGCGCCATTCGCTTTCCCACGATTGCGATTGCGCCAGTGGCGACGACGCAGACCGCCGCGCTGTTGGCGGAGGCGTGGGATTTGCTCTATTTCGTCAGCCCCAATGCGGTGACACAGGCGCTGGCGCAGGTCAGCGATGGACGCTGGGCGCGGGTGAAATGGATCGCTGCCGTCGGGCGCGGCACGGCGCGGGTGCTGACTGCCGCCGGGCGAGCGCCGGATTTGGTGCCCAATGATCGCTACGAAAGCGAGGCGTTGCTGGAGATGCCGGAATTGGCGGACATGCGCGGGCAGCGGGTGCTGATCGTGCGCGGCGAAGGTGGGCGGGCGCTGTTTGCCGACACGCTGACGGCGCGGGGTGCGACGGTGCAATTTGCCGAGGTGTATCGGCGGGTGCAGCCCGACTGCGATCCGACGCCTTTGCTGGCGCAGTGGGAGACGACGGTGGCGGCGACGCTGGCGACCAGTGACGAAGTGTTGCTGAATTTGCTGGCGCTGCTCGGCGCGGCGGGGCGGGAATTGGTCTTAAAAACGCCGTTGGTGGTAATTGCTGAACGCACGGCACAAACGGCGCGTCAGTTAGGTTTTCAGACCATAAAAGTTGCTGAACGCGCTGAAGATGCGGCAATTGTGCGGGCATTATGTGAATTGATCGTTTGAATCCACCCAACCCCCTTTTTTCAAAGGGGGGCTTTTTTTGCGAGCAAGCGATGACTCTGTACGCTGATTTGAAAAACGTTCGCAGTGAAGAAGACGTAAAAGATGCGTATATCAAAGCCTTGGGTTTAACCAGCTACACCAAGGGTTTAATTGATATTCAAACTGAAGAAATCTGGTTTGAAGCCAAAGATACTGGCAAACATTCCAGTTATGCGATGTTTACGCAGTTGCTGCATTATGTGCAGGATGCGTTGAATAAAGGCGAACGCATTCCGCCGTTTTTAGCAGTGATTGATACTGAAAAAGCAGCGATAATGAAAAGCGCCGATGTGCTGCCATTTTTAGCTAAAAAAACGATTCGCTGGGGCAAATCCGCCAGCAAATACACGCCCGAAGCCTTGGAGGTCGTGTCCGCATATATCGGCACCTATTTTGTCTCGTTTCGTTTAGAAACGCACGAAGAGGAATTTATTGCCACCATCAAAGCCGCGATTCAAACCGGCGAAATCATTCGGATTCAAATCACGCCGGATAATTTGAAACAGGTCTTTGATAAATGGGTGACGATGATTGGCAGCGAGATTGAAGGTGTCAGCGCCGAAGATTATGCGTTGCTGTTTTTTGCCGACATAATGAATGACGGCACGGTATCTTCTTATCAGGAAATTTCGGCAAAGTTAATTTTTGTAGACGGTAAACCTGCATTTTTTCTGGATGGCAAGCTCTGCGCGTTAGGTAACAAAGAAGGGTATCGCCAGTTTTGGGCAATTTATCACCGTCCGCCACAGGAAGAACATCGCAACTATTTACTGGAACGGCGTGATAGTTTAATTCCGTTGAATGAGCGCAGCTTTAAGGGCGCATATTATACGCCGCTCAATGTCGTGGATCGCGCTTATGACACACTTGCCGAGGTATTAGGAAAGAATTGGCAGAAAAATTATCTCGTGTGGGATATGTGCTGCGGCGTCGGCAATTTAGAAGTGAAGCATTCCAATCACCGCAATCTGTTTATGAGTACGTTAGATGTTGCGGATATTGATGTGATGCGAGCAACGAAAACCTGTGTTGCTGCTACGCGCTTTCAATATGATTATTTGAATGATGATATTACCGATGACGGCAGAATTGATTACAGCCTCACCAATAAACTGCCGCCAGCGTTGCGCGATGCAATTAATGAAGGTAAGAAAATTTTAGTGCTGATGAATCCGCCGTATGCGGAGGCAGCTTCATCGGTATATGCAGATAGCAAAAAAGATGTTGCAAAAAGTCAAGTTTCGTCGTCAATGATGTGTGGTTATGGTTCAGCTACGCGTGAGCTTTTTACTCAATTTATTGCTCGCATTGCCCAAGAAATACCGACAGCAACTATTGCTATGTTTAGTAAACTCAAATATATTAACGCGCCATTTTTTGAAAAGTTTAGAGCAGTTTGGTATGCAAAATACTTAGGTGGATTTGTTGTTCATAGTAAAAATTTTGATGGATTAAAAGGCGATTTTCCCATAGGTTTTTTAGTGTGGAATACTAGATTAAAAAATCAAATTGACGAAGTTACTGTAGAAGTGCTCGACAAAAACGCCAATCCTGTTGGCGAGAAGAATTTTTATAACATCCCTAATAAAAACATGCTTAATGTTTGGATTGAACGCCCTAAATCTAATAAAGTAGAGGTTATTCCGCTAACAAATGCGGTGACGCCAGCAGCTAAGAAAGATTTTAAAACTTGGTCAAATGATGCTTTAGCATATCTCACCGCAAAAGGTAACGATATGCAAAATGCTAACAGCACCTATATTCTTTCATCGAGAGCTTACGGTGAGAGTGGCGGCATATACATCAATCCCGACAATCTTTGGCAAGCCGCCATCATCTTTGCCGTGCGCCGTTTAGTGAAACCCACTTGGTTGAATGACCGCGATCAATTTTTGCAACCGACTGGTGAATTAACAAATGAATTCAAACACGATTGCTTGATCTGGATGTTGTTTAACGGCAGCAATCTCACCGCCAGCGCCGACGATTTAGAATGGAATGGCGCAACGTGGTCAATCGTCAATCATTTTATTCCGTTCACGGAAACCGAGGTCAATGCACCAACGCGATTTGAATCTGATTTTATGGTGCGCTATTTGAAAGGCAAAAAGCAGTCATCTGAAGCAAAAGCTGTGCTCGCGGCAGGCAAACAATTGTGGCTGGCTTATTTTGCCCAGAGTGATAATCACATTGTGCGCCATGAATTAAAATTAAATCGCGCTGATGTTGGTTGGTATCAACTCCGCAACGCTTTGAAAAAGCGCAATGATAGCGGTGATTATGATGTGCTGGTCAGTTTTGCTGCGTTTGAAGCAGCATATAAAACCTTGACCGAGAAATTGCAGCCGCTGGTGTATGAATTGGGCTTTTTGAAACGTTGAGTAATATGACAGCAGCTACTGATTCTGAAGCCGTTTGCAAGACACAAATGCCGCAAAATTGTTTATTGGAACACAGCGATAGTTTAATTCCACTGAATGAGCGCAGCTTTAAGGGTGCATATTATACGCCGCTCAATGTTGTGGATCGCGCTTATGACACACTTGCTGAGGTGTTGGGAAAGAATTGGCAGAAAAATTATCTCGTGTGGGATATGTGCTGCGGCGTTGGCAATTTAGAAGTCAAACATTCCAATCACCGCAATTTATTTATGAGCACGTTAGACGTTGCGGATATTGATGTGATGCGAGCAACGAAAACCTGCGTCGCCGCCACGCGCTTTCAATATGATTATTTGAATGATGATATTACTGATGACGGCAAAATTGATTACAGCCTGACCAATAAAGTGCCACCAGCGTTGCGTGATGCGATTCACGCAGGCAAGAAGATTGTGGTGTTAATCAATCCGCCGTATGCGGAAGCAACCAACGCCGACAATACTGCAATCGGTGCAGGTGCTAAGAATAAAACAGGCGTGGCAAAAACTAAACTTGCTGCTGTTGCAATGAGTCGTTATGGTAAAGCCAGCAACGAATTATTTACGCAATGTTTAGCCAGAATTGCGTTAGAAATCCCAACAGCAACGATAGCGATATTCAGCAAACTAAAATACGTCAACGCGCCCAACTTTGAGAAATTCAGACAGGCTTGGAATGCTGAATATCTCGGTGGCTTTGTGGTGCATAGCAAGGCATTTGATGGCTTAAAAGGCAATTTTCCGATTGGTTTTTTAGTGTGGAAGACGAATCAAACTGCCAAAAAGAAAAAGCTGATTACCGAGATTTCAGTTGAGGTGTTTGATAAAAAAACCCAACCAATTGGCGAAAAGAAGTTTTATCATTTACCGAACGAACAATTTTTGAATGTGTGGTTAAAACGTCCAAGAGCCAACAAGGTTGAAGTTATCCCATTAAAGAATGCACTTGTTGCTACAATAGGGAATGCACGCGTATCAACTTGGTCAAACAAAGCGATTGCTTATATGTATTGCGGCGTTAATGACATACAACATGCAACTCAGCAAACTGTTTTATTTTCATCGCCTTATGGCGGAGGTAATGGCTTTTATGTCAATCCCGACAATCTTTGGCAAGCCGCCATTATTTTTGCCGTGCGCCGTTTAGTGAAACCCACTTGGTTAAATGACCGCGATCAATTTTTGCAACCAACTGGTGAATTAACAAATGAATTCAAACACGATTGCTTGATTTGGATGCTGTTTAACGGCAGCAATCTCACTGCCAGCGCCGATGATTTAGAATGGAATGGCGCAACGTGGTCAATCGTTAATCATTTTATTCCGTTCACGGCAACCGAGGTCAACGCACCAATGCAGTTTGAATCTGAGTTTATGGTGAATTATTTACAAGATAAGGTGCAGTCAACGGAAGCAACAGCGGTGCTTGCTGAAGGGAAAACACTTTGGCAAGCCTATTTTGCGGAAGTGGATAATTATACCGTGCGCCGTGAGTTAAAATTAAATCGCGCTGATGTTGGTTGGTATCAACTCCGCAACGCTTTGAAAAAGCGCAATGATAGCGGTGATTATGATGCGTTGGTCAGTTTTGCTGCGTTTGAAGTGGCATATAAAACCTTGACCGAGAAATTGCAGCCGCTGGTGTATGAATTGGGATTTTTGAGACGTTAATTGAAATGATTTTCTTGATAATTAAGGTAAAGCGCGAATTGCTGCCAGCGCGGATTCATAACGGGTGGTAAATTGTTCCAATAACCCCGCTGCTTTTGCGCCTGCACAGCCGCCATTGTCCCGCAATAGCGCCATAAAATCCCGCTCTAACCGTTTTTCAACGTGGCGATAATTGCGTTCTGGAAAATAGTCATCTTTCACTGCCAATACCGTAATCCGCCGCGAACTCACCAATAACTTATTTAAGTTATCCATGCGCCGTGCTGAAACATCACCGCGACATTGCGCGTGATAAAAATCAACTGCTGCGGCCGCTTCTACTGCTTCCACGCAGCGTTGGCGCGTTAATTCATCTGGTGCGGCAGCAGCAATAAACATGCTGATAACCATTAAACCAGCGCCAATCATCATGTGAAGTTGTTTCACAATTTAACTGCGCCCATAAACCGGAATTGCCGCGCCAGTAATCGCACGAGCGGCATCGGAAACCAGAAAAGCAATGACTTCGGCAAGCGCCTCCAGCGCGACCCAATGAGCGGGGTTTTGCTGCGGCATGGCGGCGCGATTGTCGGGCGTGTCTAAGGTGCCGGGCAGCAGGCAGTTGACGGTAATGTCGTGCGCGTTTAGCTCGGCGGCGACGCTTTCGGTGAGGGTGACGACGGCGGCTTTTGAGACCGCATAAGGTGCCATGTAGGCCGCGCCGGTGACGGCTCCGCGAGCGGCAATGTTGACGATCCGCCCGCCGCCCGCCTTCAACAAATGCGGCACCACTGCGCGAATACAGTTGCGCGTTGTGCGCAGGTTCAAATCCAACATCGCGTCCCAATCGGCATCTGGCGCGTTGTGTACCGCCGCGCCCATCGTGAAACCGCCTGCCAAATTAATCAGCCCATCCACCCGTCCAAAACGGGTGAGGACTTGGTTCATCATCACCGTCACGGCTTCGGGGTGGCGGACATCGGCGACAAAAATGGCGACATTGCCGGGGTTAGTCAGGCTTTGTCGCACGTCGTCAAGTTTCGGTAAATTGCGCCCGACCAGCGCCAGCCGCGCTCCTTGTGCCGCTAACACTTGCGCAGTGACCCGTCCGAGATTGCCGGTTGCGCCGGTAAGAATTATGATTTTTTGATTGAGTGGAAACATTATTTTGAGCCATTTTGAGAGGTGCGATGTGCCGAATTATGGAGAGAGTTGCTTAATAATCAAACAGCTATTTTGACAACAAATGAAAAGGTGGTTGGGTGGATTTAATCAATTGGGCAAAAACCCCGATATAAACCGGGGTTTTTATTTCAATTCACTAACGCGGCAAATCCGAGTGCCCCATCAGCCATTCATCGACAGCGCGGGCACATTGGCGACCTTCGCGGATCGCCCACACGACGAGCGATTGTCCGCGCCGCATATCTCCGGCGGCAAATACGCCGTCAACTGAGGTGTGATAAGCGGTCGCGCCGTCGGTGACGCCCTTCACATTGCCCCGCGCATCCAGTTCCAAACCGGCGTTATCGCGCAGCGCGGCGAGCATTCCGTTGTGTACTGGATGGACAAAACCCATCGCCAACAACACCAGCTCGGCTTTCAATTCACCGGCGCTGTCTGGCACATCGCGCATCTGCCAGCGCCCAGTCGCGTCCTGCTCCCATTCAACGAGGTGATAAGACACGCCCGTCAGGTTGCCAGCAGCATCGCAGTTGAAGCGGTCGGTGGCGATATTCCACATCCGCTGACAGCCTTCCTCTTGCGAGCTGGAAGTGCGGAACCGATTCGGCCAATCCGGCCAGGTCAAGCCTTTGTTTTCCTGCTCCGGCGGGCGCGGCAGGATTTCAATCTGCGTGACCGAAGCTGCGCCGTGCCGCTTCGAGGTGCCGATGCAGTCCGAGCCGGTATCGCCGCCACCGATGACGACCACATGCTTGCCCTCGGCGCTGATGAATTCGGCATCGCTCATCGGTGAACCCTGAACGCGTTTGCTGTTGCCGCGCAAAAAATCCATCGCAAAATGCACGCCGTTTGACGCTCGTCCCGGCACTGGCAAATCACGCGGCTGCTCAGAACCGCCCGCCAGCACCAGCGCGTCATATTCCGCTTGCAATTGACTGACCGGAATGGTGACGCCGATGTGCGCATTGGTATGAAATTCAACGCCTTCGGTGCGCATCTGCGCCATGCGCCGATCAATCAAACGCTTGTCCAATTTGAAATCGGGGATGCCGTAACGCAGCAGTCCGCCGATCCGATCCGCCTTTTCAAACAGCGACACCTGATGCCCGGCACGAGCGAGTTGCTGCGCAGTCGCCAAACCAGCGGGGCCAGAACCGACCACTGCAACCCGTTTGCCGCTGCGACGTTCCGGCACCTGCGGCGTGATCCAACCCGCTTCCCAAGCGCGGTCGATGATCGCGCATTCGATGGTTTTGATCGTCACCGGCTGCTCGTCGATATTCAACGTGCAGGACGCCTCGCACGGCGCGGGGCAGATGCGCCCGGTGAATTCGGGAAAATTGTTTGTCGAATGCAGCACGTCCACCGCTTGCCGCCACTCGCCGCGATAAATCAGATCATTCCAATCGGGAATGATGTTGTTGACCGGACAGCCGCGATGACAAAACGGAATGCCGCAATCCATGCAGCGCGACCCTTGCGCTTGCAATTCCGCTTCCGTCAGCGGAATGACAAATTCTTGGTAAGTGCTGATGCGATCCGCGACGGGTTCGTAACGCCGGTCGCTGCGCGGAATTTCTAAAAATCCAGTGGGCTTACCCATGCGCAACCTCCTGATCTTGCAACGCTTTGAGAGCTTTTTTGTAATCAACTGGCATCACTTTGACGAACTTGGGCACCATCGCCTCCCACTCGGCGAGAATGCGCTGCGCGACCTCAGATTGGGTGTAGTGAAAATGCTTTTGAATCAACTGTTTGAGTCGCTCCGCATCATCAACTGGCTCCAACTCCACCATCGCCAGATTGCAGCGGCTGGCAAAATCCCCAGCTTCATCAAACACATAAGCGATGCCGCCCGACATCCCCGCTGCGAAGTTGCGCCCGGTCGTGCCGAGCACCACCGCGATACCGCCGGTCATATATTCGCAGCCGTGATCGCCGACGCCTTCCACGATTGCGGTCGCGCCCGAATTGCGGACGCAAAAGCGTTCACCAGCGACGCCCCGGAAATAGCACTCGCCGCTGATCGCGCCATATAAAACGGTATTGCCAACGATGATGTTGTCCTCCGCCTTGCCGATCGCCGAATTGGCGGGCGGATAAATGACGATGCGCCCACCAGATAAACCCTTCCCAACGTAATCATTGCCTTCGCCGGAGAGTTGAATCGTCACCCCGTGCGCCAACCACGCGCCCAGCGATTGCCCGGCGGTGCCGGTCGCGTTGATATGAATCGTGTCATCGGGCAGCCCCGCGTGACCGTAACGCTCCGCAATGCGCCCCGACAGCAACGTCCCAAAAGTGCGGTTGTGATTGCGCAGCGCGATGTCAATCACCACCCGCTCCATCTCCCCCCTTTGGAAAAGGGGGGCTGGGGGGGATTGGAGCACCGCCGCAGCTTGCGCAAGCAGCGTGTGATCCAGCGCGTGTTCAATCCCGTGCTCCTGCTGCTCGCAGTGCGAGAGCGCGACGTTGGCGGGCACGGCTGGCTGATGCAGCAGGCGCGAGAAATCCAGCCCTTCTGCTTTCCAATGGTCAATCGCTCGCCGCATTTCGAGCCGCTGCGATTGTCCGACCATCTCGTTGACGGTGCGGAAACCCAGCCGCGCCATCAATCGCCGCACGTCCTCGGCGATGAAGAAGAAATAGTTGATGAGATGTTCGGGCTGGCCGGTGAAGCGTTGACGCAGCACCGGGTCTTGCGTCGCCACGCCGACCGGACAGGTATTGAGATGACATTTGCGCATCATCACGCAGCCCTGCGTGATCAAGGGCGCAGTCGCAAAGCCGAATTCATCCGCGCCCAATAACGCGCCAATCACCACATCGCGCCCGGTGCGCATTCCGCCGTCCACCTGCACTGCGATCCGACCGCGCAGATTGTTGAGCACCAACGTTTGCTGGGTTTCCGCCAGCCCGATTTCCCACGGCGAGCCAGCATGTTTGATCGACGTGAGCGGACTCGCGCCGGTACCGCCGTCATAACCGGAAATCGTCACATGATCCGCGTGCGCTTTCGACACGCCCGCTGCGACCGTGCCCACGCCGATTTCCGACACCAATTTGACCGAAATCCGCGCTGTGGGATTCACGTTTTTAAGGTCGTGAATGAGCTGCGCCAAGTCCTCAATCGAATAAATATCGTGATGCGGCGGCGGCGAAATCAGCCCCACGCCGGGCGTCGAATGGCGCACCCGCGCAATCTGGACGCTGACTTTATGACCGGGCAATTGCCCACCTTCACCGGGCTTCGCGCCTTGGGCGATCTTGATCTGAATGTCGTCGGCGTTGACCAGATATTCGGTCGTGACGCCAAACCGACCGGATGCAACTTGCTTGATCGCCGAGCGTTCGGGATTGCGCGAGCCATCAGGCAGCGGCGCAAACCGTGCTGGCTCTTCGCCACCTTCGCCGGTGTTGGATTTGCCGCCGATGGCATTCATCGCCCGCGCCAGATTGGCGTGAACTTCGGGCGAGATCGAACCAAACGACATCGCGCCAGTGGCAAAGCGTTTGACGATCTCTTTGGCTGGTTCCACCTCGTCGAGCGGAATTGGCTCCGGCGCAAACTTGAACTCCATCAAGCCGCGCAGCGTCAACAGCCGCTCGGATTGCTCATCAATCAAGCGCGAGAACTCGGCGAAGGTGCTGGCGTTATTGGCGCGGGTGGCGTGTTGCAGCGCGGCGATGGTTTCCGGCGTCCATATGTGATCCTCGCCGCGAATCCGGTAGGCATAATCGCCGCCAACGTCCAGATGCTGTTGATAAATCTGCTCAGTGCCGTAGCCCTGCGCGTGCCAGCGCACCGCTTCGGCGGCGACTTCTGCCAGCCCGATGCCTTCAATGGTGGTCGGGGTGCCGGTGAAATACTGTTTGAGGAAATCGCTGTTTAAGCCAATCGCATCAAAAATCTGCGCTCCGCAATACGATTGAAAAGTGGAGATGCCCATTTTGGACATGACTTTTTTCAAGCCTTTGCCGATGGCCTTGATGTAGCGATATTGCGCGGCTTCAAATCCCCCCAACCCCCCTTTTTCTAAGGGGGGCTTTTGATCTCCACCCTTTGGAAAAGGGGGGGCGG
>NZ_NRRQ01000047.1 GCF_016583745.1 Chromatium okenii
GGGATTGGTGAGAGCGGATGTTGGGCGAGTTCGCGCAGGGTGGGAATGGTGGTGATGCCGGGAAAGATGCTCCAGTCGCTCGGCGGTTCGACGCTGCTGTCGGCATGGAGCCATGGGGCGAGAAAGTCGAGTTCTTCAATGAGGGTGCGGCATTGCTCGGCGAGAGTCACTGCCCAGACGTTGGCGGCATCTTCGGTGTAGTCGCTTAACGCGGCAGCGGCGGTGGTGGCGGCGGCGGCGAGCGTTTCTAAATGGTCGTAGGTGGCGGCCAGTCCCTGCGGGGGGGTGGCGGCGATGGCGCTGAGTGTCTGCTGGATGCTGAGGAGGGCGGGCGGGAGTCGCTGTTGGTGATGGGGGGGAAAGCCGGCTTCGAGTCCCTCTATCAGGATGCCGAGGCTGTCTTCGATCCCTTCGCGCCAGCGGGCGTTGAGGATGGGGGCGTCGATGAGGGCGAGGAGGCCGGGCTGTAAGGTGAGGAGGTGCCCGGCGAGATTGCCGCTGTCGACGGAGGAGATGTAGCGGGGGGCGAGCGGTTGCAGGCTGTGGGTGCTGTACCAGTTGAAGAAGTGTCCGCGATACCGTTCTAGGCTGGACATGGTGGTGAGGGCATTGCCGGTGCGGGTGAGCAGCCCGCCGGTGCTGAGGTAGCCGAAGTCGTGGGCGGCGAGGCTGGCGAGTAGTGAGAGTCCCATGTTGGTCGGTGAGGTGCGGTGGGCGATGACGGTGAGGGGGTGTTCTTGATAGTTGTCGGGCGGGAGCCAGTGATCGCTGGGGCCGACGAATTCTTCAAAAAATGCCCAGGTGTGGCGGGCGCTGCGGCGGAGGAAGTGTCTTTGTGCGGTGGTGAGGCGGGTGGGGCGCGGGGTCTGGGGGCGACTCAGCCACCATGCGAGGGCGGGGGCGGTCAGCCATAGCAGTAGCAGGGGGGCGGCGATCCAGAGGACGCTGGGTGCGCTGTGGCTGAGTCCGAGTGCGGTGAGGCTGGCGAGGGTGGGGGCGATCCACATCTGGCGGTAACTGGCACTGAGGGTGGTGTCACTGGCGGCGGGGGCACTGGCGCTGGAGATGGTCCATTCGAGGAGGTGGCGGTGGCTGATGTGCAGCCGCCATTGGGTGCGGAGGATGGCGTCGAGGCTGTAGTCACTCTCATACGGTAAGCAGGCGAGGCTGAACAGGGCTTGCGCCAGTTGGTTGCCGGCGCTCTGCCCTGCGGCGCGGAGATGATGATGCCAGTGGACGTCGCCGGGTTTGTGCAGGACGCGCAGGATGCCGGTGAGCAGTGCGGGCAGCAGGCTGATGCCGAGTACGGCGAGGCTCCACTGGAGCGGGGCGGTGCTGCTGAACCAGCCGCTGAGATACAGGACGGTGAGCGCGGCGGCGCTGAGGCTGCGCCGCAGGTTGTCGGTCAGTTTCCACCGCGATAACCCATTCAGGGGGTTGCGCCCGCTGCCAACCGTGCGCGGTACCTGTGACCTCACCCAACGTGCGATTTGCCAGTCGCCCCGTATCCAGCGGTGCCGCCGGCTGACGTCGGCGCGGTAGCTCGCTGGATAGGCTTCGTAGAGCTGTACGTCTGACAGCAGTCCAGAGCGCGCATGGCATCCTTCGAGCAGGTCGTGACTGAGGATGCGGTTGACCGGCATCCGTCCGGTGAGTGCTTGTGCAAACGTGTCTACTTCATAAATCCCTTTCCCAATATACGATCCTTCTCCACACCAATCTTGATACACGTCGGCTATCGCTTGCGTGTACGGGTCTATCCCAGCGTCGTTCCCATGCAGCCGCGCATAACCCGAACGATTGGCTCCGCTCAAACTCTCTGCTATCCGCGGTTGCACAATCCCATAACCCGCCGTCACCCGTCCGCTCGCCGCGCTGTACTGCGCCCGATTCAGCGGGTGCGCGAGCACTCCGACCATTTCCTGCGCGGCATCCCGCGGCATCTCGGTGTCGGTGTCGAGGGTGATGACGAACCGTACCTGCCCCAGCCGCTCTTCGCTACCGGCGATGACCGCGAATCGCTCGCGCCCCACGCCGCGCAGCAGTCCATTCAGGTCGCTCAATTTGCCCCGTTTCCGCTCTTCTCCCATCCATTGCTGTTCTTGCTCATTCCAGCGCCGTGGGCGGTGGAACAGATAAAAGCGCGAGCCGGGCGGATGCGGATATTTGCCGTTCAGCGCCGCTATCCCGGCTAACGCGAGGTCGGTGAGCGTTGCATCGTCCGGCAGGGTTTCCGTGGGCGCATCACAAAAATCAGTCAGCAACCCAAAGAGCAGGCTGGCATCGCGGTTGGCGAGAAAACGCACCTCTAGCGCCTCAAGCAGCGCCTCGATGCCCGCCACGCTGGTGAGCATGGTTGGGGTCACGACTAAGGTGCGGTATTCGTCAGGAATGCCGGCAGAAAAATCGAGGCGGGGCAGCGGTGCGGGCGTCGCCAGCAGCGTTGCCAGCCAATTGACCAGCGCGAGCGCGAGTTGACTGGTGCCCAGCACGACGGGAATTCCCAGCAGCAGGAGCCACCCATTCCCGATCCCGTCGGACTGCGCTTGCGCCAAAAATCCGCCGCTGAAGAGCGCCGTCAACAGCAGGATCATGCCGAGATAGAGGATTAAGGGGATTTGACAGAACCGTCGTTGCAGTGACGCCAGCACCCGTAACCGCACTTGTGCCCGGCGTTCGAGCCGTGATAACCCCCGATCAATCAGGTAATAACCCACATGCGCCATGCGCTCATCGTCGCCGGGCGCGAGCGCCTGCGCACTGTGTCGCGCCAGTTCGATGGCGTGTCGCGCCACCTCGGATTCGGACAGGCGGCTGGTTTTGGCGATCTTTTCTACCACGTGCCGGTAGCGGTCGCGGGTGGCGAACGCCATTTTTTCGTACACGCCACTTGGATCATGGCGGAGAATTTGTTCGACCACGCTCATGCTTTCGACAAATTCGCGCCAATCCATCGCGCCGAGAAAGCGGAGACTGCCGATGCTGTTGCCGATAGACACCTGATCGGCGGCCTGTTGTTGGTTTTCCGTCTGCACCAACTGCTCAATCGTCAAACCCGACTCGGCGAGTTGCTGCTCTATCCATGTCAGCGGCAGCGCCAGCGCCGAACTCTGACCTTGCAGCCGTCGCGCCAGCTCGGCGACGAAGGCGCTCGACAGCGATGGGCACGAACGCGCCATATCCGCAATCACTAGAATCAGATTCTTCGGATCGCTTTCAGCCATCGCGGTCAATTCATCCGCCCAGCCGTCGGCGAGATTTTGATCGGTGCGGCTCACCGCAATCCGCGCTGCGACGCGGCGCAGATTTTCGATCAGCGTCAGCCGCAGCATGATCGGAATCGCCCACAATTCGCCCAGTTTGAGCGGGCTGAGGGTTTGATAAGCGGCGACGAAGCGGCTGAGATTCTCCGGGTCTACCCGCCCATCGCCGTGCGCGATCATCTCCAGCGCCAAGTCATAGACTCGCGGCAGACCGACCGATGCGCCTTGGCTTAAACGCGGCAGTTCGCGGCTGTAGCCCTTGGGCAGATGCCGTTTGGCGGTGCGAATTTGTTCTTCAATGAGATAAAAGTTATCGAGCAGCCATTCGCCGGCGGGGGCGATGCGGCGCTTCTCGGTGACGGCAGCCATCAGCAGGCGGCAGACGCCGATCAAGATCGTTTCATTGTCGTTGAGACGCCCCAGCAGGCGATCCGGCGGACGTCCTGACATCAGCGCGTGCGTGGCAGCAAGCCGCTTGCCGTGCTCTTCCATCTGCACCGCGCTGAAAAGTTCCGAACGCAGCGGTGGCTCATCGCCGACCGCTACATTGATTAAATCATTGCTCGGAAGCCGTCTTCTGAACTGGAGCAGTGTGTCTCGAATCGTCAAGTGACTCTCCTTGTAAATGTTCAAGTTGCTGGCGTTGACCAGCCTCCGGTTAAAACTGACCCACCCGGATTCCAATTGCAGAGACAAACGATTGATTGCGTTGTCAGTAAAAAAACAGCGTTGTTACCGCCAACGCACAATTGACAACTTTTTTCAACTGCGTCTCTCCAAAAACGATCATGGGGACAAACGTCCCCGTGATTAATTTCGCAGGTTGGATGTGATGTGCTTGATATTGATTACAGCGGAAAACTGACATGATCGCGTGACGTGCATTATATGCAATGCGCGTCACGCGACGGGCTGACGGGTTAATTGAAATGCGATTTGAACGTGTTGAAAGAATCCTTGAGTGCTTCCCAAACATTGTCGAATTCCAGCTTGAGATGTTCCCAATTGCTCTCAGCGGCAAGCTGCAACTCCTCCAACTTTCTCTCACCCTCCTCACGCTTGGCGTGAAGCATGGCGAGCTGCTCTTGATATTTCACCTTGGCATCTTCCTTGATCTCATGCCCTCTCTCCTGCAAAGCCTCAATTTCCAAGCTCCACGCATCAAGCCGCTTCTTCATTTCCGCGACATATTCGTCTTTTGTTAACATAAGAATGACTACTCTTCTAAAAAACCTCATCAACAGTGATTGAGGTGGGTTAATCCGTATTTGATTGACGCCATGCAGCGCCGTATTCAAATCCCTTAACATTCAGTAACACCGGAGACCACCCATCGCGGGCGAAGTCATTCGTTGAGAATCACTTCACCCGATACCGTCACCATGCGATAGGACCAAAGAAACCGAAGGCACTGAGCACAAATAAAATCGCAATGACGACTACAACTCCATTCACGACTTTCTTGACGGTAACATTCATTGGAATATACACATTGACCGCCCACAGAATAGCGGCAAAGGCAACCAAGTTAATCACTAACTGAATATAAGCCATAATGGTTTTCCTTTGGTGAGGTTAAAAACAGACTACAACACGACCTAACCAGCGTCTGTACGCTAACGCACAGTGTCTTCAGCAAAACGCCGCTAACAATGGCGTCTTGCCAGCGCGTCATCCCTGACGCGCCCCGACAAAAACCGCCGCGCCGCGCTTATTTCTTCCAATAAAAGTCAAAGTGCGCTTGACCCGAACCGTCAAGATGGACGTTTTGGCGCTGAGTTTCGTCTTGACCGCGACGACCGGTGGGGGTGACTTCCAAGCTGTAATCGCCCGGCGGCAGTTGGACATAAAACCAAGGGCCTCTCGATTCAGCGGTCAACACCTGAGTATTACGCGCATCTAAAATGTTCACGCGCACCGCCGAGAGATATTCACCGCTGCCTTGCGTTGCAAAAAGTAGATGCAGATTGAATTGACTGGATAGTGCCTTGAGTTCGTTGCGTTCACTTTCACCGACACCTCCTGAGACATAGCGAATGCCGCCAGTATTTTGAACCGTCGATGATTTTTCCATGGCGTATCCTTCAAAGCGTTCGCCCGGAACCGGCGCTGAATTGCTGGTATCGGCGGGATAAATGCCGTACGTCGTCTGGGCGTTAGCCAACTGCAATACACCACCGCTCAGAATCATCGTCATCGCAATAAAAATTACTTTCTGCTGATTATTCATTTTGAGGTCTCTGTTGGTGAGGTGAAAAGAAAAAATGCAGCGGTTTAACCTTTCTGCAGCAAACTGCGCAGATCGGTGATTGCGGCATTCACTCGTGAAACATAAGAAGCCATCACCAGCGAGTGATTAGCCATCGGCCCAAATCCGGTGCCATTAAGAATCATCGGACTCCAAAGCATGTTCTGCGTATTTTGTAATTCACGGACGATCTGCTTCAGCGATACCAAAGCATTCTTATCTGTGAGCACTGGTTCAAAGTCGATTTCTATCGCCTGTAAGGTATGCAGCAACGCCCAGGTGTAACCGCGTGCTTCAAAAAAAATGTCGTCAATATCGCGCCAAGGTGTTTTGGTTTGTGATTGCGCAGGAACCGGCGTAGATTGACGCGCATTTGGATCACCGGCTAATGCTGTATCGAGATGCACTTGACCGACGGCATAAGAAAGACGTTGCGCCAGACTTCCTAACCGCTTTTCAGTCATGGCGAGATATACGGTCAAATTATCAGCGCGGGCAAAAAACTGACCATCCCGTTCGTTTTCATCAGAGAGGCGGTGTAAATAAGCATAAAGACTTTTTAAACCGCGCCGATATTCCGATTCGGTTGAGGGTAAAATCCAAGAGTTCGATTGATAATTGAATTGCGGTTGCGCGATTCTGAGGTCTTGATCTTCGGCTGACTGGGATTGAGCACGGCTGAAATCGTTACGAAGTGCAAGCAATAAATCACGCATTTCGGTCAAGGCACCAAATTCCCAATTCGGGAGATTGTCTAAGTAAATACCGGGCGGACTAACATCGTTGGTTAAATAGCCGCCGGGTTTACCGAGCAGAGTTTCAGCAATCCGAATTGCTGTGGCTGTCGTGGCAGTACCAGGAACCAGTTTGCTGGCGTCGTTTTTAATCAACGTCAAAGCATTTGCACGCACGTCGAAGGTGCGGGGTGATTGCGACCAGATAAACCCTAGAATGACGACGATCACCAGATAGGTGATTAAAAACAGTCCCGCAGTCCATAACACTCCCTTTTCTTTCCAAGTCCGGGGATGATAATAGCCAGCGACTTGGCTCACTTTTTTGGTTAGAACTGTTTTTTTCGGTAATAAAAGCTCGTTCATAACATGCTCCAGCTCCCGCTGCGAACGTTCATTAACATTACCTGATGCGGATTCCTGCGATAGGGCTTAACAGTCCAAAAGCCGTCAATACCCACAGAACCACCACGAGAACCACCACAACATTCAAAATTTTCTTAATGTTGCCGTCCATCGGAATGTAATTATTTACGAGCCATAGGATTACTCCCACGACAACCAAGGTGACGACTAATGAAATCAATGTCATAACGTATCTCTGCCATTTCGGTGAAAGTTTAATGTCTGTTTGACGATAGGCTTTACCTTGCTGGAGGTCTGTTCACTAGCGCACATAAGCGGAATCAGTACTCGCTAAACCAGCGCGATGACGGATACTGAGGCGGTGATGTCATACTGGATCGCCAATTGTCCGCATAAAAGCGGATTTAGCCTTTTGTTTGCTACCGCACTGATTGGTTAATCCGTTGACGCATATGCTGTTTTGCAAACTGCGGTGGGTTTATTCAGTAGCGAGAGTGATCGCAAATGGAGAAGCAATCACAGCGGGAATTGGTGCGGAAACTAACGGTTGAGCGTTGTGACGCTAAATGGATGTCAAACGTTCTATATTTGTCAATACATGGATCAAACAGTTTTTTTGGCGCAGGGTTGCGCCCTTTCCCTGTGGCAACATCTCAGGGTTTACTTTGATTTATAAAGAGAATACGAGTATTGCTGTGAAAAAACCTGTCCTCTTTGTTAATCGTCTTCTGGCAAAACTGCCTAGTAAGGATCGTGAGCAGATACTGGCGGACTGTGAGTCCGTTGAGCTGTGCTTTGCTGAGGTAATTAGCGAGCCTGGCGATCAAATTCTCCATGTCTATTTTCCGACCGACAGCTTCGTGTCGATGCTGATTCCGGCTAACGATCACGCTGGTTTGGAGGTGCGGCTGGTCGGTCACGAAGGGATGATCGGCACTCCGCTCATTTTGGGAGTTGAGGTGACGCTGTTGCGCACCTTGGTTCAGGGCGCGGGTTCCGCTTGGCGCATGACTGCCGAGCAGTTCATCACTGCACTCAAGCAAAGCACTGCGCTGCAAGCGGTGCTCAATCGCTATTTGTTCGTGTTGACGAACGAGGTTGAGCGAATGGTCGCCTGCACCCGTTTTCATTTATTGGAAGAGCGTCTCGCTCGCTGGCTGTTAATGACCCAAGATCGTGCGCATTCGGATCATTTTCATATCACCCATGAGTTTTTAGCCGCAATTCTCGGCGTGCGTCGCGTTGGTGTGACCAAGGCGGCGACGTCGCTGCAACAGCGCCATCTCATCCGCTATCGGCGCGGGGACATCGAGATTCTCGACCGCACCCGCCTGATTGATGCGGCTTGCGGTTGTTATGGAGCGTCGGAGGCGATGTATAACCAAATGCTGGGTTGACGCTAGATAAACTTGATGCTTTCCGATTCATTGCGTCTTTCATCTCGCCGTTCACAAAAAATTCGTGAGCGGTGCGATTGAAAGACGTTTTACGGCGCAGCGTAGATTCGCCACAATCCATAAAAAAATCCCTCGCAAGTGCGAGGGAAAAATCCACGTTAGGGGGGCTAACGTGGTTACGAGGACACAATAGATTACAGCGCGGTCAGCAGAGCATTTGTCGCGTATCAAACGACGCTAAATTATTTGAGCAATATGTTTTAGAACTGAAGCGATTCGAGCCTTTTGCGCAAACGCCTCATATCAAGAATCACTACAGCGGTTTATTCAAATCAAGTTTCAGGCAGCTTTGAAGCAAGCACCGATAGACATTGATTAACACTTGCTCACGAAAATCTTTGGGCGAGCTGATGCGTTGTAATTCCTGCTCGTAGTATTCGATGCGTTCTTTAATTGTCATATTCTGACTGCTAAACTCGCTCGCTAAGTTCATTTTTTAATGCCCGTTTGAAATGCCAATGACACATTATTGGCAAATAGTACGCATCACATCTGATTGATTCCGTGCGTTGCCGTACATAGCGAGCAGCAGTTTCCTTCTTTTAGAAATCCCACCTCACGCGCAAGGCAAATGCTTTTCGCTGCCGGCAGTTGTGCTGCATCGGCGGTGACTGGTGAGCGATAGTTAAATCTTATGTGCGTTATCGAACAGATGTCGCGTAACGGTTTCGATTAAGCTGTTTTTAGGCTGCGATAACCATTAAAACTGATCGCGTTTCGCTAAATCCAAAATAATGTATCGCTGCCTGCCCGACATGTATTGCATCTCAATCTATTCAGGAATAACCAATGAAACATTTGAATATCAGCGTCGTTGTGATCGGTCTTGTGTTCAGTGTTGGCGCGATGGCGCAGAGTTTGTCGAAGAGCGCCTATGAGGCGGAAGAAGGTCGCATCGCGGATACCTATCGCTCTGAGAAGGCGAGTTGCGATTCACAATCTGGCAATCAGAAGGATGTTTGCATCGCTGAAGCGAATGGCAAGGAGAAGATTGCCAAGGCTGAACTTGAGGCGCGTGCTGAACCCAGCGCCAAGCATCGTTATGAGGCGCTTACCGCTAAGGCGGAAGCTGATTACGCCATCGCCAATGAAAAATGCGATGACCAAGCGGGCAATGCGCAGGACGTTTGCGTGAAGGAAGCGAAGGCAGTTGCGGCGCGTGCTAAAGCAGATGCCGATGTACAGATGAAGACTTGGGAAGCAAACCAGTCCGCCAATGAAACATCTGCGGAAGCCAATATGAAGGCGAAAGAAGATCGTATTGAAGCGCGTCAAGAGGCGACAGCGGAGATTGTGAATGCGGCTTATGCGCTGGCAAGAGAGAAGTGTGACGCTTTGGGGAGTGATGCCAAGGATCGTTGCATTGATGATGCTAAAACGAAGTACAACCAGTAGTCGCTGGATTTCCAACGATTAACTAATTGATGAATGGATGGGTAGCTTTTACCCATCTTGGTTTTTGATAAAAGAGAACTCCCAATGAAAACGATGAAAGCATTGACCGGCAATATCGTGGTCTGCGCGATATTGATTAGCTTGGGTGGTTGTAGCGGCATGTCACGACAAGATCAGCACACCTTGGCTGGTGCGGGTCTCGGTGGCGTCGCAGGTTCCGTCCTGACGAATGGCAGCGCAATTGGAACCGTTGGCGGAGCGGCGGTTGGTGGTCTTATTGGCCACGAAACGGGCAAAAAATAGAGCTGGCTGGAGGCGTATTTGAAAGCAAATAAGCTGACGTTGATTTTATTCAGCGTCAGCATTAAAAAAAGTTTTCAGTTGTCAATTTTTTAATCATCTGCTTAAAAATAACCACTTATTTTTAACGGGCATCACTGACAACTGACAACTTTTTTAACAGATAACTCAATCCACTTCCCCGCCCAATCCCAACTCCAATCCCAATTGATACAGCGCGTTTTTCTTTGCGCCCGTGAATTGCACGGTCAATTCAATTGCTTGTCGCAACGGCACTGCTGCCGCCAATACCGTCAGCATGTGTTGCGCCTCCGCTGAAACCGCTGTTGCGGCTGCGGTCGGACATCCCGCAATTAAAATCACCAATTCGCCGCGCTGTTGCTCAGGATCAGCCGCTAACCGCGCTTGCAACTCCGCCGGCTGCCCGCTCCAAAACGTCTCAAAACGTTTCGTCAACTCCCGCGCCAGCACCACCTGCCGCTCACCCAACACCGCGCCCACATCCGCCAACGTCGCCAGCGCCCGCTTGGTGCTTTCATACACAATCAAGGTGCCCGGCTCCTGCGCCACCGCTGCCAGCCACGTCCGGCGCTGACTACTCGTGCGCGGCGGAAAGCCGAGGAACAGGAAGCGGTCGCTAGGCAAACCAGCGGCTGATAACGCGCAGATCGCCGCATTTGCGCCCGGCACCGGCACCACCGCAATGCCTTCTGCCCGCGCTGCCGTCACCAAGCTATAGCCCGGATCACTAATCAACGGCGTGCCGGCATCTGACACCAGCGCCACATCCTGTCCGCTCGCCAATGTCGCCAATACTCGCACCGTTGCAGCCGTTTCGTTGTGCTCGTGATATGCCTGCAACGCAGTCGTGATGCCAAAATGCGTCAACAGCGGGCGCGTGGTGCGGGTATCTTCTGCCGCAATCAGCGCCACCGTCGCCAACACCTGCCGCGCTCGGTCGCTCATATCGCCCAGATTGCCGATGGGGGTGGCGACTACATATAGTGTTCCGGTCAGCGGCGACATCGTCTCTATTCCTTTTTTAGGCTGTATTGCGATTAAAAATAACGCTACGCAACTGAATTTTGCGTGATCAATTTTGAGTTGGTAGTTAGCAGATAAATTAAACCACACTAAACGCTTAAACATTCAATTGCATCACGTTTCATTATGAATACATTTCATGTTCAACGAGCAATCAAGCACTATTCGCGTCTATTGATAGTCGTCATTGCCAGCGCCGTGCTCGGCGGTTGTGGCGCGGCGACCGTGAAGGATGAAGCGAGCCTGTTGGCGGCGATTCCCGCCGTGAAATTGGAACGCGCCGCCGCGCTGGAAAGCCAAGGTCAAGCCGCTGATGCCGCTGCGCTCTATCTCAATCTTGCCGCTAAAACGTCGCCACCAGCGCAAACGCAGCTCCAGCTCAAGGCGGCGCGGGCATCTCTCGCCGCCGGTCAGCTTGATGCTGCGCAACAGGTGCTCAATACCCTCGCGGCGCAGAAATTACCGGCGGCGCAACAGGCGCTGCGGCAGTTGACGCAAGCCGAGCTGGCGCTGTTAAACGACCGTCCCCAAGAGGCGATTGCGTTGTTAAAACGGACGGCGGTCAAGGCGCTGAGTCCGGCACTTCAGCGCCAGCGGTTGGGTATTTTGGCGGCGGCGCAGCGGCAGGCGCATCTCCCACTGGCGGCCGCTCGTACCCTTGACGTGCTTGAGCAATCTATCGACGACCGACCAGCACGGCTGTTGACGCAGGCATCGCTGGTGGCGACCTTGAATCTGCTGGATACCGCGACCTTGCGGGCGGTGCAGCGCAAGAGTTCGGCGCGGTTGCGCGGCTGGACGGAGATTGCGTTATTGACGCGGCAAGCGGGCGCGGATGCCGCCACCCTGCATCGCAGTTATCGCGCTTGGCAACAAACGCATCCGCGTCATGGGGCGCTGCCGGGGCTGGCGCGAGCGTATACCGCGCTCTGGTCGGGCGGTTATCAGGCGGGTGAACAGGTGACGGTGATGTTGCCGCGCAGCGGGCGTTTTGCGGCAGCGGCGAAGGCGATCAAGGCGGGAATTGTGGCGGCGCATCTGGCGGATGCGCCGGAGCAGCGCCCGGTGTTGACCTTTATTGATGGCAGCCAAGAAGATCGGCTGGTGGCGATTCATGCCCGCGCCATCGCAGACGGCGTGGATTATGTTCTCGGCCCGCTGCAAAAGGAGGCGGTGGCGGAATTGACACGCGGCGGGCGGGTGCCGGTGCCGACTTTGGCGCTCAATGAGGCCACTGCGCCGACGCAACGCGCTGACAATTTGTTTCAATTTGCGCTGTCTCCAGAAAATGAGGCGGCTGAAGTCGCCAATCATGCGTATGCGCAGGGATGGCGACGGGCGGTGGTGCTATTTCCCAATGATGCGTGGGGCGAGCGTTTGGCGCTGGCATTTCAGCAACGCTGGCAGGCGTTGGGTGGGGCGTTGAGCGGCAAGGCGAGTTATCCGCCCGATACGCCGACGGCTGCACCATTCAAGCAGTTGCTGAGTGACGGCCGCGCTGAGATGGTGTTTTTAGTGGCGACGGCGGAGACGGTGCGGCAGTTATATCCGCCGCTGCACCAGATGCAGCCGAAGTTGGCGGTGTTGTCCACGTCGCACGTCTACACCGGCAATTTTGATTCGGTGCGCGATGGGCTGCTGGATGGGCTGTATTTCGTAGATATTCCTTGGATGCTGGCGGAAGACAGCGCCCAGCCGTTGGCGCGACGGCAGTTGACGAGCGGCGCAGATCCGCTGGCGCGGCTGTATGCGATGGGCATTGATGCGTATCGGCTCGCGCCGCGGGTGCCGACGTTGGCGACCAATCCGGGCGGCTATTATCCGGGACAGACGGGCGGTTTAGCGGTGGATCAGGTGGGGCGGATTCAGCGGCAGTTGGTGGTGGGGCGGTTTACCAGTGCCGGAGTGGTGGAGCTGGCGCTGGGCGCATTAGATTGATTGATGTCAATAGTGGTGGCGCAAATAACAACTTAATAATTTGTATTGCAACTGCGTCACTCCTATAAATCACAAATTTTTCTACTGATTGGGTATGACCAATGAATCAACATTCAAATCAAAAACCAATACTCTTTGTGCGCACTCCACAATTAGAGCAAATGCGCAGTCCACTTCATACATCATGGAACAAGGCTTTAGAGCCAACAGAGATCAATGCTCACTCAGAGATCAATCTTGCTTATTTAATAGATTTCGGCCAGATGAACGATGTATTTTCCAGCTATCTGGAAGTCATTGGTTTACCTGTTGCAATCATCGATTTTAATGGTCATGTGTTAGCTTCATCAAATTGGCAGCGAATATGTATGGAGTTTCACCGTGTTCATCACGACACACTCACGCGCTGTTTAGAGAGTGATACAAGTCTCTCTCGACAAATGCAGGAAGGCAAAGAGTATGCGATTTATCGTTGCAAAAATGGATTGACGGATTGTGCAACGCCTATCATTATTGAAGGGCAACATATTGCCAACTTGTTCATTGGTCAGTTCTTCATTCAATTACCAGAATATGCTGAATTTGAAGCACAATGTGCCGAGTTTGGGTTTCAGCGCGATCATTATTTTCAAGCATTAGCAGAAGTTCCTGTAGTAGACGAGCGTAAAATTCCAGCCATTTTGAAAATGCTGGTTGGGTTTGCCAGTCAGATTGCAAAACAAAGTCTTGCTGAACACCGCGCTAGAATTGCTTATGAGACTGTTGAAAAACAGGTTATTGAACGGACACAGCAGCTTGTCGAAGCATTTAGTTTTAATGAAACTATATTAGTTAATTCGCCATTATCTATGGGCGTTTATGCCGCAAATGGTCAATGTGTTTTAGCGAATAATGCGTATGCACAACTCGTTGGCGCGACCCGCGAAGCATTGTTAGATCAAAACTTTAACAACATTGCGTCTTGGCAACAGTCGGGGTTGCTTGATGACTGTCAAACCGCACTAGCAAGTCAAACCTTGCGTCAAAATAAAATTCAGGTTGTCACGTCATTTGGCAAGAACATTTGCCTAGAATATCAAATTAGTCCCGTTACACTGAATGGTGAACACCATTTGCTTATTCAGTTCGTTGATTTGACAGAGCATGAACAACTGGAGGAACAACTTCGTCATTTTGCATTCTATGATTTTTTAACAGGACTTCCGAACCGCCGGTTATTGCTAAGTCGGATTGAGCAGGCATCACGCACCAGCAGACAGCGCGGTAATTATGTAGCGATATTGTTTATTGATTTAAACAAGTTCAAGCAACTGAATGATGTTCACGGTCACGATATTGGCGATCAATTATTGATTGAAACAGGTAATCGTTTACTGAAAACGGTTCGTAAGCACGATACAGTTGCCCGACTCGGTGGAGATGAATTCATATTGCTACTAGAAGAATTAGATGCAGACTTTAATAAAGCCAGTGAGCAGGCACACTCAATTGCTGAAAAAATTCGTACTGCATTGAGTGCTGAATATATTTTTGGAGAATTACATTATCATAGTTCCGCTAGTATTGGGATAACACTATTTCTTGGTGAAGAAGGCAATCCAGATCAAATTCTCAAGGAAGCGGATGAGGCGATGTATACAGAAAAAAACAAGTTGGCGCAGCAGCGTAAATAATCACTGCGGCAACCATTACGGAATGACTCAATCGCATTCTATTCAATTACGGTGCTGGCTGGATATAAAACCAAGTGCCGCGCCGTAAACCGGCGCTTAACCGGTTTAATTACTAATCAAAACTTCGCCTTCAACCCGCGCACCTTGCTGTGAAAATTTCAACATTGGCAACTCAACCACCGCGCAACAACCGCTCAAATTGCGCTGGCGGCGGTAACTTTGGATAGGACAACGTCACGCCGGCGGCGTGCCAACAACTGCTCATTTCACGCCGCGCCAGCGGAGACTGCGGCAGCGCGGGGCATGGAGGCAGCGCCAGCACCTGCGCGACAAACTGCGCCAAGGTGCAATCAAGCTGCAATCCGAACCGCGCCACTGTTTCTGCCTGTGCCAACCACGTTGCGGCCGCCGTCAGCGTCTGGCAACAGTCGTCAGCGGCGGCGAGCGGGCTGGCGATAGTCAGCGGAAAATAGCGCCCCACCCGATCCACGCTCGGCATCAGCACTCCGCTACTAAATATCTAACAAAAGCGTACAAATCTAGCTTTTTGTCAGCACGACGTACACCGGCAGCGCGACCTGAAAGCTCTGACATAATTCCTGCACCCGCTGCCGAATCGCTAACGCCTGCCGCTCCCGATCTACCCGCGTCTGTTGCAACACATCCGCGACACTCACCGCCACCAGTACGCCGTTGAGCGGTCGGCGCGGCCGGTATTGTTTCAGCAGCGCCAAAAAATTCTGCCACCCCGCATGATCCACCTGCCGATCACTATCCTGCGTGGTGTAGCGCCCCGCCGTGTCGATCAAAACCGCCTCATCCGTGAACCACCACTCGCAATGCCGCGTCCCCCCGCAGCCTGCCACCGCATCAGGTCCCAGTCGCTCCGCCAACGGAAATCGCAGTCCAGCGTTTTGCAGCGCCGTCGTCTTGCCGCTGCCGGGTGGGCCGATGATGAGGTACCAAGGCAGTTGATAGACCCAGCGTCCGCCCAGACGCCGCTTGCCATCTGCGCTTTTCAACGTCGCTAACGCAGCGTGGAATCGCTCCTGTAACTCGCGCCGTTCCTGCTCCCAAAAATGTGCGCAAAAGTGTGTACACACAACTGGGTCATTCGCTCTCCGTTGACTGTGTTGTCACGGCAACTGGAGTCTCGCCTGGGCAGTCTCAGGCATGACCAAAAGGCACCGCGCATTGTCCGAAAACAATACAAGGTCTTTCAGTCTGACGGCTTCGTTCATCCAGAATCTTTTTTACCTCGCGGTAATTAAGATAGCGACTAATCCCCGTATCGTTTTTGCGCTGGAGAACATTCAC
>NZ_NRRQ01000048.1 GCF_016583745.1 Chromatium okenii
GACGCAACTCAAATCAAACCGGCAAGTTGATCCAGACCGAACCGGAAACAGAGCGATTAGAGATGTTCATCTTTCTTCTGAGGGAGAAATTGTTCACCTAAAAGGTTATGGCTTAGTAAAAGCATTCCGGATCGTTTCCAAAAACGGTGACACGGAATACTGGGCGACTAATGATTTTTTAATGTCAAATTTGATGCGCAAAAGTTTGGCTGAAAAAAGATGGATGATTGAAGTTTATCATCACGATCTCAAACAAAACTGCGGTGTGGAACGCTGTCAAGCGCGTTCAGCAATTTCTCAACGCAATCATATTGGTCTTGCAATTCGTGCTTTCATACGTTTGGAACGCTACTTCTATCGAACTGGAATAAGCATTATGGAAGCGAAAAATAAGATCGTGCGCAGTGCCGTGCGATTTTATTTATCAGCACCATTGTATGGCTTGTTCGCAACTGCGTAACTCCTAGAAATTAAGCATTTAGAAATCCAACTGCGTCACTCCTATCTTTATTTGCTTGGCTAAAAATTCCACCTCTATCAAGGCGCATTTCACCGGCTTGCACTGTCACCGTTCCCGCATTGCCAGTTGCCCAAGTGCCGCTAGAAATCTTTGCCCCATTGAGCACCTCCAGCAACCCGTCAACGCTCAGGTTCACGGCTCCAGCATTGCCGGTTGAATCAGGATTTGCTTGGCTGTAAATCCCTGCATCATCAAGACGCAACTCACCGGCTTGCACTGTCACCGTTCCCGCATTGCCAGTTGCCCAAGTGCCGCTAGAAATCTCTGCCCCATTGAGCACCTCCAGCAACCCGTCAACGCTCAGGTTCACGGCTCCAGCATTGCCGTTTGAATCGGGATTTGCGTTGCTCGCGATTCCAGTAGACCAATTCGTGAAACCTTGACTATCAAGACGTAACTCACCAGCTTGCACCGTCACTGCCCCTGCATCGCCCATCGCCCAAGTGCCGCTAGAAATCTGCGCCCCATTGAGCACCTCCAGCAGACCATTGACCGTTAGATTCACTGCTCCGGCTTTGCCGGTTGAATCAGGATTTGCGTTGCTTACGATGCTGGTAGACCGATTCGTGAAACCTTGACTATCAAGACGCAACTCACCGGCTTGCACTGTCACTGCCCCTGCATCGCCCGTCGCCCAAGTGTCGCTAGAAATAAATGCCCCATTGAGCACCTCTAGCAATCCATTGACGGTTAGATTCACTGCTCCGGCATTGCCGGTTGAACCAGAATTTGCGTTGCTTGCGATTCCGGCAGGCCAATTCGTGAAACCTTGACTATCAAGACGCAACTCACCGGCTTGCACTGTCACTGCCCCTGCATCGCCCGTCGCCCAAGTGTCGCTAGAAATAAATGCCCCATTGAGCACCTCTAGCAATCCATTGACGGTTAGATTCACTGCTCCGGCATTGCCGGTTGAACCAGAATTTGCGTTGCTTGCGATTCCGGCAGGCCAATTCGTGAAACCTTGACTATCAAGACGCAACTCACCGGCTTGCACCGTTACAGTTCCAGCATCGCCTATGGCAAAAGTGCTGCTAGTAATCTGTGCCCCATTGTGCACCTCCAGCAGACCATTGACGGTTAGATTCACTGCTCCGGCATTTCCGGTTGAATCAGGATTTGCGTTGCTTACAATTCCGGTAGGGCAATTCGTGAAACCTTGACTATCAAGACGTAACTCACCGGCTTGCACTGTCACTGCCCCTGCATCGCCCGTCGCCCAAGTGTCGCTAGAAATAAATGCCCCATTGAGCACCTCTAGCAACCCGTCAACGGTCAGGTCTACAGCTCCAGCATTGCCTTCAGCCTTAGCAGCACTTTGAATCACCGAGCTATTTTCTAGATTCAGTGATCCCGTCACCCTGACCAACACACCACCGGCATTACCAATTGAATCTGTAGTCGGCACTTCCGCATTGCGATAGCTGTCGCTGGTAATAGCCGAAGCGTTCATCCGCAAACCTCCCGTCTGAACCCTCGTAAGACCGCCCTTGCCGTGCGCCGCAGTATCGGCAAAAAGCCAGCTTTGATTGAGCTGCAATTCTCCGGTAACGGCAACATCAATTCCGCCAGTCGCATTGGTTTTGCTCTGATTTTCAGTAATCAACTGCGCATTTTCTAATTCTGCTGAACCCGCCCGCACCACCACCGCTCCGCCACCATCGCCGCTCGTTTCAATTCGCGCATTTTTCACTGTCACCTTGCCGCTGCCCTGCGTTGCCGAAGGTTGATTAACGGCAACTGCTTTGCCCGTTTTGCCAACGGCTTCAACGCGAATCGTCCCGCCCGGCGCAGTCATTTTTGCTGGTTTATCAACGCTGCCAGTGATCGTGACATCGCCGCCGTTCAACGTCATGTGCTTGCCAGCTTTTACGTTCAACTGACTGCCGTTCACGGTCAAGGTCGCCGGTTGCGGCGACAGAAAACCGAACGATTCGGGCGCAGCAACCGTCAACGAACTACTCGCCGGATCACGGGCACTGTAACGATTGCCGTCAGAAAAACGCACTTCGTCGGCAGTGCTGAGATGCAGCGCGGCAGGCACGTCAACACTGGCATTTGCGCCCATCACCACGCCGGACGGATTGATGAGATAGACATCAGCCTTGCCGACTTTCGAGCGCAACTGCCCGTCAATGTTAGAAGTTTTGCCGCCGGTGACGCGGCTGATGACGTTTTGGATTTTATCGGGGCCGGTAAAAGTGGCGCTGTGACCGGTTGGAATATCAAACTGCTGAAAACTATGAAATAAATTGTTGCCACGAGTACTGCCGAGTGCTGCGCCGATTTGCATATCTGCACCGGTGAGCGTTTGACGCGGCCCGACGGAGCCGTCGGTGGTGATTTGGGCGAGACAAATGGAAGTGCTGAACAACGCGATACCGAATGAAACAACGCATAACTGTTTGTTCATTAACGTGATCCTCACAGCAAAGGGCAAATTATTCCGTCGTGTGATTCAAAATCCGATCCAGTCGTATTCCGCCCAGCGAGACGGCGACCGGGGCGCTGGAATCGACGGGGACGCCGCCGTTGCCGCGATCAATCAGCGAGCTGGCGAGCGGCCCATTTAAAGTCTGGCAAATATCGGCAAATAAATCATCAAGATCGCCAAACGGCGCAGAAGGCGGCACCACGCTCGCGCTGATGTCCAGATTGAGCGCGAGGATGTTGATATTGCCCTGTTCACCGCCGGGCGCGGCAGCTTGAATGATGTTGCGATTGTTGCCAGCGGTGAAGGTTTGGCGTTCATTGCCGCCGACGGTGAGCAAGCGTTGGCTGGCAATCAAAGTATCGGAATTGATGCGAATATCACCGCCGCGAGCGCCGCTGGCAGCGGTGTTGGCTTGAATAAATCCGCTCTGCAAAATGAGATTGTGCGGCGTGAGTGTGATGTCGCCGCCGTCGCCGTTTTGACCTTCAGCGGAGGTAGTGATTTGACTGTCGCGCAGCCAGAGAATGTCGCCGTCGATGGTGATTGCGCCGGCGTTGGCAGCGAGCGATTCGGTGGTGATGCGGCTGGCGGCATTCAAATGCAGGTCGGCAGCATTGATTTGAATCGCAGCGGCGGGAACGTTGCCGGTGCTTTGGGCGGTGATGGTGCTGGCGTTGAGTGCAAGCGACTCGGCGTTAATTTGAATGCGCCGATCCAGCGGTAACGTCGGATCGGCGACGGTTTGCAGGGCGGCAATGCTGATTTGTGCGCCATCGGTAAGCATTACGGTGTTGGCGGCGATGTTGAGATTGCCAACTCGTCCGCGAGCAGATTCGAGGGCACGACTGGAAATCAAGCTGTTAGCGCCGTCAAGCAGCAGGTCGCCAGCTTTTACGGTGACAGTTCCGGCATCGCCAATTGCCCACGCATTCGTTGAAATCGCAGCGGCATTGCGCACTTCTAATAGCCCGTCAATGTTTAGCGTGACGGTTCCAGCATTGCCCGTTGAAGTGGAATAAGCATCGCTATAAATCGTGGTGAGTGGTTCAGTAATACCACCGCCATTTAATTCCGCTGCGTTCGCGGTAATGAAAACATCTCCGGCATGACCGCCGCCCCAAGTGCTGGTTGATACTTTTGCTCTATTCAATACTTCCAGCGCACCGGCAACAGTGAGATTCACAGCTCCAGCATTACCGCTTGAATGTTTATTTGCTTGGCTATAAATCCCCGCATTATCAAGAAACACTTCTCCGGCTTGCACCGTCATCGTTCCCGCATTGCCTGTTGCAGAAGTGCTGCTAGAAATTTCCGCGCCATTGCGCATTTCCAGCAATCCATTAACGGTTAAAGTCACATCACCCGCATTGCCAATTGAACCAGCATTTGCGTCGCTCGCAATTGCGGTGAATTGCTCAGACAATCCACCATCAAGACGCAAACGACCAGTTTGCACAGTAACGCTTCCGGCATTGCCCGTTGCCCAAGTATCGCTAGAAATAATTGCTCCATTGCGCATTTCTAGCAAATCGACAACGGTCAGAATGATTGCTCCGGCATGACCGCTTGAATTTTCATTTGCATTGCTGGCGATTCCCGTAAATTGATCGGCAAATCCACCATCATCAAGATGCAATTCATTGGCTTGCACCATGATCTTTCCTGCATTACCGGTTGCAAAAGTATTGCTGAGAATCTGCGCCCCGTTGAGTATTTCCAACAAGCCAACAACGGTTAAAGTGACATCGCCCGCATGACCAGTTGCATTAGGTTTTGCATCGCTTGCAATTTTCGTAACCTGATCGGCAAGTCCGCGATCATCAAGACGCAATGCCCCAGCTTGTATTGTGACCGCTCCGGCATTGCCCATTGCAAAAGTATCGCTAGAAATTACCGCTCCATTCAGCATTTCTAACAAGCCAGCAACAGTCAGGTGAATGGCTCCGGCATTTCCGCTTAAACCTGTTTGATATGCGGCGCTCGTAATTCCTGTAAACCAATGTGTGAATCCTTGACTATCAAGACGCAATTCCCCTGCTTGTATCGTCAGCATTCCGGCATCACCCATTGCAAAAGTGCTGCTTGAAATTACCGCGCCATTGCGCACTTCCAATAGCCCATCAATGTTTAGCGTGACGGCTCCGGCATTGCCGGTTGAATTAGGATATGCCGTGCTGTCAATTCCCGTCATTTGCTCGGTTAATCCGCCACCATCAAGACGTAACGCCCCAGTTCGCACCGTCACCGCTCCCGCCGCGCCAGCAGAAGTGCGGCTAGAAATATCCGCGCCATTGAGCACCTCCAGCAGTCCGTCAACGCTCAGGTTTACAGCGCCAGCGCTGCCGGTTGAACTCGATTTGACGTTACTTGCGATTTCCGTCACCTGACCGGTCAATCCGCCATCAACCCGCAATGCACCGGCCTGCACCGTCACCGTTCCGGCCGCGCCCGCTGCCCAAGTGTTGCTGGAAATCACCGCGCCATTGACCACTTCCAGCAGACCGGCACTGGTCAGGTTGATAGCGCCAGCATTGCCGGTTGAACCGACATTGGCGTCGCTCCAGATGCCGGTGAATTGCTCCGCGCTGCCTTCATTATCCAGACGCATCGCGCCAGCCTGCACCGTCACCGTTCCGGCCGCGCCGGTTGCCCAAGTGCTGCCAGAAATCTGCGCCCCCTGACGCAGCGCCAATAACCCGTCAACGGTCAAATTGATGGCTCCGGCATTGCCTTCAGCCCACGCCACGCTTTGAATCGCCGAACCATTGTCGAGATTCAGCGATCCCGTCACCGCGACCGCCACGCCACCAGCATTGCCGATGGCATCCGCAGACGGCAGCGCGGCATGGCGATAGCTATCGCTGAAAATGAGCGCGGCGTTCATCCGCAACTCTCCCGCCCGAACCTTGACGCTGCCGCCTTTGCCGGGCGCGACGGTATCGGCAAAAAGCCAACTTTGATTGAGCTGCAATGCTCCGGCAATGGCAACATCAATTCCACCAATCGCATCTGTTTTGCTCTGATTTTCAGTAATCAATTGTGCATTTTCTAATGCTGATGAACCCGCCCGTATTGCAATCAAACCGCCACCATCGCCGCTCGTTTCAATTCGCGCATGTTTCACCGTCAATTGCCCGCTGCCCGGCGTGACTGAAGGTTTGTTAATTGCAACCGATTTACCTGTTTTGCCCACTGCTTCAACGCGGATCGTCCCGCCCGGCGCAGTCATTTTTGCTGGTTTATCAACGCTGCCAGTGATCGTGACATCGCCGCCGCTTAACGTCATGTGCTTGCCAGCTTTAACGCTCAATTGGCTGCCGTTCACGGTCAAAGTCGCCGGTTGCGGCGACAGAAAACCGAATGATTCCGGCGCGGCGATAGTGAGAGAACTGCTCGCCGGATCGCGGGCGCTGTAACGGCTGCCGTCAGAAAAGCGCACCTCGTCGGCAGTGCTGAGATGCAGCGCGGCGGGCACATCAACGCTGGCATTTGCGCCCATGACCACGCCGGACGGATTGATGAGATAGACATCGGCTGTGCCGACTTTCGAGCGTAACTGCCCGTCAATGTTGGATATTTTGCCACTGGTGACGCGGCTGATGACGTTTTGGATTTTATCGGGGCCGGTAAAAGTGGCGCTGCGCCCGGCTGGAATATCAAAGGTTTGGAAGCTGTGAAATAAGTTGGTGCCGCGAGTGCTGCCGAGTTCTGCGCCGATTTGCATGTCCGCGCCGGTGAGCATTTGACGCGGCCCGACTGAGCCGTCGGTGGTGATTTGGGCGAGACAAATTGAAGTGCTGAACAACGCGATACCGAATGAAAAACGCGAGATAACAATGCACATTGGGTTGTTTCCACAACTAAAAATCGGTGCGGTTGATCTGAGGTGATTCGGTCAAAATCAATCTCAGGATCGGATTAAATGTTATCTGCGTTGTTTTGTTAAGCGCATATTTTTGTAAATAGGAACCGAAGTATTACAAAATCAACTGACTGGAATCATTAACCCAATCATTCCAGTGTCTAAATAATCATCCAATTTCAGAAATCGCTGAAATAATGCAGCGATTTCTGAAGACGTTAATTCCTGAGAGTTGTTGCGCACCAGCGCCGCCACATGTCCCGATAGGCTTGCTCAATCCGCCGCGTAAAACCCACTTCATCGCGCCAAGGACTCGCTTCTAATTCATCGCGTAAATTTGCCCGAATTGCGGCTAAACGGGGTAAATCACTGGCAAGCGCAACAGTTTTTTCAATGTATTCTTCTTCAGTATGCGCAATCCATTCAGGATGTCCCGCGCCGTGCAAAATCATACTACCAATGCGTCCCACACTGGGACGATCTGCCAAAGTCACAAATGGCAAACCTAAATACAGCGACTCAATTAACGTCGTCCCCGAATTATGTGGAAAACAATCCAGCGCAATATCCACTCCGCGCAAGACATCGTATGGCGGACTATTAAAGCCGATAACCAATTGCTCCGGCGCAATTCCATAAATAGCAAACCGATCCACCAACGCCTGCTGCCGCTCCAAACTATTAAATGCGTCGCTATTCACCACCAAACGCGAATGAGGTAAGCGTTGCAAAATGTTTGACCACACGCGAATGACGCGATGATTGATCCGAATACCACGCGTGAGGGTTCCAAAAGTAATAAAGCCGCGTTCTAATGCTGGCAATGAATTGACTTCACCGATACCGCCATCCGGTCGATATACCATTGATGGCACAGCAACGCGCCACGGTTGTTCGGCAAATAATGTTTCACTGCCTGCGGGAACCATTACCGCATCGGTGAGAAAATAATCAATCGCTGTTAAACCGGTGGTATAGGCATATCCTAACCATGATATTGAAACTGGCGCGGGGCGGTGAGTGAACATCAATAAGCGATTCCCAGCGGAATGCCCGGCTAATTCAACTAAAATATCAATTCCATCAGCGCGAATTTTTGCCGCAAGTTCATCATCATTGTAGGATTCAGTATCTACCCAATGCTCGACATAGGATTGATAACGCGCTGTCATTGCATCTTGCCGTGATGTTTGACTATATGCCGTAATTTCAACGACCGCTTTATCGTGATGCGCGAGCAAAGGCTCAAGAAAAAACCTTACAGAATGCGCACAAAAATCTGGCGAAACATAACCAATATGCAAGCGCCGTTCGGGATCGTTATGATTGAGATGTGGTCGCCATTTTGCCCGCTGTGGTGCGCCAAAACATTGATTAAAGGCGCTGTACGCAGCAAAAATCGCTTCTGCTGATTGATTGGGATGATAATTTAAAGTAAATAACGTATTAGAATGCGCAGATTCCATGTTTGGGTTCAGTTGAATAACCCGCGCAAAACGTGCTAAAGCCTCATCAAGTAATCCCTGTGCGATCAACAACAAACCAACATTGTTGAGTGCGCCAACATGATCGTGTTTAAGAGTAATTGTGCGTTCAAAAAAAACTTGAGCTGTCTTCCAAGATTTGAGGCGTTGCAACAAGCAACCACAATTGTAATGCGCATCAGGAAAATGAGCATCCAATGCTAATACTTGCGCATAATAAGATAATGCTGCTTCAATTTGGTTGAGTGCTTGTAATGCGTTTCCGCAATTATTTAATGCTTTAACGTAGTGAGGTTTTAGTGCCACCGCCCGTTGATAACTTTCCAACGCGGCTTCCCACTGCTTCCGCTTTTCCTCAACCAAACCTTTATTATTCCAAATCTCGGCACTATCTGGCTGTAATGCCACAGCTTGCATATAAAAGTTATAAGATTCATCAAGATGATTTAATTCACAATAAGCGTGCCCCAAACTGTTGAGTATATCAACATCTGCGGGAGCTAATTGTCGCGCATGTTCCAATAATGGCAACGCCGCTTGAATACGCTCAGGATCGCGCATGATTAACGTGCCGAGCGTTTTCCAAGCAAAAGAATTTTTCGGATCATGTTGTGTGATTTGACGAGCGAGATATTCGGCTTGAGTGAATTGCCCTTGGCGCAATAACTCCAACAGCGTGTCAAACGAAGATACACCCATCAACATCACCCATGTTTAATAACGTTAAATGCGTCAGTGGTACTTATGCGCACGCTGTGTTAAGTTGGATTTTTACACCAAATTTGCCACATATTGCGATAAGCCTGTTCAACGCGCTTTGCAAATCCAACTTCATCGCGCCATGGACTCGCCTCTAACTCAGCACGCAAACTCGCCCGAATGGCGGCTAAACGGGGTAAATCACTCGCAAGCGCAATTGCTTTTTCAATATAGTCTTCTTCATCATGCGCAATCCATTCTGGATGCCCCGCACCATGTAAAATTGTGCTACCAATTCGTCCTACACTCGGGCGAGCGGCTAAGGTAATAAATGGCACCCCCATGTACAGCGATTCAATCAACGTGGTTCCAGAATTATGCGGAAAACAATCTAAACTAATATCCGTATCCCTTAACACATCGCAGGATGGTGTGCGGCACCCAACATCTAAACGTTCAGGCGCAATACCGTATGCAGAAAACTGTTCTATAATAAGGTTTTGCATTGATTGCGTTGTAAATGTTCCGCTTTGAATCATTAAGCGTGACTTTGGTAATCGTTGCAAAATAGTTGACCATACACGCACCACGTGATGGTTAATACGGATGCCGCGTGTTAGAGTTCCAAATGTTATTATTCCACTCCCTAATGCTGGCAAACTACTCACATTTCCCATATTCATATTAGGTCGATAGACCATTGAAGGAACGGCAATTCGCCATGGAGTTTCAGCGAATAAATGTTCACTGCCAATTGGTGCCATGATGTCATCCGTTAAAAAATAATCAATCGCGCTTAATCCTGTGGTATATCCGTATCCTAACCAAGACACTGCAATTGGAGCGGGTCGTCGCGCAAAGACTGTTAAACGGTTATCTGCTGTTTGACCAGCTAAATCAACTAAAATATCAATACCGTCCGCACGTATTTGTTTAGTTAAGGACGCATCACTCAAACCACGAGTAGTTACCCAATGATCAACATGTTGACGATAACGTGCAGTAACGTCATCTTCAACTTTTAATTCAGCATAAGCTATAACTTCTATATCAGATTGATCGTGATGCGCTAACAGTGGTTCTAAAAAATAACGTGTGGAATGTGAGCGAAAATCGGGCGATACATAGCCAATACGCAAACACCGATTAGGATCAGGATTATTCGAATGCTTAAACCAAAAAACGCGACCTTGATCACCAACATTTTTATCGAATTTTTGATATTCAGTGAAAACTTCTTCCGCCGGTTTGTCGGGATGATAATTCAAAGCAAATAATAAATTTGAGTAACCTACTGTAAGATCAGCATTGAGTTGAAATGCCTGTCTGTAAGCAAAAATTGCTTCATCTATTTTCCCAAGCTCTTGTAACGCTGTGCCCAAGTTGTTGTAACCTTCGGCGTATTGTGGATTTAACTCCAGCGATTTGCGGAGATACTTTAACGCCTCATCTAAACGACCTGTTTCTTTTAATACCACACCAAGCGCATTCAAACTATCTACCAAGTTTGGATCAAGCGCCAATGCCCGTCGATGACTATCAATTGCTTCATTCTTGAAACCTAAACTCGATAGTGTTGTTGCGATACTGCTGTGAACTACCGCGTAATCAGGATTCAGTTCTAAAGAACGTCGATAACAAAACAAAGCTTCATCTGGGCGATTCAGGTGTTGTAACGTATTACCTAAGTTATTCAACAGTTCAGCATCATCTGCTGTTAAATTAACCGCTTTTGAAAGTGCTTCTAAAGCATCTTCAAACAAACGGCGTTTGAATAATATAGTTCCCAATGCCTTCCAGCTAAACGAATCTTTCGGGTATTGTTCTACAAGATGGCGTGCAAGCGATTCCGCTTCAAAAAATTGACCTTTTCTAAATAAGTCTTCAATTTGTTTCTTGCTTTTATAAGGCATTACTTGACAAATCTCTTCTTTTGCCAAAAGCCGATTGCTGGATTTTTTGATGCGATCAGAAACTTTTTTTACAATTAGTTTCTGTCCAGTTTTTTTGAGTTGCTCTAAAATTAAATGTGCTTCATCAAACTGTTCTGCGATCACTAAACTGTCTGCTAAAGAAATCCAATATCCACCTATCTTGGGCGCTAATCCTACTGCACGCCGCAAATGCGTTAAGCCAGACGCAATGCGCTGCGATTGAAATTCGATAATTCCCAGATTGTGATGCGCATCAGCATGATCTGCATTTAATGCCAAAATCGCACGATATAAACTTTCTGCAACATCAAGCCGTCCAGCGCGATGATGTGAAAGTGCGTCGTCATGCAAAGTCTGAATGGTGTTCATAATAAAATCCAACGTCTCAATTAAAAGTGCGTGCTTACTTAATCACAAGACCTTGTCCAGTTGGTAATTCCAACACGTCGTATCCTCTCGCTGCTAACCAAGGATCTTCAGCAAGTTTTTGTTCCCGATAAGCACGCCAACCGTAGTCATCTAGCACTAAAATACCGCCCGGCGAGAGGCGATCAAAGAGTCGTTCTAATGCACCAATTTCAGCTGCTGCGTTATTCATATCAAGATGCAGAAAAGAAATCACTTCGGGGGCAACTTCATCTAATATCTGCGGAACAAAACCCTTTGTTACCGTTACGTTTGGAAATGTCGCAAACCGTGCTTTAACTTGCTCATATAGCGTTGTGCTATGCTCAGGCATCGCGTGATGCGTCATGGCGTCATCATGTTCAAAGAGATCATATAAATAATAATGTTTGTCGGAATTGATGAAATCAACGTAATCACAAATAATTCTGGCGGAAATACCTTTATAACAAGCGCATTCTACAAAATCACCCGGCACCTTTCGCGCCAGTACACTTTTTGCTAACCAAGATAATACATAAATTCGCCAAACGATGGCATGTTCCACTTGCGTTTCGGCGTGCATTTTCCACGCTTTTACAAACGCTTCATTGTCGAGAAAACTCAAGTTACGACCGATGGTGAAAATGTTATCACCAGCATAAATTCCTTCGGGAGATGTATTGCTGATTGCCTGTTGAATTCCCTGCAAAAACTCAGGGTTTTTAACCCCAAAAAATAGGCTCGAAATTAAGTTATTCACGACTCTGCACTCCATCAACGGCAACACGCCGTAAAAAACCATCTGGTGCTGAAGTAATCAGCAGGCGATCTTCTATTGAGTGATCAATGATAAATTCGGGATGTGTTTTAAGCCATTCCCGAACGGCGGTTTTGGGATTATTTCCCTTGCCCCAAGGACGATCATTCCAAACGTAATCATCTGGCATGTCTTCAACAAAGGTATCAAACACAACACAATAACTATCAACGCTCACTAAATCTGCATACGCATTGAGTTCAGCGAGAACATGCGCATGAGTGTGATTAGAATCCAATAAAACAATCACTTTTTTAGCATCTTTGGCTTCAGCATGAACTTTTGCAACAGTACTGGGGTTAATACTTGATCCTTCTATTAAAGTGATTCGATGTGCTAACGGATGATTTTCTATGGCTTGGCGGTTATGTGTACGAATGTCAATGTCAATTCCAAGCACGCGACCATGTCCAATCAGTTCAAGAATAGACGCCGATAAAATTAATGAGCCACCATGCGCAATTCCGGTTTCAATCACTAAATCTGGCTTGATTGCCCACAGCAGTTCCTGCACTGCCAGCATATCCATCGGCAGTTGAATGATTGGACGCCCCAGCCATGAGCCATTATTCATATATTTTCTTTGCAAGGCGGCAATACGCCACTGCTTTGATAAGGCGCGGAATTCAGCATCATCTGCAAATTCAGCAACGCGAGCTTTTTTTTCAGCGCGGTAATTGGGTTCGGCGTCTGGAGTCGTTTCAAAATAGATCACGGTGCTGGTCTCGTTGTTTGATATAAACGAAGATATTCTGGAAAATACTCTGCGAACTGACGCGGAATAAACTGAAAAAGTTGCTTAATTTTGGTGATGTCAATATGTGCAAATGTCCATACTGGGGCATTGGCTATAGTTGTGACCTTAAAAGAAGTTTCTGCTGCAATTAAGTCTAAAATCTCTTGATTGGTGGTGTTGTATCCGCTGGCAACATTAAAAATGCCAGTCACTTCTGCTTGCGCAAGTGCTACTAATACTTGCACCGCGTCATCAAGATATAAATAATCTTTTTCTGATGTTAATGCAGTTTGCAGTGTCACCGTTCCGTGCTGATACCCTTCTTCTAATAATTGGGCAATAAAATTGTGCGGTTCGCGGCATAAACCAATGATGTTAGACAGTCGCGCAATTTTCATTCCCGTGCGTCCGCTCTGTAAACACAGCGATTCGCCCATTAACTTAGATAAATTATACAGATCGCTCGGATGATTCGGATTCACGACTAAATTTGCGTTTTCGCTGGTGTCGTCACTCTGCGCATACACTCGCGTGCTGGACAAATAAGTCAGGGATTCAAATTGCGCAGTTGCCAATAAACGACGGAGTAAACAGACGTGCGCTTCTACCGTCTCTAGCGGGCGCTGTCTGAAATCAGCCGTTAAACCAATGCAATAAATAACCTGCCCCAATGGTTCCGTAAAGATGCGCTCGTCATGCTTTGCCGGTGCAAAAGTATCAACACCGCGCTGCTGTAAATAATGCAATATCTGGCTGCCAATCAATCCCTGCGCACCCAATACGGTTATGCGAGAATTTCTCATAACAAAATGCCCTGAAATCCAACATCTAGCAGCGCCCGCTCGGCATCACGCGGCGATAAATCAATCAGTGGCAATGACCAATTAACATTGAGTTGCGGATCAGTTGGATGCAAACCAGATTCTAATTCCGGTGCGTGAGCAGCAGTATTAAGATAAAGTAATTCACAGTCATCAGTGAGCGCCTGAAAACCATGTGCGCAGCCTGCGGGAATCACCATCATTTTATGATTGTCGGCGCTTAAAAATTCGCTGTGAACTTGTAAAAAAGTCGGTGAGCCAGCGCGAATATCAACCGCAACATCCAGCAATTCACCGCGTAAACAGGTCACGCATTTTATTTCAGCCGCTGGTGGGTATTGAAAATGTAAACCGCGCACCGTGCCGCGCCGTTTCGTTAAAGTCCGATTAATTTGCACCAGCGGTTTATTTTGCGTTAATGCAGCGAATTCTTGTGTACAAAATACCCGTTCAAAAAAACCGCGTTCATCATGAATTGGCAAGCGTTCAACCACCGCTACGCCCGCAATACCGGTCATGTGAATGTGAAAACGGGGGCGCGTCATGGCGATTCCGTCCCGCAGTATTCTGCGATTTGCTGCAAAGAAAATTGTTGTAAATCAGCGCCTTGCTGCCAGTGCTGCTGCCATGCCAAGGTCGCATCCAGCGCCTGTGCCAGCGTCCAGCGCGGCTGCCAACCCAACCGCGTCCGCGCCAACGCACTATCAACTTGCAACATGCCGGCTTCAGGCGGCTGCGGCGCACCATCGCACTGCCAGCGCAAAGTCGGACATTTCGCCGCCAGCGTGTCCAGCAGCCATGCTACTGATCGCGCCTCGCTGTCCACCGGGCCAAAATTCCACGCCGTTGCCGCCGTCGCGCCTGTTTCGTGCAACCGCTCCGCCAGCGTGAGATAGCCCGCCACCGGTTCCAACACATGTTGCCAAGGTCGAATCGCGTGCGGCGAGCGGATTTTTACCGGCACGTTCGCCGCCAATGCCCGCAAAATGTCGGGCACTAACCGCTCCGCCGCCCAATCGCCACCGCCCAGCACATTGCCCGCTCGCGCCGTCGCCACCGCCACGCCCGCTGCCGCTAAAAAACTGTGGCGATACGCCGTCGTCACCAATTCCGCGCAAGCCTTGCTGCTGGCATACGGATCATGCCCGCCGAGCGCGTCGGTTTCGCGGTACGGCCACGCCCATTCCTGATTGGCATAACATTTGTCGGACGTGACCACGACCACCGCCCGCACGGTTTCAGTGTGGCGTACCGCTTCTAACAGATTGATTGTGCCCATGATATTGGTGGCATAGGTCGCCACCGGCGAGCGATACGACTCGCGCACCAACGGCTGGGCAGCGAGATGAAATACGAGATCGGGTGCGGCAGCGATCAGCGCCTGTTGCAACGTCGCTGCGTCGCGCACGTCCTGCAGATGGTGCGCTGCGAGCCGCTCACGCAAGCGCGTGAGGGTGAAAAAATTGGGATTTGTGGGCGGTGCCAACGCATAACCCGTTACTTCTGCGCCCAATTCGGTCAGCCACAACGCCAGCCAGCCGCCCTTAAATCCGGTGTGACCGGTGAGAAAAACCCGTTTGCCACGCCAAAATGCTGCGTTCATTGAAGTGAGTCAAGGATGACGAACGACCCGCCAGCGAGTCGCGTATTGAAAAGGAGCGCCTGCGCTTTTCGATAATCGCGCGCTGTTTTTTCAGGTGTATTCATCGTGTGTTTAGCTGTCAAGACCCGAGAGATTGTAGACCTGTTTTTTGAAGCGTTCGGGTTCTTTCTGCTGCCAGTTTTTCAACGCTTGCACCGGTGACACATGTCCGAGTGCTTTTTGGGGTATCTGATGGTTATACAT
>NZ_NRRQ01000049.1:0-3901 GCF_016583745.1 Chromatium okenii
GACGCAGCTCAAATCAAACCGGCAAGTTGATCCAGACCGAACCGGAAACAGAGCGATTAGAGATGTTCATCTTTCTTCTGAGGGAGAAATTGTTCACCTAAAAGGTTATGGCTTAGTAAAAGCATTCTGGATCGTTTCCAAAAACGGTGACACGGAATACTGGGCGACTAATGATTTTTTAATGTCAAATTTGATGCGCAAAAGTTTGGCTGAAAAAAGATGGATGATTGAAGTTTATCATCACGATCTCAAACAAAACTGCGGTGTGGAACGCTGTCAAGCGCGTTCAGCAATTTCTCAACGCAATCATATTGGTCTTGCAATTCGTGCTTTCATACGTTTGGAACGCTACTTCTATCGAACTGGAATAAGCATTATGGAAGCAAAAAATAAGATCGTGCGCAGTGCCGTGCGATTTTATTTATCAGCACCATTGTATGGCTTGTTCGCAACTGCGTAACTCCTAGAGAGGTCAACCCAAGTAAAAGACCTTTGCTTGTTTGGCGGATTTTCCGGGTGGATTATCCCACCAACCTTGGGCTTGCCAGCGTGAACGAATATCTTCCAACGCTGCTGCCTTGAGCACCGGATCAGTCAACGCCGCCCATTCTGCCGCCAATCCTTTGCCGCGCAAAGTGTCATCAGCTTGTGCATTGTTCTGTTTCGCTAAACGAGCGATTGTCTCTCCAACCCAAGCGCAGACTGCACCAGCGGGAACTTTCGGCTGTGGATCAAATAAACCATAACCGGTGCGGGTTTTTGCACCAATGCCGCCCTGATCCAATGCAGCAATCAGCATCTTCTCCGCGAGTTCCAGCCATGCCAGCGGCCCTTCCAACACAAATAAAAACGCGCCCTGCACTGCGATCTGCGCGTTGGGGATTGGGCTATCAAAATCAGTTGCCGGAGTCACACCCTCGCTACCGTAGTATTCAGGATGATGCGTCGTCACGATCTCCTCAACCAGCGGTCGCTCGGCGGAAGTGGGAACCCACCACGCATCATGGAAATTCACTAAACCGGAAAGCCCCAGCGGATGCGCTCCATTTAGATCGGCTTCAGCACCAAATAATTCAGCGATCACTGCCGGATTCTGCTCGCCGAATAGACTCTTACTGACCTGCGCCCGGACGACGCCCTTAATACTCGAACCCGGAATATAGGGCATTCCGTAGCTATGACTGATGGCACAGCCAGTTTCCAACATTCCGCCGCCAGTCAAACCAATGAACAGGCGTGATTGGAGCGCAAGCACCGCTTGGCGAAACCGCAGCGGATCAGTCGTTGCAGTCCGCCAGCGTTGATAAGCATTGCGGTAGAAAGAATCAGCAGTGACGCCACAAATTCGGCGGATATACGCAGTTTTGGCTTGCCGTCCCGCTTCAGTCTCATTGTCATAATCGGCGTAGCCACGTTGGAGCAGCAGACCAGGGTGAGCATGATTGGCTTGGCGATAAAGCGGGCGTAGATTCTCGCGCATCAGTTGAGTTGGCATGTGTCAACCTCCGCTGTTATCAGTGTTTTCGCCGGTGGCATCCACGCGCAGCAACCCTTGCACATAGCGTTTGATCCAACCGGATGCTTCCAGTGCGTGGCGAGTGAGTTTGAGCGTTTGGTTCAAATCGGCAGCGATGATGGCTTGATGCAGCGCATTACAATTAGGCACATTGAGCGTTCCGCCCGCCTGCAACACAGCGTTGAGATCCTCAAGCAGCATCAGATGCTCAGTGCCGCCTTTGGCGAGTAAAAAGCCGGTCGCCTGCGCCAGTCCATTTTGCAGAATCATGCCCGGCAGCTTGTGCGCAATCGCACAATATTTTTTCTCGTCAGGTTCATTCTGGTGGGCTTCAACCCGCAGATAAGCGGCGCGAGCGACCCGATGAGCACGCAGAGTCATGCCAATCCCTCCTGCGTCAGAAACCGCACCAATCCGCGCCCAACTCCCGCCTGACCGCCGATTTGCAGCAGGGTATCGCTGGCAGGTAAGGCACGCGCCAGAGCATCACGCGCATAGGGTTGATCGGGTTCATTGGAATCCGTCAGCGCATAGATGCCCCAGAGCAACGTTTCAGCGGGCAGATGTTCCTCAAACCAGAGTGCGCCCTTTTTCACCGTGCCAGTGTTTTCGTCAATGCTGATACGGGTGCGCAATTCAGTCGCGGTTTCGCTCAGAAAGCCGAGGATGTTATCGGGCAGAATGGCAAAACGTTGTCTGAAATCAGTTTGCGCCATCACATCTTGGGGATGAATCAATTGCGCAATATCCTCCGCCCACTGTTTTGCGATGTCATTGTCACTGACATCAAGGTCAAGGTCTTCCAGCACGAGCTTGTTTTCCATGCGATTGACTGAATCAGCGGCAACAAGAGCCGTATTGTTGGCGGGGGCGGGAGAAAGAGGTTCGGGAGCCGTCAATCCGGCGCGTTCCAGATCACGGGCATAACGACTGAGGATAAAGGGCGCGGTGACATAACACACAATGCCCGCCAACGCCCGCACTGGTAGCGCGAGCAGATGCGCGTCACCGACAGCTAACGCACCGGCAAAACTCTTGGCGTTATCGGCGATGCTCTTAGGACCAAACAGGGCGCGAGCAGCAGATTCATTGTGCTCACTGACCGACTGGCGCAACACACCACGCAATGACGACCCGGGCACAATCGGCAACTGGGTTGCTCGGGCGCGAGCAATCGGTAAATCCACCACGCCTGTCGATTGACCAGTGCCGCAATGCAACGCAGAAAGCGCATGAAGATGAAAAAGACGTGCTTGCATGAGATCGTCCTGTGGAAAAACTGCCATCAATTAAGTTGAAAAATCAGGCGTTTGGAGGTGTCCAAGGCGCGGGTAACGCCAGCCCATAGCCGTCGCGCCGATCCTGTTCCAGATCACACAAACTGCTTAACCAAAGTGACTCAAGCGCGTCGGGTGATGGCTTATCTGTATCTGGCAAGCGAAACCAATAAGTTGCACCCGCAGCAACCAGCTTGCGGGTTTGACGTGGCTGGTGTGCCGCGAGATCCCAACCCGAATGTGGTTGCCAACGTTCGACCGCCGCTGCGACCAATTGCAAGCGCAGACCGGGGGCTTGAGGTGGCGCACCGGTCAACGTCTCATCGAGCCAACCGGGGCGATAGCCTTTCTCGAAGCAGGCTGGAGTCAACAGCGTGAGCGTCAGCCCACCCGCTTTAACGATGCGCTCGAACCAGTCCGCTGGCGGTTGTGGCCAAGTCGCTTCGGGTTCGGGATGCAGTTGTGCCAAACGGCGCTCGCCGCCCAAATAAACCAAACCCTCGGACAGTGGCTTGGTGCAGCGAACCAGCAGCCGTAAGCTCGGCTTATCCACTTTTTCCTTGAGCCATTGATTAGTAGGTGCAAAATCCATTCCCTCGGTCTGGAACAAAAGCCCAGAATCAGCGCCCAGCGTTTTGGGGTCGATGGCAACATGAGTGCGCCGATCACCTATCGGCGGCGACCAGCCGCGCGCTTTCAGCTCTGTGTACTTGGGCATTTCCTGACCGGTGCGAAACGCCAGCAAATCCTTCCAATCCCACCAGTGCGGCCCGCTGCTGGCCTTGACTTTTTCATCGACGGTTAGGCGCAGCGGCAGTAGCTTGTCGGGCAAATCGGCATTGCAACTTTTATCAAACGGGGCGGGTTCGGCGCGGATGCAGCGGGCATCATCGCCATGACCAAAATAGTGTGCATCTGCCGGTTTAGGTGCGAGCAGACGCAAGTCGCCCTGTTCATTCGGACGCAGGAGCAACGCCCCACTGATTTCCAGATCAAATAGGCTGGCATCAAAGGGATGACCAGTCGCTCGCGCCCAAGCAGTGCGCAAACATCCGGCAATGGTGGATGGTGGCGGGAAGTGCATTTCATCAACGCCAACAAAAGTACA
>NZ_NRRQ01000049.1:4367-10322 GCF_016583745.1 Chromatium okenii
GCTCATTAACTCGCGTTGCTCACTTTTGCCCACGTCCTCAATTTCCTCGGCGAGATGTTCCAGATCAAGCTGCGCGAAGTGCCCGGTACGCAATGCCTCCGCTTGTTGATTTGCCCAAGCAACGATGTCTTGGTCATACAGGCTGGAATGTGATGAGGTCATGGATTTTTCTCTCCCAAATCCGCCGCAGTGCGAGCTGCCAGCCAGCGCGTCAGGATCAGCGTATCGGCCAGTTCGCCGAGTGGCTGACAACTCACCTGTTCGAGGATCAGCGTGCTGTTGGAGTCTGATAATTTCTCAGTTCCACCTTCGCGCCGTGCCCGATCCAACATCCGCACCACCTCGGCACGGCGCATCCCGTTGGTCGTTGGCGTTTGATCGTCGCGCAACCAATCCAAACTTCGATCAATGGCGCGGAGATCGTAGGCGACACGGCTGGGAAGTTCGCGTTTGCAATAGGCTTGCGTGAACACGTCCAAGGCATCAAACGCCTTTTGATCGCTCCAATTTGCCCGCCACGCCAGCTCGCCGCCGGAACGCACACCCAACATGATCGCCAGCGCATTGCGCGGCTTGGTTTCGGTATCGCCCTTCGCCAGCTTCTCAGCGCGATTGGCGCGTGCCCGCAGATTGCCCAAAGGCTCCATCAGATGACCAATCGCCAGACCAACGGAAAGCGTCGGTTGCTCATCTTTCTCCACACCAAGACGTTCCGCGACAGGTTGCAGCGCAATAACAAAAGCATCAGCCAAGTCTCTCGCGCACGGCACGGCATCAGGCAGCGAGACCAGCGCAAGTACATCGTCGCCACCGGCGTAGATGGCATGACCGCGATGCTTGCGCACGATTTCGCGCACGCTGGACGCAAATCCATGTAATGCGCGTGAAATATCGCGTGAGTCTTGGGCAGTCTTGGCGTGTTGCAGTAATGCGCCCATGCGGTCGCCATCGGCTTTGAGAATCACGGCATAGGGAACCGGTGCGCCAACGTCCTTGGGCAACGCTTTGATGACTTTTTGCAGATTGTGGAGCGCATCACTTTCTTCGGAATTTGGCGCATCTTCACCGCCACTTGACAGGGCATTGTCCAATCGGAAGTCATAGAGCATCTGGGCGTCGTAGGGCAGCGCAGCGTAAATACTTTGATGACCTTCAAGATTGCCGCTGACACGGGTCGCCAGATCAAGACCGATCAAGGGCTCGTAGGCGGCGCACAATCTCTGCTGCTGGTCATCGTTCAAACTTTGAATCCAAGGATCGGCGGCAATACGCGAGTAAGCGGTGAACTGTTCTGGATTCCCCGCCAACCGCTTCATCGCGCCCAACGCATCAAGCTGTTCACCGCCTGAGAGTCCGAGTTGGCGGCGAGCACGGTGTTTGTCGCCCCAATGCTCTTTTTGGGGCAACACCGTTTCCAGTGCTCCATCTAACGAGGATTTCGGCAAGCCTGCCGTAACCGGCTTGGCAGGTTGGAAATCGCGGGTGGCTTTGCGGGCAGCTAAGGTCGCACCCAAGTTCACGCTGGCTTGCTGATAACCTGTTGTCCCGTCTGGGATTTCGACCCAAGCCGCAAAACTTTCCAGCAAGTCGTCGATCTGTGCCTGCCAGACTTCATCGCGCAGATTAACTTTGAGTTTGCGCCGTGCTTGCTCACCCAAGTCTTTCAAGCGTTCGGCGGCTGCGGTCTTTGCTTGGACGCACAGAGCGCGGGCGGCATCAGCATTCGGTAATGTGACTTCAGCGCGTAAGATGTTGGCAATGTTGGCGCTATCACCGGGTTCGCGTTGCGGCAGCAGTTCTTGAGCGGGGTTGTCCGGGCTGGGAAAGATCAAACAACCGGGCTGCGCGTTGTGGAGCACTCGCGCTGCTGCCCGTGCCGCTTCTGATAACAGCCAAGAGCCGCACCAGAGATCGCGGGTGCGGCGGGCAGCTTCGATCAGGCTTTGCACCGGGCCGAGCGACAGTGTGACGAGATATTTGGGCATGGGTCAGCCTTTCTCGAAATAGTCCATGAACGCGGAGAGCGGATCGTTGCCGCGACCCTGCATCGGTTTAATTTGTGCTGCGAGACGCTGACGTTCGGCGGGATCGCTGGGCCAAGCGGGGCGGAATATCCCGTCACCAACTCCGGCATTGACCTGCAATGCAGCTTCCCAGCCGGGCAATAACAAAGCCGCTGGTTGATAACGTTGTCCATTCCAGTAGGGACGCAAAATCAGCGGACTGGCCATGCGGTCGCCAGACTGATGATCACCGACTTCAGGAACTAACAATTGCTGGGGCGGCTCGCCTTTATTCTCATCTTTGAAATGAAAAATGATCGGCAAACCAAACGCGGCGCGAGGATAGACGTGCGTGACGGGATGCGTTGGTGCATGACCGTGTGAATGATGTGTCGTTTGACGACGGATGATGTCTGGCTCTGGCCAACGACTGCGTCCGGCGGGGCTTTCCGACCCCTCGGTTTTCTGATTTCGTCCAAGATCGACTCCTTGGCGAAATTGACGCAGACGACCAACACTGTTTTTCCATGCCAGTTCGGGAGTTTCACTCAGAGCGAGCAAGATTAATCGTCCACCTTTTGCCGCTACTTCCACATTCGTCACTGGCGTTAGTCCTTCGACCCGTACCGCCCCTAATCCACGTCGCGTTCGTGCGCCAACGCCACCGAAGCTCGCCCACCAGCGCAATGCAGTATTAACTTCTTCGCGCTGTGCTGCGGTCAATTCTGGGTGTAAACGCATACCAAGCCGAAAGCCCAAGCCTGCACGGGCGAGTCGATGCGGGGAAATTTCCTCTGATCGCTTATCCTTAGTCAGTTCACCGCGTGCCGGAAACATTGCGTAGGCTTCCACCCAGTCCGCCGCATTCGGCATGGTTTTAAGTTCGCCATGCTTATTGTGATTCTGTTGATAAACAAACGCTGGCTCAACCCTCAATCCAGTGATTCGATCAACCCGTACCGCAACTTTGCTTGCCGTGGGTTGGGTGCTGGCAATGCCGCCCCAGATCGCCGTTTCGGCAGCAAAAGTTTCTTGGGGTGGGCGTCCACGTCCATGCAATAACCGCCACCAGAAACGCAGTTGCCCACGCAATGCACTCGCACGGATTGGCAATGCGGCATCGACCTCACCGGCAGTCACCCCGCCGCCGTACATGGGCGTGATCAGTTCACATCGCAGCGTCAGGGTATCAACCGCCACCGCTGGGGCTGATTTGTCGTTCCAAGCCGCCAGTGCTTCGGCAGCGATCAGGTGTTTATTCGGTTGTCGCACGGAGAATCTCCTGATTCAGGTTGCTAGTTCAGGAATATCAAGCACTATTCAGCCTGCTGTTTCTATTATTCGATACCCACCCAACCCAAAGGCAGTTCCCTTGCCAACGTGAGTCCACTGTCCTAACCAGAGTGCTGGCCAAATAGTGGACAGTGCCGAACCAGTGAGACCAATCTCCCCAACCAGTCCACCAAATTGCATCAGGGTGTTCTGACGTGAGGAATAGCGCGTCCACTCATGCCAGCGTAACCACTGCGGATACAGCTTGAGCACCGCAGGATCACGCGGCAGATCACGCAGGTCAAATGCAGTTGGATCACCATGCAGACTGGATAATGACCGCAAGCGGCGATAGAGCGCCTGCACCAGATCACCAGCAGTGAGATCGCGAGCGCCCAGAAAATGCCCATCGCGCTTGATGCGCAGTGGAGTCATTAAGCGCATCTGCACGGCTTCGGGAACTGGTGGAGGACGTAAGGGCGTTGGCTCATGCGGTTGATAGACGCCACTCTGTGCCGTGTAGATTTGTTGCCAATCTCCAATACCTAATGTCTGCTCGCGCTCAACGGCAGTAACACTGAAACGACCACGCTCGTTGCTGAACCCCAGTTGTCCGGCAATTCCTAGAGCGTGAATCAAATAAGGCGTCTGTGAGATCGCAGCGCCAATGAGATGAATCGTTAGTGTGAACGCATCACCGGCAGCCAATACGCGGGGAGCGTTGGGATCAATGTCGAGCACGAAGGGATGTGGCAAAGCTGTATATCCACCTAACGCCTGTGTGGGTGAGGCGGGAGTCTCGAACATGGTTGAATAAACACAACTTTGCACCAGCAGACATCCAACACAGGTGGTTTGATGCGTCACACAAGCGGTGCGCCGTAAACCACGACCGAGCAAACCCCGCCAAGCAGAACCGGCGTAATCAGGTAAACGAATGGTGTCGTGAGCCTCTAAATGAAACTGAAAACGAGCCAGTGGTGGGAATGGTATCGCTATAGCAAGTAAGGCTGTTGGCATAGCGTCATCCATTCTTAAAGTGGTTAGGTGCTGTCAGTCTTTGATAAGCATCTCTTGAAAATCATTATGTTGATTTAACCAGTTGATGCAGGTGTCACAAGCTTGTGACACGACTGTAAAGTTCGTCGTCTTTCCTGATTGCCGATGTAACCAAGCGAGATGCGCGAGGGAATGCCGAGTGACTCAATCATCAGTAGTTTTGTCAAGGCAAGATGATCTAGTTGCGTCAAGCCACCGCGTCCATCGAACACAATTAGATTAAGTTTGTAAAGAAAACCAGATTGATTGTCTGATTTTTCCCGCATATCCACAAAGCAAATGGGATAGTAGAGCAATTTAACGGACGGGTTGCCGAAGTGGTGGCAGAAAGAACCCGAACACTTCAAAAAACAGCTCTACAATCTATCAGTCTTGACATCCATATCAATCCTAGTGATTGCGTGCTGCACTACCAGATCGCTTTAATGCCATTCTGGTAAGTGCAGCATTCGTGCGTAATTTAGTTTTTATCCACCTTGAGGTATTAATTCAAATCGTCAACTGAACGCATTCTTTGCAAATAATTGCTATTGATCTTTTTGGTAAGAAAATTACTCCTGATTGCTGGAAATTATCGCGTGATTAACAAGTTATTCGTGAGTTAAATAATAGACCTGTGTTTGTATTAAAAAATGGCTACTTTTAAGAGTGAAGCCAGCGGAGCTTACTTTATTTTTGACGCAAAAAAACACTATCTCAGGCAAATGCACTGAAATTTTTTGACGTTAAAATCCCTTATGCCACCTATCAGAACTTGCGGTGCGAACAAACAGCATCGCTTTGTTTCTGAGAAGACAAAGTGGGGCTTGCGACGAATTTTGAGAACTCTGTGGTCGATACTGTCTGGTTTGTTTTGGCTAACCTATTGATTGACGGTGGAAAATACGACTAAGAGCGTTTCTGGGCGCTTCTCACTGGCATTGCTGGTTATCAAACCTTGTCCGGTGGGGAATTGAGAACAAGGCACATGGGTAATGGCTCTGCTCAATGCGCGACTTTCTAAGATTCAGACAGCCTAGAATGGGTGAAATCCCCAGATAAAACATTCTCAAGTCAACCACTTGCATTAACTCTAGCAGCACCATTCTGAGCCTGTCAAACAGTGCCTTGGGTGTTCACCCTTGCTATGCCCTGCATTATATCTACCTAACTTGCTTGTATGTCAAAGACACTTTGATGCGCTTGAGATGCGATAGGGCTTTCACTACGTGATTTTTGCTACTCACTCATTACCTCCCTACTTAATCTACTCATTGTGCTTTTGTAGAGCGTTGTGGTGCGTTTTAGGGCTATGTAGCTAGATAGTTGTGTGTTGTTTTGTCAGAACTGAGGGTCTGTTCCGATGGTTATTGGTAGCTTTATAGCTTTAAGTACATGATTTAACTGATATTGGTTGTGTTAGCCAACAGTACAACAGTGGCGGGTCAAGTAGCTGGAAACCATCCGGTCGTGACGGTCCCGTTACCCTGCCACCCAGAGGTGGCAGGGTCTGATTATAAATTGTGATTTTTTTTTGCGATTAAATTTTATTTTTAAATGATTAAAAGAAGATTAGAAGGGTTGCCGTTTTCTTTTTTTTTTCAAAAAATTCAATCGCTTACGCGCTTTTTTTTAAGATTTT
>NZ_NRRQ01000049.1:10916-17415 GCF_016583745.1 Chromatium okenii
GTGCTGGATGGTTGCGCGGTGCTTTGAATCGCTTGTTGAACGCGACAGTCTCAATTGAGGAGGGGAGATTTCGTTATTCTGATACGTTAATCAAGCATTATTTATATGATGATGACGCCAAGATAAACACCGTCATACTGAATCAAAAACTCATTGATCTGTACCATGCAGGCTGGACTCAAATTGAATGGGAGCAACGTGAAAAGCTACGCGGTCAGCCTCTAGCGCAATGGATGCACGGGTTTTATTCCACCCACGCCGAGCCTTTTCCTCTGAAAATAGAGACGGTTCACCGCCTGTCAGGCAGTGAGAATGAGACGATGTATAGCTTTAAGGCGGGGTTAAAACGCGCTATGGCTCACCTCACCACTGAATTGGGATGGGTCTGCGCCATTGAGGATGGATTAGTGAAAATCGATAAACCAATGACTGCTAGTCAAGCTCGGTATATCCACAATCATGGCGATGCGTACCGAAGAAGTGAATAACTTGTTTGATCTTTGCTTGGCAGTGTCCCGATCAGCAAAATTAATAACTCTTTGATCGAGGCACTACCTGGATGCCGATCTTGATTGCCTATGCGACCACGAGCGACATCGACGGCTTGGCTGCGCTCCTCGCCAAACTATTTACCATCGAACACGACTGCACAATCAATGTGATAGCGCCACTCGCACTGCTCGTATTCGCAGCCGGATACCATTGAGTGTTTGACCGGTTAGTGCATACTCGTTGGCAAGGTTTGGTCAGCAACTAACGCTGCCAGTACCTTCATCAGGTCGGGTAGGGACAGTCCATTATTGTTCTATCCTTCTAAAAACTGTGCTTGCAACTTTCACCGCACACGGCTCAAGCCTTGAAAGCTCTCGTTTTTCATAGAGCCGGTAACGCACCGAGTTTATTCTTGCTGTGTAGTTGACGGTGGCAATTTTCATGTAAAAGGCGCGTATTATTTCCACCCAGTGTCTTATTTTCAGTGTTCGAGATATTCTGCGCTATATTGACCGCATAGTGCAGTATTGCCAATCGGATGATCACATGACCGTGACCAAGATCGCCACCGTGACCTTTCGCATCAAACCAGAGATCAAAGCCGCGTTGTGTGAGGCAGCAGAACGGGAGCAGCGCAGTCTGGCGAACATGCTGGAGGTGATGATTCGGGATTGGTGTAAGCGTGAGGGTGTGGTGAGTCAGTCAATACCTGTTGAGAAACGGCAATGACCGCCATTTACAACCCGATCATCAACTCACCGTTTAAAGAACCGCGTCGGCATTTTCTCTTTACCGAAAATGGCATCACGGATCGGTCTGTAAATGCCACGATGTTAGCTCGACATCAGGGAAACTATCTCGCTAATCATTTCCGAAGCAATTGAAGTGCTACTCAAGACCGTCGGTTAAGTCGAAAAGGTGCTGGATGTTGCTGCGCTTACCCGATTTGAGCCGAAGGTTGCCACATAGTATTCAATAAACTGTGTTTTGCTTAGTATGATTTAGGAATGCTAAGTCCAGCATATTTCTACAGGTAACGACTTTGACAGTGCAAAAATCCGTCGTTATGCGAGATCAAGCAGCATGTACCTAATGGCGATAACCAAGCCCGTGTTGCTCAATCACGCTCTTTAATAAGTTCGAGTATGCGGTTGCCAGCACGAGTTGCTGGTGTAAAACTTGAAACGCATCAAAAAGTTCGCGCTGCAAAAGCATTCGCTTGTGCAGCTTTGGTAGATACACCCCAATCTTCGGATTGGCAGTTGAGCATTACTCAGCAATGTTCAAGAAAAAAGTATCGGATTCGAGATAGCACACAGGAGTTTAAACACCATTGTCCACTGAATCCAAAGACCGCGACCTTTTCATCGTCGACAACAGCATTTCAGGCTGGACGGGGCTCCGCTATCTCAAAGAATGGTGTGGTATCTCCCGTGCGTTCGACATTGCAACCGGCTACTTTGAGATTGGTGCCCTGTTGGCTCTGGATCAGCATTGGCAGCCCCTGGAGAAGATCCGCATTCTGATGGGGGCTGAGACCACCCTGCGTACACGCAAGGCGCTTTTGGAGGTTGTCCGCTCCCGTGTCGAGCAAATTCTTGACGACAGCATTGAGTCCAATAAGGCGGACAATCCTTTTCTGCATGGTGTGCCGGCGATTATAGATGCTCTGCGTTCCCAACAGATTGAATGCCGCGTCTATGATCGGGACAAGTTCCACGCCAAAGCCTACATCACCCACGCTAGGCTTGAAGGCGTCGGCTCTAAAGCACTGGTGGGTTCAAGCAACTTCACCGCCCCTGGTCTGAGCAAGAATATCGAGTTGAATATCCAGGTGCAAAGTGCTCACGAAGTGGCTCAAATCCAGAAATGGTTTGAGGAACATTGGAAGAATGCCGCTGAGGTTACGGACGCGGTTATTGCAATCATTGCGCGTCAAACCCAGCCCTACACACCGTTTGATGTCTACGCCAAGGCTCTGCGGGAGTTTTTCCGTGGGCACGAGCTGACCGCCAATGAATGGGACGAAACCCGCTCGAAACTGTTCCCGCATCTCGACCGTTACCAGAAAGAGGCTTACTGGGCGCTGATGAAGATCGCCCGCCAGCATGGCGGCGCCTTCCTCTGCGATGGCGTTGGTCTGGGCAAAACCTTTGTGGGACTGATGCTGATCGAACGCCTAGTTCTGCACGAAGGTAAGCGCGTCGTCCTGTTCGCCCCCAAGGCGGCAAAGGAAGGTGTTTGGGAACCGCATCTGCGCGAGTGGCTGTCCCATATTGGCGGTTTCGGCGGACATGCGGACTTCAGCAACCTGGCGGTCTTCAGTCACACCGATCTGAACCGCAAGGGCGACTTTCCCGATCGGTTCCGGCGCATCGCCGAACTGGCCGATGCCGTCATCATCGACGAAGCCCACCACTTCCGGAACACCGGCCGCGAAGGCGATCCCGCTCAAGGACGGGATCCGTCACGCTATTATCAGCTCTACGATCTGCTGGACAACGCCACTCGCCCGAAGGCTCTCTACCTGCTCACCGCCACGCCGATCAACAACCGGTTGAGCGATCTGCGCCACATGATTGAGTTGTTCACGCGCCGCGACGAGGCATACTTTGCCCGGACACTCGGGGTCAACAATCTGCGAGCGCATTTCAACCAGATGGAAAAGACGTTGCGCCAGACTGTCGGTCATGACGTGCCCGATGTCGCGGAGGTCATAACTGAGGTTCAGGATATCCTGACCGGCGACGCCATCTTTACCAATCTGGTGGTCCAGCGCAGCCGCGCCTATGCGCGCGAGAGCCAGATCCGCGAAACCGGTCAGGCCACCGCCTTCCCAGAGCGGCGGGCGCCACAGGTGGCGGCCTACTCGATTCGCAAGACCTACGGTCACCTGCTCGATCTGTTCAAAGAGGCGTTCCAGCGCAAAAATCCGCTGTTCACCCTGCCGATGTACTATCCGCTCGCTTGGTACAAAGGACCGGACAAATCCATCGACCCCTTTGAACAGAACCGCCAGAAACAAGTCGTCGGGCTGATCCGCACCAACTTCCTCAAGCGTTTCGAGAGTTCGGTAGCGGCGTTCGAGCTTTCCTGTGACCGCCTGCTGAAAAAACTGCTGGCCTTCGTCGAAGTCCACAGCGCAACCGCTGCCGAAAAGAAGCGCCTGGAACGCTGGATGATCCAGAATGCCAACATTCTCGATTACGCGGTTCAGCGTCACCTCGATTTCTGGGGCGATGACAGTGAGGAATCGGCAGACGAGGACATCGTCCCGCAGGAACTGCTGGATGCCGTGATACGTCTCGATCCGAAGGAGTTCGATATTCCAGAGATGCTGTCAGAAACCTTTCTCGACCTCGACCAGATCGTGCGATTCATCGCCGAGGTTCGGAAATTTGAACCCAAGCACGACGACAAGCTGAAAAAATTCATCTGCCTGCTCACATCCAAAGAACTCGCCGATCAGAAGGTGCTCATCTTCACCGAGTTCGCTGATACCGCTCGCTATTTGCGCGAACAGCTCAAAAAAGCCGGCATCCATGGCGTGGGACAGGTCGACAGCGCCACGACCACCAATCGCGCCGAGATCATCCAGCGGTTTTCGCCCTACTACAACGGCTCATCCTCGGCTGCGCTCGCCGCGATGGGGCAAGGTGAAATCCGCGTGCTGATTTCCACAGACGTGCTGTCTGAGGGGCTGAACCTTCAGGACGCCTCGCGGATGATCAACTATGACATCCACTGGAACCCGGTGCGCCTGATGCAGCGCATCGGTCGCGTGGATCGGCGCATGAACCCCGAAACCGAGAAACGGCTGATCGCCGACCATCCGGAAGTCGCTGCGTCACGCGGCAAGGTCAGCTTCTGGAACTTTCTGCCTCCTAACGAATTGAACGCCATCCTGACCCTCTATACCAAGGTCACCCAAAAGACCCTGATGATCTCCAAAACGCTCGGCATCGAGGGCAAGAAACTCCTGACCCCCAACGATGACTACGAGGCACTGAAGGAATTCAATCAGGCGTATGAAGGCACCAAGACCGCCATTGAGGACATGCACCTGGAGTATCAAGCCCTTCTCCAGGCCGATCCCGACCTAGAGGCTCGTCTGAAGGGGCTACCGGGAGCCACCTTTAGCGGTCGCAAGCGCCCGGCTAAAGGCGCCCATGGCGTGTTCTTCTGCTATGCGCTCCCCGCGCTGGATAAAGATGCGGGCGAATTCACCGAGACCGCCGGCACCGCCCGCTGGTATCTCTACGATCTGGAGCGTGACACCATCCTGGAGGAACCGGGCGAGATCGTCGCGAGCATCCGCTCCAAGCCCACGACCCCGCGCCAGTGCGCGACGGCGGAAAAGACCCTGGTCGAGATCCGCGCCAAGATCGAAAAGCACATCAAGAACAGCTACCTCAAGCGTGTCGATGCCCCGGTTGGGGTCAAGCCATCGCTCAAATGCTGGATGGAACTCAACGAAGGATAGACCGATGCCCACCGACCACCGCTGCGAACTCGCCCGCATCAAACGCTTCGATCAACTCGTTGCCTATCTGCGCGTTAAAATGGGCTGGCCCATCGAAGGCGATAACTTCGAGGATCTGACCTTCGACTACACGCCCGATGAATTGGGCATCGACGCGGCAAGCGCGGCCAAGATCCAAGAGATCAAGCGGCTGCGGCCACTGGCGGTCAACCAGCCCTGGAGCATCTTCTTCGTCAAGTTCGAGCCCAAGCGCCTGCCGGTGGTCGCGCTGCGGCGCATCCTCAGCCGGGTGGTCCTCAAAAAGCGCGCCGTAGCCAACAGCGCCGAGCGTGCCGCCTGGGACATGACCGACCTGCTGTTCATCTCCAACCACGGCGACGATGCCGAGCGGCGCATTACCTTTGCTCATTTCGTGCAGGACGACGGATGTGGCGATCTCCCGACATTGAAGGTGCTGGGCTGGGACGACGACGACACCGGGCTGCGCCTGGATCATGTGGCCTCTCAGCTCACGACGAAGCTGTGCTGGCCCGACGATGTCGCCGATGTCGAGACCTGGCGCACCACCTGGGCGTCGGCCTTTACGGAACGCAACCGCGAGGTTGTGACCACCGCCAAGCATCTAGCCGAGCGGCTGGCCGATCTTGCCCGTCGGACTCGTCTGAAGGCCAACGCCGCGTTGGCGATCGAGTCGGCGACCGGTCCATTGCGTACCCTGATGGACGCCTTCAAGAAGGCGCTCATCCATGACCTGACCGACGACGGCTTTGCCGATATGTATGCCCAGACCATCGCCTATGGTCTGCTGTCGGCGCGTATCTCGCGCCCCGCCGGTCTCACCGCTGACAACATGGCCGACATGGTGCCGGTCACCAACCCCTTCCTGAAAGAGATGCTGGAGAGCTTCCTGCGTCTCGGCGGACGCCGCCGCAGCGGCGCGGGCTGGACCGGCATCGACTTCGACGAGCTGGGCATCAACGAGATCGTCCAGCTTCTGCGCGAGGTCAACATGGAGGCGGTGCTGCGCGACTTTGGCGACCGCAACCCCGATGAAGACCCGGTCATCCACTTCTACGAGTCCTTCCTGAAGGAGTACGACGCCAAAAAGCGGATGCAGCGCGGTGTCTTCTACACCCCGCGCCCGGTGGTTTCCTACATCGTCCGCAGCGTCCATGAGCTGCTGCAAACCGAATTCGGGCTGACCGACGGTCTGGCCGATACGACGACCTGGGGTGAGATGCTGACAAAGCACCCCGGCCTGAAGCTGCCACTCCTCAGCGATTCACCGGGCGAGACCCAAACCATCCTCCCGAAAGAGCCCTTCGTCCAGATTCTCGATCCGGCGACCGGGACCGCGACCTTTCTGGTCGAGGTCATCGAGGTCATCCACGCGACCCTGACGGCGAAATGGAAACAGCAGCGACTCAGCGAGGCCCAGCGGATCGATGCCTGGAACGACTATGTGCCCAAGCATCTGCTGCCGCGTCTGCACGCCTACGAGCTGATGATGGCGCCCTATGCCAT
>NZ_NRRQ01000050.1 GCF_016583745.1 Chromatium okenii
CTGAGTGCCCAACCACTTGGGGATGTAGGGCGCGTTGGTGAATGTCCGTGATGACGGCCTGCAAAGCCTCTCGTGCTAAAAACAGCGGGTAGCTGCGTCGCGGAATATAATCATACGGTTCCTGACATTTAGCCTCTCAATGAAGTGCCGGACTTTCCCGGCAGTCAGCTCTTACGAGCGCACCCGAAGGTGTAAATGTCACCTCGCCGAGATATGCGCCAGTATTTCCAAATCGCACTGCCCATTGCCGCGCACTGTGCTGTTTAACGATCTGGTTACAGGGCTTGGAGCTGGTGAAGCACCCCAAGGTGTGTTCTTGAACTCTACGCATATCGTTTACTCATCAATCCCTTTGAAAAGGGATTTCGAGTCGGCTGGTTGAGCAATTTCAGGATGTTACACCTGAAAAATGATGCAACGACTGCGGCATGGATGCCTAAGGCGTTGCATCAAAGCGCGCGCTCAACGCCACAATTTCCAAGGCGCTTGCCCGGATGCCCACAACGTTTCTAATTGATTTTTATCGCGCAGCGTATCCATTGGCAACCAAAACCCAAAATGGTCATACGCCATCAATTGCCGCTGCGCAGTTAATTGCGCTAATGGCTCACCTTCCCAACTGGTCGTATCATCCGCAATCAAATTGAGACAATGTGGAGAAAGCACAAAGAATCCGCCATTGATTAAACCGCCATCGCCGCGTGGTTTTTCAATAAAGCCAGTCACTTCATTGCCAATCTGTTCAATTGCGCCATAGCGCCCCGGTGCTTGCACTGCGGTAACAGTCGCTAAACGTCCATGTGCATGATGAAACGCAATCAATTCTTGAATGTTGACATCACTCACGCCATCGCCGTAAGTAAAACAAAACGCAGTTTCATCGCGCACATATTCTGCAATCCGCTTCAAACGTCCGCCGGTCATCGTCTCGGCGCCGGTATTCACCAGCGTTACTTTCCAAGGTTCCGCCGTGCGTTGATGCACTTCCATTTGATTATTCGCAACATCAAAGGTGACATCTGACATATGGAGAAAGTAATTGGCAAAGTATTCTTTAATCACATAGCCTTTATATCCGCAGCAAATAATAAACTCATTCACATCGTAATATGAATACAGTTTCATAATGTGCCAGATAATCGGCATCCCGCCAATTTCAACCATCGGCTTCGGGCGCAGATGCGATTCCTCCACAATCCGCGTTCCCAAACCACCTGCCAGAATCACCGCTTTCATTCGCGTTTCATCCTCAAATTTGCGCTTGGCGTTCGAGAGATTCCCACACCGCCGCATTCGGATCAATTTGTTTTCTGCGCGTCGGCAGCGGCGTGACGGTAGCGACTGCTTTTGGTAATCCGAGCCGCAACCGCAATAAGCGTTCCCGTCGTGCCATTTCAGCGCCGCGATTCGGATTGGCTGCCAGTTTTTTTAGTAATGACAAATCATTCTGGAAATAAGAAGACGGGGCGCGTTTGATTTCTAACGCTTCAATCACTGCCGCTTGTATCCAAGTACCCAAATCACCGCGCAACGGGCGTTGATCGCATTCGTGCAGCAACGGTAAAAATGGGCGATTGATTTGAATCCGTAAATCTTCATGCAGCGGTTCTAATAACCACGTCATTGTTTGCACCAAAGATTCAATCTGCGCAATTGCAGCAGCATCTTCACCTAAATCAAATAAAATCCTGATAAAAATCATCTGGGTGGCAAGGTGTCCATCGCCAAGCGCAAACAGCGTTTTGAATTGATCAAGACTCTCCAATAAAGCGTGATAACGCGCCTCCAGCGCCAGCTTGTCATCCTGCGAACGTAAATAACTATCCAACGCAGTTTCAAATAGCTTCCAATGCTTATCTTTAGAATGATCGGCGATTTGCCAGCCAATCAATAATGACTGCGCATACGCATAATCAGCTAATCGTACTGGCCACAGCATTTGATTCATGATTGAGCCTCCGCCGCATTGAGCAATAATCCGCGTGCTTGCAATTGTTGCGCCCGCTCTGCCCGACATGCAAATAAATTGCGTTGATGATTATCCAAAGACTGTGCCACGTTCACTGCGACTAACGCATTCAATCCGGGCACGATGCGATAGAGCGTCATCTTTAACAGTTTCATCGCTTCAAGCAACGCGCTGGGAATCGCAGCTCCGCCCGTCACTCGCAGCATCAATAATGGCGACTGCGCCGCAAAGAATTCGCGCCCGGTGAACAAAACACTCGCCGCTAAACCGTCAACATTTAAGCGCAAAAAGTCAACATTCATTCCCGATTGCCACTGCGGAACGTGCATTAACGCATCCAACGTCAATTGATTGACTATTTCCGTGCGGCGTTGTCCATCCAAATTGTTGGGCTTGCGGTCGGCATAGACGCTGATTTCCGCCGTGCCAGACTGCGCCGCCAAACCCAGCGGCAGCACCGTGATCAGCGCGTCAAAACCGTTTTCCGTCACGCTGTGCGCCAACAACTGCGCGGCACGAGCGGTCGGTTCCAGCGCCAGCACCGCGCCGCTACCTTGCAACTGCTGCGCTGCCGTCAAGCTGTAAACGCCGTGTTGCGCCCCGCCATCGACGATGACCATGCCCGGCGCAATCAGGCGTCGCACCAGCGCCAGCTCCGTGCGCTCGTGCCAGTCGCCCTGCTCCAACAAGACATACGTCGTTAAGGCGTGAATATCGGCGGGCACCCACATCCGCAGCCCGTCAGCGAGCGTCACCAATAATTCCGTCTCCGCCGCAGTATCGGCTGCCGCCGCGTTGCCATTCAGCAGTGCTGCCGCTGTAACCGCTTGATGTGGATTGAGAATCTGCGTGAGTTGCTGCTGTAATTCCAGCGCCGTCGTAGTCGTGAGCGGCGTCGGCGCAGCGGTCAACACTTCCAGCGCCTCAACTGGGCGTTGCTGCTGCGCCAACTCAGTTGCCAGCGCCAGCCGGTAGTTATCGCTCGCGGGCGCGGCAGCAACGGCGGCTTGCAAATGTGCCAGCCCGGACTCGGGTTGACCGGTGTCGCATTCAATCAGCCCTAAATAATGATGGGCAGCGGCGTGATCGGCATCGAGCGCCAGCACCGCCCGATACAGCCATTCCGCTGCTTCCGTTTGTCCGGTCTGCTGTAGGGCGTGGGCTTGATCGAGCAGTCGTTGAGAATCGCTCACAAAAATGGCTCCAAAGTGACTGAGGGTGATGCGGTTGCCAACGCAAGTAGTTGATTACGTTAGCAGTTGTCAGTTGTCAAGTGTCAGCGGCATCTACCGCTGCCCAAGGCAATAAATATGCCTGATTCTGATATTCACCTGCCACTGCCGCGATGCCGTAGACCGTGCGCAAATTGGCAGCCGTCAATACGGCAGTCGGCGCACCGCTGGCGATCAGTTGCCCGTGTTGCAGCAACAGCAGGCGATCACAAAAACGGCTCGCCAAGGTCAAATCGTGCAGCACCAAGATGATGCTGATTCCCGCCCGACAGTGCGTTTGCAACAGCGCCATGAGCTGCAATTGGTGACGCGGATCAAGCGCCGCCAGCGGTTCGTCAGCCAGCACCAGCGCCGCCTCCACCGCCAACACTCGCGCCAGTCGCACTCGCGCCCGTTCGCCACCAGACAGCGTTGTCACCGGGCGCTGGCGCAGTGCCCAAGTGTCGGTAACGTGGAGAGCGCGGGCAATTGCCGCGTGATCGGTTGCCCGCTGGCGCTCATCGCTCCACCAGCGGCGATGCGGATACCGTCCCAAGCTGACGAAATCCTCCACTGTCAGCGCCCATTGCAGCGCATCTTCTTGACTGAGATAGGCGACGCGGCGGGCGCGTTCTAACGGCGGCAGCGTCGCCAATATCTGCCCGTTGAGCGTGATCTGTCCGTGATACCGCTGCACCTGCGCGATGGCTTTTATGACCGTGCTTTTGCCCGCGCCATTCGGCCCAATCACGCCCAGCAATTCGCCGCGCTGCACTTGAAACGACAGCGCCTGCACCAACTGCCGCTGCCCGCTGTGAACGGTGAGCGCCGTAACGCTGAGAGCTGCCGTCATCCGAGTTCACTGCGCGTCCGCAGCACCAAGCCGAGAAAAAAGGGCGCACCCAGCAGCGCCGTCACCACGCCGAGCATCAATTCTTTCGGCGTATCCAGCAGCCGCACCATCACATCTGCGACCACCACCAGCACTGCGCCACCGATTGCACTCGGCCACAGCAGGCGACCCGGACGTTGGGCGACCAACCGCCGCAGGATATGCGGCACCACTAAACCGACAAAGCCGATGCTGCCCGCGATGGCGACGGTGGCACCGACGCACAGCGCCACGCCAATGATGATTTGCCCGCGCACTCGTGCCACCTCCACGCCGAGACTGCTGGCTTCTGCCTCACCCAGCGCCAGCACTTCTAACGCTGGGGCGCAACTGAGCAGCAAACCCAGTCCCAAGATCACAAACGGCAGACACAGCCAGACATCAGTCAGGCTGCGGTCGCTGATCGAACCCAGCAGCCACAACACAATGTCCTGCACGTCGGTTGGGTTGGGCGCGAGATTGAGCACCAGCGATGTCAACGCACTGGCGAGTGCCGATAACGCCACGCCTGCCAAGATGAGCGTCAAATTGTTGGCACGTTGGCGCGTCAACAAATACAGCGCCGTCGTCGTCACCAGCGCTGCCGTCATCGCGCCCGTCGGCAGCAGCCATAGATTCACGCTGGTGAGACCGCAAGACAGCACCAGCACCGCGCCGAGGCTGGCGCTGGCGGAAATGCCCAATAACCCCGGTTCTGCCAGTGGATTACGCAGCAAGCCTTGTAATGCTGCGCCCGAAGTACCGAGCGCCGCACCCACCAGCCACGCTAATAGCACTCGCGGCAGCCGAATCTGTTGGACGATTAAACGGTGTTCTTCGCTGCCAATGCCGAGCAGACCGGCAGCGACTTCAGCATAGGTGAGAGGTGCAGCGCCGATGGTGAGCGCCAACAAGCTGAGGAGCAAAAGCAGTGGTAGCCCACTGCTCAAAATCAAGCGCGAATCAGCCATAAGCTGCTGATTTAACTGTCAGAACTAAAACTTGCCAGCGCAGATGGTCGTTGCGAGCGGCTGGTGCTGGCGCGGTCTAATACCACCGGCAGCGGTTTGACCTGCACTACTTTGGCGGAAGCGGCGCTCAACTTGGCACCGGTGCCAGCGGGGACGGTCAATTGCGTGATGTCTTTGTTGCCCAGCCAGCGCGATTTGATCTCAGGATTCAACCGCTGAATCTCGGCAAACTCAACGCCGCTGGTGGTGGCAACTTTGACCAGATTCATCGGCTCCCGACTCACTAACATCTCGCTGCGCTGCTGATCCGCAATTGCCGGCAAGCGCAGCCCATATTTGCGGGCATCGGTGACGAGGCGAGCGGCAGCGAGAATTTGCGGGACGTACTGCTCCGTTTCAGTGGGCAAATCTAGCGCCCAAAAATCCGTCGGTTTACCAGCGCGGCGATTCGCATCCATCGCTGCGGCGACTCGCGCCGGGCCGCAGTTATATGCCGCCATCGTCAGCGCCCAATCGCCCTTGAAGCGCCGATTGATCTGCGCCAAATAATCCAGAGCGGCGCGGGTTGAGGCGAGCACATCGCGGCGCTCGTCGTAGTTTTGATCCAGCCGCAGCCCCATTTCTCGCGCCGTGTAGGGCATGAACTGCCACATGCCACCGGCAGCTTTGGGCGAGGTGGCGGCGGGGTTGTAACGGCTTTCGATATGCGGCAACAGCGCCAGCTCCATCGGCAAGCCGCGTTGTTCGATTTCATTGACGATGGTGGGGAGATGCGGCGAGGCTTTGGCCGACATCTTTTCTAAATAGCGCGGATCACGGCGGAATTGGTCAAACTTGGTGTCGATGCGGGCGTTGGCGTGGAGATCAAGCCGCATTCCCGCTCGCACCCGATTCCACAGATCGCCACCGCTGGCAAGCATGTTGTTGGGTTGGACGATGCGACGACGACTGGCGGCAGTGCCCATTTCGTCGGCACTGCGGGCGGGACGGACAAAGCCATAATCGCGGGCTGACACGGCACCAGAATTGGCATAGGTGTCTTGATAAGAAGTGGAGTTGGTCACGGTCGGCTGCTTCGCGCAGCCAGAAAGAATCGGTAAGGTCAGGATGCCTAGCGCACAGGCGGTGCGTCCAAAAAGTGTCGCATCAAGCATGAGTACCTCTTTTAAGCTACTTAACTTCTTGATTAAGTAACAATTTATTTTATTGATGACGCATCATACGCAAAGGGCGGCGATAATTCCAGACATTGCCAGCCATTGCTGGTGGTCACTGCGCCATTTCAGCAACGCCAAATTGCACGTTTGAGCGCCGATACATTTATGCTAACGCTTACTCACCAGCGCCAACATATACACACTCATTTCTGAGCGAGGGTGTATCTCCCAAAGCACGCAGGAAAATCCCGCGTGCGCCATTGAGATCACGATCCACGGTGAGACCACCGCTCGTGATCGTCTTCGCGCCACCAATCTGCTTGATTTCACCAGTCCAACTGGCGGTTTTGCTGGTATAGGCTTCATTGACCCGCAGCACGACTTTCCCGACCCGTTTTGCGGCAGACTCCAGACGTTGTCCGAAACGGAAAAAAGCGTAGCCCAGCATCGCCCGCACTGACTTTGCTCGAATCTTGCGCTTGGACTTGACCGCCATCGCTTGCGTTTCAAAAGTCGGCAGCAGGATTAGATCAAACGTGTCCAGCAGGAAGCGGATCGCTTTGAAGTGCAGTTCATCTACCAAGTCTCTGATTTTCCAGCGCAGCCGCTGGGCAGCTTTCCTGAGTCGCGCTTTTTGCCGACATTTCGCCTTAGCGATTTTTGAGAGCAACCGGTCGAGGTGATAGCACAGTCGGGCAATGCGGGCGAAATCACCCTGACCGATTTTGAACGCCTGATCTTCGGCAAAGCCGGTTAAAAAGGTGCGGATGCCCGGATCAAGCGCCACCACGCGACCTTGGTTTTCGGTCGGCATGACAGGCACACGATAAGGGACAATCACAAACCACCGACCTTGTTCGCAGATCAGGCGCGAATCACGCGGGTTATCCGGGAAATCCTCGGCGCGTTTGAGGTTCTCGGCAATGCGCGGATAAATGCCGGCATCTCTCAATGCGGATGACGGAATAAAGCAGGATTGTTTCGGATTTTTACGACTGCGGAATTTAAGATCGAACTGTGCGCCGGTCTGTTTCCACTTCCTGACGCCATTGGTGAACGCTTGATAGGCGTCTTCAATGGCAATCTTCTTGATTTGATAAGGAATCGACCCCGCCCAATCTGGCAGTGACGGCAGAATGATCTTCGCCGCCCCCATCCAATGTCCCGCCCGCTCCTCCTTGGGCAGTCCGAGATGCTTGACGGTCGCGTTGTAAACGTAGCGCGAGGTTCCGAACCATTGTCGAAACAGGTTCTTCTGCTCCATCGTTGGGTAAATTCTGACGCGCTTGGCTTTGATGACTTCGCCGTCCATGCAGTCGGCAAGCGAAGTGATAAAGGATGGCGAGTAAATCGGCGGTGAGTTCGGCTTCACGGGATTGAGCAATTGCTGGATCGAGAACCACGATTTCGCCGCCGTTGTATTCGACCAAGAAGGCAATGAGGTCGAAGCCGAACCGAGCGAGCCGATCCCTGTGGGCAACCACAACCCGGAGCTTATCGCCGCGCAGGAGTCGTTCCAGTAAGGAACGCAGTCCTTGGCGCTTGAAATTGAGTCCGCTGCCGATGTCTTGGATGATTTCTGCATTCGGGTAGACGCAGCGCAGACGTTCGATTTGTCGAGCGAGATCATCGCGTTGCTTGGCGCTGCTGACCCGGGCATAGATGATAACGGCTGCATCCGTGGCTCGGCGCAGATAGGCGTCAACGTCAAACAGACGTTGTCCTGCGGCGTTGCGGATGGTGGCGATGATTCCGTGGTCGGCATAGCGGCGCAACGTGTTGGGATGTAGCCCAAGTTCGGCAACGGCCTTGCGTAAGGGGACGTAGGCCATACCTTGTACGAAAGTTATTTATAGTGAGCAAAAGTTAGCATATTGCTAACTGTTGGGCAACCTTATTTTTCAGGAACTTCCGCATGACTGCTGCGCATCGCCATCGCCACCAAGCCGCTTTATTTGAGCTGCACCGCTGGTATCGCACTCCGTTGGGGCTGGCAGTGGCACGGCAGGAAAATGCCTGTATCCACCGGCTGTTAGCGACGGTCTTTGGTTATTACTTGGTACACGTTGGCGCTCTGCCGCCGCCGGCGGAGGTGATCGCCGCCAGTCGGATTCGCCAGCAGGTGTTGGTGACGCCGCTGGCGGGCAGCGTTTACGACGGGTTGACGATTATCGGCGCGGAGACGGCGCTGCCGTTGGCGACTGAGAGCGTGGACGCGCTGTTGCTGCTGCACACGCTGGAATGCAGCGCGGAGCCACAGCAGGTGCTGGGCGAGGCGGAGCGGGTGTTGATTCCGAATGGGCGCGTGGTGGTGCTGGGATTTAATGCGTTGAGTGTGGGCGGGCTGTGGCGGTGGTGGCCGGGAATGCGCCAGCAGTTGCCCGCATCGGGACAGTTGCACACGGCAGCGCAGGTGGAAAATTGGCTGGCGCAGGCAGGATTTGCGCTGGAGGCACGCGAGCATCTGCTGTTTTGTCCGCTGTTGTCTGAACGTGACGCTGATGGCTGTGCGCTGCTTGATGCGTTGGGACAACGCTTTTGGCCATTTTTGGGCGGGGTGTACGCGATCCGCGCCGTGAAACAGGTCGCCATTCTCACGCCCTTAAAACCAGCGTGGTCACGGCGCTGCCCGCTGTTGACGGGTACGGCAGTGCGCCCGACGACACGCAGAAATGGAACTGATCATGTCTGATGCAGTGCAGGTGTTTACCGATGGCGCGTGCAAAGGCAATCCCGGTCCGGGTGGCTGGGGCGCGTTGCTGCGCTGGCAGGCGTTGGAGAAGGAATTGTGCGGCGGCGAGCGCGAGACGACTAACAATCGGATGGAACTGATGGCGGTGATTGCGGCGCTGGAAATCCTCAAACGTCCGACCGCGCTCACCGTCACCACCGATTCGCAATATGTGCAGCGGGGCGTCAGCGAATGGCTGCCGCGCTGGAAGCGCAACGGCTGGCGCACGACGAATCTGGAGCCGGTGAAAAACCGTGATCTGTGGGAACGGCTCGACGCGGCGCTGGGTGGGCACGAGGTGCGCTGGCACTGGGTCAAGGGTCATGCCGGGCATGTGGACAACGAACGCGCTGATCGCTTGGCGCATCAGGGTATTTTAACGCTAAAGGTTTGAAAATGCGGCAAATTGTGCTGGATACCGAAACGACCGGCTTGAGTGCAGAAGAAGGTCATCGCTTGATTGAAATCGGCTGCGTGGAATTGGTGGATCGGCGGCTGACCGGCAACCGCTTTCATCAGTATTTGCAGCCGGAGCGCGAGATCGACGCCGAAGCGACCAAAGTTCACGGCATTACCCGCGCTTTTCTGGCCGATAAACCGCGCTTTGCTGAGATCGCCGCCGAGTTTTTAGCTTACATCGGCGATGCCGAGTTAATTATTCATAACGCGCCGTTTGATGTCGGCTTTCTCAATCACGAGCTGCGGCGCTGGCAACCCGGGCTGCCGACCATCGCCGAACGCGGTGCGGTCTGTGACACGCTGGTGCTGGCGCGACAACGGCATCCCGGACAGCGCAATAGTTTGGATGCGCTGTGCAAACGCTATCAAATTGATAACGCCCAGCGCACCTTGCACGGGGCGCTGTTAGATGCCGAGATTTTAGCGGAAGTGTATTTGGCGATGACCGGCGGGCAGGTGACGCTGCATCTGGGCGGCGCGACGGCGGACGGCAGCGCGGCAACGATGGCAGCCACCGCTCCGCGTCAATTTGATGCCAACCGCCCGCCGTTGCCGGTGATTCGGGCGGATGCAGCCAGCACTGCGGCGCATGAAGCGCGATTAGCGGCAATTGCAGCGGCGACTGGCGGCAATTGTTTATGGTTGCAATAACCGGCAGCGCAGTGATTCACAACGTTATTAAGCGCCCAAAACGGCGGTTGCCAACGCCTTTTGCACGGCGCTGATATTGTCACTGCCGCGCAGCTCCTTCACCATCGGCAGCGGATCGTTGCCAATCCAGAGTTTCATTTCCGCATCCGCATCAAAATGTCCAGCCGTTTCAATTGAAAAGCGCGTGATGGAGCGATAAGGAATGGACAGATATTCCACTTTATGTCCGGTGAGTCCTTGCTTATCAATTAAAATCAGGCGCTTGTTGGTGAAAACAAATTGATCGCGGATCAATTGAAATGCTAACTCAACTTGTTCGCTCGCGCCGAGAATTGGTTCTAATTGCTGCGCCATGTCAGCGGCGCTCACAATTGACGCATTGCCCAATAAAGCACTGAATAAACCCATCTTAAAATTCCCGTGTTAAATAAGCACGTTACCATTGCAACGAGCCGTTGTTGCTGAATAAAAAACGGTCGCCTTGTGCGTCACAAGACGACCGTTTTGTGTTTCAATTCAACCGCGATAACTACTAAAGTGCATCAATCCCGCCTTCTTGATAACAACGGAAATGATTGCGGACGGTATTCGGATTGACCTGTAACACTTCGGCGACATCATTCACCGACCAACCCGCAGCGAGAAGCATCACCGCTTTAATGCGGTCGGCTTCGCGTTTGTCGTGGGTACGACGGTGTTTTGCACGCAGTTCTTCAATTTTGTTCGAGGGTAAGCTGTAATCAAGCATAGTTTCTATCGTGGTAGGTAGTGGAAAGAATGTTACAAAGTGTAATCACCACGCTGCGTAAAAGTAAGCGGGTAAAACACCCGGCTATATTAACGTATCAAGTGAACTGTGACAGCAAAACATTCAAAAAAAGTCAGCAAAAACTCCAAAGGCTGCGGCATCTGTATCCACTGTTTTTGCTTTTATGACCGGGCATTTTAGAGTTCGCTTAAACAATTCAGGCAGTTACCGCGTCGAAGGTGCCGACAACCTGCGGCGCGACCCCGCACCCGGCAGCGGACGACTGCGGATTTTCAACTCTTTATCAGCCGCACTCGTCGCATAATTCCCAGCGCGTGCCGCTGCGCTCAGGCGCACCGTGCAGCATGGTTTGTATTTTCTATCGTGTTTTATTTGGAGTATTTCATGTCTTCTCAACCCCTCAATATCGTCGTGATTGGTGGTTCTGCTGCCGGCCCGAAAGCTGCGGCAAAAGCGCGGCGGATGGATGAACACGCCAATATCACCATCATTCAGAAAGAAGCCGATTTATCAATGGCTTCCTGCGGCTATCCATATTACGTCGGCGGTGTTTTTGATGACCGCAATCAATTGATTTGTACCTCCGCAGGAATTGTCCGCGATCCGAATTTTTTTAATGCCGCAAAACGGATTGACGCCAAGGTTTTAACTGAAGCAGTGGCAATTGATCGCAGCGCCAAAACCGTCACCTGCAAACATCTGCCGACCGGCGAATTGAGCACGTTGGCGTATGACAAATTGGTGATTGCGACTGGCGCGACGGCGTTATATCCGCCGTTGCCGGGCGCAGAATTAAATGGGATTTACACCCTGCATTCACTCGGCGATGCCGACGCGATCCGCGCTATTCGTGATCAAAAACAGGCAACGCGGGCGGTCGTGGTCGGCGGCGGTTTGATCGGCTTTGAGGTGTGCGAGGCGCTGCATTTGGCCGGCATTCACACGACGGTGATTGAAAAAACCGCGTCGATTCTGCCCTTTCTTGATCCAGACCTCGCCAAATTGGTCGCCAATCATGTGCGCGGGTTTGACGCTGACATCATCACCGGCAACGGCGTGGCGGCGTTCCTCGGCGATAACGGCGCACTGACGGGCGTCAAGCTCGACAACGGCACCGAATTGCCGTGTCAATTAGCGGTGGTCGCAGTCGGCGTGCGTCCGAATATCGGGCTGGCGCAAGCAGCGGGATTAGAAATCGGCGCGGCGGGTGGAATTGCAGTTAATGAATTCATGCAAACTTCCGATCCCGATATTTATGCGGGCGGCGATTGCGTTGAATGCACTTCGTTAATTACTGGCGAAAAGGTTCGCGCTCCTTACGGCGATATTGCCAATTTACAAGGTCGCGTGATTGGACAAAACCTGATTGCGACTGGCAGCGCAACTTTTCCGGGCATTACGCATACGGGCATCTGCAAAATTTTTGATTACACCGTTGGCTTTACCGGTTTAAGTGCCGGGCGAGCGCAGGAATTGGGGCTGGATATTGAAACGGCGACGATTGCTGGGCTGGATATTCCGCCGTATATGCAGGGCAAACTGTTGATTAGCAAAATGATTGCTGATCGGAAAAGTGGGCGCGTATTGGGTTTTCAGTGCATCGGTCCCGGCGAAGCCAGCAAACGGGTGGCAACGGTGGCGATGGCAATTCGGGGGCAATTAAAAGTTGCGGATTTAGTGAATGCCGATTTGCCGTATGCGCCGCCGTATTCACTGGCGCTGGATCATGTGATTAGCGCAGCGCAGGTGTTGGAAAATAAACTGCTGGGACGAATGCAGGGTTTATCGGTCACGGAAGTCAAACAGCGGGTGGATAGCGGTGCGGCTTGTTTCATTATTGATACGCGCACCCCGGCTGAATTTGAAGAATTGCGGTTAGGAATTGGTGAGGTTTTAATTCCGCAGGGCGCATTGCGCAGTCGTTTACAGGAATTGCCGCAAGAGCGCAGCACTGAGATTATTGTGTATTGCCGCGTGTCGTTGCGTGGTTATGAAGTGGCGGCGATTTTACAAGCGCATGGCTGGAATAATGTGAAGGTGATGGAAGGCGGTATTTCCGCTTGGCCGTATTCCCGCGAGAAATAATAGCGCCGGCGTGTGGGGTGCAACCTGCATTCCACACGTTTAACCGCCAGCATTGTGTTTTTCTAACAGCGCATTGATCTGTTTGAGCTGGCTGATTTGCTGTTTTAAGTTTTCAATTTCTTTATCGCGCTCTTGCAACAGTAAATGTGCTTTTTCTAACTCGTGAGCGCACTGGGTTTCTGTTAAAAAAATGTTGCCGTGTGAGTTATTGTTATGATGATTACAGCTTTCTACCAGATTAAATACATTGTTATCGTTTAAACTTAAAAAATGCTGTAAATCAGTACCAAGTGCTTCTACAATTCTACTGAGTTGATCGACTTTAACATCTGTTTCACCACGCTCGATTTTGGCGTAGCCGTTCAATGAATAACCAAGTTTTTCTGCCATCTCTTCCTGTGACCAACCCTTGTAGTGGCGCATCACCTTGAGCTTTTCGTGAATGTGCATAAAATACTCCTAAAAGTAGTGGAAAAGTAGAGTGTTTGTGGGTTTTATCTTCGGTGGGATGATTCTATCCTAGCACCCGTCACAAAACAATCAATGGGTTATGTTGGGCTTGTGACTCATGTTAAAAATGCCAACATTTTAATGTTGGAATGGGTAAACCGTTAAAATCCTACTGATTATGGCGATTTCAGTAATCGTATGGTTATTCTCAATTTAAGGAGCGACTGAATGTTTACATTTAAAGTGAAGTACAAAAAGAGTGGTGAAACTGTAGAAGTAGATATTGAAGTTTCTGTTCCCGCTTTGGATGCAGCACTCGCAGCAACTCGGCTTGGTGTGCAGCCCTCGCAAATCATTTCTATTAAAAAGAAGTGAGCTGATTTTCAACATTAGGCGGTGCTCTGATTGTAGAAAAGATTATCCTATTATAGTTGTCCGCAAAACTAACCATACAGCACCCAAGGCACGAACTGTTCTATCCAGCCCTTGGCATAGCTTGATGATTTGCTGAATACAGCCCAAGAATCAGAGATGACTGACTTTAAGTACTCAT
>NZ_NRRQ01000051.1 GCF_016583745.1 Chromatium okenii
TATACTTAACTGAACTGTCTTCTTCACGTCTTAAGAAATTCAAAAGTTGGTCTTCGTTGCACAGTTTCACTGTCGTAAGCTCCTACATTTTCTCTTATAGTATAGTATGTTTTGCGGATAACTATAATGGATCATAAAGCGTGGCAAGTGACGCATTTGGCGATTGATCTCTGGCATCTAATATCGCCTGCGCCGCCTGTTCTATTTTATTGCGCTGTTTATCAGTGATTGATTCCGGCCAAGGAAAATTATTGTAAACGATGGTGTTTGAGTATTGATAATCGCTTTTCATTCGTCCGCAAACCGTGCGCGTCCAAGCCATGTGCATCGCGGAAGATAAAATACCAAAGTGATAAATTGATGCGTCTGGAATCACCAAAGCAGAACCGCTTGCAATGATGTTTGCACGACAAAATCCAATGGGAATATAATCTCTGTTTTCTGAAGATACCTTTGGCACTAAAAGATACTGCGTTGCAGGTTGTCTTATTTCGCCGAATAGAGCGGGTGTTTTTGCAAGCATTTTTGTTTGCTCCCGACTGCTTGAAAGTCGATATTGCTTGTTAAGTTCAATCCGCTTTTTAATCAGTTTAGAATGACAAGCCTCGGAAAGATCACAGTCTACTAACCATAAACAGTATCTTGAGATATTGTTAATAAACTCATCGCCCCCAGAATATCGACGAATAAATCGCTCTGTTGTGGAATCAGCGGCAATCATTTCCTCTTTTTCTTCTTCATTCAATATCAAATGACCTTTGTCTATCGGCATACTGCCGTATGCTATTTCTGGCGCATTTTTTGATAATGGTTGTGAGCGGCGTTCAATAAAAACAGTGTTCGCATCAACCAAATAAGGATTGATGTTGTTAGGTTTAATTTCGCTGGGTTCAGACTGCGGTGTTTCATAAACAAAAAGCTGTTTTTTTACTGCATCATGCAATGCAAATCCGACGATCACGCAATGCACCGCAGCCTTGCCTTTTGCCTCACTCGACCATTGAAACGTACGATGCGCAAAATGAATTTTAACGCCGCGTTTTAATAAATCTGACCATAACACGCCAACTTGTTCGCCTTGTGTAATTGAATTAGTTGAGACAAAAGCTGTTTTAATTGCCAGATGCGCTACCATATAATCAACTGCTTTGCGATACCAAGCAGCGACAAAATCTAAATTGCCCATGCCTTGAACATTCTGAAATACTTGCGCCATATCAGTTTTTTGAGAGTCGCTCTGCTCTTTTTTTCCAACAAACGGCGGATTCCCTAAAATGTAATTTAATTCTGCTGGCGGCACCAGCTCGCACCAATCAATCTGTAGCGCATTGCCATGACGAATTGTTGCGGAATGCGTGAGCGGAATCCGTAAATAATTTATGCCGAATTCTTGAGATGCCAGTTGATTCATTTGATTCATTTGATGATCGGTCAACCACAGTGCAGTTTGGGCAATTTGCGCTGGAAATTCCTCAATTTCAATGCCATAAAACTGATTGACATTGCAGCGAATGTTAAGCTCAACGCCAATGGATAAATCTTTAGATGCGCCAAACAGCACCCGCAACACTTCCAATTCAAGCAAGCGCAATTCCCGATAGACGATGACCAGAAAATTGCCGCAACCGCAAGCTGGATCAAGGAATTTTAAGCTGGCGAGCTTTTCTTGAAACGCAAATAAATTGGTTTTGCTCTGCCGTTTCACGCGCTCAAATTCAGCCCGCAGTTCATCTAAAAATAACGGTTTAATCAATTTTAAGATATTCGTTTCTGAGGTGTAATGTGCGCCCAGATGACGGCGATTTTTAGCGTCCATAACCGATTGAAATAACGCGCCAAAGATTGCAGGTGAAATCCGCCCCCAATCCAAAGCGCAACCTTCCAATAAAAGCTCGCGCATTTCCCGATCAAAAGCAGCAGTGGGTAAATGCTCGGCAAACAATTGACCGTTAATATAACGAAACGCGGCAAGCTGCGGATCAAGAAGAGTGAAACGTTTTTCGTGCGGTGTATTCAATACTTCAAAACAATTTGCCAGCCATTGCGCTAAATCTTGTCCATCTTCAGCGGTGCGTTGTTCAATTAAATCTTGAAATTGATTGACTTCAAAAATGCCGGTATGTTCGGCAAATAAACAAAACACCAGCCGCACCAAATACACTTCCAACGCATGACCGTCATAACCGATTGTTTTTAATTTGTCATGCAATAAACCCATGCGCTCAGCAGCTTTGATATTGATCGGGTCTTGTTCTTTATAGGCAACAGTTTGATAACCTGCCATAAAGCCGAATAAATGAACGTGATTGACCAATTCCGACAATAAAAAATCATGCTGTTCGTTTTCTTCTAAATCATACAACCGAAACCGGGCAAAATCGCACACCAAGACATAACGCGGCAATTCACGTTCTTTCAAGCCGTGAAAATAATCGGTCGCTTGCGCATGAGCACGATCTAAACTTTTGCCGCGTGATTTATGCTCAACCAATAACTTGCCTTTCCACAGCAAATCAATATAACCAGCGCGTCCGTCAATCTGTTTAACGCGCTGCTCAAAACTGGCAATGCGCCGCCGACTCACGCCAAAGATATTAAAAAAACCATCCCAAAAGGATTTGGCTTCGGCATCTTCTGAGCACTCATCCGCCCATTCCCGCGAGAATTGTAGGGCACGATCTTTGATTTCATTCCAAGAGAGTGGCATGGGAAACGCTTATGCAGGTTAGTGAGCGCACGAGTTTAACCGATATTTAATCCGATTTCAGCGCGGCATTTGCGCTGCAATACTCAATTGCTGTTCACCGTGATCGTTTTCATCAAATGCGCCAACGCAGCGATAAATTAACCAGTGCTGATTGTGCAGTCGCCATGCCACGAGCGATTCATCATAAGCCAATGCTGTATAGAATTCTTCATCATCATCCGAGCGCAAATCAATTAAACGGTAATCATAGGCGCAATAGCAAGGTTGATTGTTGCTGTCATAACCAATAATGCGTCGCGCTGGGATTTCGTATTCACGGAACACGCGAAAAGAAGTGGGCGCGATGACTTGCTCGCGCCATTCAAGTGGCAATTGCGCCCGCCAATTCGGGCAACAATGGCGTTGCGCCAATTGGCGGTGATGACCATAAACACAGAATGCAGATGGCATTGGTGCCTCAAAAATCTGCTGATAAGCCAACAAAAAAGGTGCGCGGTGCGCCGTATTGATATGTTGAACCATTGCCGGTAACGCCATTGAGCGCCGCAGTAAAATTGGCTATCGCATCATCCGCAGCACTAATTGGGCCAATGTATTGCTTATCAAACAGATTTAATACATTTAAGGTGAGCGCCAATGAACGATGCAACCGATATTGTCCCGTCATATCAAATAACGTTACTGCATCAACGCGCTCGGCATTTAATACGTCACCATAACGTTCGCCAATATATCGCGCATCTAAACCAACATTCCATTGTTCATGCTGATAACGAATGCCTAATTTCGCCATGTGTTCTGGAGTATCAACAACTTGTTTTCCTTCGCTGGGAATCACCGCAGCGGCAGACAGTGCGAGGTCTTGACTGTAGCGAAACCGATTCCAAGTGTAGTTGCCGTTGAATTGCCATGCTGGAGTCATTCGCCAATTACCTTCCAATTCAATTCCATAACGCTCGGCATCGGCAACATTCCAAGGATAACGCACGCCAATTGTTGGATCATAAATTGTCGATTGTTTGTTTTGATGCTGCGCATAAAACGTGGTTAAACCGACATCCCAATTGCCTTGTGCGTGGCGCAAACCAAGATCAAGGTTATTTGCAGTTTCTAATTCCAAACGATCCCACAGCGATTGAAAACTCACGCCTTTGCTGGCAAATAACGTTTTCTGCGCGTAGTAATAGGGAAATAAATTCACATCCAAACCGTAACTGCGCCCCAGCCGTGTAAAAACGCTGGTGTTTGGATTAAATGCCCACGTTAAACCTAAATACGGCAGCCATTCATCAAAGCTCTTTTCTGCCGCTGATGCCATTGCATCAATTCCACCCGCTGCGCGAGCGGCATCAGCATCGGTTAATTTCGCTGCTGCGCCCGTCGCGTTATACGCAGTGAGTGCTCCTAAACGCAGATTGACGAAGCGCAAACCGGCTTCCACATTCAGCGCATTGAATTGTCCCAAATAACTTAAAAATGGCGACAACAATTGATGTTGATCGTTATCCGCTAATACCTGCCAACCATCAAACACTAATCCGCTGGCAGTGGCGCGATATTTCTGTTGCGTAGATGGCGGACCCGGTGGCTGTTGTCGTTGTATCCAAAAGCCCGGTTGTAATAATTGCGTTGGCGTGAATTGCCAATCCAATTGCGTGACGACGCCCGCGTTATCGTGGTCAATTTGCCAATCAATCACCCTGCTTTTTGTGGCGTCAGTCGCATTAACGGAACTAAACCAATAATCGCCCGATTCATTGAGATAATAGGGTTTAATAGAGAGCTGCATCTCATTAGCCAAGCGCCCGCGCAGATTGGCGTAAATAAACCGATCCTCGAATTGCTGGCGGTTATAATCGTAATAATCAACGCTCGCTGGATTATTCGACCACTCGCGCTCAAAATTGGCAAAATTGCTGGCGGTTGCGTAATCAAAAAAGCGATAAGTGTGCCGCTCATCTTGATTATCACCAGCATATAATTCAATACGCCACGCTTCACCGCCATCTAAAGCGATGCCACTAAATAAATTACGTCGCTCGAATTCACCTGCGCCTTTCCAATGATCACCTTGGTTTTCACTCGCCGACACGAAACCAGAAAAGATGCCGTGTTGTCCGCTGTCTTGCCGCAAAAATAGGCGCTTAAAATCATCGCTGCCGCCTTCCAAACGGAATTGCGTCGCCGCCGTCGCCAGCGGAGCGCGAGTCGTCAAGTTCAATTTGCCGGGCAAATTGCTGAATCCGAGCGCCTGACCAACCGGCACTGCGCCGCGATACACGCTGATTTCAGACACATTTTCCAGATCGAGAATGCCTTTGCTGCCGCCGGGATTGATGGTCAGCGGCAGATCGTCAATGTTGCGCGACGACGCCGGGCCGGTTTGCCCAACGCCGCGAATTTTCAGCGTTTCGTGAAAACCGACTTCGGTCAGGCCGTGCGGATCGGCGCTTTGAAAATTGACCGACGGCGTGTTGGCAATCGCCTTGAACGGCGATGACGCCGCCGCGCCAGCCATTTCGCGCACCGTTGTCGCGTTGAGCCGCGTCACGGTCGCCGTCGCGCTGAGATCGGCGGCAGCGGTCGCGTCATCCGCCTCCACCGTCACCAGCGGCAATGCCGTTGTCGGCTCGGCCAACGCTGCGCCATTGGCAAATAGCAGTGCGATGAGCAGGGAAAGTCGCCTGTTATGTATTGGGTTGGGCATGTTCGTGATCTCCAAATTGGTATAACGGATGACCGCAAAAATCAGTCGCGTCCCAGCAGCGCGTCCACCTTGACGCTTGCCGGACTCACGCCGAGAAATTGCGCATAAAACGCCGGAATTTCGACGGCGGCATCCCACGCAAACCGTTCTGGATACAACAAGTTAGCCAGCCACTGCATCGCCAAAACGCGCATAAATGACGGCGGCCGCCCCATCCAATCAAACGGCGCAGTCGGAGCGCGATAAACCCGCCCTTCGCGCACGGCTCGCAATTCTGACCAAGTTGGATCAAAGCCCCCCTTTGCCAAAGGGGGGTTGGGGGGATTTCCAGCCGTCACGCTGGCAAAAAATTTAGCGTCATCCGTCACAATCACGTCTGGATCAAGCACCTTGATTTGCGCCAACGTCGTCGGCTCGCGCCCGCACATCATCTTGTTTTCACAAGTCATCACGTTTTCTGCGCCAGCCAGCGCGATCACTTCGGCATGAAATGAATCGCCGCATTCCGTCAACAAACCGCTCGCGCCCTCAGCGAAATAAACCCGTTTCCGCTCGCTCGCCGGAATCGCGCTCACCGCTGCCGTCACTCGTTGTAACGCCGAGCGGATCACGCTCGCCAATTCCGCAGCTCGCGCTTCCTCGCCAATTGCTGCGCCGACCAATTCCAGCGCAGCGGGATAATCCGCCAGATGTTCGAGATGCACGAACAGCCCCGGCGTGCCAAGTGTTTGAAAAGTCTGCTCAACTTTGCTGCGATCAATAAACGGCATCTCCCACGCGACCGTCAATTGCGGCGCAGCGCGGGCGAGCAGCTCAGGATTCGGCACCGAACCTTCGCCGAGATAGCGCCCGACCGGTGGCAGCGCCAGCACTGCGGGCGTGATATACGCCGCGTCCTCCGGTTTGAACGGAAAACTCACTGTAATCAACTTGTTGGGATTGAGCGCGTAAATCAGCGGCACCACCGGCGGCGCAGCAGCAAACACGCGGTCAATGTGCGCGGGGAGCTGAACGTGCCGCCCCGCCATATCGACCACTTCAGCGGCTTGACTCGTCGCGCCGGTCAGCAGCAGCGCCGCTGCCAGTGCTGCGTTATGCTTTGAAAAACAAGGTTTTAGCATGACATTTTCTCTGGTTGTGGGTTAATTGAGTTTGAAACGAATCGGCACCTGCACCGTCGCTGCGACTGCCAGCCCGTCGCGCTGTGCCGGTTTGAAGCGCCAGCGTTGCACCGCTCGCAGCGCGGCTTGATCGAGACTGGCAACACCGGACGAGCTGGCAATGCTGACCGCGCTGGCGCTGCCGCTCGGACTGACCAGCACCCGCAATTGCACCGTGCCTTCCTGCCGCAACCGCCGAGCGCCATCGGGATAAGCGGGCGCGGGATTGCTGAGATAAGCGGCAACTGAACTGGAAGCGGTTTTAGTCGCGCTGGCGGCAGGAGAGCGGCTTGGTTTATCAATCGGTTGCGGCGGCGAATGGCTCGCTGGCGCAGATTTCGTCATCGCTGGCGAGCGCACTGGACGCTTGATCTGCGGCACGGGCTTTGGTTGCTGCGTCAGCTTCGGCTGCACTTGCGGCAGCGGTTTCAACTTCGGTTTGGGTTTGGGCTTTGGCTTCGGTTTTGGCTTCACCGCCGCCAGCGCCACCGGCACTCGCTGCGGCGTCATTTCTGGAATTGGAATGGGCAACGGCGCTGGCGCAGGAGCAACCTCATCTCCCCCCTTTGAAAAAGGAACCATCTCATCTCCCCCCTTTGAAAAAAGGGGGTCGGGGGGGATTTGCGGCGCAGAAGAAATGCCACTCACCGCCTCAACCGCAGCGGATTCGGTCAACGCGGGAGCGGCAACGAAACTGATTTCAATCGGAATTTGTGGCGGCGCGACGACTTGCAGCGACGGCAACTGCGCCAGCCCCGTCACCAACGCGGCTTCGGTTGCCAGCGCGATCATTGCCGCTAACCACAGCGGCAGGCTCGGCAATGTTGCAGCGGCGCGATTCACGGCGGCAGCGTCCGCGTCGCCATCCCGATCCGCGTCACTCCGGCAGCGCGGCAGGCATCCATCACTGCGATCAAATCACCGACCGCTGCGGCTTCCGCGCCAGCAATCACGACGCGAGTTTCCGCGCCGCGCTCGCGCAGCAACGCCGTCAATTGCGGCAGCGCCAGCGGTTGCTGCTCCACGCTGATGACGCCCGCCGCGTCCAAACTGATGACCACCTGCGGCGACTCCAATCGCTCGGCGCTGGCGCTGACCGGTAGCCGACTGTCGATGCCGGTCGCCGGAATCATGTTGAGCGTGACCATGATAAAAAACACCAATAAAAAGAACATGATGTCAATCATCGGCACGATTTCGATCCGCGCTTTACGGCGTTGGAAATAGCGCATCACGCTTTCCCCTCTTTGCAAAAACACGGCTGGGGCGATTGCGCAAAGCGATTGACCAACATCATTTTGAGCGTTTCCAACTGATGCACCGCCAGCCGCACCCGCTCATTTAAGCCGTTGAACACCACCAGCCCGATCACCGCAATCAGCAAACCGGCAGCGGTCGCCACCAGCGCCTCGGCGACGCCGCCGGTCACGGCATGAGGTGCTGCGCCGGGTGCGGCGAGCACTTGAAAGGCATGAAACATGCCGATGATGGTGCCGAGCAAACCCAGCAACGGCGCGAGCGTGACTGTCGTATCCAGCACCCACAGCCGCCGATCCAGCAGCGGAACGTGCAGAAAAATCACCTCATCCAGCCGATCTGCCAGCACCTGTTCTGGCTCCAGCGCCAGCGTCGTTGCCAGCAAAGTTTGATGCAGCGGCGCGGCTTGATCGCGCAGTTGTGTCAAGTGCAGATGATCGTGATCGCGCAGCGTCGTCAACGCGGCAATCAGGCGCTCGCCGTGCCGCGTGATGCTGCGCAGCGCCCACGCTCGTTCGACGCTCACCGTCAAAGTCAAGGTCAACAGCGCGAGCATCAAATACAGAATGCCGCCGGATTGGGTGGCGAGCTGCTGCAAATAAGGCAGCGTCATTGCACGATCTGCCGGACTTCAATGGCGTTGAGCCAGCGCACATGACGCGGCCCGGTGCGCAGATCGGTGGTTGAAATCAGCGCGATTTGCCCTTCTTCCACGCCGAGCGGCTGCCCGTCTTGGCGGAAATACACGATGATTTGATCGCCAACGGCGGAGTTGAAAAGCTCGCCCCACGAAAAGACGACCTGATAGTTGTCGGTTGCCTTGGCGATGATCGCCATTTTGCGAAAATCACGCGGCGTCACCGCTTTGAGTTGCGCTTGATTGAGAATGTCGCGCAGCAGCACTCCGCGCAGATTGGCTTTTTTACCGAGATTGACGCCGCTGTCGCAGATCATCGTCACCTCGCTGATGTTTTGCGGCGGGAGTTGCTCCAAATCGGCAATGGTGAGCGTGCGCGGATGCTCGACTGCGCCAGTAATCGCCACTGCATCAGAGGCATAAGACAACGGCGCTGGCGCGTGATCGGGCGCAGCGATGGCGCAGGAGGCGCTCAATAGCGCGACTGCAAACAGCGAATCATTCAACCGTGACATAGGATTTGGCTCGTGGTGGTCGGTGAGAAAGCATCAAAATTCATAACGGGCGTTGAGAAACCACATTCGTCCCGGATTGGGAAAACCATCGGCCAAAGCGTAATTGGCGTCGGCGAGGTTATTCACTCGCGCCTCCAGCACCACTGCTTTCATCGGCTGATACGCGAGCTTGAAATTGGCGGTGACGTAATTGTCCAGTTCGACGGTTTGGGAATCCCAGCGCCGACCTTCGTGTTCAATAAACAGCAACGCTTCCCAGCGGTCAGCGGGACGGAAACGCGCATGAGCGGTGAGTTTGCGATCCGGGACGCCAGTCAAGCGCGTGTTGGGAGCGCTGCGATTGTCGCGGTCAAGCAGGGTCAAATTGCTGCCGACTTCCCAGCGCGTGCCGAGCGGCGCAGTGACGCCGATTTCCACGCCGGTGCTGCGCACTTCGCCGACATTCTGCATCTGGTATTTCCCCGGCACGACGTTATTCACCTGTTGAATTAAATCAGTGATGTCGCTGACAAATAGCGCCGTTTCGAGGCGAATTCCCGCCCAAGGTGTGCCCTGATAGCCGATTTCATAATTGATGGAATGTTCAGATTCGAGCGCGGGATTGGGAATGGCAGTGCCGAGGCGCAGCGAATAGCGATCTTTTAGCGTCGGAAAGCGGGTTTTGGTGGCGACGGTGGCATACAGCCGTCCGTTCGGCGCGACATCCCAAAACAGCCCGGCTTGACCATTGGTTGCGGATTGCGCGTCGGGCAGCGGCACGGCATCGGTCAATTTCTCAACGGTATCGGCTTGCAGCTCGCTCCACGCGACACCGAGCGACAGCGTTAAATCTTTGATTAACTTGATATTGTCTTCAAGTCCGACCGAGGTCAGCGTGTCCTCAAAATGCTCGGTGCGCTGAATCGTGTCATCGGCGCGATGTTCATCCAACTTGCGCTGAATGCTCAAACCGAGGTCGTGCTGGCTGAGGCGGGTGGAACGCAATTCAATCGAACCGCCGAGCGAGCGGTCGTTATAAACACTTTCTCCAGCGATCCCGACGCTGCCTTTTCCAGCCGTTTTGAGCTGGGTATAGGTGTCATCGGTATAAGATTTGACGGCGTTATCGTATTGATCTTGATACAACCGCAATTTGATGATTTCCGCTTCACCGAGCGCAGTATTTGAAATGAAATACAGGCTTTTTTTATCCCAAGTCGGCCATTGCCAATAACGCGCTGCCGCTGGATCAGTCGATGGCGGTTGCTCTTTTTCACCGTTTTGTTGGGAATAACTCAGCGCGTAATTATCGGTCGCATTGGGCGTTAAACCGACTTTGAGCGACACTTTATCATCGGTGTGAGCGGAATTATCCCGCGCTGCGCCATCTTCAATTGCAGTGGGTTTGAAATCTTGTGCCAGCCGCAATTCATCGCCATCACTCCAACCCGCGCCAGCCTGCACATACCAAAGTCCTTGATTACTGCCGACATTCACCGAAGTCGTGCGCTCGTTGCCGTCACCAAACCCAACGCTGACATCGCCTTCCAATGTGGCGCGAGGTTGGCGGGAAATCAGGTTGATTGCGCCGCCGAGCGTATTGGCTCCGTAAATGACCGAGCTAAACCCTTTGGCGATTTGAATTGCGGATAAATCGGCAGTGCTGAAGCGATTGAAATCAATGTAACCGTCATACGGCACATAAATTGGAATGCCGTCGATAAATAGCGGCACCTGTCGCGCATCAAAACCGCGCACAAAAACGGTTTTTTCATTGCGCGAATTGGTGGTAACGGTCACGCCGGGCAGCAGATCAAGCGCATCGCCAACGTTATCGCGGTTGAATTGGCGCATGTCATCGAGCGTGACGATTGACGCGACCTGATCTGCGCCAGTTGCGGCGGATTGCGCTGGCGCGGTGGCGGTCACGTTAATCACGCCCAAGTCATAAATCGGCAGCGCGGCATCATCAGCCGCTGCGCTCATCGCACCGCCGAGGAGCGCCAGCGCAATGACGTGCTTGAACTGACGGCTGATGGCGCGGTGCGGATGTTTGGTGATGTCGATTGCCATATAACGAACCCCCTTTTTCAGAAGTGCCCAGCGAGCATTGATTAGCGACAAAGCAAACGCTGCGCCAATAGCAAAATTGGCACTGATTACGCGAGTTTAGCTTGTAAATTGCCGCTGATTTGCAGCAGATGCTGTGTCGGTTTTGAAGGCAGTTTGTCGGAAATTGCCCCGCGCTATGTCAAATATCATACAACGATAGTGCTGAAAAACCGCTGCGTTGGGAGCAGCGGTTTAGAGTTGACGCGGGCGGGTAATCGACACGAGTTGGGCGCTGGCGGCGCGGAGATCGCACCAAGTGGCAGGCATTTCCAAACGGGCAACGGTCGCAGTCGGTAGCAGCTTGCCGTCGGCGGGCAGATCAAGATCATCGCCGATCAAATATGTCAGCAATTCTTCGAGACCGGGATTGTGCCCCACAAGCAGCACGGTACCTGCTGCGCTGGGGCAACGCGCCAACACCGCCAATAATGCGGGCAGCTCGGCGGCGTAAATCGTCGCATCAAACGTGATCTTTTTCTTTTTATAATCCAGTCGTTTACAGACAATTTCTGCCGTTTGCTGCGCCCGTTTCGCTGGCGAGCTGACGACATAATCGGGCACCAAACCTTCACGGTATAACCACGCGCCGACTTTGGGCGCATCGTGTTTGCCGCGTTTGGCGAGCGGGCGCTGAAAATCAACCGTCGCATCGCTGCTCCAGTCTGATTTCGCATGGCGGAGGATGAGAAGTTCGCGGGGCATCGTAAAAAAGGGGGTAACGTAGTTCAAAATGACATTAAAACGGCGACTTTAAGCGTAATCACGCAAATTTGAAGAGGTTTTAACATATCCGTCATTTCAGCGTCACCTTAGCGCACCGCCGCCAATAATTGCCCCATCATCTGCTGCGCTTGTCGCAAATAGCCGCCGCCAAACAGATTGAAGTGATTGAGAACGTGATACAGGTTGTAAAGCATTTTGCGCGTTGCATAGCCCGCAGCCAGCGGCCACGCTTCCCGATATGCCGCATAAAAAGCGCCATCAAAGCCGCCGAATAATTCCGTCATCGCCACATCCGCCTCGCGGTCGCCGTAATACACCGCCGGATCAAAAATCACCGGCTGACCATCCGCCAACGCGCCGAGATTGCCGCCCCATAAATCGCCATGCAGCAGCGATGGCTGCGGTTGATGATCCAGCAGCGCAGGCAGCGCCAGCCGCAACTGTTCGCCGCTGGTCTGCAATTGCCCGCCGTCGCCGTGCGCTGCTGCCAACTGGAGTTGATAACCCAGCCGCTGCTCGCCCCAAAATGTAACCCAATCAACCGTTTGCGTATTCAACTGCGGCGTTGCGCCGATGGTGTTGTCGCGCTGCCAGCCGAACTGCGTGGCGCTGGCGCGGTGCAATTGCGCCAGTTGCCGACCGACTTGCGCCCCGTTAACGTGACCGCTCAATTCCAACCATTCCAACACCACAAACGCCTGTTCACCCGCCACCCCAACACAAATCGGCTGCGGCACCCGCACCGCGTGCGCGGCCGCCAATTCCCGCAATCCCGCTGCTTCCGCCTCAAACATCGCCAATCGCGCTGCGGCATTCAGCTTGACGAAAAACGTGCGCTGCCCATCGCTGATGCGGTGCGCACGATTGATGCAGCCGCCGCCGATGGCGCGTTCATGGCGCAGCGCAAACGGGATGCCGGTGGCGGCGTGAATCTGGTCGGTGATGGTGTGCCAGTCAGTCATCTGGAAATCCTGCATGAGTGAATTATTGAGCGAGCACAACGCCAATTCCGCTATCGGCAGCGCCGCTGTCACGGTGATTTTACAGGTCGCCGTGCCCGTGCCACTGATGACGTTATTTGATTATTTACCGCCGCTGGACGCTGCGCCGGTGGAATGGACGCCCGGCATTCGGCTGTTAGTTCCGTTTGGACGGCGGCAAATGGTGGGCATGTTGGTGGGCGTCATCGCGCACAGCGAGCAGGCGCTGGCGCGACTCAAGCGGGCAGACGCAGTGCTGGATGCAAAACCGCTGCTTGCGGCAGTGGATTTGACGTTGATTAGCTGGGCGGCTGCGTATTACCAATATCCGCTTGGTGAAGCGATTTTTACGGCGCTGCCGCCGCATTTGCGCAAGAAATCCCCCCCG
>NZ_NRRQ01000052.1 GCF_016583745.1 Chromatium okenii
CGGAGTAGCGATTAAAAACTGAATGTAATCTTGTTCGGTACATTTTGCAGCGTTCATCTTTGTATAGCCAAGCCAGAATAAATTGATTGCGGCACAACAGTAGGATTGAAGGTGCTGCGCCGATTTTAACAATCATTTTGTGGTGGATCGACTATATTCTAAAGCTATTTTTGGTCAACTGCGTAACTCCTAGATGCAAAGCAATCCTTGCCGCGCCATCTATAATCACGGTGGTACCCTCACCGCTACACAACTAAACCTATGGCAAAACATATCCAGTAATGGCGCTGGAATTTATAATGACGGCAACTTAACTCTGACTGATAGTCTTCTAGTTGCTAATGCCGCGAGTGAAGGTGGTGGCGGTCTTTATCATCGTAATGGCACCAGCATCGTCCGCAATACCACTTTTTCAGGCAACAATGCCAATGGCAGCGGTGGTGGCATTTATCTCTACGATGGAAATCTCACTCTGACCAATTGCAGCTTAATAGACAATAGTGCCGTTGATTGGGGTGGTGGCATTGAGAATTATAGCGGTGATTTCACTCTCGGCAATACAATTATATCTAATAATCTCGCTACCAAAGGCAGTGAATTAGGTGAACATGATGGCTATGATGATGCGCGTTCTGAAAACTCCTTCACTTCGCTCGGTCATAATTTAATCGGCGTGAATGGTGACAGCGGTATTCACGGTTTGGATGACAACATTAAACTTGCCGACACTGATGTGGTGTTAGCGGGCGCGGCGGACACGGCTTTTAGTACGCTAGAAGACAACGGCGGCAACTCTTACACCCATGCCCTCGTCGCAGGCAGCCCGGCAATTGATGCTGGTATTAACGAATTGGTTCCTGCCGAATTAACTACCGATCAACGCGGTGTGGGTTTTCCGCGCATCGTCGGCGACCGCGTGGACATCGGCGCATTTGAAGCTGGAGACGGCGCAGCGCCAACTGCGTATCCATTGACAATTACGCTTGCTGGCAAGGGCAGCGTCAGCAGTGATCCGACGGGTGTCACCTGTTCTAGCACCACTTGCAGCGGTTCCTTCCCTATTGACACTGAAGTCACGCTGACAGCTAACCCATTGACTGGCTTCACTTTTAGCGGCTGGAGCGGAACCTGCACCAACAAAACCGGCACCTGCGCCGTCACGATGAGCAAAGCGCAAACCGTCACTGCGACGTTTACCGCCGCGCCGGTGAATTACAGTTTGACGCTCACCAAAGTCGGCAACGGTACTGTCACCAGCAGTCCGGCAGGGATCAATTGCGGAACGGGCACTGGCTGCGCAGCGAAATTTGCCAGCGGTAAAACCATCACCCTGACTGCGGCTCCAGCAACTGGTGCAACATTTGTGAAATGGAACGGCTGCACGGCAAGCGCCACCGATTCTAAAAAATGCACGCTGACTCTCACCGCTAATAAAACTGTGACAGCAACTTTCACCACTATTCCCGCTGCAACTGCCGATTTTATTATTACTGGTATTATTTTGATGCCAGCCAATCCGCAGACAAATGGATTATTTGCAGCCAACATTACAGTGAAAAACCAAGGCACCAGCGCGGCAGATGGCGGTACGCTTTCGGTATGGACAACCCGCGCTACAAAGCCGGTATGCAGCACTGGTGGTGATAAAGCAGTGATGGTTGGAACTGTTGCCGCTGGCAAAACTAAAGTTCTGACAATTCGTGAACTCGCAGCGGGTGCAGTGGGCACAAAAAAACTATACGCATTTGCTGATAGTAAGTGCGTGGTGTCAGAAAAATCTGAAACCAATAATTGGCGGACACAATCCTACACGGTTGTAAAATAATTAAAGCGCCAGCATCGCACAAAAAGCCCCGCTTCTGCACAGCAGAGCGGGGTTTTTATCTACGACATCAAAGCTACACTTCCAATTGCAGACGCAGCTTTTTCATCGCGTTCTTTTCAATCTGACGAATGCGCTCCGCAGACACGCCAAATTGATCAGACAATTCGTGCGGCGGCAGGTTATTCAACAAATGCCAGCAACTGGCGATATTCAATGCAAACTACCAAAACACCGCAAATTCAAATTACCAAAAGACGAAACCTTTATACAAACTGAATCAGCGCGTGGCGCATTTAGCTATTATATGGCTGGTGATGGCAGTGAATATCTGCGCCGATTACAAGTGCGTTGTCCATCATTGGTTCATGCCTTTACGCTATTGGTTGGAGCGCAACTGTTTGATGTTGCCTTGATTATGGTATCGCTGGGAATTTGTCCGCCAGAAATTGAGCGTTAAATCACGCTGCACTTGCATTAACCACAATTCAAATCTTTATTCACGGCAATTGTTCAATTGCCGTCATTGTTTCGACGCTCACCTGACACACCAAATTTAGTCACTCAATCACCTTTGTTCGATCTTGCTAACCTTGGTAAGGTCATTCGTTAGGCGCGGTTGGCAAAAAAGTTGAACACTGCATTTCAATTGTTGTATTTTTCAACTCCCGCTCGTTCACGCTTGTTTCATCATTTGGAGAGTTGCCAATGCGTTACCGTAAACATGCCTTTCATCCTCTGACCTGCTGGGCGGGAATTGCCGCCTTGCTTGCCAGCATCACCCTCAGTTTTCCTGCGAGTGCTGCAACCTACACTGTCACTAATCTCAACGACAGCGGTGCCGGTTCATTACGGCAAGCCATTCTCGATGCCAATGCTACGCTTGGCGTTGCTGACACCATCGAATTCGATCCGAGTGTGACCGGCACGATTACGCTGACCACTGGTGAAATCGAAATCACCGATAAATTGACGCTGAACGGCCCCGGTGAAGCGGTATTGACAATTAGTGGTAATCAAAGTTCACGGATTTTTACCGTGAAAACGATGAACACCACGATGAGCAGCTTGACGCTGAAAGATGGCAAAGTTTCCAGCGATGGTGGCGCAATTTTCAATCGAGGATCGCTGACATTAAAACAGCTCACTTTCACGAATAATAAAGCAGATGGCTATTTCGGCGGTGCGATTAAAAATGATGGGGTATTGACGATGTCGGACATCATTGTAACCGGTTCGTCTGCCTCTCAAGGTGGTGCGTTTTACAATAACGGACTCGCTACACTGAACAATGGTACTTTTTCGGGTAATATCGTCAGGGATTACGGTGGTGCGATATTAAATACCTCTAGTGGCAAATTGACCATCAATCGTGCGGTTTTTGATGGTAATCAATCTAATTACGGTGGTGCTATCAACAATAGCGGAATTTTATCCCTAAATGAAAGCGCCTTTTCTACGAATCAAGCAAAAAGCAATGGGGGAGCTATCAATAGCTATGGGAGCTTATCGGTTACGAATAGCCTCTTTGCGCAAAACCGTTCCGGTACTGATGGCGGCGGCATTGCTACTGAAAAAGATACTACTATCTACAACAGCACTTTTTCACAAAACTATGCTGAACGTGATGGTGGCGCTATCTATGCGTATAGTCCTCCTTTAACCTTGCTGAATGACACCCTAACTGGGAATTATGCCGGCTCTCGATGTGGCAGTGTCCTGTTCGGTGGAACGTTAACAATCGGTAATACCATCAGTGTTGGGAACTTCGCGCCCGACAAGCTGGAAATATTCAAAATCAACTATGGTACCCTTACTTCACAGGGCAATAATCTTTTTGGCAGCAACACCATTTTTGGCGGTAGCGATGCGGCATCAAGTGGCTATAGCGACCTGACTATCCAGAGCACCGATAGCATTCTCACCGAAGAGCCAGAAACGGTTATTGATCCTTTAATGGACAATGGCGGTTTTACCCAAACCCACGCTTTAATTCCCGGCAGCCCAGCCATTGACGCGGGTGGAAATAGCATTGTTCCGGCTGAATTAACTACCGATCAACGCGGCGTGGGCTTTCCGCGCATCGTCGGCGACCGCGTGGACATCGGCGCATTTGAAGCTGGAGACGGCGCACCGCCAACTGCGTATCCATTGACAATTACGCTTGCTGGCAAAGGCAGCGTCAGCAGTGATCCGACGGGTGTCACCTGTTCTATCACCACTTGCAGCGGTTCCTTCCCTATTGACACTGAAGTCACGCTGACAGCTAACCCATTGACTGGCTTCACTTTTAGCGGCTGGAGCGGAACCTGCACCAACAAAACCGGCACCTGCGCCGTCACGATGAGCAAAGCGCAAACCGTCACTGCGACGTTTACCGCCGCGCCGGTGAATTACAGTTTGACGCTCACCAAAGTGGGCGACGGCACCGTCACCAGCAACCCGATGGGAATTAAATGCGGCACGGGCACTGGCTGCGCGGCGAAATTTGCCAGCGGTAAAACCATCACCCTGACTGCGGCTCCAGCAACTGGTGCAACATTTGTGAAATGGAACGGCTGCACGGCAAGCGCCACCGATTCTAAAAAATGCACGCTGACTCTCACCGCTAATAAAACTGTGACAGCAACTTTCACCACTATTCCCGCTGCAACTGCCGATTTTATTATTACTGGTATTATTTTGATGCCAGCCAATCCGCAGACAAATGGATTATTTGCAGCCAACATTACAGTGAAAAACCAAGGCACCAGCGCGGCAGATGGCGGTACGCTTTCGGTATGGACAACCCGCGCTACAAAGCCGGTATGCAGCACTGGTGGTGATAAAGCAGTGATGGTTGGAACTGTTGCCGCTGGCAAAACTAAAGTTCTGACAATTCGTGAACTCGCAGCGGGTGCAGTGGGCACAAAAAAACTGTATGCGTTTGTTGATAGTAAATGCGTGGTGTCAGAAAAATCTGAAACCAATAATTGGCGGACACAATCCTACACAGTTGCAAAATAATTAAAGCGCTAGCATCGCACAAAAAACCCCGCTTCTGCACAGCAGAGCGGGGTTTTTTATCTACGACATCAAAGCTACACTTCCAATTGCAGGCGCAGCTTTTTCATCGCGTTCTTTTCAATCTGACGAATGCGTTCTGCCGACACGCCGAATTGATCGGCTAACTCGTGCAGCGTCTGTTTTTTCTCAGCCAGCCAGCGGTGTTGTAAAATCGTTTTGCTGCGTTCATCCAAACTATTAAGCGCCGTATGCAGCCGCTCATGTTGATCGCGTTCGCTATCATCGTATTCCAACATCCGCGCCGGTTCCATGCGCAAATCAGGTAAATAAGTGGACGGCGCTGCCGGTGCATCATCATCGTCGTCTTCCAAACCGTCGAATGATAAATCTTGGTTGGATAAACGCGATTCCATTTGCAATACGGTTTCAGGTTTGACGCCTAAATCCGCTGCAACCTCTTCTACTTCCTGTTTGGTAAACCAACCCAAACGTTTTTTAGCACTGCGCAAATTAAAAAACAATTTGCGTTGCGCTTTGGTGGTTGCCACTTTTACAATGCGCCAATTGCGCAAAATGTATTCGTGGATTTCAGCGCGAATCCAATGCACCGCAAAAGACACTAAACGCACCCCCATATCCGGCTCAAAGCGCCGCACGGCTTTAATTAAACCCACCGTGCCTTCTTGAATTAAATCCGGCAAGGGTAAACCATAGCCTAAATATCCTCGCGCAATCCGAATCACAAAGCGCAAATGTGAAGTGACCAGCCGCCGCGCTGCAATCATGTCATTATGATCGCGCAATTGAATGGCTAATGACTTTTCTTCGTCAGGCGTCAGCATTGGAATGTGATATGCGCTGCTGATGTACGCCTCAATGGTGCCAACGGGCAGGAGGGAGAAGTCTTTAGTCATGGTGCAATTCCTGAAGTATTGAACGGTAAATGCTGGGTAAAATCCTACCAACTTGGTAGGACTTTATCCAATCTTTTTTTCTACTTACTAATCAAAGCGATAGTGCTTTTCCACCGCCTCGGTGATGTCCCAAGTGCAGGATAATCCCGCCGGAAAGATCACCAGATCGCCGCGCCCGAAGCTCTCCGGCTCGCCACCGTCGGGGGTGACGGTGAAGCGCCCGCGTAAGATGTAGCAGGTCTCGCTGCTGTCGTAATGCCAGCTAAATTGTGATGGCTCTTTTTTCCAAATTGGCCAGCTATCAACGTGCATTACTTCTAATTTAGCGGGTGATGGTTTGTGTTCGCAGCGAATCGTTAAATCAGGCATGAAAATGGACTCCTGTATTATTAAAAACGGTTTGAAAAAGTTGTCGGTTTGCAGTTATCAGTTGTCAGTGCGCAATGATCGCACACGTCAATAACCGCGTTCGTGCGTTACAAAACAATGCGGTCACGCCTAAAATGCACGGCTCTTGTTGCAGATGACCATTGAGGTGTTTTGTATGTCGGATTGTATGTGCGGCTCCGAACGTGAGTTTGATGACTGCTGTGCGCCTTTTCTCGCCGGTGCGCCCGCGCCAACCGCTGAAGCCTTGATGCGGTCGCGGTATAGCGCCTACACCCTCGGTCAGTTTGACCACATCGAGCGCACAGATGCGCCCGAAGCACGCGCCGATTTTGATCGCGCTGCGGTGGAACGCAGCGCAGTGGGCACGACGTGGTTGGGATTAAAGGTCGTGCGTGTGGTTGCCGGCGGGGTCGATGACCAAACTGGGCAGGTGGAGTTTATTTTTCGCTATCGGCAACACGGCAAAACTCATGCCCAGCATGAATTGTCGCAATTCCGCCGCGAAGACGGCATCTGGCTGTATGAAAGCAGCGAGATGAATCCGAAATCGCCGCCAGTGCGGGTGGAAAAAGTCGGCAGAAATGATCCCTGCGCCTGCGGTTCGGGTAAAAAATCCAAAAAATGCTGCGGCGCAGCCTGAGGGATGAAAGCGCAACGCCCCGCCACTGCGCCAGCGTCAGAACAGCATTTTGCCTGCACCGGCTGCGGCAAATGTTGTCACGGTTGGCTGCCGTTGACAGTGGCGGATGCGTTTGCGAATGCCGGACGTTTTCCGCTGGCGCTGGTGTGGACGCCAGTGCCGGAAGTGAGTCGCGCCTTTGATTTGACTGCGCAATTGGGCACGGTGGTGCAGATTGCGAAACGTAAACGGGTTGCCGTTTTGATTGCGCCGACCGCATATCTGCCGCCGTCGTTTCCCTGTCCGGCGTTATCACCGGACAACCGCTGCGCCATTCAGGCGGAAAAACCGCTGCGGTGTCGCACCATGCCGTTTTATCCGTATCGCCGCGCCTCGGATCAAGCCGATGTGCTGCTGCCGCGCAAAGGTTGGCAGTGCGACATTTCGACGACTGCGCCGCTGGTGTATCAGCAGCGCAAAATCGTTGATCGCAGCGATTTTGATGCCGAACGTGCCGCGTTAGTTGCTCAAGCGCCGATGTTGCGCACCTACGCAGACACCACGTTGAAACACTATCCAACGGTGCTGGCGCAGTTGCTGAAAGCGGCGCAGAACCCAGCAGCAGGGCGGTTTATCGTGGGTTTTGCGTCGTTGCTGCGCTGGCACAAAGCGTTTGATCCCGTCACGTTTGCCCAAGCCCAGCATCCGCTGCTCTGCGCCTTTGCCGAGCGCACCGCCGCAGCTCCCACGCTGGCGATCTATCACCGTTATTACCAAGAGGCGGCGGCAGAATTAGCGTGGTTTACCAACGCCGATCCGCCTTGACCGAGAGAATGCTCAATTTTTTACCCGTCCGGCGGAGTAGCGCCGGTATCACTTTTCTAATGAATACAGCGAGTAAGTCAGCAATGCGCACGCATTATTGTGGAGAATTAACCGCCAGCCACGACGCGCAAACGGTCGTGTTATGCGGCTGGGTGCAGCGCCGCCGCGATCACGGTGGCGTGATTTTTATTGATTTGCGCGACCGCGAAGGTTTGGTGCAGATCGTGTTTGATCCCGACCGCGCCGAGGTCTTTCACCGCGCCGAGCAAGTGCGCAGCGAATATGTGTTGAAGATCACCGGCACGGTGCGCCCGCGTCCGGCTGGCACGGTCAACGCAGAGTTGCCGACCGGCGCGATTGAAATTCTGGGGCTGGAGTTGGAAGTGCTCAACAGCTCGGAAACGCCGCCAATTCAATTAGATACGCACGCTGCCGATGCGTCGGAAGAGCTGCGGCTGCGTTATCGGTATCTCGATTTGCGGCGTCCCGAAATGCAAAACCGGCTGCGGACGCGGGCGCAAGTGACGCAGCAATTGCGCAACTATTTGAATTGCAACGGTTTTCTGGATATTGAGACGCCGATTCTCACCAAATCGACGCCCGAAGGTGCGCGGGATTATCTCGTGCCCAGCCGCACCCATCCCGGCGAATTCTTCGCGCTGCCGCAATCGCCCCAATTATTCAAGCAGTTACTGATGATGGCGGGCATGGATCGCTATTATCAGGTCGCTCGCTGTTTCCGCGATGAAGACCTCCGCGCTGATCGCCAGCCCGAATTTACTCAGCTCGACATCGAAGTTTCGTTTATGGACGAGAACGCGCTGATGACGCTGATGGAGACGATGATCCGCGAGCTGTTTTGTGAGGTGCTCGGTGTGACGTTGCCCGATCCGCTGCCGCGCCTGACTTATCAGGAGGCGATGCGCCGCTTTGGTTCGGATCGTCCCGATTTGCGCGTGCCGCTGGAGTTGATTGATCTGGCGGATTTGATGCAAGACGTTGATTTTCAAGTCTTTGCCGCGCCAGCCAAAGACCCGAACGGGCGCGTGGTCGCGCTGCGTTTACCGAAGGGCGGCGAATTAACCCGCAAAGAAATCGACGCTTACACCCAATTTGTCGGCATTTACGGCGCAAAAGGGCTGGCATATATCAAGGTCAACGCTTGGGCGGAGAAAGGGCGCGACGGGTTGCAATCGCCGATTGTCAAGAATCTGCCCGACGCGGCGCTCGCCGGCATCATGGAACGCACTGGCGCGGTGGACGGCGATTTGATTTTCTTTGGCGCAGATAAAACCAACGTCGTCAACGAATCCATCGGCGCGTTGCGGGTCAAGCTGGGGCAGGAGCGCGGCTTGATGCGCGAGGGTTGGCAGCCGCTGTGGGTGACGGATTTCCCGATGTTTGAACACGATCCCGCCAATCAACGCTGGGTCGCGCTGCATCATCCGTTTACTGCGCCAAAGGTCGATCAAATTGATCAATTGGAGCGCGAGCCGGGCGCGTGTCTGTCGCGGGCTTACGACATGGTATTGAACGGCACGGAAATCGGCGGCGGTTCCATTCGTATTCACAGCGCCGCGATGCAGCAGCAGGTTTTCAAACTGCTGGCAATCAGCGCGGAACAGGCGGAAGACCGTTTTGGTTTCTTATTGAAAGCATTGAAGTTTGGCTGCCCTCCGCACGGCGGCATGGCGTTTGGGCTGGATCGGCTGGTGATGTTGATGACCGGCGCGACCTCAATCCGCGACGTGATGGCGTTCCCCAAAACCCAAACGGCCGCCTGTTTGCTCACCGATGCGCCGTCGGCAGTGGACGAAGCGCAGTTGAAAGAGCTGGCGCTGCGGCTGCGGACTCGCGCTTGAACGACGCGCCGCCTGCCGTGCCAAAGTTCAAACGCGCTCAATCAGTGCTCGTGGTCATTTGCACCCGCAGCGGCGAATTTTTGCTGCTGCGGCGGGTGCGCCCAGCGGGATTTTGGCAATCGGTGACGGGCAGTTTAGAACGCGGTGAATTGCCGCGTTTAGCCGCAGCGCGAGAAGTGTATGAAGAAACTGGTTTACGCGTTGGCGGCGGGTTAATTGATCTGCGGCATTCAGTGTTATTTCCGATTATTCCGGCGTGGCGCAGTCGTTATGCGCCAAACGTCCGGTTTAATCGTGAATACTGGTTTGCGCTGATATTAAATGAACGGCGAACCATTCAACTCAGTGTGCGGGAACATTTAGAATATCGCTGGTTGCCAGCAGCGACCGCTGCGCAATTCACTGGCTCATGGAGTAATCGGCAGGCGATTTGTAAAATGGCGGGATTGCGTTCTGCTCAGAAACCGTTATTTTATCCATCATTCTCATATTAACCTCATGCTCCAGAGCGTATTGGAATTAGCACTATGAATATGGAATTTGGTTTATCAGCAAACGTCTGTGCAATAGTGCGCACAATTCTGAATCAATATCCCGCAATGCAAAAGGCGGTGATTTATGGTTCTCGCGCTAAAGGCAATTATCACAACGGTTCAGATATTGATTTAACGCTGTTGGGAGATGCGTTGGATTATGACACGCTGTCAGCAATTGCTTGGGCATTGGATGATTCAGATATTCCTCATACCGTTGATTTATCGTTATTTGAGACTATCGAAAACCCGGCGCTGCGTGAGCATATTCACCGAGTTGGGATAGTCTTTTATGAACGCGAATAACCGTCTTGCATGTTCAAACCGCTATTTTTCAAACTGAAGTCAAGTTGATTTAATGCTGTTGTGTCGATTCTGGGAAATGCAAAACGCCGGCTGCGTATAACCGTTTTGCTGCATGATATTCCGCATCATTCATCTGACAACCGACCACTTCGCGCAAACGCACTGCGTCACGATCACCTTGGTCAATTGCCAACGAGAGCCAATAATGTGCTTGTGCTAAATCAATGCTAACGCCGCGCCCTTCGGCACAAATTAAACCCATCGCATATTGCGCATCGACTTCACCGCTCTCGGCGGCAGCGCGAATCGGCGCAACTTTGCTGGGATCATTGCGAAATAACACCAAGTCTTTCAAATAGCTGCTGTTGCTCATATTGTTACGTCCGCTGGTTTTAATTGAGTTGTCAGTGAAGCGCGTTAATGATGGATGGTTATTTTTTAATCTGGTGATTAAAATAGTTGACAACTGACAACTGATTCACCCCAACCCCAACTGAGGTCTTTTATGTCGTTAATCAAACCCTTCGCCGGTTTACGTCCCGCCCCCGGTCGCGCTGCCGACATCGCCGCGCCGCCGTATGACGTGATGAACGCTGCCGAAGCGCGGCGCATGGTTGCAGGTCGCCCATGGAGTTTTTTACACATTTCCCGCCCCGAAGTTGATTTGCCGGAAGGAATTGATCCGTATAGCCCGGCGGTATACGCTAAAGCGCGAGAAAATCTGGAGCAAATGATCGCGGAAGGCGTGTTAATCCGCGATTCTGCACCCGCTTATTATGTCTATCGTTTAACAATGGGCGCACATCAGCAAACCGGATTAGTTGCCAGCGCATCAATTGCTGCGTATGACGCCGAGCGGATTAAAAAACACGAATTCACTCGCCCGGTTAAAGAAGATGATCGGGTGCGGCAAATTGAAGCATTAAATGCGCAAACCGGGCCGGTTTTTTTAGTCTATCGCGCTACCGCCGCAATTGATGACGTGCTCGCCGCGATTAGTGCCACCGCCGCTGAAGTGGACGTGACTGCCGCCGACGGCGTGCGCCATGAATTATGGACAGTGGCAGATGCCGCCGAGATCGCGCATTTAACCGCCACGTTTGCCGCACTTGATGCCCTTTACGTCGCCGACGGTCATCATCGCTCGGCCGCCGCCTCGCGGGTCGCCGCCGCCCGGCGAGCTGCCACTCCAGCGGAAGCGAGCGAGCAGCAAGGGTTTCTGGCCGTGATTTTTCCACACGATCAAATGCAGATTCTCGATTACAACCGTGTGATCAAAGACTTACATGGCATGAGCATCGACGATTTAATGAATCATCTCGCCGTTGCGTTTGCGATTGAAGGCAGCGCCACGCCGGTCAAACCCGCGCAACCGCACGAGTTCGGGATGTACGTCGGCGGGCATTGGTATCGCTTAACCCTTGATTCTGCACGAATTCCGCACGATGACCCGGTGGCGCGACTCGACGCCAGCCTGCTGCAAGACAACGTGATCGCGCCGCTGTTTGGCATTCACGACCCGCGCCGCGATGATCGCATTGATTTTATTGGCGGAATTCGTGGTTTGGAGGCGTTGGTCAAGCGCGTCGATGCCGGCGAGATGGCGGTGGCATTTGCGCTGTATCCAACTGGAATGGCGGAATTGATGGCCGTCGCTGATGCCGGTGAAGTGATGCCGCCTAAATCAACGTGGTTTGAACCCAAATTGGCAGATGGTTTGGTCTCGCTCGTTTTAGATTAACCACTCACGCGATTACACTTATTTATTCAACCGTCAGCGCGGCAGTGCTGGCGGTTTTTTATTGCTGCGCATTCACCAGATTAACGCAGTTTGCCCGCAGCTTTGAATACGTCACGGCTTGAATACAGCGCCACTAAAAAGCGTATGATAACCGCTGATATTCCTAAACGGTATTCAATCATGCCACGCATTTTTGACAACATCGAACAGCATTTATAGTTATCCGCAAAACATACTATACTATAAGAGAAAATGTAGGAGCTTACGACAGTGAAACTGTGCAACGAAGACCAACTTTTGAATTTCTTAAGACGTGAAGAAGACAGTTCAGTTAAGTAT
>NZ_NRRQ01000053.1 GCF_016583745.1 Chromatium okenii
CCTGGGCGACAGCGCGCTGAGTGCGGGCGAGACCACCACCGTCACCGTCACCTTCAGCGAGGTACCGACTGACTTTGTCGAAGCCGACGATCTGACGGTTGCCAACGGCACCCTGTCGGGCGGCACCTTCGATGTCACCGGCTTGATCTACACTGCCACCTTCATCCCGGACGTCGACGTCGACGACGCCACCAACCTGGTCACGCTCGGCATCGCCTGGACGGATGCCGCCAACAACGCCCCGGCGGCGCCCACCGACTCGGACAACTACACAGTCGACACCCTGCGTCCGACCGCCACCGTGGTTTTGGCCGACAGCGCGCTGAGTGCGGGCGAGACCACCACCGTCACCGTCACCTTCAGCGAGGTACCGACTGACTTTGTCGAAGCCGACGATCTGACGGTTGCCAACGGCACCCTGTCGGGCGGCACCTTCGATGTCACCGGCTTGATCTACACTGCCACCTTCATCCCGGACGTCGACGTCGACGACGCCACCAACCTGGTCACGCTCGGCACTGGCTGGACGGATGTCGCTACCAACGCTCCGGCGGCGGTCACCGACTCGGACAACTACACAGTCGACACCCTAAACGACATCATCACTGTGGCGTCTGGTTTTTATGCTCCTGGAAACATCAGCGTCAACGGCGGTGCTGGTGACGATACCGTGACGGTGACGGGGGCTAATACTGCCGACTGGACGGTGAACGATACGGTCAAGGGTGGCACTGGTACCGATACATTGACGTTGGTGTCGGGTTCAGGCTTGGCGATTACGGATGCTGCCAATCTGAACGAATTTGAAACCTACAAGTTTGGCGATGTAGGCACGGAGGATTCGCGGACGCAAGCCTATAGTTTGACCACGAAGGTTGCAGACCTTGACGGCAGCGGTGGTGTTACCACCGTCACCTTCGATGCGTCGGCATTGACAACAGGTACTTTGACGTTAGACCTAACTACGAGTACGGCGCTGACTGATAAGGCCAGCATCATCGGCGGTGACGGTGCGGATACGATCACCGGCGGGGCTGGTGCGGATACCATCACCGGCGGCACGGGTGATGACAGCCTCACCGGCGGCACGGGTGATGACAGCTTCATTGGCGGCTTAGGTAATGACACCCTCACTGGCGGTTCGGGTAGTGACACCTTCTTTGCAGCTTCGGGTGTTGACACCATCACCGATTTGAGTGGAAGTGATGCAATTTATATCAGTACGGTTGCGACGGTAAATGCAACAGCTACTGGGGCATGGGCGGCTGTAGGAGCCACCTCCTTTAATGGCGGCACGGTGAATATCACTGCTGCTGGTTTCAACATTAATGTTTCAGGTGCTAGTAGCAGTTCTGGTTGGACTATCACCAATGCAGGTAATGGAACCGCAGTTACTTTGGTAGGTGACACAAACAACGACACCATCACCGGTGGCTCAGGCGACGACTCGATTACTGCCGGCTCAGGCGACGACTCGATTACTGCCGGTGACGGTATCGACAACATTACTGCCGGTGACGGAGATGACACGCTGGTCGGTGCGCAGGATGACACGCTGCTGGGAGGTGACGCGGGCGCTGACACCCTGCAAATCGGCGCTAACTTCAATGATGCGAACGACGGTCAAATCGACACCATCGAAACTGTGGTGCTGACGGCAACGGGCTTGACGGTGAACTTGGGTGATCAAAGCGAAGATCTGACGATCACTGGTTTTGCAACTGGCGCATCAACCATCACCGGCGGCGCTGGCGATGACACCATCACCGGCGGCACAGGTACAGATCTTATTAACGCCGGTACGGGTGTGAACGTGATTGTTGTAGTCGGCAACACAGATCCTATACTCATGGATGTTATCGAAGGCTTCAGTGCTCCGAGTGTCAATCTGGCGATGGGTGTTGCCGGTGATGAAACTGCGAACAGCGGTAATTATGTTGAAATTGCTGATGCTGACTACGCTGGAAACATGGGAAACATCGGCAATGCCATGGGTGCGGCGGCTACAACACTGGCTAACACTTCTAGTGCGACTGAACTGTTCGTGTTTGTTGCGGATACTGATGCGAGTGGCGGCGGCACAAACGCAAAAGGCTATCTCGGTAATGACACTAACGGTGATGGTGCTATCGATCAAATAGTTATCTTGAGTGGTATTGCTACCAACGCTGATATCTCTGCGAGTGACATCATCTAGCCGCGTCGGTTGGGTTGCACCGCGAGGCGTGACCCGTTGAGGGAATGAAACTGCCCGCCGCTTGATTGAAAAATCGGGCGGCGGGTTTTTTGTGGGTGGAGGAACTGCAATGTTATGAAACAAAAATATCAACGCACATTGGAATTAATCTTTGCTCGACCCACATCAGCCAATATCCGTTGGAGTGAAATTGAGGCGTTATTTCGGGAACTTGGCGCAATAATTGAAGAACGTGAAGGCTCACGTGTTTCGATTTACTTATTCGGTGTCGTGCGTGTGTTTCATCGTCCTCATCCCTCGCCTAATGTTGATAAAGGTGCGCTCACAACCATTCGTAAATGGCTTGCTGCAAATGGAGTGGAACCATGAATACCTTAATCATTAACGGTTATCGTGCCGTTATCACGTTTGATCCTGAGCTTGAAATGTTTCGTGGTGAATTTATTGGTCTTAATGGCGGTGCTGATTTTTATGCGGTCGATGTTGCCGGATTGAAACGGGAAGGCGAAATGTCTTTGCGAGTTTTCCAAGAAGCCTGTGAAAACTATCATCTCGAACCTTGTAACAAGATCGTTGCAGCCGCGTAGGTTGGGTTGCCGCTGTTTAGCGACCTGACTGGGTGAGATGAGAATGAAAATGCCCGCTGCTTGATTGGAGAATTGGGCGGCGGGTTTTTTGTGGGTGTGGGATTGTGGTAAAATTATCCAATGATAAAAATAATTGGCGACATCGTTGGCGTTGAGATAATTGCCGAAAATCACAGTATTCGAGAATTGGTACAATTGCGTGAACGGTATGGTTATGGTCAATGGAAAAAGAAAAAAGGGATTGCATTACTCGAATGCACTGATGGCAGCACCGCCTATGCTGAATTGCATTGGTATGAAGCGCATGGGATTGGTCGCGTTAAAATAAAACTAAAGAGGTGGCTATGAAATTCGTGGTGTGTTTCCAGAAAGAGGAGTTAGGCGACATCACTGGCGATGATCTAACACTGGGTCGTTGTTACGAAGTGATTGATGAACCTGATGCACATGGCATGTTGCGTGTGATTGATGATTCAGGCGAAGATTATTTATATCCAACTGCATTATTTGCGCCGGTAGACATGGCACCAGCCATTGCCGTTCGCTTACATACGGCATTAGCGGCGTAGGTTGGGTTGCCGCTGTTTGGCGACCTGACTTCTCACCCACCGCTTCAACCTGACTGAATGAAAATGCCCGTTGCTTGATTTTGAATCGGGCGGCGGGTTTTTTGTTGGGGGAGGAATTGGGTTTATACTTAAGTCACAGCAAGTGCCGCAACGGAGTTGACGAATGCCGACGATTAGCATGTTTTATGGGATTCTTATTCGGATGTTTTTTTATGATACCGATTGCCATCATGTCCCTCACATCCATGCCGATTATCAAGGTCAGGTGGCGGTTTACGCGATTGCGGATGGTGTAGTGCTTGCGGGTTCTTTACCAGTTAAAAAACATAAAATTGTTGTTGCTTGGATAGCCATTCATCAAGATGATTTATTAGCTGACTGGCAACTCGCTGTTAATGGCAAGAAACCTTTCACAATTAGAGGTTTAGATCAATGAAAATTCTATCGGTAACGCCACGCGAAGATCATCAATTAGAAGTGATTACAGATGATGGAACCTGTGGTCTTTTTGATGTTCGTCCTTATTTGAATGCAGAAGCATTTACGCCGTTACAGGAGATGACTGCTTTTTGTCACATTTATAATGGCGGTTATTTTATTGAATGGGATTGCGGCGCTGATTTATCTGCGGACACGATTGCAGCACATTGGCAACCTGCTGTGCTCGCTGCGTAGCCGCGTAAGTTGGGTTGCCGCTGTTGGCAACCCAACTTCTCACCCACCGCTTCAACCTGACTGAATGAAAATGCCCGCCGCTTGATTGAAAAATTGGGCGGCGGGTTTTTTGTGGGTGTGAGTTGGTCTATGATTTGGTATGGAAATCGAATTTGATCCTGAAAAAGCCGCCGCGAATCCTATCAACCATGAAGGAGTGACGTTTGAAGAAGCAAGTCAGGCGTTGTTTGATTTGTATGCGCTAACTCGTGAAGATAGCGATACCGAACAAGAGCAGCGATTTATCACACTCGGTATGGGTGCCAAATCGCGTATTTTGGTCGTTGTGTGGACATTACGCGGCGAGCGTATTCGCTTGATTTCGGCGTGGAAAGCTAATCAACCCCAACGGAGGCGCTATGAGCAACAATTCTGATCCTCTCTTTGTACGCTATGCCGAGATGGATTTCGCTGATGCACAACCCGTCGCGGCAGTGCCTGCATTAGCACAGTTACAAGCAGAAACGGTTGGCAAAACCTATGTGACTTTGCTATTAGAAAATGAGGTATTGGCTTCTCTCAAATTGCGTGCCGAAATAAATGGATGCCATTATCAAACGCTGATCAATGAAATACTGATACGCGCTGCGTAGGTTGGATTGCCGCTGTTGGCAACCCAACTTCTCACCCACCGCTTCAACCTGACTGAATGAAAATGCCCGCCGCTTGATTTTGAATTGGGCGGCGGGTTTTTTGTTATTATTAATTGATGTTAAACATAAAACGCACTGAAGAGTTCACAGCTTGGCTGGATAAGATCAAAGATGGCTTAACCAGACGCCGACTTGCCCGTCGCCTTGAAAAGGCGGAAACGGGTCACTTAGGTGATATAAAATCAGTGGGAAGTGGTATTTTTGAGATGCGCGAGCATTTCGGACCGAGTTGGAGGATGTATTATAGCCAAGCCAGAATAAATTGATTGCGGCACAACAGTAGGATTGAAGGTGCTGCGCCGATTTTGACAATCATTTTGTGGTGGATCGACTATATATAGCCAAGCCAGAATAAATTGATTGCGGCACAACAGTAGGATTGAAGGTGCTGCGCCGATTTTAACAATCATTTTGTGGTGGATCGACTATATTCAGCGTGGTCATCTATTGATTATCATGCTCGGAGGTGGCAATAAATCTACTCAGGAGGCAGATATTGCCAAAGCCATCAGTTTGGCAGCAACAATTGAAGAGGATGGGTAATTTTATGACTAAAATAATTCGTATTGCAGATTTACCTGAATTTGATATGACAGATTATTTAGAAGATGAACAGGCAATTGCTGAGTATTTAACCATTGTTTTAGAAGAAAATGATCCGGCAGCCTTAATACAAGCGTTGGGAACGATTGCGCGTGTGCGCGGTCTGACAGAGATTGCAAAACTGTCAAATGCTGCGCTTGAGGCGTTTAATAAAGCAGCAGCGTAGGTTGGGTTATTGGCAACCCAACTTCTCACCCACCGCATCAACCTGACTGAATGAAAATGCCCGCCGCTTGATGTTGAATTGGGCGGCGGGTTTTTTGTTGGGGGAGGAATTGGGTTTATACTCATCCCAACAATCGCCACCAACTGGAGTGATCCACTATGTCAGTGACTTATGAAGAAATTCTCGGTCTATTTCGGGAAGTTGCCGAAGCGCAGAAAGAAACTGAGCGCAAGTTTCAGGACACTGATCGCAAGTTTCAGGACACTGATCGCAAGTTTCAGGACACTGATCGCAAGTTTCAGGACACCGACCGCAAGTTTCAGGACACCGACCGCAAACTGAATCAGCTTGAAAAACTGTTTACCAGTCAATGGGGCAAATTGATGGAATCGCTGATTGAAGGCGATTTAGTTGCTTTGCTACGCGATCGCGGCATTCTCATTGCGGATACCACGATGCGACTCAAAGGTAAATGTCCAGACGGCGGCAATTACGAATTCGACATCATTGCGCACAATGGTGCTGAAGTGGTTGTGGTCGAAGTGAAAACGACATTAAGACCGCAGGATGTTAAAAATTTTATTGAGCGTCTCAATCAATTAAAAGGTTGGATTCCGCGTTATGCACATAATCAGATTTATGGTGCAATGGCATGGCTCACTGCGGATGCGGGCGCTGAACAAATGCTCGAAAAGCGCGGCTTATTTAGTATTCGTGCGACGGGCAATTCCGCATCAATTCAAAACCCAACTGAGTTTATTCCACATCAATGGTAAATAGCAGCAACGGTTGGGTTGCCGCTGTTTGGCGACCTGACTGGGTGAGATGAGAATGAAAATGCCCGCCGCTTGATTGGAGAATTGGGCGGCGGGTTTTTTGTTGGGGGAGAATCAATTGAAACGACTGGCACTCACTCATTGAAAAATGGCAACACAACATCAAAACAAGGAAATCAGGGCAGCAATTGAGTATGCTCAGAATCGCGGCTGGCGGTGCGTGAAAGCAACTGGTCACGCCCATATTTGGTGAAAATTGCTCTGTCCATTAAAATCCCGCAATGGGTGTTTATTCCATGTTCACAGTACACCCGCTCATCCCGAAGCGCACGCAGAGCGTATCCGTCGCGCCGTTGACCAATGTGATCACACAGATTAAGGGAAACCAATGAACATTTTTCATTTTTCATTACCCATACCCACCGTTGATGATGCGATCGTCAATGCACTCTATGGTCGTTACTCAGACATGAGTATTGGATCATGCCATGAGCAAATGTATGTCGCATTTGATCGCGAGGCATCCTGTCTGGAGTCGGCTATTGATTCAGCGGTGACGGATTTACGGGCAATGGGTATTCATCCGTTGCGTATTGAATTAGATGTTCCCGAATTAGCAGCGGCGTAGGGTTGGGTTGCCGCTGTTGGCAACCCAACTTCTCACCCACCGCTTCAACCTGACTGAATGAAAATGCCCGCCGCTTGATTGAAAAATTGGGCGGCGGGTTTTTTGTGGGTAGAGTGGTTTATAATTTAAGTCACAGCAATTGACGCAGACCACGCCATGAATCTGAAAATTATCCTTGAAGCAAGTGATGAAGGTGGATTCACCGCATTTGTCCCCGCACTGCCCGGTTGTATTAGTGAAGGCGATACCCGTGCAGAAGCCCTCGCTAATATCCGTGAAGCGATTGATCTTTACCTAGAAGTCTGCGAAGACGATCTGGTGGAGTACGTCCGTGCTGAACAGCTTGACATGGTCGTATGAGCGTGATGCCCAGCTTGCCATATGATCGCCTGATTCGTGCGCTACAGCGCGATGGCTGGGTTGTTGTACGGCAGAAAGGCAACCATATTTTGCTGCAAAAACACACTACAGTCGAAACCCTCAAACTCACCGTTCCAGCACACCGCCCGATTAAACGCTCTACACTGTCGCAGATACTCAAGCAGGCACGATTAACCACCGAAGAACTGCAATGCTTGTTGTAGCAGCAACGGTTAGGTTGCCGCTGTTTGGCGACCTGACTGGGTGAGATGAGAATGAAAATGCCCGCAGCTTGATTGGAGAATTGGGCGGCGGGGTTTTTGTGGGTGGAATGGTTTATAATTAAGCCACAGCAATTGACGCAACGGAGTTGACGAATGCCGACGATTAGCATGTTTTATGGGATATTGATCTGTTTATATTTTTATGACAACGAGCGACACCAACTGCCACATATTCATGCAAAATATCAAGGTCAAATGGCTTCATTTTCGATTCTTGACGGCACAGTATTGAGCGGTAATTTACCAATTGCTAAAGTGCGTTTAGTACAAGCGTGGATTGAAATTCACCGTGAATCGCTATTAGCTAATTGGGAACTCGCTGTCAATGGTCAAAAACCTTTTCAAATTGATCCACTACGCTAGGTATGATCGTCATGGAAACTGTGATTCGAGTCATTCCACGAGAAGATTTTTTTTTAGAACTATGGTTCAATACGGGAGAACATCGTTTATTTGATGCGAGACCTTATTTAATGCGTGGTGTGTTTACTCAGTTAACTGATATTGCTTTATTCAAACAAGCATTTATATCGCTAGATACAGTTTGTTGGCCAAATGGCTTAGATATTGCCCCCGAAACACTTTATGATCGCTCAATGCCAGCCACGGATTACCGCTGTTTGGCGAGCTGACTGGGTGAGATGAGAATGAAAATGCCCGCAGCTTGATTGGAGAATTGGGCAGCGGGTTTTTTGTGGCTGCATTGAAATTAGAATCATATTTTTTGGTAACTAATGGAGCTAAACCATGATGTTTCATATTCTGCTCGAACACGCCGAAGATGGTTGGGTCGTGGCCGAATGTCCTGCCCTCCCTGGATGCGTTTCACAAGGACAAGACGAACAGGAAGCAATGAGCAATATCAGAGAAGCAATCGAAGCATGGTTATGGGCTGAAGATCAAAAAGCACTCGCTCAATGCGTGACGCAAACGCCCATTTTAGTTGCGGTGTAACAAGATGGGACGCTTAAATGGTGTTTCTGGCAAAATGGCAGTCAGTGCTTTTCAGAAAGCAGGTTGGTCTGTTGTAGGACAAGTGGGCAGTCATGTTGTGATGACTAAAGGGATGATGCGTGTGAACCTTTCAATTCCACAACATCACGAATTATCAGTTGGTACACTACGTGCGTTAGTTCGCAACGCTGGGATAACTGTGGATGATTTTTTGCGGTTATTAAATGCTTAAAATCTTTAGCAGCGTCCGTTGAGTTGCCGCTGTTTGGCGACCTGACTGGGTGAGATGAGAATGAAAATGCCCGCCGCTTGATTGGAGAATTGGTCGGCGGGTTTTTTAATGAACTTGGATGATTAAATAAAATGTACACAATACTTTTTATCAACTCGTCAGCGAGCAGATCGCGCTTGCATTGAGACTGCTTGGATTGAGTTTGTTATTCAACATCCAGCGCAAGAGTTGATTCAACAAGATGGCAGAATTCGGCGTTGGGCATCAATTTCAGAAGCCAATGGTAAATATCTTCGGGTTGTGCTGCTACCTGATGGTGAGACTGTTCACAATGCTTTTTTTGATCGAGGGTTTGCATGATGAAAATAAAATACTTTCAGGATACGGACACACTCTATATTGAATTACGCAGCGTAGATATTGCAGAAACGCGAGATTTAGATGAAAACATGTTAATTGATGTGGATGCTAGTGGGAACATTTGTGGCATTACGGTAGAACATGCGCAACAACGCGCAAATTACCCAAACTTTTCGTTTGAACAAATTGCTGCATAACAGCAAAAGCCGCATTGGTTGAGTTGCCGCTGTTTGGCGAGCTGACTGGGTGAGATGAGAATGAAAATGCCCGCCGCTTGATTGAAAAATCGGGCGGCGGGGTTTTTATGGGTGGAGGAATTGGGTTTATACTCAGTCAAGGTCATTGAGTGAGCAGATAAGCAATAGATTTGTACCGAACGTCAAATGTCATTATGGATCAGTTCTTTGGACTGGCAGCTGGTCTTTGGAACTTACAATATTTATTAAAAATCAGATATTTAACGTTCGGTACAAATCTATTGAGCAGTAACGCAGTTGCAAAAAGTTGGCGGTTGTCAGTAAAAAACAGCATTGTTACCGCCAACTAACAACTTTCCTCAACGACGTCACTCCTAATTCCATAATCACATCCTCAATCAATTGATTGATCGCTCACAGAAGAGAGACGGATAGTGACGAGGTGATCGCGGTGGTCGTCGCACAGGTGGATGCAGGGAGCGGTCAGCGCCACCCCGTCGAGAGTGCAGAGGGTTGTGGTCGCGCCGGGTTCCTGAGTAACGACGATGCGGTAGAGGGAAGAGCGGAAGCGATAGTGGAGCGAGAATCCCGACCAAGCAGCAGGGAGACAGGGAGAGAAGGAGAGGGAATCGACTTCTCGGCGCAGCCCCAGCAAGGATTCCAAGATCAGGCGATACATCCAGCTTGCCGAGCCGGTGTACCAGCTCCAGCCGCCGCGCCCGCAATGTGGGTTCACGGCATAGACATCGGCGGCGATGACAAAGGGCTCGACTTTATAGGTCGCGATAGCAGCGGGCGCGGCGCCGTGGAGGATAGGGTTAATCATGTCAAAGAGCTCCCAAGCGCGGACCGCCGCGCCCAGTTGCGCCCACGCCATCGCCGCCCAAATCGCCGCATGGGTGTACTGGCCGCCGTTCTCGCGCACGCCCGGGAGATAGCCCTTGATATAGCCCGGATTGCGCGGCGCGGTATCGAAAGGGGGCGCCAAGAGTTGAATCAACTGCGCATCGCGCCGCACCAGCCGCGCATCGAGCGCCGCCATACAGCGCCGCGCCCGATCGGGATCGCCGGCGCGCGAGAGCACCGCCCAACTTTGCGCGATGGAATCGATCTGACACTCCGGCTGCGACGCCGCGCCGAGCGGCAAACCGTCATCGTAAAACGCCCGGCGATACCAGCCGCCATCCCAAGCGTGCGCCTCCACGTTATCGCGCACCTGCTGCGCCTCGCGGGCACAGCGGTCGACAAAAGCCAGATCGCCCTGCTGAGACGCCAGCGCACTGAACTGGCTCAAGACTTCATAGAGAAACCAGCCCAGCCAAACACTCTCACCGCGCCCCGCGCTACCAACCAAGTTCATCCCATCATTCCAATCACCCGAGCCGATCAAAGGCAAGCCATGCGCCCCGAAGCGCAACGCATGGAGGATCGCCCGCACACAATGCTGATACAGGGACGCCGTCTCCTCAGCCGGGGCTGGGAGATCGTAATCAGCATCGGCATCGCTGGGCAGCGGACGCCCGTTGAGGAACGGCGCGGATTCCGCCAACACCCCCGTATCGCCGGTCGTCAAGACATAACGGCTAGTCGCCAGCGCCAACCAGAGCAAATCATCCGAACAATGGGTTCTGACACCGCGTCCGGACGGCGGATGCCACCAATGCTGGACATCGCCCTCCACAAACTGACGACTCGCGCACAGCAAGAGCTGCGCCCGCAAGCGTTCGGGTTCGGTATGGACAAGCGCCATCGCATCCTGCAACTGATCGCGGAACCCAAACGCCCCGCCGGATTGATAAAAACCGCTCCGCGCCCAGAGGCGACAGGCAAGGGTTTGATAGAGCAGCCACCCGTTGGCAAGGATATTGAGCGCCACATCCGGGGTCTCCACCTGCACTGCGCCCAAGGTGCGAGACCAGTACTGGCGCACCGCCTCCAACTCCGCGCTCGCCGCCGTCGCCCCACGGTGAGGCTGCGCCAACGCACTCGCATCATCAGCACCGCGACGCCCCACCACACCGAGGCGAAAGACCACCACCTGCGACTGCCCCGGAGCCAGCGTCACCACCGTTTGGAGTGCCGCACAGGGATCGAGCGCCGCCCCGACCGAACCCGACAGATGCACCTGCGTCAGCGCCACCGGCAGCGCCAACGACCCATTGCGCCCGATGAATGCAGCGCGGTCACCGCAAACCGAATACTCAGCAGCGTCCACCGCAAAGAACGCAAGATGATCAGCAAACTCCGTGTTGTAAGGATTCCGCGCCAACAGCGCCCCACTGGTCGGATCAATCTCAGTGATGACATGCGGCGCAGAAGTCGGGCGCAGCGAGCCGAGCACCCACTCCACATAACCCGTCACTGACAACCGGCGCGACTGCTGCGACTGATTGGTCAGAGTCAGGACTGAAAACTTAATCGGCGCAGTGCGAGCGACAAACACACACAGCTCCGAGTGAATGCCGTCCTCAGCATGTTCAAAGATGCTGTAACCGAAGCCGTGCCGACAGACATATTGAGAGCTGCCACCGCAGGGCAGTGCCGTTGGCGACCAGACATAACCGCTCTCCTCATCGCGCAAATAAAAGGTCTCACCGCTGCTATCGCTGACCGGATCGTTATGCCAAGGCGTGAGCCGGAACGCCTGCGCGTTCTCGCTCCAGGTATAGGCCATGCCGCTCGCCGAGATCACCGTCCCGAACTGCGGATTTGCCAGCACATTGACCCAAGGCGCTGGCGTGGTCTGACCGGCAGCCGTGGTGATGACGTACTCGCGTCCATCGGCGCGAAACCCACCGCAGCCGTTATCAAACAACAATCCCCCCAACCCCCCTTTTTCTAAGGGGGGCTTTGCATCTCCCCCCTTTGGCAAAGGGGCGGCGGGGGGGAATTT
>NZ_NRRQ01000054.1 GCF_016583745.1 Chromatium okenii
TTTCAAAGCCATACCTGTGTAAGCAGGAGGACACCGACTGATGTTACGGCGGCTACACAAAAGGGTAGCAAGTGTTCATCGCCGAGTAGACCGGCGTGAAGCTGCTCTCGAAGCCAGCAACAGCACTTTAAACCGAGTGAATCGGGTTGTAAAGCCCCCCACATCCTTTCACTTGTCTCAGCAGTGTTCTGTTGGTCAACGCACGGGCGTACTTCGACATCACCCTTCCCTCATTCCCGCTTAATACATCATCTTTTATTCCATTCAATAACCATATTATATTCATCATCATTGATGACTTGTATCAGTTAAAGATCATTTGATAAATTACCAGATAATTCTTATCATGTAACACATAAAATTATCAGATAACTGTCAACAAGAATTGCCTGTCCATCACGATCAATTGCCTGATAGTGACAACAATAAATTATCTGATAACTTAGTTGAGCCTGTTGTTAGCACAGATAATCCTGTTGATTCTGTTAATGATTTTGATCTGAGTGCGTCTAAGCAACAGGTTCGGAAGAGTGGTATTAAGTACCACGACAAGATCAAGCTGATGGCATGGAGGATGCGCTGCGAGGGTTTAACACGGGCACAGATAGCCGATGCTATTCAATTAGAATTGGGTGAACCTTTACCAAGGTCGTTTATGAGTCACATCAATCGACTTATTAAGGCAGGGCAACAATTAGCGGAGGGTGATCATAAAACTTGAATGGTTATGATGCTATTAAATAACTTTGATCCGCCTCGATGTCGGATCATGTCATCAGTCTGGTCAGATTGCAGCAGTTGGCAGGCGAGTTGGTGCAAGATGTGCGGACAACTGGCTGCCGATCCCGTACAGTGAACAGCATCGCCCTTTCCCCCGTCTATTCAACGGTCACTACAACGATGTTTGAGCAAGCCTTTAAGTCCATTGATGACATTCTCAGGAAAGAAGCCGGTTGCACCACTGAGCTTGATTATACTGAACAAACTTCATGGTTATTGTTTTTGAAGTATTTAGATGGTTTAGAACAAGATCGCGCCTTGGCAGCACAATTAAATAATGAAACGTATGCCTTTTTGCTTGATCCTGATTTCCGTTGGGAATCTTGGGCAGCTCCAAAAGATATGTTTGGTGGCATTGACCACAATCTGGCATTGAATGGCGATGATTTGCGTGAATTTGTGGATAATGAATTGTTTCCCTATTTGCGTGGATTCAAACAACGTGCCAGTGGTGCAGATACGCTTGAATATAAAATTGGGCAGATTTTCGCGGAGATTAAAAACAAGATTCACAGCGGCTATAACTTACGGGAAATCATTGATCGCATTGATGAGTTGCGTTTCCGGTCGCAGACAGAAAAACATGAACTCTCGCACCTGTATGAAGCCAAGATTAAAAACATGGGCAATGCTGGACGCAATGGCGGGGAATACTATACGCCGCGTCCTTTGATTCGGGCAATGGTGCAGGTGGTGAATCCTCAAATTAACGAACGTATTTATGATGGTGCAGTTGGTTCAGCGGGTTTTCTGTGCGAAGCCTTTGATTATCTTAGGAAACAGCCCAATCTGACTACCGAACATTTAACCATTCTGCAAGAGCGTACCTTTTACGGCAAAGAGAAAAAGTCATTGGCTTATGTCATTGCCATTATGAATATGATTTTGCATGGCATTGATGCGCCTAACATTCTACACACCAATACTCTTTCTGAGAATCTCGCGGATATTCAAGAGAAAGATCGGTTTGATGTCATTCTGGCTAATCCACCGTTTGGCGGCAAGGAACGCAAAGAAGTACAGCAAAACTTCCCGATTCGTACTGGTGAAACAGCTTTTTTATTCCTGCAACATTTCATTAAAATGCTACGGGTTGGCGGTCGTGCGGGAGTGGTGATTAAAAATACTTTTCTATCAAATACCGATAATGCTTCTGTGAGTTTGCGTAAGTTGTTATTGGAATCATGCAATTTGCATACTGTCCTTGATTGTCCCGGTGGTACCTTTCAAGGAGCGGGTGTTAAAACGGTGGTGCTGTTCTTTGAGAAAGGTATTGCAACGCGCCAAGTGTGGTATTACCAGCTTGATCCGGGACGGAATCTCGGTAAAACAAATCCATTGAATGACGATGATCTGAAAGCGTTTGTCGAATTGCAAAAGACTCAAGCGGATTCGTTGCAAAGCTGGAGCGTGGATGTTTCCGGTATTGATTCCAATACTTATGATTTATCGGTGAAGAATCCGAATGGTGGCGAGGCAATTATTCATCGTAGTCCGGTCGATATTATGGATGAGATGATTGCATTAGATGCGGAAAGTGCAGAAGTGTTGGCAGTGATTCGTGATTTACTGGGATCGAATAGCGAGGGAATGTAATGAAAACGGGTTGGAAAAGTAACACGTTAGGCAATACATGTGATATGTATCAACCAAAAACCATCTCAGGGAAGGAGATGGTAGACGATGGAGCTTATCCTGTTTTTGGCGCTAATGGTATTATTGGTAGATATGATAAATATAATCATGAAGAGACACAACTACTTATCACTTGTCGCGGCGCAACTTGTGGTTCGGTGAATATCTCAAGTCCTAAGTCTTGGATCACTGGAAATGCAATGGTTGTTCGTCCAAAAACTAAAGAAATTGATTTGACTTTTTTAGAATACTTATTTCGTGGTGGAATTGATATATCAAAAGCAATTACGGGTACAGCACAACCACAGATAACACAGACAAATCTTTCTAAAATTCAAATTTTTTATCCAGAATCTATCAGTGAGCAACGCCGCATCGTTGCCATTCTTGACCAAGCCTTTGCTGGTATCGCTACCGCTAAAGCGAATGCCGAACAGAACCTTAAAAATGCCCGCGCTTTATTTGAAAGTCATCTGCAATCTGTTTTCACTGAACGGGGTGAGGGGTGGGTTGAAAAACCATTGAATAGCATTGCAGAGTTTTCGCAAGGTATTCAAGTTGCGCTGGGTGATCAGAGGAAAAAGCCGGGCGAAGGTCTGGTTCGTTTTATTCGAATTGTTGACTACACTCAAGGAACGGACAACGTTAGATACGTTAAGAATCACGGGAAAAAATATTGGGCTGACAAAGCCGATATCGTGATGGTTCGCTATGGCACACCAGGATTAATTGGACGCGGTATCGAAGGACTAATTGCCAATAATCTGTTTAAGATCTCTATTCTTAATAAGCAATTAATAAACGATTTCTTGGTCTACTTTTTGAGCCAGCGAAGTATTCAGGGCTACTTGCGCAACCAAGGTGCACTTGCGATGCCAGCTATTACGTTCAAGCAACTTGGAGGGGTCGTGGTTACTTATCCAACAGAGATTGAGAAGCAGAAATCTATTGTGTTATTGCTTGATTCAATTGATGACGAAACCCAACGCCTCAAAAACATCTACCAGCAAAAGCTAGTCGCCCTTGATGACCTGAAAAAGTCCCTATTAAATCAAGCATTTAGTGGCAATTTGTAACCGGACATCAATGGAAAAAATGCCATGATCCGCCTCCGCGTCAAGAATTTTGGTCCTATCAGCGCCGGCTTATTAGAAAATGATGGCTGGATTGATTTCAAGCGGGTTACTATTTTCATTGGAAATCAGGGTGCAGGTAAAAGCACACTAGCCAAACTGTTTTCAACTTTTACTTGGATTGAAAAAGCAGTGATACGCGGTGATTATGAAAAAAAATGGTTTGAACGGAAAGGACGATTAAAAAGCCGCTTTCTGAGCTATCACCGTCTCGAAAATTATCTTAGTACAAGTGATTGTGGAGAAGTTGATATTGCATACGAAGGTGAAGCCTGCGCAATTCGCTATATGGATGAACAATTGAGCATCACGCAATCTGTCAATCAGGGTTATGCCCTGCCGCAAGTGATGTATGTACCAGCGGAGCGGAATTTTATTTCTTATGTAAGAAGCCCGCGAGAATTAAAGCTCTCTTCCGAATCGCTAAAAGAGTTTTTAACGGCTTTTGATCAAGCTAAAAACAGCCTGCGGGGTGCTTTGAAATTGCCGATCAATGATAGTGAAATTGAATACGATAAACTCAATGACATTCTCAATCTCAAAGGATCGGGTTATAAATTGCGGCTGACGGATGCTGCCAGCGGCTTTCAATCTCTTGTGCCCTTATATCTGGTGAGCGAACACCTAGCCCACATGGTGCAGAAACAAAGCGAGAACCGGCAGGAACCAATGAGTGCCGATGAATTGGAACGGTTTAAGAAAGGGGCAAAAAGCATTTTGGATAACGCAGCATTGACTGATGAGCAAAAACGAGTTGCTCTTTCTGTGCTATCGACTCGCTTTAACAAGACGGCATTTATCAATATCGTTGAAGAACCTGAGCAGAATCTTTTCCCTTCATCGCAATGGGATATTCTTAAAAGTTTGCTGAATTTTAATAGCTACAGCGCACAGAACCGCCTCATTTTGACCACGCATAGTCCCTACATTGTTAATTACCTTAGCCTTGCGATTCAGGGAAAGCACTTGCAGCAACGCATCATCGAATGCGGGCGTGAAGAGTTGTTACCAAAAATGAATGCCATCGTGCCCTTATCAGCTTTGTTGGAAGCTGATGATGTGGCGATTTACCAATGCAATGAGCAGGATGGTAGCGTTACTCGCCTGCCTTGTTTCGATGGTATTCCGTCAGATAAAAACTTGTTGAATGATTGGCTGCGCACGGGTAACGACTTGTTTGATCAGTTGCTGGAACTGGAAGAGGCAATCTGAATGGATTTTTTTAAGCCCGAATGCCAGACTGGACCTTTTTATCAAGAGCGGTTTGGATTGTGTGACGATCAGAACACGACTCAAGCCTATGTAAAAGAGACCGATTCTGAAAAATGGATTGCTACCGTTGAAAATCCTGCCCGGCGACCACTGATTTTCACGGCTATCGACAAGTGCGTCATTCAAGATGCAGATGAGTTTGGTCGTAGGCGTTGCGATGGAATGCTAACGACAGAGAGTTTGTTGTATTTGGTGGAGCTAAAGAATCAAAAAAAACACTGGGAGCAGGAAGCTATCGAACAGTTAGAATCAACCATCAAATTTCTCAGCGAACATCATGATTTATCGCACTTTCGTACCAAGAAAGCGTTTGTTTGTAACAAACGGCACAGACCGTTTGCGACTATTGATAATGCGCTTCAAAGTCAATTTTTTCAAAAATATAAATTTCGCATTGATGTCCACGCGATAGTGTTAGTAATTCCTTCTTAATGAACGAAGCTGAAACCCGCGCTGATTATATTGATCCTGCATTAAAAGCAGCGGGTTGGAGTGTTATTCCAGAGAGTCGCATCCGGCGTGAATATCCAATTACACTCGGACGTTTACAAGGCACTGGGAAACGCGCTCAACCATTATTCGCTGATTATGTGTTGGAATACCGCAATCACAAGTTGGCAGTGATTGAAGCGAAAGCGTGGCATGAAGCATTAACTGAAGGCGTGGGACAAGTAAAAGATTATGCTGATAAATTAGCCGTGCGTTTTGCTTATGCCACCAATGGGCAAGGTATTTATCAAATTGATATGCGCACTGGTGTTGAGGGTGAAATTCAACGCTATCCAACACCACAAGAATTGTGGGATTTAACCTTTAATCAACACAATGTTTGGCATGAGTGTTTTGCTGCCATTCCGTTTGAAGATCGTGGCGGTTATTTCCAACCACGTTACTATCAAGATATTGCTATTAAAAAGGTGCTAACTGCTATCACTGCCGGTCAAGACAGGATTTTATTAACCCTTGCCACTGGAACCGGTAAAACCTTTATTGCTTTTCAAATCGCTTGGGTATTATTTCAGAGTCGTTGGAATCTACACGCATGGAAACACCACAACAGAGTCACCCGGCGTCCGCGCATTCTTTTCCTTGCAGATCGTAATATCCTTGCCAATCAAGCCTATAACGCTTTTTCAGCCTTCCCTGAAGATGCGTTGATTCGGATTGAACCGGCAGATATTCGCAAAAAGGGCAAGGTTCCCAAAAACGGCAATCTATTTTTTACCATCTTCCAGACCTTCATGAGCGGAGCAGCGGCAGACGGGCAACTCGCACCGTACTTTGGTGACTATCCCCCCGACTTCTTTGATGTCATTATTGTCGACGAATGTCATCGCGGTGGTGCCAATGATGAAAGCGCGTGGCGCGGCATTCTGGATTACTTTACTCCAGCAGTGCAATTGGGTTTAACTGCCACTCCGAAGCGCAAAGATAATGTAGACACCTATGCTTATTTTGGTGAACCGGTGTTTATTTATTCATTGAAAGATGGCATTAACGATGGATTTTTAACTCCGTTTCGAGTGAAGCAAATCACCACCACGTTAGATGAATACTGTTATACCGCAGATGATCTGGTGCTGGAAGGTCAAGTTGATATTGATAAAACATATCAAATAAATGATTTTAATCGTATTATTGAAATAAGAGAACGGGAAGCCTATTTAGTTTCATTATTCATGGCACAGATTAAACCCTATGAAAAAACACTGGTTTTCTGTGTAAATCAAGGACATGCGTTAATGATCCGTGACTTGATTAACCAAAATAAGGTGAGTAATGATCCGCAGTATTGCCAGCGTGTGACGGCAGATGAAGGCGCACTGGGTGAACAATATCTGCGTGACTTTCAAGACAATGAAAAGACCATTCCTACTATCTTAACCACCTCGCACAAACTCTCAACAGGTGTTGATGCCCGCAACATTCGTCACATTGTGTTATTGCGTCCAATTAAGTCCATGATTGAATTCAAGCAAATTATTGGACGAGGAACACGGTTATATGATGGCAAAGAGTATTTCACTGTTTATGATTTTGTACAGGCACATCAACATTTTAATGATCCCGAATGGGATGGTGAACCAATTGAACCGGTGAGTGCTTCCCGTCGTCCCCGCGAAGGTGTACAGGAACCAGCACCACCTTGTTATCTGTGTGGGCAACGCCCTTGTGTGTGTCAACGCAAGGTCAAGGTGAAGCTGGCTGATGATAAGGTGCGCACCTTGCAACACCAGATGGCAACCAGCTTTTGGCATCAAGATGGAACACCGATGTCAGCGCAGCAGTTTTTGGAGCTGTTATTCGGTACATTACCCGCCTTCTTCAATGATGAAACCCAGTTACGCACCTTGTGGAGCGCACCAGATACACGCCGTAAGCTATTAGATGGACTTGCTGAGAAAGGGTTTGGTAAAGAGCAACTGTTTGAAATGCAACAACTTATCAACGCTGAGAAGAGCGATTTATTTGATGTGTTGGCGCATGTCGCTTATGCTACTCAACCGCTCACCCGAAAAGAGCGCGTCGGTCGGGCAATGGCACAGATCAGCGCGATCTTTAATAGTCAACAACAGGTTTTTCTTGATTTCGTGTTGTCGCATTATGTAGATTTAGGTGTTGATGAATTGGATGAAAAGAAGTTAACGCCATTGTTGTTACTTAAATATAATTCTTCACTTACAGATGCAATAAATAATCTTGGTCAGCCGGATGAAATTAGAAGGGTATTTAATGGGTTTCAGAAATACCTTTATCAAGAATGTATTGATAAAGCATAATCTTGATGAATATGGAATCAGTGGATAATTTGCAAGTGTCAATGTCAAGTGATGAACCTGAGCAACAAGACACTGATACAATCCCGGTGCAGACCTGGTTGGCACCACAGCTCGACATCATCGCGCTCTATCCGGCTTGCTTTGATCTAGCTCGTCCGCGTCCACTGAAGTTGAGGATTCACCAGGACTTGATCGAGGCTGGTCACAAACGGTCTGACATCAAGCATGTGTTGGGTCGTTATTGCGGACGCATCCGCTATCTTCAATCAATACAGCCGGGAGCAGTACGGGTTGACCTACAGGGACAACCAGCCGGTGAGGTGACTGAAGCTGAGTGTGACAGTCCGCGTGCGAGGCTGGCATTGATTTCTGCGCAACGTTTAGCTATACCACTCAAGCCGAAACCGGTTAAGATAAAGAAGATTGAGAAGGTAAAAAAGCCCAAGGCAGTACAGGAACCGAAACCTGTTCCACCACTTGACGCACCCTTGACCTCGGAGAGTATAGTGAGCGGTCGCCTTGAATTGACAGTGAAGTTTACTGAACTGCCTCAACCTGTTATCGTTAAGTCAGGCATGAAGATTGGTGTTCAGACTGACACTGCGTTGGTGGTGACAACTTTGAAGCCGAAAGTCTGGAAGAAGCTGGAAAAGGCACAAGTTGACTGGACACAATGGGTTGCTGCAATGACTGGCAAGCTGGGTGCTCAAGTTGGCAGTGATGCCGGAACGATTGTGATGTTGGAAGAAGCGTCGTTACAGGTGTTTGAAAAGAAGGTGAAGGTTGAGAAGTTAAGTTAGTGCAAATGTAGATAATAAGGTGTTGCTATGGAACCAATAACAATTACTCTATTGTTTAGAGCGCCTAGCTTTTACAAAGCAATAACAGGTTATCTTGGGATTATTGAATCAACTGATAAGAAGTTAGATAAGCTGCTTCAAAGTGATTACAATGCTGGAATTAAATGCTTACAAGAAGCTTTAATCACAGGTAATCAGCGTGACTTTCTGCTTAAAGAGGCATGGAGACGATTTCACACAGCATTAACGCATGAAACGGCAGAACGTAAGGCACTAGCTTATGTTGGACTTGCTTTATGCCAAGAGCATCTAGGAGAGACTAGATTGGCAACAGCTACACTGACTGAACTATCAAATTATTTTTATTTTGACAAAAAAAGAGAATTATTATCTACTTTCAAGCCAGGAGTAGTTGCTGGCATAGGCATCGCATCACTGTTTCTAGGTGGTCTGCCATTGGTTATTGCGGCAGCGGTGGGTGGAGCAGCGGTGGGTGGAGCGTTGGGGGCAGCAGTGCATAATGATGATTCTCCTGAAGCAATAGTTCGTCAGCTCACAAATCAGGCTCGTGAGCTAGTCCAAACAAGATCCTAAATATAACCACATATTTCAATGTAACTGACCGGATTAGATTGTCAGTTCCTTTAACGAGAGATAAAAATGATATATTCACATAAACCCATTTTTTTCAACACAACAAAAAGCCGATTCAGTAATGAACCGGCTTTTCTTTTATAACAACTAATTTCTTTTAACCGGCTAAACCACCATACCCTGAACAAGTTCTTGGTTTTGCCTTCACTGTACGCAATCAACGCCGCGCTAACACTGTAAACAGCAATAGCAAAAACACACAGAAAACCGGCGTCAACCAAGGCTCAAGTTTACACGAACTGCACTAAGTAACAAGAGCCTCAGTGATTGCGTCAAGGAAGCCCACATGGCACTTGGCATAGCACACATACTGAAAACCAACGATTTCCTCAACACTGAATGCGTTCCTGAAGCGCAGGAAGAGTCGTTCCCGTCACAGCTGCTCACAGCACAAGAGCACTTCGATTTGCTGCACCCGCGCCCAGCGTATGGTGTTACTGCGTTCTGGGCACAGAAAAAACAGGAGAACGGTAAAGGTGGCTGGAAAA
>NZ_NRRQ01000055.1 GCF_016583745.1 Chromatium okenii
ATAAAAAAGGGCTGACAATGCCAGCCCTCAGTGGGTTAAAACCAGTGATGAATTAACGCAAGGTTAAACTCACACCAGTTTCAAGGTGAACTCCGGGAATGGAATCAACTCCTAAACGAAGTTTTTCCTGCATCCAATTCTTGCGAATGTGGGTCAAGGTCTCAACTTCCTTGAATTGATCAGGGATCATTGATTCGTCGTCCACAATGATTCGAGCGGGTGTCTTACGAAGCCGGACAACGATCTGGTTACTCTTCAGTTCAGTCTTGTTGACTTTCTGGAGTTGAGTTATCAGATAATTCCGCAGGAATTCAGAACGGCATTCAAGTTGCTTGCGGCGATTGCGAATGGAAGTCTCTGTCGCTTTAACAGCTTCAGCCTCAAGTTCAGTCTCCCGAACATAGCAAGCCACTGCTAATGCCTTGTCCGTGAATTGTTCATCCAGTTGCAATTGATCCAGTGTGTCTTGCACCAATTGGTGAAGCGTTGCTGGATCATCAACATCAGATTCCATGAGTGACAAAATGTCACGATAATCATCGGCAATCTGGTATAGGGTAATACTCATGTTGTTCTCCTAAAACGCGATGTTGTCTTCAGGGTTCTTGGATGATCCATTGCGAGGTTCATAAGGAAATGCGGAAAGCATTCCATTGAATTCGGGATCAATTGGAAGTGAATCTAAACGGACAGAAATCCGTTCACCGTACTTAGACTCAGGCTCAATCGTCAATCGACCAACCTGAATCCACATCTTCTTTTCAGTGTGGTCTGCTGCCTGATATTTCTTGCCATAAGCAAGGTTAAACACGCGCTTGTTGTCAGTAGTCATTATTCTCTCCAAAGAGTTGATTAAGCTGCAGCAGAAAGTTCTGGCAGTTTCTTCATAACGAAGTCAAACAATGCAACAGGTAATTCATTCAAGGATCGTATTGATCCTAATGATTTAGCTGATGCAATCTTATTGCAGTAGGCAATGAATCGTTCATTGTCCAGATTCAACTTAGTAAGTTGATTGGATAATTCACGATGTTGTTCTTCACTGATGACAAAAGATGAAGTTGAGGGTTTATTCTCATTCATCGTTCTCAGGTTTTTCATATCTTCAAGGTCTTGTGTAAAGACTTCAGATAAACCAGCTAGGCGTAAAACCGCATCACAATGTGCTGATTTCTCAGCCATCTTTAATGCTTTATTCAGGTCACCATAATCTTGTTTAAGACTACGGGCTCCAACTCCATCTGCGAGGGTTTGTCCATGAATGTTTTTCAACTCACAACGTACCATCACATATTCAAAAGTCGAGCCTTGTAATAAGGCTTGTTCTGTTTCCTTCAGTGAAGGAAAGTGAACTGTTATTCCTAACATCCCGCAAATCTTCTCGGCACCGGGTTTGAATAAACTGGGCTTTGAAGGTCCACGTTTAGTTGGAATAGAACCGTAATCGATACCTTCTTTCAAAGATGACCGAATCCAGTTCAGTAACAGTTGTCTGTTCTCACTTCGCCGCGCCAGGTCGTTTTTGAAAACCGTTGTTGGAATATCTAGCGGATTTATTGCTAGATTAGTTGACTCATCATCAATGACGATAGCCATTTCTTGGCTCGACATGTATTGAACTCCATTAAAGAGACAATCAAATCGGCATCCCGTGAAGGACACCGATTTGATCAGGGAAGTATCTGTGCTGACAAAATGCGTGAGCATTAAGGCGGAGGCACAGCACAGATATTGAGGATGGAATTAACCATCCTTAATTTATAATATCTCTATCAATTATTTGAAAACCCATTTCATATGCACATGACATATACAGAGATAATCAATCAGAATTGAATGGATTTGTTACCATAAATAACCAATTCAAAGGCGTGGGTTGGCTTTTGGGGCTTTCGGGTGTGCAGTTTGGAAGGGCGAGGGGATTCAGCCGTTAGGGTGGTGGGCACTGGCAGGGACGGGCGGCAAGGTAAAAAAAAGCCCCCAGTGAAGGGGGCTGATATAAAAGATGATTTAGAACAATGTAGAACTTAACATTTCAAGGAACTCGGAATCAGGTTCTGAATCAAGTTCGGGATCATTGTAATTACTGTTCATGGATACTTTAAGTAAATGTTCTCTTAATGCTTCTAATTTAGGGCGGGCTGGTTGCACAGCCTGCTCTATTGGACAATCATAAGCAGCAGGATTGATTTGAATCTTTTTAGCTGGGCGTCCACCAGTTCCAACTTCAACGACTTTTAACCAGTTTAATTCCTCAAGTTTTTTGAGTGCATTTGAAATAAGAGATTTTTTATTTAAGTGTTTCCAGTTCTTCTTAAGCAGTTCGGCAACAGTCATATCATCAATTTCATGTTCTTTAATCTCTCTTAATAAAGCAAGGGCTGATACATTCTGTTGACCTTGTTGATCCACTCCATAAATCTTACGCGCATGTGATTCCAGATATTCACAAGTGGCAATGGCACGCAAGAGACAAGTTTGTGAAATCACCTGAGCACGATCATCTACAATGAATTGAAACAGCAAAGCCATTTTTGGGCATAGAGAAGTATATTTATTTAGATGATCAATAAATGAGCGAACTTTTTGCTCGTCGTTACTCATATTAAGGACACGGTTCTTCAGTGCAACAACCCATTCCTGAAATGTGATTTGAGCTTCCGGTGAGAAGTGAAGACCAAAAATATCATTCGGGTACCAATGCAATGGTGGTTTATAATGATCTAAACGATTAAATACCTTAGCCACTTCATCCAGGAGTGTAGGACTAATTAAATTATCAACCCAGTTAAATGTTGACATAGGGTCAGGATAAACAGCGAATTGAAACCTTTGAACTAATCCATCGGCACTGCTACCAATATAACCTACGTACACTTCTGGTTGAATAGTTCCTAATAAAGAAATACACAACTTCTTGATTACATTTGAGCCACGACCAATGCGATCAATATGCTTATTAACTGATTTTCCATTCCACGCTTCAATGATACTTTTACGACTATCTTCCCGCCCTGGCTTCTTAAAACTATCAAGTGTCGTAGCTAACTCATCGTTGTAATACAGGACTCCTTGCGGGTTTTCCATACAGATTTCAAAAATCTTTTCAATGGTACTATCATTGACAATATAACGTTTTTGATCTGGCTTTTTTGGTTCCTGGGTTACCAGTAAATCAATCTTAGCTTTTTCTGTTGCAGCAGTGTTAAGATCACCTTTCTTCATTGCAGCTTTATGATTTTCCTTTGCAGCAATCAATGAGCTTTCATGAGTGATTTTATTTGAATTGTATTGTTTTTCCATTGGTTTATACTTCACATCTTCCTGATCCTGTAATGGATGAATAAAACTTACAGCATCTGCTACAGGACTAGATTTATTGCTTCCGGGATTGGCAATAACTACTCCCCATAAGTGTGGATATTCATACCACTTATCCTTTTTCTTGGGGAAAACAGCGACCTTAGTTCCGAGTACAGTACTCAACGCGACAATAATACCCGCCATTGCAAAGTCAGGTGGAGTGCTGTAATTGGCTGATGCTTCCGTCACCCATTGCGAGATTGGATCGGGTAATAACTCAGGTTCAAATGTAGCAACTTTTTCTACGCTTAATGGTTGTGGTGTTTTCCAAGTGGGTTCATCGGTCTTTTCATACAGTGCCTTAAACTCTGCCCAATGGTTATTGTTGCAACTGGTTACAAAACAGGCGTAATCAATTCCACCATTAGGGAAGATCGTAATATGCCCTTTCTTCTTATGTTCAGGATTGAATGGACAATCTAAGGTATAAACCAGCCGTCCATCTGTTTCATGTTTCTCAGTTCCAATCAGTTCAGGAAGATATTGTTTAATCCATGCTTTACGGCGCTCAATTGCCTGTAGGTCAGGTTCTTTATTCTGATCAAGTGTTGTAAATTCTTTGGTTATAACATGAGGTGACAACTGTTGATTGATAGCTTCAATTTGCATTGCATTGATTCCATTCGTGACTGTACTGGGTGACATGAGCAGTTCTGACATGCGCCATAAACTCGGATCACTACCTTTACAGGCACGAGTTCCGGGAATCTTGGTGATGCGTGGCAGGTCATACACAACAACATCAATCGTTGCACCTTGCTCTTTAGGATCAGGAGTGAACTTATCCTTTAACCATTTCAATAATTTTTTATATGGAGTTGAATCAAGAATGCTGTCATTATCAAGTGGATAATACAAATGAAATCCATTGCCACTATCAAGCCCAATTGCATTTGACCAACCTTCGTCAGACAACCATTGATGAACTGTTTTGACAACATTGCCTGCCTTCTCTTTCTGTTCTTCAGTGGCACTGGTTTTAGATGGACGTTCTGCATCAATGTCGATCATTAAAAACTTGCGTTGAAGAATGTCTTTACTTCCTGCACTTCCATTGCCAGAACTCAGTTGATTCAACATTGCGTTCTGTACGAGAGCACATTCTGGATTCAGTGGGTTCAAGGTATGGAAAAAGCCCTTTGCTTGACTAATCCTTTGCAGTTGTTCTGGCACAAGCCGCGGATCATTGAAGATGCCAGAAACAATGCCGTGATAACCTTCATCTAATGTTGCTTCTAAAATGCGGATTTCAAAAAAGGTGTTAATAGGATGGAATAACAATAATCCTTTAACTACTTTATCGGGTTCATATAATTCAATGTTCATAATAATAAAAATACCATAATAAAATGATGACAAACCATTAACTAAGAATGGTACTAACTGAATTCTAGCTGATTAAAAAGGCTAGAGATTCTAGTTGTTTATATCTATATGAACCTTAAGCTGGACTAATACCATAGAATATCCATTGATATTCATGTTTTTGTTATTGATACGAGACAGTGGGAGTGGAGTGGATGGAATTGGGCGGACGGCGGAAGGGCTTGGGGCTTGGCAGAGGCAGAACTGCACACCCAAAAGCCCCAAAAGGGTAGGGGTTGGGTAGGGTTTGGTGCGGAGGGGTGAAAAGGCTTTCGGGGGTTTTGGCAGTGCCGATCAGCGATGACCGGCTTAGGGAATGGCAGGGATTCATAGATTCATGGATCCATCCTTGGATCACAGATACTTAGATTAGTTGGATGCTAATCCAATGGCTTGCTTGGATAGATCATTAACCAGTTGTAGGAGCTCTTCTGATTCAGTAGCGTCATAGATGATTTCATGAATGTCTTCACTTGCTTCCGAGCTAATCGGGCGTTTCCATTCCAACGTCATGCCCAGCTTCTCTTCAATGATCTGTTTACAGTCATCAATAGGTGGAAAGATATGGCAAGTGCGATTCTTAAAGTCAAGATGGTTTGGTTCAGACCCTTTAATCTTGCTAGTGCCTAATGGCAGCCAGCGGTTCAGTTCCCGTCCAAACACAATTTGGTTGACTTTGATTGTTGCTCCTTTCTGTGCCTGTTCAAAGTGATACCAAAGCTCTGACTTAATGATCTTCCGGTCATTGTTGATAAGGCGATTCAACACAGTTGAGTCATCTAACAAGTCCACTAAAAAGCGTAGTACTGGATTGGTTTCTAATTCCCGTTGCCCATTGGCGACAGAAGGAATCCCCTTTGCCCAGTTCATCTCGGCATTAGCGCATTGGTACAAATAGTTGAGGAAACTTTGTGCTGCAGTATCGTTGAAGGTTGTCGGTTCAATGTGATCCACGTTGAGGAGGGTAAATACATTCTTCAAGCGTTTCGGTATCTCATAACCCACTTCACTTAGGAGAATGACTTGGGTGTAGTTTGGAACCTGCACCTGTTTACTAATTCCACGCATGGTCAGTTCACTGTGTGTAATCCATTCTAACAGTGCCTTTTCACCAGCCTTCTCTGCCAACGTTAAGGTGCGACTCGAGATGATGACCAACGTAGGACGACTCAGACGGGTATACACCCAATTCAACTGATCGGGATGGGTGATAACAAGGCATCTCGAGCCGAAGATTTGCCGCAACAACGTGATGAATAGATTAGTGAATACGGTCTCGGCACCAGTTAACTCAATTCCCATTCCAATCCCAGCGGCGCGGGGATAGGCAGCATGAGCGAGAAACTGCATGAAGAAGTCGAATGCTTGAAAGCCGTTGGCTTCTAACGCTTCACGGAAAGGTTTGATGATGGTGTCATCGGAAATGTCAGATGGTTTAATCAGTAACGGGAGTAACAGGTTCAGCTCATCTTTGGAAACATCTTGGTCATCACGACGCACCACAAGGTTTCTGATCTCACGTTGTGCCGATTGTTGAAACAGATCAAAGATGTTGAGACGACAGGGCTTGTCTTCTTTCAGGAGTTGGAAATTGATGGTGAGGTGCGGATACAGCTTCTTGATTTCATCCAGATCAACCACTGCACAACCCAGTGGATACCCTTGTGAATCAACAGCTTGACGATCTAAAACGACGTATTTCCCATCGATCAATGCAAACACATAACGCACCAGAAACTCTTTCATGCCTCTCGAGATGAGCTGTTTGCCAATTGATTCACCGACAACCAAGCGTTGCAGATACTTGTCGTTAGCGTGCTTCTGTTCGATTTCCACTTGCAAGTTGGTTGCTGCTTTCAGGAAAGGAACTGCAGGGTCAACGGGTTGGGAAGGAATAACTGGAGCTGGTGGCGTTTTGTAAGTGATAGTGGGTTGAGTTGAGTTTGCTGACGATTCAGTAGACATAAAAACCCCTTAAATTTAAGTAGTTAAGAGCAACTTGTTGTTAAAGATCAATACAACCTTGAAGGGTTGGGCACTGCATTAAACGTGATAACTATGAAGCAGGTTCTCACTACATCCTTGTCATAACATCCGTGAATCTATGAATACGGTCTTGCACGATCTAATGTCATCTAAGAACTACGCTGGTCTAGCCCTTCCTTGAACCGGAACGTGAACATAGGTGGTGTTTTTCTCTTTTCAAGTGCTGCTGACAAAAAACTTTGCGATACCAAGACATCGGAACACCTCATCGCTTGCCTCCACACTGTTCTGTTGGTCAACGCACGGGCGTACTTCGACATCACCCTTTCCTCATTCCCGCTTAATACATCATCTTTTACTCATCCAATAACCATCATTATATTCATCATCATTGATGACTTGTGTCAGTTAAAAATCATTTGATAAATTACCAGATAATTCTTATTATGTGACGTATGAAGTTATCTGATAACTGTACAATGCCAACAAAAACAATTGCATATCTGCGAACGTCGACCGGGTGGCAGGAGTTCGGGATTGCTACCCAACTAGATCAATGCCGTACCTTTACTGACAGGATCGATGCAGTATTTAGTGATGAAGGAATTAGTGGAACTGTATCCCTTCATAAACGTCCCGGGCTATTAGCAGCACTTGATTCATTGCAGAACGGAGATGTGTTGCTAGTTGCCCGAAGGGATCGTCTGTGTCGGGGTGATCCCGTTTTGATAGCGATGATCGAGCGGCTGGTTGAGAAGCGCGGAGCAAGGATCATCAGTGTTGCGGGAGAAGGTACTGAAGGGGATGACCCGACCAACCGCTTGATGAGACGGATTGTCGATGCCTTTGCCGAGTATGAAATTCTGTTAGTGAAAGCCCGTACCACAGCGGCATTGCAAGCAAAGAAATCACGAGGAGAACGTACTGGAACTGTTCCTTATGGATACAAACTGCATCCAATGAATCCTAAAGAATTAGTGATTGATGAGATTGAACAACAGATTATTGTATTGATTAAAACACTTCGGGAAACCGGACAATCATTACAGAAGATTGCGGATGAATTGACTGCTCAAGGATACAAGCCACGAGGCAAGAATTGGCATCGTCAGACCATTAAGAACATTCTCAATTTCACCCATTCTGAGCGATTCAAACATGACCAATAGACAACAAACCAATAACCGTATTCAACAGCAACGCTTGCGTGATCGGCGGAAAGAAGAGGGTTGGAAGCGAGTGACTGTTTGGGTGTCGCCGGAAGTCGCAACTTGTCTACAAGCCATTGATCCTAATCTAGGAACAGCAATTTATGAGGTGATCAATAAATTATCTGATAACTGTCAACAAGAATTGCCTGTCCATCACGATCAATTGCCTGATATTGACGACAATAAATTATCTGATAATTTAGTTGAGCCTGTTGTTACCACAGATAACCCTGTTGATTCCGTTAATGATTTTGATCTGAGTGCGTCTAAGCAACGGGTTCGGAAGAGTACTGTTAAGTACCACGACAAGATCAAGCTGATGGCATGGAAGCTGCGCTGCGAGGGTTTAACACGGGCACAGATAGCCGATGCAATTCAATTAGAATTGGGTGAACCTTTACCAAGGTCGTTTATGAGTCACATCAATCGACTTATTAAGGCAGGGCAACAATTAGCGGAGGGTGATTGTGAAAGGTGAAAGATAGTGGGAATTCACTTAATCTTCATCAGGTGAAGTTGTTATGACATTCGTCTTTTTAATGCGTTCTGTTATTTGAATAATAGTTGATTTTTCTTTGTCTTTTATATGCTTCTTCAAATTCGAGGCTTTCCCTTTCCATCCCATTTTATAGTTCAAACGGTAACCATTGATATTGTTTTGAGTGATCTTTTCAATAATATCTAATTCAACTAAACGCTTAAATGCTTTGCTTACATTAGATGGTTTCATTCCTAATGTTTCAGCAATATGTACTTGTTTTACATGAATAAAGTTCTCAAAATCCACTTTACCAATGACCATCATCAAAACCCGCCAACTTTCAATAGTCAGCACATTTTCAATTGCCAATTGTTGCAGCTTTTCTTGAAACATCATAATGAATGAATCCTTAATTTTTTGCCTGTGCGGTACATAAACATAAAAACCTTGGTGCAGCGTGTCTTCATGCTGGGTTTCAGGTGGTTTCCCTTGCGCTTGAATGTCGATAGTCATGCCGAGTCGTCGCTGTTCAAACCTAAATTGTTATGTTATAACATAACTTTGATATGTCATTACATAACTTTTACAGATTTCAGACCAGCAACGGCGCGGCTTTCAAGGCTGCTTCTTCTGTGTCTGTTGATGTGCCAAACTTTGATCCGCCCTCGATGTCGGATCATGTCATCAGTCTGGTCAGATTGCAGCAGTTGGCAGGCGAGTTGGTGCAAGATGTGCGGACAACTGGCTGCCGATCTCGTACAGTGAACAGCATTGCCCTTCCCCCGGTCTATTCAACGGTCACTACAACGATGTTTGAGCAAGCCTTTAAGTCCATTGATGACATTCTCAGGAAAGAAGCCGGTTGCACCACTGAGCTTGATTATACTGAACAAACTTCATGGTTATTGTTTTNATCTGGCATTGAATGGCGATGATTTGCGTGAATTTGTGGATAATGAATTGTTTCCCTATTTGCGTGGATTCAAACAACGTGCCAGTGGTGCAGATACGCTTGAATATAAAATTGGGCAGATTTTCGCAGAGATTAAAAACAAGATTCACAGCGGCTATAACTTACGGGAAATCATTGATCGCATTGATGAATTGCGTTTCCGGTCGCAGACAGAAAAGCATGAACTCTCGCACCTGTATGAAGCCAAGATCAAAAACATGGGCAACGCTGGACGCAATGGTGGGGAATACTACACGCCGCGTCCTTTGATTCGGGCAATGGTGCAGGTGGTGAATCCTCAAATTAACGAACGCATTTATGATGGTGCAGTTGGTTCAGCGGGTTTTCTGTGCGAAGCCTTTGATTTTCTTAGGAAACAGCCCAATCTGACTACCGAACATTTAACAATTCTGCAAGAGCGTACCTTTTACGGCAAAGAGAAAAAGTCATTGGCTTATGTCATTGCCATTATGAATATGATTCTGCATGGCATTGATGCGCCTAACATTCTACACACCAATACTCTTTCTGAGAATCTCGCTGATATTCAAGAGAAAGATCGGTTTGATGTCATTCTGGCTAATCCACCGTTTGGCGGCAAGGAACGCAAAGAAGTACAGCAAAACTTCCCGATTCGTACTGGTGAAACGGCGTTTTTATTCCTGCAACATTTCATTAAAATGCTACGGGTTGGCGGTCGTGCGGGAGTGGTGATTAAAAATACTTTTCTATCAAATACCGATAATGCTTCTGTGAGTTTGCGTAAGTTGTTATTGGAATCATGCAATTTGCATACTGTCCTTGATTGTCCCGGTGGTACCTTTCAAGGTGCGGGTGTTAAAACGGTGGTGCTGTTCTTTGAGAAAGGTACTGCAACGCGCCAAGTGTGGTATTACCAGCTTGATCCGGGACGGAATCTCGGTAAAACAAATCCATTGAATGACGATGATCTGAAAGCGTTTGTCGAATTGCAAAAGACTCAAGCGGATTCATTGCAAAGCTGGAGCGTGGATGTTTCCGGTATTGATTCCAGCACCTATGATTTATCAGTGAAGAATCCTAATGGTGGCGAGGCAATCATTCATCGTAGTCCGGTCGATATTATGGATGAGATAATTGCATTGGATGCGGAAAGTGCAGAAGTGTTAGCGAATATCAGGACGTTGCTATGAAGGCTGGATGGAACTTAAAACGGCTTGGTGATCTGACCGCGTTGGTGACTAAAGGGACGACACCAACCTCTATCGGTCATTCATTTACCAAAGAGGGAATCAACTTCATAAAGATTGAATCGATTTCATCGACGGGGCAGTTTATCGAGGAGAAGTTTGCCCATGTTTCAGCAGACTGTCACACGGTCTTGAAGCGCTCCCAACTTCAATCTGGCGACATTCTTTTTTCAATTGCGGGCGCTCTTGGTCGCACTGCGTTTGTGACCGATGACATTCTTCCAGCAAATACAAACCAGGCTCTGTCAATTATTCGGCTAAAGCATGACCCTAATCTATCTCCGGAATTTGTTCGCAAGGCGCTTGAAACTGGTTTTGTTCTTGAACAAGTGGAAAAAGTTAAGGGCGGTGTAGCGCAGCAAAACCTATCATTGGCGCAAGTCAATAATTTCAATATCCCTATTCCACCAATCCACGAACAACGCCGTATCGTTACCATTCTTGACCAAGCCTTTGCTGGTATCGCCACCGCCAAAGCGAATGCCGAACAGAACCTTAAAAATGCCCGCGCTTTATTTGAAAGTCATCTACAATCTGTTTTCACTGAACGGGGTGAGGGGTGGGCGGTCACCACGCTCGATAAAATATCTACCAATCTCGACAGCGAGCGAATCCCGATCACTAAAAGCGTTCGAGATAGTGGCGAATATCCATACTACGGAGCATCAGGCATTGTCGATTACGTCGCTGATTACATCTTTGATTGTGATGCGCTCTTAATCTCGGAAGATGGGGCGAACCTATTAGCGCGATCCACACCAATAGCGTTTTCAGTGTCTGGAAAGTATTGGGTAAATAATCATGCACATATCCTCAAGTTCGGGGACATGGCGACTCAACGATTTGTTGAGTTCTATCTAGCAAGCATTCGACTTGACGAATATATTACTGGTGCAGCCCAGCCGAAGTTAAACCAGAAAGCTATGAATTCGATTCCTATTCCTATCCCAACTGCGGTAGACGAGAGGGCGGAAATTATTGGACAGATCGAGTTATTACAAAATGAAACCCAACACCTCGAATCCATTTATCAACGCAAACTCGCCGCACTTGATGACTTGAAAAAATCCCTCTTAAATCAAGCCTTTAGTGGTCAATTGTGAAAGAAAACGATGCAAATCATTTGGAGAAAACATGTTCAAATTCGTATGATGGAGCGTATGATTTCACGCGAAGCGATATTAACAACTTTAATACAAGGTGAAATCATCAGCGAATATCCAGATGATACGCCATGCCCAAGTCGGCTTTTATTACACTGGGTGAATGGACAACCGCTCCATGTCGTTGCTGCAACCTGTCAAGAAACAACCGTTATCATTACCGCGTATTATCCCGATCCGGCAATGTGGGATAGTGACTTTCGGAGAAAACGCAAATGAAATGCGCAATCTGCAAGCAAGGCGACTTATTGGCAAAACATACTGAAGTTGTGTTTCATAAAAACGGTCAAACAATACTCATCAAAGATGTGCCAGCTTTAATTTGTAATAGTTGCGGAGAAGAGTATTTCGATGATGACACATCACAACGATTGTTATGGTTTACAGAACAAACTGATCCATTTCTTCCTCAAGAGATTGTGATCGAACAATATCAAGCCGTGGCGTAGTCGTTAATGAATGAAGCTGAAACCCGCGCTGATTATATTGATCCTGCATTAAAAGCAGCGGGTTGGAGTGTTATTCCAGATAGTCGCATCCGGCGTGAATATCCAATCACACTCGGACGTTTACAAGGCACAGTTTCTGGAAGTGTTATTCGGTACACTGCCCGTCTTCTTCAATGATGAAACCCAGTTACGCACTTTGTGGAGCACACCAGATACACGCCGTAAGCTATTAGATGGACTTGCTGAGAAAGGGTTTGGTAAAGAGCAACTGTTTGAAATGCAACAACTTATCAACGCGGAGAAGAGCGATTTATTTGATGTGTTGGCGCATGTCGCGTATGCTACTCAACCGCTCACCCCAGAAGAGCGCGTCGGGCGGGCAATGGCACAGATCGGCGCGATCTTTAATAGTCAACAACAGGTTTTTCTTGATTTCGTGTTGTCGCATTATGTAGATTTAGGCGTTGATGAATGGATTAAAGATTGGTCGCATCCTTCATTAAACCATTTATGGAAAAAATAATGAGAGCTACGTTGATCGCCTTATTTATTTGTTTTTTGAGTGCATGTGTAAGAGAGAAAATTATGTTTGAACATTTTATGTTAGATTTGGCTCAGAATGAATATCGTCAACAATGTTTTGGTTTAGATACGTTTGGCTGCCAAAATATGAAGATTAATTTTCAGGTTAAATTAGCAGAATTTGAAGCGAATGTTTTAAGAGAAGGTGAAGAAAAGTATATTTCTGTTTGCGGTAAAAAAAGTTATGATGAGGTAATGAATATGATATTAGAATGGGTCTCTATTCTTGAAGAAAAAAGACCCAACTTCTTCCTTAGATTTTTTATGTCTGATAGGCAAGGATCACCTTCAGATATTCCAGATTTCACTGATTTAGACTATGCGCAATTAGTGGAAAAAAGTTGTCCTCAGATTAACCTTACTGGTGAAGGGAAAGAACCAGCTACAAACATTGTCGAAAAAGACGATGAACTTAGTAAAAAGACTGATGTCGTCAATATAAAAACTGAAGAAAACCAGCTTAGTCAAGATACTGGTAAAGCGCAAGAATTGCATCGTCAAGAAACCTTACAAACGGAGGCTTTGCGATCAGCAGAGATCGAGCAGCAACAGAATAATGAACGCAAAACTGCGGCATTGATAACTGTGCAGCAATATTTCGATGCCGTAAACCAACACCAGATCAGCACTGCTGTGCAAATTTTAGAGAACGCAACTTCAAAAACATGGACGCTGCTAGAAAATACCGAATGGCTAGATTTAAAGGAATTGGTATTGTTGAGCATTACTAAAGATGAAGCAACACTGAACGTTAGTTTTGAAGGGAAATCGAAAAAAAGTCGAGCGCAAAAGTATCAAGGGATCATTCCACTGCGATGGAATGGCAACCGTTGGCAAATTGTGACACTGAATCAGTTGGTCAAGCAATAAAACCTTTTATATTAAATTGTTTAGGTGCATAGAGTGACTGTTTTCTGGAACGATGTTTAGATAGATGATGTAATGAAAGTTTTTAAAATCGAAAGAACGCTATTCCGACATGGCGTGATCGGTTCTATTATCATTTATTTTTTTGAGAAGCATCTCTGGCTGTTGTTCAAAAGTAGTTTCTGACATTCGAGCGTAATCCCGGCTAAAAAACACTTGACACGGTTGTCGAGATGAGATTATAAATCACTTGCGTCAGTGCCAACAGTTCTCAATGTTAAATTAGTGGATACCTGATTTATTTAATGGCTGAATTTTACTATAGTGAAAGCGTTGCTAATCTTCGGTAGTGCTTATTGATTTTGGAGAGTTTAGAAATGAAAGCACTAAAAAACATATTCATTAGCTTTATTTTTGTTACTGCTTGTGCCAATGTGTTGGCAGCTCAAGGTCGATGGACAGAAGGATTCGGGCAGGGAAACCTAGAGTATTTTATTGACCAAGATGGCTTCCGCCTTTACATCGGTTGCCCCACGGAAGCCGGAAGTGCAGACTCCCAATCGAGTGTCTCATTCAATTGAGCAACGATAAAGATATTCAGAACTTTACTATCGACGTAAATGGTATTTCTTACGATGGACCATTTAGTACTGATAGTCGTGTTGGAGAAAGCAACTTCCTTTCACTCTTGGAAAATCTGCGCAAGGGAAATGCTATCGTTAAGTTCGGAGGGAAGTCGATAAAGTTCCCGAAGAGTAATGCAGCAAAAATTATTCCTGTTTATGGGAAGAAGTTTAGTTGCAACATGTCGGTTTAAGTAATCTTGCTGATTGCACAGCGTCTGAGAATAGAATTATGAAAAAGACCCTTTATGTACTGTTAGCTTCTTTGAGCGTGTTATTTTTCACCGCAGCTAATGCAAAAGATCAAGTTATTGAAGGGGTTATATCGGAATACATATGTGGAGATCGTTGTGGATTAACGATTGTAGATGCCCAGGGCGGAGAACATAATGCCTTGTGTGCTGCGCCTTTATGTGAGAAATTTGATGAAAGTGATATGTCTAAATTCAAGGGTAGAAAAGTGAAAGCAACTATTGGATCAGTAGAGATGTGTGTTGACGGGCAGAGTGTTGGATTGGAAGAATCATGTCAAGGTAGTGATAAGATGGTTGCATTCACAAAAATTATCTTATTAAAGTAATAGTATAAAACTATGAAACAGGTATTTAATTACACACGTCAAAAAGCCGATTCAACAATAGAATCGGCTTTTTAACAATCATTTTCGGCTAAACCACCTAACCCTGCAAAAGTTTCTGGTTTCGCCTTCACTGTACGCAATCATCAGACGACGCTGGCTAACTAAGAACTAAAGAGACGCTTGACAAACTGAACCGATTAACCGGTTCCACATTGATCAGGCGCTAATGATTCAGAAGCTAGTGAGACGCTGACAAGGCTCAAGTTTACACGAACTGCACTAAGTGACAAGAGCCTCAGTGATTGCGTCAAGGAAGCCCACATGGCACTTGGCATAGCACACATACTGAAAACCAACGATTTCCTCAACACTGAATGCGT
>NZ_NRRQ01000056.1:0-4789 GCF_016583745.1 Chromatium okenii
ATGAGTACTTAAAGTCAGTCATCTCTGATTCTTGGGCTGTATTCAGCAAATCATCAAGCTATGCCAAGGGCTGGATAGAACAGTTCGTGCCTTGGGTGCTGTATGGTTAGTTTTGCGGACAACTATAAATCCAATACAACAAGGATTGAAACATAGCGTCATCAATCGGATTATCAGAATTATCAATTGTTGCAACGCTAAATCCAATACAACAAGGATTGAAACTCAGGTTTACGACAATTTAGCGCGGACGCGGAAAACCGTTGCAACGCTAAATCCAATACAACAAGGATTGAAACCATGCCGATTTTTCGCGTGTAACTGGTGTAACTTCTAGTTGCAACGCTAAATCCAATACAACAAGGATTGAAACCCACGGAATTCCGTGGTAACGGGCGCAGGTGTTGGTGTTGCAACGCTAAATCCAATACAACAAGGATTGAAACAGAATTGGCAAGGGCTAGGTCTAGTTGAGGCTACTGTGTTGCAACGCTAAATCCAATACAACAAGGATTGAAACTGATACCTCCTGCACTCGTTGCGGGATTGCTACAGAGTTGCAACGCTAAATCCAATACAACAAGGATTGAAACTCTGGCCAGACCTTGACGGCGCGACCGTTGACTGGTTGCAACGCTAAATCCAATACAACAAGGATTGAAACGTCGATACAGCGGGCGCAAGCCGTCCGGCAGTTGGAACCGCGTTGCAACGCTAAATCCAATACAACAAGGATTGAAACAACAGCTATGCGATGAATCTGTTTTATATTCTTGAAGTTGCAACGCTAAATCCAATACAACAAGGATTGAAACGTTATTAAGACTATCTGTAATTTCATCCGCACCGTCGTTGCAACGCTAAATCCAATACAACAAGGATTGAAACGTTATTAAGACTATCTGTAATTTCATCCGCACCGTCGTTGCAACGCTAAATCCAATACAACAAGGATTGAAACTTATATCGCCCTGTAGCATCATCTAACTCACTGTTAGTTGCAACGCTAAATCCAATACAACAAGGATTGAAACCATCCACGAGATTTTTCGTCTGGCGCTCCAACAGAAGTTGCAACGCTAAATCCAATACAACAAGGATTGAAACATAGTGGAAACGATGTCGCGGCAGCCGTCTTGCGTGGCGTTGCAACGCTAAATCCAATACAACAAGGATTGAAACCTGACTACATATTGCCCCGACTTCACGTTACCGCCGTTGCAACGCTAAATCCAATACAACAAGGATTGAAACTCACCTGTCAGCTCAAAATCACCCGTACACGAGACTTGTTGCAACGCTAAATCCAATACAACAAGGATTGAAACCACTTCGTTATCCAGCGTACCGTTATTTAACACTGCGTTGCAACGCTAAATCCAATACAACAAGGATTGAAACAACGACAAGGGATAACTATACGCAAACCCATATCGTGTTGCAACGCTAAATCCAATACAACAAGGATTGAAACCAGACGATACGGCGAGTAGCACAGTCTCACAATCGTTGTTGCAACGCTAAATCCAATACAACAAGGATTGAAACCTTGCGCATTGTGCCATTGCGATTGAGGATTGCCGATGTTGCAACGCTAAATCCAATACAACAAGGATTGAAACATGTATACGGTTTACTGGTACCGATTAACCTTTAATGTTGCAACGCCAAATCCAATACAACAAGGATTGAAACTAAATACAGGGTACAGTTGAGATTTTAGTACCCTGGTTGCAACGCTAAATCCAATACAACAAGGATTGAAACTAGCATCAATCGACACTACAATCTCTAATCTTTCACCGTTGCAACGCTAAATCCAATACAACAAGGATTGAAACCAAGGTTAATTATGGCACTGGCAATCGTAACAGGTCGGTTGCAACGCTAAATCCAATACAACAAGGATTGAAACACGTTGTCCGGCAGTGCCATAATCCGTTTAGCCAGCGTTGCAACGCTAAATCCAATACAACAAGGATTGAAACAAAAAGAACCGACTAATCAGTTAGTTAGTGACGACTCGTTGCAACGCTAAATCCAATACAACAAGGATTGAAACAAAAATCTACCGGCAAATGGAACTATAGTTCCAAACGTTGCAACGCTAAATCCAATACAACAAGGATTGAAACTCGCCGATTTAGATATTAAATTGAACCGTCGCCATTGTTGCAACGCTAAATCCAATACAACAAGGATTGAAACTGAAAAAGTCTCATTCTCTATTCTCAACTCAACGCGCGTTGCAACGCTAAATCCAATACAACAAGGATTGAAACATTAACGGCGATGTAATACTCTTGCGCGTATTCTGGGTTGCAACGCTAAATCCAATACAACAAGGATTGAAACCCTAAAAACACACTGTCCGCAACACGGGCGCGTGGTTGCAACGCTAAATCCAATACAACAAGGATTGAAACCGCGATGTTATTGAGTAAAGTTGACGGCGGTCGCTGGTTGCAACGCTAAATCCAATACAACAAGGATTGAAACTGAATGCGAAAGAAGGCTACGCGACTAATGGCAATGGTTGCAACGCTAAATCCAATACAACAAGGATTGAAACCTGTAACGCTTCGTGTTCGAGAATGTCGCTTAATTCGTTGCAACGCTAAATCCAATACAACAACAGCTCCATTGCTATCTTACGAAGGGATGAACCAGCGTTGCAACGCTAAATCCAATACAACAAGGATTGAAACACCAGATAAGTCTGCACTGCTTTCTGTAGGGGAACAAATTGTTGCAACGCTAAATCCAATACAACAAGGATTGAAACATAATCCAATCGTTGCAACATCAATCACTTGAAAACCCGTTGCAACGCTAAATCCAATACAACAAGGATTGAAACAAAGATCGCGCATCGATCGCAACACGCGGCTGGCGCTGTTGCAACGCTAAATCCAATACAACAAGGATTGAAACACTTGCGTTACTGAATTCGTTACATTGGTCATTGGAGTTGCAACGCTAAATCCAATACAACAAGGATTGAAACCGATCTGGCAGCAAGCATCAAAACTCGAAAAACTGTTGCAACGCTAAATCCAATACAACAAGGATTGAAACACGACTGCCGCAGGTGAATTTTCAATGGCAATGGCAGGGTTGCAACGCTAAATCCAATACAACAAGGATTGAAACCAATGACTTACGAAGCTGGTTCTGCACTCGCCAAGTTGCAACGCTAAATCCAATACAACAAGGATTGAAACCAGTGTTATCAACGCCTTAGCACCGCTGCGGAATCATGTTGCAACGCTAAATCCAATACAACAAGGATTGAAACGCAGGGGCTGACACGATCTGCTCCAACGCGGATCGCGTTGCAACGCTAAATCCAATACAACAAGGATTGAAACCTCGAATCAATGCAGGTTGCCAGCCGTGTTGGGCAATGTTGCAACGCTAAATCCAATACAACAAGGATTGAAACATAGCGCCAAGATTGATCGGCGCAATATCAAAGCACGGGTTGCAACGCTAAATCCAATACAACAAGGATTGAAACTCTGTCACAAGGTCGCCAAACCGCACAGATGAAAACGTGTTGCAACGCTAAATCCAATACAACAAGGATTGAAACATTGCGAAACATATCAAGACGAATACGCAACGGAGTTGCAACGCGTTGCAACGCTAAATCCAATACAACAAGGATTGAAACCAGACTCGCACAATCGCTTAAAAGGACGTGCGAAACGTTGCAACGCTAAATCCAATACAACAAGGATTGAAACCGCATCTCATACAGAACGCGAGCGGCGTCAACATGAGTTGCAACGCTAAATCCAATACAACAAGGATTGAAACAACACAGCACTGAATGCCGAAAGCGCAGGTTGGCAGTGTTGCAACGCTAAATCCAATACAACAAGGATTGAAACATGCCGGAGTTTGAGCACTATCAAGATGTGCCATGTTGCAACGCTAAATCCAATACAACAAGGATTGAAACATGCCGGAGTTTGAGCACTATCAAGATGTGCCATGTTGCAACGCTAAATCCAATACAACAAGGATTGAAACCCGACACACTCCTGTAAATCGCTGCGCTTGATAAGCAGGTTGCAACGCTAAATCCAATACAACAAGGATTGAAACAACAACTATGCGATGAATCTGTTTTACATTTTAGAGCGTTGCAACGCTAAATCCAATACAACAAGGATTGAAACCAGCTTGCGCAATTGCGGCAACGCGCTCGGCGTCCGGTTGCAACGCTAAATCCAATACAACAAGGATTGAAACTAAATCGACAAGGTATTCACTTTAACGGTCATGCGGTTGCAACGCTAAATCCAATACAACAAGGATTGAAACGCACATTCTAATATAGGTTTTCGAGCGCGGCGTGGTGTTGCAACGCTAAATCCAATACAACAAGGATTGAAACAAGTAAGGCGGCACTGTCTCAGGTGTGACTAGCCGCGTTGCAACGCTAAATCCAATACAACAAGGATTGAAACCCGTGTACTTCATAACCTCAAGAGCGCCAGCAATTGTTGCAACGCTAAATCCAATACAACAAGGATTGAAACATAGGGCGGACAAGTCTCCGCCTTGCGTTGCCATTAACGTTGCAACGCTAAATCCAATACAACAAGGATTGAAACCAGCATCAATCTGTTTTTTTATCGCAGGCAGTATCTGGTTGCAACGCTAAATCCAATACAACAAGGATTGAAACAATGCGAATAGGTCAAAGCAAGTTTAAGAATCACCAGGTTGCAACGCTAAATCCAATACAACAAGGATTGAAACCTGCTGGTTCGGTTAG
>NZ_NRRQ01000056.1:5013-9033 GCF_016583745.1 Chromatium okenii
AAAACGGCTTGACGCTGGTTGCAACGCTAAATCCAATACAACAAGGATTGAAACCGGGCGCTAATATCCTACGCGACTATAGAAAGCTGGTTGCAACGCTAAATCCAATACAACAAGGATTGAAACCATGCCGCGATCAAAACCTATGCCGCCGAGAACCGCGTTGCAACGCTAAATCCAATACAACAAGGATTGAAACACGCGCACCACAAGGCGCAAGGTGCGCTCGGCGGTGGTTGCAACGCTAAATCCAATACAACAAGGATTGAAACCAGTCACGCGCATTCACGGACGCGATGGCAAATTCGTTGCAACGCTAAATCCAATACAACAAGGATTGAAACCACGAGCGCCAACTAATTCCAATAGGTGAAGTGGGTTGCAACGCTAAATCCAATACAACAAGGATTGAAACTAATTCTCCGTCAATCTCTAATCCACTGCAATGCCCGCGTTGCAACGCTAAATCCAATACAACAAGGATTGAAACGACGCCGGGCGGAGTGCGGGCGTATCTCGAAAAACGGGTTGCAACGCTAAATCCAATACAACAAGGATTGAAACTTAATAATTCTCGCGCATCCGCACGAGTGAGCCAATGGTTGCAACGCTAAATCCAATACAACAAGGATTGAAACCAGATAATCCACACCACGCACGGACGCAAGCCGCGTTGCAACGCTAAATCCAATACAACAAGGATTGAAACCTAGGTTTTTTGCGGTGCGGACGTGGTGGTGCGGAGTTGCAACGCTAAATCCAATACAACAAGGATTGAAACATGTTAGTCAACAATTGAGTGTCAAGCGCCGTATTGTTGCAACGCTAAATCCAATACAACAAGGATTGAAACGCACTAACAACACGCTAACAACTAAACGAGATACGGGTTGCAACGCTAAATCCAATACAACAAGGATTGAAACCAGTCGAAAGTGAGCAAGGCGCTATCTCCGTCGCTGTTGCAACGCTAAATCCAATACAACAAGGATTGAAACCAAATTGTAACAGTGAGGACAGTTCTCCATTAAGTGTTGCAACGCTAAATCCAATACAACAAGGATTGAAACGACGGCGCAAGCGGTCGATGATCCCAGACTCGTGGTTGCAACGCTAAATCCAATACAACAAGGATTGAAACGACCCATTGGGTCTAAATGTGCGCAGGCGCGTACGCGGTTGCAACGCTAAATCCAATACAACAAGGATTGAAACTAATCACGTCATCAATGCCGCTATTGCGCAATACCTCGTTGCAACGCTAAATCCAATACAACAAGGATTGAAACATGTGATTCTAGTGAAGCTACGCGCCAGCTTTCTAGTTGCAACGCTAAATCCAATACAACAAGGATTGAAACGCACACGGTCAACACTAACGCGGATAAACGACAATGGTTGCAACGCTAAATCCAATACAACAAGGATTGAAACAATTCAATTGCGAACGCACCGACCGGAAGGTGTTCACTGTTGCAACGCTAAATCCAATACAACAAGGATTGAAACTCGTTTGCCGTCCGGCGCAAGCCGTGTCCGTCATTAGGTTGCAACGCTAAATCCAATACAACAAGGATTGAAACTCGCCGTATATCGGCTTCACGTTATGCGTTATGCCACGTTGCAACGCTAAATCCAATACAACAAGGATTGAAACTAAAACCTAGCAAATTCAATAACTTATACCGCTTGTTGCAACGCTAAATCCAATACAACAAGGATTGAAACCCAACTGTAGCAAGGCTTGTTGCAACGCTAAATCCAATACAACAAGGATTGAAACATCCACGTCGCCATTCTGGAGCGATCCAATCCCTTGTTGCAACGCTAAATCCAATACAACAAGGATTGAAACGTCAACAATTGAGTGTCAATGGCGTTGTCAGTTGTGGTTGCAACGCTAAATCCAATACAACAAGGATTGAAACCAATAAGCGATCTTGTTGAGATGCAACGGGTGCGGCTGTTGCAACGCTAAATCCAATACAACAAGGATTGAAACGGGATTCACGATCCATTCCCAGCGATTGCAGCCGCTGTTGCAACGCTAAATCCAATACAACAAGGATTGAAACTTTGTGGGCAATAATGCCCGTTTTCCTACCTGACCATGTTGCAACGCTAAATCCAATACAACAAGGATTGAAACTTGAATTGCGGATATTCGCCAGCGCCGTGACACGTTGTTGCAACGCTAAATCCAATACAACAAGGATTGAAACCCGCTATTATCAGTCCCATACAAAAAAAGATGAAGTTGCAACGCTAAATCCAATACAACAAGGATTGAAACGGCTTTCGCGGTATAACGGGGCGGTAAGTTCAGATCGTTGCAACGCTAAATTTAATACAACAAGGATTGAAACTAAATCAATAACTTACTGCATTCTGTATTATCCGCGTTGCAACGCTAAATCCAATACAACAAGGATTGAAACTCATGTCTGCGATCTCGTGTTGTGTGTTGTTGTCGGTGTTGCAACGCTAAATCCAATACAACAAGGATTGAAACAGATAATCAATCGCACTTTCTAGCGCGTCCAATGCGTTGCAACGCTAAATCCAATACAACAAGGATTGAAACTAAATGCTGCAATATCAATGCGCGGTTTTTTGAAAAGGTTGCAACGCTAAATCCAATACAACAAGGATTGAAACACTACAGTCTGGGTGCTTTAATTGACGTGTAATGCAAGTTGCAACGCTAAATCCAATATAGCCAAGCCAGAATAAATTGATTGCGGCACAACAGTAGGATTGAAGGTGCTGCGCCGATTTTGACAATCATTTTGTGGTGGATCGACTATACAACAAGGATTGAAACGCACATCTTACGCCATTGTCGGTTTTCCTACAATGAGGGTTGCAACGCTAAATCCAATACAACAAGGATTGAAACATCCAACTCGCAGACGGCGCAGTGAAATCCAAAGCGGGTTGCAACGCTAAATCCAATACAACAAGGATTGAAACCACAGCGCATCTATGACGCGGCAGCGCCGGTCACGTTGCAACGCTAAATCCAATACAACAAGGATTGAAACTAAATGCTGCAATATCAATGCGCGGTTCTTTGAAAAGGTTGCAACGCTAAATCCAATACAACAAGGATTGAAACACTACAGTCTGGGTGCTTTAATTGACGTGTAATGCAAGTTGCAACGCTAAATCCAATACAACAAGGATTGAAACGCACATCTTACGCCATTGTCGGTTTTCCTACAATGAGGGTTGCAACGCTAAATCCAATACAACAAGGATTGAAACATCCAACTCGCAGACGGCGCAGTGAAATCCAAAGCGGGTTGCAACGCTAAATCCAATACAACAAGGATTGAAACCTCAACGAAAAAATCAATCCCGCGTGGTTTAACGCGGTTGCAACGCTAAATCCAATACAACAAGGATTGAAACCTCAACGAAAAAATCAATCCCGCGTGGTTTAACGCGGTTGCAACGCTAAATCCAATACAACAAGGATTGAAACTTTTTTAGAGGGCTAGGAGTTACGCAGTTGACCAAAAATAGCTTTAGGATACAACGATGAACGCTGCAAAATGTACAGAGAAGATTACATTCAGTTTTTAATCGCTACTCCGCGAACATATAGCTGCACGGAGGCTGCAAAGGTGTCGCCAAAACTTAATTCACCACCTGCACATGATTCTTTTACACGCTTATTAACGCGACTAGAGCCAGACTTCAAAGCACTATGGGAAGAAGTTGCACCTGAAATTGTAAAAAATAGCGGGGCGCTAGTTATTGATGATTCCACGCTCAATAAATTATATGCTAATAAAATGGATTTAGTTTATCACCATTGGTCTGGAAAACATCATGCTGCTGTAAAAGGAATCAATCTTGTCAATTTATTATGGACAGATGGCGACAGTTATAGTCGATCCAACATAAAATGAGTTATAAACTAAGGTGGTAAAAACACATGACTTATTCTATTGATTTTCGTCGTCGAGCATTAGAACTAAAAGAAAAGCTTAATCTTACTTATAGTGAAGCCGC
>NZ_NRRQ01000057.1 GCF_016583745.1 Chromatium okenii
GATTGCCCTAGAATAGCGATCTAGCGATGTAATAGCTAGATAACGATTTAGCTAGGCAGCACTCTAGCGATCTAGCTAGAGAATGATCTAGCGATCTGATGGCTAGTTAGTGATTTAGCTAGGGAGCGATCTAGCGATGGTGAGCAGTTCAGATCATGCGGAGTGCTGCGTTGAATGGAGTAACTGCGGTTGCATCAGTGAAAGGATTTCAATCACGATTTCTGGCGCTTCGAGATACCAAACGATAACCCGGCTTTTCACCACCGCGTTATGCCGACTATTTAATCAATGTGGCGGATTTCATCGTGATTCATGGTTGACCTCGGTAATTACCCCGACATCGCTGCCGGGGTGAATGGGTTAATGGAGCAACTTCGGTCGTATCAGCCCAGCGAATTGCTCAACCCGCGTCTTTGCCAACGGATAAATGCTGTAATACGGCAGCCGCTGCTGCATCCCGTCCAGCAACGCATTCTCAGCGATGACTTCAGCACTGGTGAGACGTGCAATCTGAGCGGCGGTTAAACGATCACGCAGACCACCATCGACTGTCTCAGTTGGGAATAAAGCGCGGTATTCCATGCGAGTAATGATTGAGTAATAGCGTTCAGCGTGTTGACTACCTTGTGCTCTGGCGTAGTCCACGAATTGACGGATCACACCGGATAATTCACGGCGGGTCGTTTTTCCAGTCAATCGCTGCTCCTGCCAGTCCAGTTCCAACTGCTGATAACGGACGCGCTGCAGTTCATTGATCGCCGTTCTGAACGCCTTGACCAGTGCGACCTTAAACCGGATGACAATCTCGTTATTCCGAAACAGGGTGATGGCGAAGGTGGCTTGATCCTCGGTGAGCACGGCGTATTCCGTTGGAGAACCGCCACCGTGCGCTCTCTTTTCCACTTGGATTTCAAATCTGAGTGGAGCAAACGCCTCGAAGTGGGATTGATGCTTGCGGATGAGTTTGATCACGCTGGCATGACTCAACTCGCAGCCCTCAGCAATGGCGATGCTGGTGGTGAATAGCGATCAATAATAATCAGTGATAAAGTCTAGTCATGGCGCATAAAAAAGCCAGTGAAAGAATGATTCTAACACTGGCTCACTATCCATTTGATATCACTCGCCATTCCGATGTAGCCTAAATTTATCGTCACACATGACGGTCGGGATTGAAACACTGGAACTTAGGCGCATTTTTATGCCCGTTCGTTACGGGCTGATACGAGGGAGCTGCAAAGCTCGCCGGTGCCTGAGTCCGGTAGTTTCAAACTCGTTTCAGCCCGCCCCATCAATTTGAAACTTGATGATGGCGGTTTCCAATCTCACTCAGGAAACTGTTATGGAAACTAGCAACCCGCTCGTTCTCACGCCTATCAACGGCGAACCTCGCATTCGTGACATCGATCTAGCCATTCGACTCGGCTTCGAGCGTCCTTTAGACATCCGCGAGCTCATCAAGCGACACTCAAAAAAGCTGAGTGAATTCAGTGTTCTCCGCACCATACGGAAAACCTCCGGTGAGCAAGGCGGTCGCCCTTCTGTCGAATACTACCTTGATCGTCAACAGTCACTGTTCATCTGCATGAAGTCTGAGACTGACAACGCCTTTGAAGTTCAGGTTGATGTCATCCGCGTTTACGACGCATACCTGAGCGGCACACTGACGCACACGACCAAACCCGTCGAATTATCACGGATGCAACTGATTGAGCTGGCACTGTCTGCTGAGAAAGAGCGGCTGGCGTTAGAGCAACACGTCGAAATCATCCAACCCAAAGCTGACGCTTTTGATCGGATTGCCACATCCACCGGCGGTGCGCTTAATCTCACTAACGCCGCAAAGTCGCTGCAACTGCGCCCGCACGAATTCAATCAGCACCTGCATTTAATGCGCTGGATTTACAAACGTGCGGGCGGACGCAGTTGGATTGCATATCAGGATCGGCTGCAGGAGGGCGTGTTGGAACACAAGATATACACATACGTCGCACCTGACGGAACTGAAAATATCCGCGAACAAGTATTAGTGACGGCGCAAGGTCTCGCCCTACTCGCCAAAACCCTCAATCCACTTGCCACTGCGCGACGTTCCAATGAGCAAGGCGGTGGACGCATTCTTGCCCGCGCCAAGAGCAACATCGGTCCCGATACCGGCGGCTTTGGTTATGAACTCGCAATCTGTGAAGTCGCACCGGGGATTGAAACCACGCGCATTTTATGGGGCAACGCTTTGGAAGGATCAGCGCGTGATCTATTAGCTGCCGCCGAGTACCAAAGCGATCCCAACGAACGGAATACAACCACTGAAGCAATGGACTGGCTCAGGGAGCAATTGAGTCATGGTGCAGTCAAGGTCGCAGACGTTCAGCGTGAAGCCCGTGCTGCTGGGATCAGCGATAAAGCCTTGAGAACTGCCCGTGAGCGGCTTGGGATCAAATCCTCAAGAGCGGCATTTCAAGGTGGCTATCAGTGGGCAATGCCACCTCTGGACGAGCGCACTTAACCGGCTTAGTTCCTGAACACCGGGCAAGCTAGGCAAGCTAGGGTGGAATCAAGGACTTACGAGCAACGGTGAGGGCAAGCTAGGAAAAGTGACCAAAAATACAAATTTCGCTAGTTTTTGACCGTAACTTATTGATTCCACCCTAGCTTGCCCAATTTGCCTAGCTTGTTCATGAGAAAGTCATCGTAACTCCTTGATTCCACCCTAGCTTGCCTAGCTTGCCCTCAAAAGGATGGTGGGACATATTTAACCGCGAATGTCGTGATAAATGAGTCTAAGTGGTTGATTATCCCTAGCTTGCCCTCTGGTCGAGCATTAAGGCGCTGTGATCGCCCATCAAATGAAATTGTCACTTTTGCAGGGCAAGCTAGAGATAATCAATGACTTAGCGTGAAGGCACTGTTATTCAAACTGTCACTCAGAAGGGCAACCTAGAGATAATCAACGACTTAGCTTTATTTACAGGTTGAACCGAGATAACGGCAAGTCAAGTTCAATCTGTGGCTAGACGGAATAATTAGATGGAACCGATGGTGCTGATTCGGTCGCGGTGTCTTCTGCGTTGGTTGGTGGTGGGTGTGCGGTCGCTGATGGTGGCTTTAACGGGTTCATTTATTTCTGTGACACTCTGGCGTTTTATTTAGCGAACCGCGAGAACATTGCGGCACTCGTTGATGAATGCGCAAAAGAGTTTGACTTGTGCCCAATCTGTTTCGTGCAGTCGTTCAAATGTTGCGATGAAGATACGCAGACAATAGCGCGGACGTTATACGGGACTGATGCGCAGATCAATGAAAACGTCGCTAACTGTCTCGCATGGTTTGCACTTGAACAAGCTGCTTTCAGTGGTGAGAATGATGACTAGCGACTAGCCTGATGACTCATGCTGCTCCGGGTTACGCGGGGCAGCTTTTGAATAACCAAACCCGCTTTAATAGCGGGTTTATTATTTACGCCGAAAGACAATCAAGCACTGGAGTGAGAAATGAGTAAACACAACTTAAAACACGTCAATTGTATTGAAGCCGACAACATCCGTTTATCCAGCGAACGGAATTGGGATCAAGCCTGTTATCTGCCAACGCGATATTGGGAGCCGATAGCAACGCGATTTAATGTTGACATCGCCCGCCTTGCTGTTCTCGGCGCATGGCGATTAACGAAAGGGATTTACGTTACTGATTACAGCCAGTGGACAATGCCCACAATCACGCCAGAGATTCAATTGCCGCTCCCGCGCTGGTGCGTATACGTTCAAACCGCTGCGTTATTCAACGATGATCGCTTAGGTTTTTATGCCACGTGGATGGTGCAGGATGTCGGGGCTGATCTGGAATTGTGGTTGTTGATTGACCACGAAGGCGGCAGATTCACTTTTAAGCAATGGCGACTCGGCACTGATCCACAAGACTTGTCGCCCTATCTCGCACTCCTGCAAGCCGTTAGTAATCCCGCACTCAATCATCCGCAACCAAAGATTGTGAAAAGCAATCGCCAACGAAAGTTTTATATTCCCAACCAGCCCATTAGTTGCCGCTTTGATTTGCCCTGAGTGAATCAACCAGACCATGCCGCTATCAGGGCGGCATAAGCGCATCGCAGCAGCTAACACACCCTCATTGCAATACCGTTGAAACAGTAACCACTAAATAAAAAGCTGTTTTTTATTTCGTTCGCCTTGAATTATTCCACAAGTGGAATATAATTAGCATCAATGGAATAACTACGCGATAAGGACATCAAAACCAGATGATAAAGAGGTGGTTATGTCATTTCCCTGTGTCACGTCTATCCAGCTAAATCATTATTTAGCCACTATGGATCGAGAAGAAGCCCATATTGAAGCAATTGATGCAGAAGCCGAGTGGGTTCTTGAATTAACTGGGAAGCAACTTTGCAAGATGTTTCCTCAGATTAGCGGTGATTGGAGCGAGGCAACTGAACTATTGAATGGTGCGTTATTTGGTTATGACGACGACGACAATTGGGAAGACTGGGATTGCTCAACAATGAACTACGCCCTTGAGAAAGCACAAGGGTTGTTCAATGCGCGGCATTACCCTTTAGACCAGTTGATTTTAGAAGTGGCGTGGAGTGCAGCGGAGTTGTTACTAGAAGAACGGGCAAATGATTTTGACTAGACATCTCATCATTGCCCGCTGAGATAACACGTTGGTCAGTCAGCTCGTAACTGATTGACCAATTCAAGCAACACGGAGACAGTAATGTATACCAAACCAACTAGATTAACCAACGATTTTGATCAAGATGTTGCCGATTTTGAGTGCTGGCTAGATACCGCCGCCGGGATGGACTTCCTGTATGAACTTGAGATGCGACAGGAACTTGATCGCTATGGCATGAATTCCCTGTTGGGTGCCCCTGATGAAAAGCATTATCAGTGGGAGATCGGTCATGCAAGTTAATGACTTTCAACAGATTATCCCTTACAACACGCAAAAGGAATTCGAGCAGATGATTGAACGTGTCGCTCATATAGAAGCGCATCGTCTAGCATGGAAAACCTGCGGGCATTCAATCAACTATCAATATCACATGATCCTGCCGACTGTATTGGAACAGTGTTATATGATGGATATTGATGAACTCATGGCAATCGTTGAGTGTGGTGATTCTGATGATGATGTCGCGTTATTGGCGCATCTGTTGGAATTAGCACCGTATTAAACACCAGTGCCCGGTGCAATGCCGGGCATTATTTGCACACTCCGCGAATCGTCGCCAATAATTGCACATAGCCGTTTTTATTGATCGTTTTTGGCAAGTTAATCGTCAAGAGCATCCGCCATTCTTCATCAGTCACTTCAAGCGCATCAACCACTGCTTTATCCGCAGCCAATTCTCGCAATCCTTCTGGTGCAGAATCATCTGTCATCACCGAGCGTTGCATGACGGAATACACGCTAAACCTTGGCTCTGCTTCATTCGGATCACCAAGCAAATAGTTCTTGGTTGTCCCGTATAACTTTGCAATCCGCACCAGTAATTCAGCATTAGGAACCCGCGTGTTCCCGCTTTCCAATTTAGACAGAAATCCTTGCGTAATCTGCAAAGATTCTGCCGCTTCCTGCTGCGTCAAATCTACCGCTTGCCGTGCTGCTTTTAAGCGCAGGTGAAACATATCAGCTCCCCTAAGTCTTACTCATTTCCAATCATTATATGCTTGCGCCCGTAAAAATAATCCTTTTTTTGATTGAATTATTCCACAAGTGGAATATAATAGAACCATGAACTCAGGAACAAGATGATCTTGGGTTCAGGTTGCCGGTTTATCCGGTTTTGTTTCCACATTTAGGAGTTGAATCATGTTTGAAACTACTGAAGTGATTTACAGCTACACCCGCGCTCAAGCGATTGAAGACGGCGTGTTGATTGATGTCACGCATACCGCTGAAGAAGCGGGTTTTCGGGTTCCCGTTGCTCTGACTACCGCTGTTTGGATGGATTGTGTGGACTGGCCAATTGATGATCGCAGTCAGGATATGGAAGGGCGGTTATGGGATGTGTTGTATCTGGCGGCGTTTGAAGCGCGGCGCAAGCGCAATAGTCGGCGGGTTGTGTTCCAACTGCTGCGGGTAATACGCGGGTGCAATCAATTGTTTCCCGTGCAATTGGTGCTGCATATCGGCGGTGGTGATCACGGCGAACCAGTTATCACCATCATGCAGCCGAATGAGGATTAAGCCATGAGCGATTCAGGCATGAATTATCTCAACGGGTTATTGGATGAACGGATGTCATGGGAATTGCGCAAGGCAGGTGCTGAGTGCAAGGCACAGCGAGAAGCGCAATTACTGAGTGAAGCATTAGAGATGAGCAGTGGAATCTCAACGCAACGCCCAACGGTTGAGCATTTAGTGGTTGCAATGCGGTGGTGCGCCTCACAGCAAGCGACAGACTGGCAAGACGCACCGTTTTAACGAGTCGATGCTTGGGAGAGGGCAATCTCTCAAGCATCAGTTTCTAACACTGGAGATTGATTATGTATCGCAAAGCCGAACGCAAACAAGCCAAGTTACGCCTCGCACTGTGCGGCCCATCAGGATCAGGCAAAACCTATTCCGCGCTCTTAATCGCGCAGGGAATGCAGCCCAACAAGGTCGCCCTGATCGACACTGAACGCGGCAGTGCTGAACTGTACGCGGACTTGATCCCGTATGACGTGGCACCACTACAGCCGCCTTATACGCCACAGCGGTATATCGACCTGATTCATGGCGCAGAGAAAGCCGGTTATGACGTGTTGATTATCGACAGCCTGAGTCACGCATGGACTGGCATTGGTGGCGTGTTGGAAATGCACGACAAGGCAGCGGCTGCAACGCGCAATTCATTCACCGCGTGGCGTGAAGTCACGCCAAAACACAACGCGCTGGTAGACGCGATCATTGGCGCTGACCTGCATGTGATCGTGACCATGCGAACGAAAACCGCCTACGACATGGTGGATGACAACGGGAAAAAGAAGCCGGTCAAGATTGGATTGGCTCCGGTTCAACGTGAAGGCGTGGAGTATGAATTCACCACTGTCATTGATCTGGCAGTTGAGCAGCACGTCGCCACTGCTGCCAAAGACCGCACCCGTTTATTTGACGGTCAACACTTTGTCCCGACCGTTGCCACTGGTGCTGCATTACGGGAATGGTTGCTCACGGGCACTGATCCCACTGAAGAAAGTCACAAGACGTTGGCTGCATTCAAGACCGCAGTCAACGAGATGGAAAGCACCAACCATTTAAATAACTGGTGGCGGAAACACAGCACCGAGATTGCGATGCTCACCGCCCCAGATCGTGACGCCATCACCGCCCACTGCGCCCAGCACAAGGCAGCTCTCACCGCCGCGATTGAAGCGCCCGTCGCCGAGAGTGAACCGCCCAAACCCAACGGCATTGACCACGCTGAAGCAGTGACCCACTAAACCCTAACGGCGCGGCTCTCACGGGTCGCGCTTTGGAGGCGATGATGAAACCCACGCTCAAACTCTATGAACTCACCGATGACTTTCTCGACGCCCTCGATGACCTCTGCGAACAGGATTTATCACCTGATCTCATTGCGTTGCAGGTAGGGGAACTGGCTGGCGCTTGGGAAGCAAAGGCGTTGAATGTTGCCCGCTATGTTAAGAATCTGGAGGCAGAAGCTGCGGCAGTAACGGAAGCGGGCAAGCGCATGGATGCCCGCGCCAAGACCTTGAAACGGCAGGCAGAACACCTGCGGGAATACTTGAAAAACCAGATTGAAATCACTGGACTGAAACCGCCCCATGCCGCTGACTTAACGCTGCGGATTCAAAGCAATCCGCCAACGGTCGTCATCCATGATGAAGCCCACGTCCCAGCGGAATACCGCCATAGTGCGATTGTGACCACGATCTCGAAAGCAGAGATCAGCACTGCATTGAAAGCCGGTAATTCAGTGACTGGTGCGCATCTCGAACAGAGTACGCGCTTGATCATTGGATAATCATATGCACCTGATCCTTTCATGGGATTGGGTGCGCCAAACCTAACAATGCAACAGGTTATTGTCATGAACATTGTCACTTATTCCCACGCCCGCACTGCATTGAAATCTGTATTGGATCGCGTGGTACATGATGCTGATGTCACCATTATTAGCCGCCGTGATGCCGAAGGAGATGCAGTGGTCATGTCGCTGGATCACTACAACAGCCTAATGGAAACCCTGTATTTGCTTTCAACGCCAGCCAATGCCAAAGCATTGACCCAAGCCATTCATCAAGATCGCGCCGGACAATCCCAGCCTCGCACATTACTTGACGGTGATTGGTGTGCGTGAAATCCGCTTTGTGCCGGATGCGTGGGATGCTTATCTCTATTGGCAACAACAAGATAAGAAAACCCTGAAGCGCATCAATACACTCATTAACGAAGCGGTTCGCACTGCTCCCAAAAATGTGCGCAAAAGTGTGTACACACAACTGGGTCATTCGCTCTCCGTTGACCGTGTTGTCACGGCAACTGGAGTCTCGCCTGGGCAGTCTCAGGCATGACCAAAAGGCACCGCGCATTGTCCGAAAACAATACAAGGTCTTTCAGTCTGACGGCTTCGTTCATCCAGAATCTTTTTTACCTCGCGGTAATTAAGATAGCGACTAATCCCCGTATCGTTTTTGCGCTGGAGAACATTCAC
>NZ_NRRQ01000058.1 GCF_016583745.1 Chromatium okenii
TTTCAAAGCCATACCTGTGTAAGCAGGAGGACACCGACTGATGTTACGGCGGCTACACAAAAGGGTAGCAAGTGTTCATCGCCGAGTAGACCGGCGTGAAGCTGCTCTCGAAGCCAGCAACAGCACTCTAAACCGAGTGAATCGGGTTGTAAAGCCCCCCACATCCTATCACTTGTCTCAGCACTGTTCTGTGGGTCAACGCACGGGCGTACTTCGACATCACCCTTTCCTCATTCCCGCTTAACACATCCTCATTGACCTCATCGAATAGCCATCATTGTTATTCATCTTCATTGATGACTTGTGTCAGTTAAAGATCGTTTGATAAATTACCAGATAATTCTTATCATGTGACGTATGAAGTTATCTGATAACTGTATAATGTCAACAAAAACAATTGTATATCTGCGAACGTCGACCGGGTGGCAGGAGTTCGGGATTGCGGCTCAGTTAGATCAATGCCGTGCCTTTGTGACCACGATTGATGCAGTATTTAGTGATGAAGGAATTAGTGGAACTGTATCCCTTCATAAACGTCCCGGGCTATTAGCAGCACTTGATTCATTGCAGAACGGAGATGTGTTGCTGGTTGCCCGAAGGGATCGTCTGTGTCGGGGTGATCCCGTCTTGATTGCGATGATTGAACGGCTAGTTGAGAAGCGCGGAGCAAGGATCATCAGCGTTGCGGGTGAAGGCACTGAAGGGGATGACCCGACCAACCGATTGATGAGGCGGATTGTGGATGCCTTTGCTGAGTATGAAATTCTTTTAGTCAAAGCCCGTACCACAGCGGCATTGCAAGCAAAGAAATCACGAGGAGAACGTACTGGAACTGTTCCTTATGGATACAAGTTGAATCCAATGAATCCTAAAGAATTGGTAATTGATGAGATTGAACAAAAGATTATTACATTGATTAAAACACTTCGGGAAACCGGACAATCATTACAGAAGATTGCGGATGTATTGACTGCTCAAGGATACAAGCCCAGAGGCAAGAATTGGCATCGTCAGACCATTAAGAACATTCTCAATTTCACCCATTCTGAGCGATTCAAACATGACCAATAGACAACAAACCAATAATAACCGTATTCAACAGCAACGTTTGCGTGATCGGCGGAAAGAAGAGGGTTGGAAGCGTGTCACTGTCTGGGTGTCGCCGGAAGTCGCAACTTGTCTGCAAGCCATTGATCCTAATCTAGGAACAGCAATTTATGAGGTGATCAATAAATTATCTGATAACTGTCAACAAGAATTGCCTGTTCATCACGATCAATTGCCTGATATTGACGACAATAAGTTATCTGATAATTTAATTGAGCCTGTTGTTATCACAGATAATCCTGTTGATTCTGTTAATGATTTTGATCTGAGTGCGTCTAAGCAACAGGTTAAGAAGAATGGTGGGAAGTATAGCGATACCATCAAACTGATGGCATGGAAGCTGCGCTGCGAGGGTTTAACACGGGCACAGATTGCCGATGCTATTCAATTAGAAGTTGGTGAACCTTTACCAAGGTCGTTTATGAGTCACATCAATCGACTTATCAATTCAGGTCAACAATTAGCGGAGGGTGATTGTGAAAGGTGAATGGTTGTGATGCTATTACACAGTGAGCAGAGCAGAGCGGCGATTGATACCACTTTAGTGGGTTGGTTCAAGATGTGCGGACAATAGGCTGGAAATCCTGTACAGTGAGTAACATCGCCTTTTTTTCGATCTACCAGCGGTGTCAAGACCCGAGAGATTGTAGACCTGTTTTTTGAAGCGTTCGGTTCTTTCTGCTGCCAGTTTTTCAATGCTGATCGGTGAAACTGTTGTGGTCAACCCTAACAGGGCACCCAGAGCTGTTAGGCTCTTGTAAACGGCAGCCATGAAATGAGGTAAAGGTAGTGCCCTAATCAGCAGGATTATGATTGCAAAATCGATCTACTTTTTTTGATCAATAGTGGCGTATTATAGTAGTGTATAAAGTACCAAATTACTCTGATCGAGAAATGCTTTGCCGAACGTACAATTCAATCGCTCAATATGATTTGTTTGTCCACTTTCTTTGCCAACAGCTCAATGGCGTTTCGATGGAAATATCATTCCATAAGCTGCCCAAAAATCGGTATAACTTACTGCGCATTGGCGATAAACAGGAGGCAAAGCGTTCCATAATCCACGGGCAGATTTTTCACTTCTATCTCCAATGTACGCGCCAACAATTTCACGCGTGTTGCTGTCAATCACTAACTAACCCCATTGTTTATTCTTGGGTTTATGCACGAATGACCACATTTCATCACACTCAATTCCAACTCAAGTGCGTAGCAGCGCTTTGATTTTATCCTATTGATATTGGCACTATCCAAATAGAACGACTCGGGTGAAAATTTACGATGAATTGCAAAAAACATTTTTTTGTGCTGCTCGGTCTTTTGCTTGGCGTTAATTTTAATGCTTTTGCTTGGGATTATACCGTCGGTGAAGAGGACTGGGGCGAAGCGTGTTACGCTTCGGAAAAGAACCAGAGTGGAGTTGAGCTCACTATTCTAACCCAAAGAGATAACTTCGGTCCAATTATGGAAATTGATCCGTATGAGGATCGACACGGGTATACATTTCCAATCAGTATATTCGTTGACTCCGCACTCATATCGACACTAGATGCGACTCGCGGAGAATACTTTGCTGGCATGGTTGCTGATATTTCGACGAGGGAACTTAATGCTTTAGCAAGTGGCAGTTTTTTGCGTATCGAAATTGCACGCCAAGAAACTGTTGAATTTAGCTTGAAGGGATCAGCTAAAGCGATTCAGTCGTTAATGGCTTGCAGTCAAAAAAGGCGTAAGTGAAAGAAATGGGGACAGACCACGTTAAATATCGCCTAACACAGTGCTCCAGCCGAAGCAGAGCTTGGCGTTAGGTCGTTTTTGAAACCAAGGAGTTGCTATGAAGAGATTTTTATTACTCTTCCTTTTATTTGGATTTCTTCCATTTTCAGCAAATGCGGGGGTCAAATGTAGTGATGTTAAATACGGAAATGAAAACTATCATGAAAAAATGGAAGAATTGGCTAAGCTAGCCAGATTGCCTGATGATTACTACAACAGGTATCACGAGGACGTTGTAAGCGATTTGTGCAAAGGCAACGTAAAAGGAGTTAAAAGTTCAATTGACAACGGATTTGTAAAGAAATCTGAAGTTGAAGCTATCAAAGAAGCCCTCGGTATAGACAACCGCCCTAATACAGGAAAAAGCTACGGTTACTCAAGGCAGAAATTTCAAGACATGGGTTTGTGTAGCGCTTGTGCCGACAATGTGGCACAACACTATACGAAAAAACCAAGCTCGAAATGTGGAAAACTTGCAAAACAAGCATTGGAAGGAAATCCCAACGCAATTGAAGAGTTGCAATCTTTTCCAAGATATTGCACATGGAAATATTAAGCATCAACCACATCAGCCAAACATTGCGCTCGAGCCGACCCGTTTCCGCTACGCTCCAGCGGTCGGCTTAGCTTCAGGAAATGTTCCAAATGAACAAGCGTCTCATAACTTTCATTGCGCTGACACTTTCGACTTCGGGTCTATCTGCAGCTCAGTCATGGGGATCATGCGCGGAAAATGTGAACAGCTTCATGTGGTCACGCGGTGAATGCGGAGCATCTAATTGCATGAATGAGTTCGGCAGCTTGCAGCAAAACATCGTGAAACATTGTGGTTACCCGAAGCATACAAAAAGCGAAATCGCAGAAATTCTCAAAAACGCCAAGGAGTCTTGTCGCATTCAAGACAACCGAGCAGCAATGACCTCATATCTTGAAAGTAGATTGGCGTTTTTTCCGCCGACTCATCCAATTCACAAAAAGGTCTTGGATCAATGTTTTAGAAATAAATAGTAGGGTCGGTCAGTTCGCCATTTCCGGGTTGTTCTCATAAAACGGGTTCTGGCGCAGTGTTGCACCCAAGTTTAATACCCAATACTAGGGCGTGTCATCAATTCCCAGATTGACTAATTTTTGCCTATCAAGATCAAACACTTGAGGAAAGCCGCTATGTCCAGCGCGACGACCAATGGGGGCGCGTCAAAGATATGGTGTCACAGCGGGTGAGCACATGACCTCAATGTGCGTCCTGTTCAATTGATGACACACCCCTACACCCATTGAGTTTGAGAAATGTACTTAGCCGGGTGCACGGTTAGGTTTGACAAAAACAGGGACGGGCATTGACAATAGCTTGTCAATGCAGGTTAGGGAGGATAAAATTATTTCCCCACCAGTTGCATTACTGGTGAAATTTCAAAAGACACGAGAGCATTGGATTAGTCAATGATTGAGTTAATTTTTAAGCTCATTAAAGCGAGTGCTTATGCACTTATAATTTTTGTTGCAATTGTTGGAGTTGGAGTAGCCATAGATGGTAGTAGCATTTGGCCTTTATTTGCTATACTTACGGCAAGTGTTGTTTTTATCAAAGTCGTTAGCACTAGGGAAGATACTAAAATTGTAGATCCTGCGACAACGAAATCAGTCCAGCCTGAGGTTGAGTCTGAACAAAGCGTTACCACGAGAGATACAGTAACAGTTCAGCCTAAAGAAGTGCAACAAACGATCGTCAAAGACAGAAAAACAATCGTTTGCAGCAACTGTGGTGCCAACGTTGTTCTTGAAGAAGGCAAAGGAGTCTGTCCCTACTGCGATACCATTTATTAGTCGCTAAGCGCATCCTGAGCGACAACACGTTATCGCAAAAATTGTTTGAGTTGAGCGAATCTGTTGTCCTAGCTGTTCTCCGAAGAAGAATCTCTTTGTTCCGAGCGCAAGCTGGAAGAAGAGCCTGGATACCTTAAAAGTTGGTGGTTTTCGCCAATTGATCCATAAGGAGTTGTCTATGGCCTTGCTGAATGTTATCAAGTTTGAAGGAAACGGCAATGTGCTGGTGTGGAAGTACCCAAACAGCGAACTTCAACTTGGCTGCCAATTAATCGTCAACGAATCGCAAGAGGCGATCTTTTTTCGAAGCGGTCGCGCTCTTGACCTATTCAAGGCGGGACGTTACACGATAAAAAGTTCCAACATCCCCCTGCTGGCCGAATTGGTAAACCTTCCTTTTAATAAAAGCCCATTTGCCGCTGAGGTCTGGTTTATTAATAAGCAACATGTGCTGGATGTTCTCTGGGGAACAAAAAGTCCGATACAGATTGAAGACCCCAAGTATCGAATTTTGATACCAGTACGTGCCAATGGGCAGTTTGGATTGCAGATTCAGGATAGCCGTAAATTCCTGATAAAGATGGTCGGTACACTACACGAGTTTAGCAGGGAAGATCTGGTGCGCCACTTTAGGGGTGTAATCCTAACGAAAGTCAAAAGCCTCATATCAAAATATCTCGCTCATGAGCAAATATCGGTCGTCACGGTTAATGTTTACCTTGATGAACTTTCCAAAAAAGCGCAAGAGGAAATCACAAACACTTTTGATGAGTATGGAATTTGCTTTAAAAATTTTTACATCAACTCCATTTCTATTCCTGAAGAAGATCCAAGCGTCATACAACTTAAAGCTGCTTTGGCTAAACGCGCTGAAATGGAGGCGCTAGGGTACACCTATCAGCAGGAGCGCGGTTACGGGGTAATGGAAAAGGCCGCTGGAAACGAAGGCAATAGCGTAGGTTCTTCAATGATGGGAGCGGGAATGGGAATGGGAATGGGAATGGGTGTTGGCAATCTGTTTGGCGGAATGATGGCGAATATGGGGCAGGGAATGCAGCAACCCCAGTCTCCCACAGAGCACTGCCCAAACCGCGGAAGAGATCAGTTTGAGAGGCAGAGTTCAGATGCTAATAGTGAAGCTATTACGATCATCTGCGACAAGTGCGGCTCTATGATTCCAAAGGGAGCTAAGTTCTGCCCAAATTGTGGGGATCCATATCACGCCTGCCCGTTTTGTGGAGCGGATAATGCCTTGGAGTCTAGCGTCTGCTCACAGTGTGGTAAACCATTACCTGTTCAATGCCAAAACTGTAATTCCACTATTCCAGCAGGTGTAAAATTCTGTCCTGAATGTGGGATGAAGTTTGCCAACGGTCCCCCACCATGCCCCTATTGTGGGGCAGAAAACATTGGAAACGGAAAGTTTTGCCCTGAATGCGGAAAACTTCGGGGAGGTGAGCAATGACAAAAAACACCAACCTATTGGCTTCCTGGCTGGTACTGTTTAATTTCCTGCTGCTGATTCTTGTGGGATTTGGAGTGTACGAGTTTGTGCCTGATTCCATGCGGGATGAGCGGTTTTCACTCACTTTGGCTCTGATTTGCTTTGCGATCTTTCTCTCTCTGGCGATCGCTATTCTAATGATGATAATAAAGAGCAAAGCTCCGTTTCCCGCCTATTTTGCGTTGGATACGGGAATATTCATCTACACTGTCGGAATTGGATTGGTTGCGTTTCTGTTCTGGCTGGTGGGAGACCTCTCCTATGCAAAGTATGCTTTGTTGCAGTTTGGCTGGTTTGTTGCCGGTTTTTTTATGATAGGCGGAATCTCCATCCTTTCCTTTTTTTCCGGGAACTTGGAAAACCAAGACATAGCTTCAAAAGAGGCGCTTATCCGCCTGGAAGTGGCGCTCAATGAAATCGCTAATATCTCATCATCCTGTCCCGACGCGTCCAAGGAAGCACTGCGTTTAGCTGAAGCTGTACATTTTAGCGATCCAGTGCTACCAGAAAGCTCTTTAAGTATTCACTCTAGGCTTGAGGAAATTGCCACTTCGTTGATAAAGGCAAGCTCGGAGGGACAGGGTTCAAAAGAGGTGATAATTGGTGAACTCGCAAAAATTCAGACGCTATTGAAGCAGCGTGAAGAGGCCGTAAGGCTGTTTAAACTATAGCCTAGGGCGTGTCATCAATTATAGTTGTCTGCAAAACTAGCTATAGATAGCAAAGGGGTAAACTACTCCATCCAACCTCTAGCATAACTTAAGGAATCTCTAAATTCATTCCAAGAATCGGAAATGATTGATTTTAAATTCTCATAAGAAGCGATGAAGTTAACAGAGACATCACGCTTGATAGATTTCCATATTTGTTCTATTGGATTAAGGTCTGGCGAATAAGGCGAAAGAAATAACAGTGTTATACCTCCAAGAATGTCTTCATCAGGAACTTGATGTATTATAACGATTATTACAATCAACAAACTTGAATCAAATCAAACGAATGGATGACTTGAAGCCATCAGTGCCAAGAGACGAACCCAACGAGCCAGACACTGATACAATCCCAGTGCAGACCCGGTTGGCACCACAGCTCGACATCATCGCACTGTATCCGGCTTGCTTTGATCTGGCTCGTCCGCGTCCACTGAAGTTGAGGATTCACCAGGACTTGATCGAGGCTGGTCACAAACGGTCTGACATCAAGCATGTGTTGGGTCGTTATTGCGGACGCATCCGCTATCTTCAATCAATACAGCAGGGAGCAGTACGGGTTGACCTACAGGGACAACCTGCTGGTGAGGTGACTGAAGCTGAGTGTGACAGTCCGCGTGCGAGGCTGGCATTGATTTCTGCGCAACGTTTAGCTATACCACTCAAGCCCAAACCGGTTAAGATAAAGAAGATTGAGAAGGTAAAGAAGCCCAAGGCAGTACAGGAACCGAAACCCGTTCCACCACTTGACGCACCCTTGACCCCGGAGAGTATAGTGAGCGGTCGCCTTGAATTAACAGTGAAGTTTACTGAACTGCCTCAACCGGTTATCGTTAAGTCAGGGATGAAGATTGGTGTTCAGACTGACACTGCGTTGGTGGTGACAACTTTGAAGCCGAAGGTCTGGAAGAAGCTGGAAAAGGCACAAGTTGACTGGACACAATGGGTTGCTGCAATGACTGGCAAGCTGGGTACACAAGTTGGCAGTGATGCGGGAACGATTGTGATGTTGGAAGAAGCGTCGTTACAGGTGTTTGAAAAGAAGGTGAAGGCAACTGTGCCTGATCAATGAAATAACAATTTCTGTTATATTAAAAATAACACTACAGAGGATTAAGAAATGATGTTAGATAAAAAATCATATTCAACACGTGAAAAAGCCGATTCAGTAATGAACCGGCTTTTTTTATAACATACTAAATTCTTTTAACCGGCTAAACCAAACGACCCTAAGCAAGTTACTGGTTTTGCCTTCACTGTACGCAATCAACGCCGCGCTAACACTGTAAACAGCAATAGCAAAAACACACAGAAAACCGGCGTCAACCAAGGCTCAAGTTTACACGAACTGCACTAAGTGACAAGAGCCTCAGTGATTGCGTCAAGGAAGCCCACATGGCACTTGGCATAGCACACATACTGAAAACCAACGATTTCCTCAACACTGAATGCGTTCCTGAAGCGCAGGAGGAGTCGTTCCCGTCACAGCTGCTCACAGCACAAGAGCACTTCGATTTGCTGCACCCGCGCCCAGCGTATGGTGTTACTGCGTTCTGGGCACAGAAAAAACAGGAGAACGGTAAAGGTGGCTGGAAAA
>NZ_NRRQ01000059.1 GCF_016583745.1 Chromatium okenii
ACCAGCGTTACGCTGGTAAAAAAGAATTGATCGATATTGATCCACCAGACGCTGTGTGTCGCGGTGTCCTTGCTCGCAATGAAGAAGAGCGTGATTTGAACTCATTACGTGGTATATGCACGGCACCGACACTCAGGCTGGATGGTTCAGTCGTTGACCAACCAGGATATGATTCTGCGACTGGTTTATTATTAAGTCTGCCATCTGAATCACATCCCGTTATACCGAATGCACCCAATGTTGAATTAGCCAAGGACGCATTGGCTTATATTTGGAAACCGTTTAAAGATTTTCCTTTTATTGATGATCTAGCACGCAGTGTATTTATCGCTGCTTTATTAACTGCGCCGATACGCAAAAATCTACCGACTGCACCAGGCAACAAAAAGTCATACGCACGACCGGCAAGGAAACATCTGGTTCAACTCTTGGCTCTTGGACGCTAGATACTCATCACAGTTATGATCCTAACGGTAAAATGTTATATCTCGGTGATGGTAGTCGAAGAAGTGCGGAAAGTAACAATAGCGCAATAATAACTACTGTCGCAGGAACGGGTGTTGCTGGATATAGTGGAGATGGCGGGTTAGCAACAAAAGCACAACTCAACCAACCAATCAGGATAACTATTGGTTCAGAAGGAAGTCTTTATATTAATGATTCTTCTAATAACCGGCTACGGCGGGTCAGTCCAGATGGCATTATTAACACTATTGCGGGAAATGGAATCCTTGGTGATAGCGGCGATGGTGGATTAGCGATAAATGCTAAATTGTATGGAGGCTTTGGTGTGGCTGTAACTCCTGATGGCGTTATCTATATTGCTCAGGATAGTTATACCTCTCCTTTTAACAGAATTCGGAAAATTGGAAAAGATGGAATCATTTCTGCCTTTGCTGGTACGGGGATTCCTGGTTATAGTGGCGACGGTGGATCAGCACTTTTAGCAAGGATGTTTAGCCCATCTGGTTTGGCTTTGGGGTCTGATGGGAGTCTTTATATTTCTATTTCACGCAACGATGCTATTCGCCGAGTAAGCCCTGATGGAATTATCACTACTGTAGTAGGAACAGGTGTTCACTCTTACAGCGGCGATAAGGGTCCTGCAATCAAAGCTACATTAGGTCATCCGCAAGAAATTAGTTTTACTTCTGATGGGAGTTTATTAATCACTGATGGTGATAATTTTCGAGTTCGTCGTGTTACAACGGACGGAATCATTAACACCGTATCAGGATCAGGGTCTCGCGGATATAGTGGCGATGGTGGACCGGCTACATCTGCAGCATTTAATTACGTTTGGGGTGTTGCTTCTGCGCAAAATGGCGTCTTTTATGTTGGTGACCATGCAAACTGCCGTGTGCGCAAAGTCAACTCAGATGGCATTGTATCTACAATCGCAGGTAATGGAATTTGTGGATACGGTGGCGATGGTGGTCCTGCTACACAGGCAATGATAACTCAACCAGATAGTCTGGCGGTAGACAAACAAGGAAATTTATACATTGCTGATCGTTACAATCATGCTATTCGCCGGGTATCTGCAAGCTTACCTGGAATCTCACTAACTGATTTAGTTATTGCTTCAAAAAATGGTTCAGAAGCATATCAATTTGATTCAACTGGTCATCATCTCCGCACTCGCAATACCCTAACTAATCAGGTGATCTCTCAATTCACTTACGATACAGCAGGTCGTTTAATTAGCATCACAGATGCTGACGGCAACATCACTACTATTGAACGTAATACGGCTGGCAATCCTACCGCCATTGTCGCGCCTCACGGACAACGCACTGTATTAACCCTAGATACCAATGGTTATCTCGCATCGGTAAAAAATCCGGCGGGCGAGACTTACGCCATGACCTATACGGCGGATGGTTTATTAACCGCATTCAAAAATCCGAATGGTCATTCCTCAACCATGACCTACGATGCACTCGGTCGTCTCATTAAAGATCAGAATGCTGACGGCGGCAGCCAGAATTTAGTACGAACTGAACTGCCTTTAGGCTATGAAGTCACGCGCACGACTGGTGAAGGTCGAAATGCCAAATATCGGTTAGAAACGCTAACGACTGGTGATCAGCAATCCACAAATACTGATTATGACAATACCCAAATCACTAGCCTTATAAAAACAGACGGCACAACGAAAACCACTCAACCTGACGGAACTCAGATCACCTTAATTGAAGGACCTGATCCCCGTTTCGGGATGCAAATACCTATTGCTAAAAGTCTCACTACCGTGACTGGTGGTTTGACCTCAACAATCACAACTAACCGCACGGCAACGTTGGCAAATTCCAACGACCCTTTGAGCTTAAAAACCCTTACCGATACGATGACGGTGAATAGTCGCACCTCTACCAAAGTTTACGATGCAGCAACTAAACGCGAGACCAGCACCAGTGCAGCAGGGCGTGTTGGCACGGAAACCCTAGATAACTTGGGACGGACAATTCAATCCCAAATAACTGATCTCTTAGCAATCAATAATGGCTATGACACCCAAGGTCAGCTTGTTTCCATTTCTCAAGGTACTGGTGTTGATCAACGCAATCTAACGCTTGCTTATAATCCACAAGGCGATTTAAAAACTCTCACCGATCCATTGGGTCGTACACTTGGCTATCAATACGATGCAGCAGGTCGTATCACGCAAAAAACGTTGCCAGATGGACGCGAATTACGTTATGCCTATGACGATAATGGCAATCTAACTTCGTTAACTCCACCAGGACAGCTTCCGCATTTATTTACCTATACCAAGACCGATCAAACAGCAGAATACAGTCCACCAGAAATAGGTGCTGGCACTAATAGCACTGTGTATACCTACAATCTGGATAAAGATTTAACTAAGATCACTCGCCCAGACGGTCAACTTCTGCGTTTTACTTACGACACTGCCGGTCGTCTTAGCCAACAAACTTTACCCAACGGAACCCAGACTTATAGCTATAACGCTACTACGGGTAAGTTGACCAGCGTCACTGACCTGAGTGGGGGTTCCATCGTTTTGACGTATAACGGTGCTTTGCTCACGAAGTCGAATTGGACTGGTGCAATAGCGGGTAATGTTGGCTTTGGTTACGACAATGATTTCCGTATGACCAGCATCAGCGTTAATGGTGCCAATTCTGTGACCTATACCTATGACGCTGACAGCCTACTGACCAAAGCGGGTGCTCTGACTTTAACCCGCAGCAGCCAGAACGGTCTGGTGACAGGTTCGAGCCTCGGTCTGGTGACAGATGCCTATAGCTACAATGGGTTTGGTGAAACTAGCCGGTACGATGCGAAGATCAGTGGGGTATCGGTGTTCAAGACTGATTTTACCTACGACAAGCTCGGTCGGATCACTCACAAAATCGAGACCCAAGGCGCAAGTGTCAACAACTACGACTATGGCTATGACCTCGCCGGACGGCTGGTAGAGGTGAAGCGCGATGACGCAACGATCTCCAGCTATAGCTACGATGACAATGGCAATCGCTTGCTCAGTCCGGGTTTAACTGCAAGCTCTACTTACGATGACCAAGATCGTCTGCTGACTTACGGAAATGCTACCTACACCTATACTGCCAACGGTGAGTTAGCGACCAAAACGGTAAATGGGCAAACGACCACCTACGACTATGATGTGCTTGGTAATCTCCGCCAAGTCGACCTGCCAGACGGTCGAATGATTGATTATGTCATTGATGCTGCCAATCGTCGTGTTGGTAAGAAAATCAATGGGACTTTATTAAATGGGTTCTTGTATCAGGATGGATTGAAACCGATTGCCGAACTGGATAGCACTGGCGCAGTTGTTAGTCGTTTTGTATATGCAAATCACGCCAACGTACCAGACTATATGGTCAAGGGTGGTGTGACCTACAGAATCGTGACAGATCATCTCGGCAGCCCGCGTTTAGTGGTGAATACCACTAATGGCAGCGTTATTCAGCGCATGAACTATGATGAGTTCGGAAATGTTCTGACAGATAGCAATCCAGGATTCCAGCCATTTGGGTTTGCTGGCGGATTATATGATCGTGATACCAAATTAGTGCGGTTTGGAGCGCGGGATTATGACGCAGAAATAGGAAGATGGACGGCGAAGGATCCGATTGGATTTAATGGTGGGGATACAAATTTATATGGGTATATCATCAATGATCCTGTAAACGCTGTTGATTACAATGGACAAATTGCACCTCTGTTAGCCTATGCGGGTGTAGTTTTGATGGGAGGCACTGTTGGCGCAATCACTAATGTGATAAAGGAAATTGGCAATATCAATGATCCAATGAGATCAGCTGGTTTATCAACGGTTGTCGGAACTCTAGATTCGAGTAATATTATTCGAGCAACATCTAGCGCGATTGTTAACGAAGCTATTTCGAATTCTTGTTCAATAAAACCTTTTGAAAGTAGTAATAAACGACAACGGTTAATCGATGCTGCAATTCGTGGTTTTGTGGGAGGGGCATTCGCAACGGCAATGACTGCTCCATTTCTTGGTTGGGGTGCCGGAACTGTGGCAGATGGAGCCCTTTTTATATCCGGCGGTGCCATGGGTCAAGTATTTGAAAACATGTTGCAATTACAGTTTTATTGGGCGCGACACTTATGACTTAAAATTTTACAGATACTGGCAGGGCACTCGGATAGCGAACCATGAAAATTATCATTAGACACATCGCTGATTGTGTTTACTGAAATCAGCAAAGAATGTCTTTTAAAGGCTATGAACGAAATGCTGGATGAGTTATTGCTGGAGTGCAATTTCAATTTCTCGTAGACGCAACTCAATCACTTTTCAGAATGGGCAGCGGCTTACTGTGGCGCTGCCCTGTCTTGAACTCTCATTGATTGAGATGGTTAACGATATGCTGATTGAGGTGTATCTACTAAGACCGCACAAGCAAATGCCTTTAGAAAAAGGCAGATTCTATTGCATTACAGGGTATTTTGATTCACCCATTCCAAATATGCCGCATTCACATCCACGACTTCAAGGCTATATAGTCGATCCAGAATGAATTGATTGCTGCGCAACAATCATGATTGAAAGTAGTGCGCTGATTTCGACAATCATTTTATGTTGGATCGACTATACCGTCAGATTTGACCTTACCAGCCCCGTCATGGGGCTTTTTTTGCCACTGGCAACCGCCCACTTGCCCACTTGCCCACTTGCCCACTTTGACACCCACTGACTGCCCCCCGCCGACCCAAAGCCCAAACCCACATCATACCTTTTGAAACTATCTTTTATGGCGACAGCAATGATTTTAATTCAATTATGTTAAATTCTAATTGAATATCTATGTATATGCTTTGAGTTTTTTCAAGTAATTGATATAGATATTATAATTTAAGGATGGTTAATTCCATCCTCAATATCTGTGCTGTGCCTCCGCCTTAATGCTCACGCATTTTGTCAGCACAGATACTCCCTGATCAAATCGGTGTCCTTCACGGGATGCCGATTTGATTGTCTCTTTAATGGAGTTCAATACATGTCGAGCCAAGAAATGGCTATCGTCATTGATGATGAGTCAACTAATATAGCAATAAATCCGCTAGATATTCCAACAACGGTTTTCAAAAACAACCTGGCGCGGCGAAGTGAAAATCGACAACTGTTACTGAATTGGATTCGGTCATCTTTGAAAGAAGGTATCGATTACGGTTCTATTCCAACCAAACGTGGACCTTCAAAGCCCAGTCTTTTTAAGCCGGGCGCGGAAAAAATATGCGGGATGTTAGGAATAACAGTCCATTTCCCTTCACTGAAGGAAACAGAACAAGCCTTTTTACAAGGTTTGATACCTGAATATGTGATGGTGCGTTGTGAACTGAAAAACATTCATGGACAAACCCTCGCAGATGGAGTTGGAGCCAGAAGTCTTAAACAAGATTATGGTGATTTGAATAAGGCACTCAAGATGGCATCTAAAAGCGCCCATATTGATGCAACTTTACGTCTCGCCGGTCTTTCTGAAGTGTTTACACAAGACACAGAGGATATGACCAACAACCTGAAAAAGATGAATGAGAATAAACCCTCAACTTCATCTTCAACCTGTATTACAGAAGCGCAATATCGTGAATTATCCAATCAACTGAACAAGTTGAATCTTGATAAAGAACGATTCATTGCCTACTGCAATAAAATTGCATCAGCAAAATCATTAGGATCAATACGATCCTTGAATGAACTGCCTGTTGCATTGTTTGACTTCGTTATGAAGAAACTGCCAGAACTTTCTGCCGCAGCTTAATCAACTTTGGAGAACATCATGGAACATGTTTTAGATAAACGTGTATTCAATATCGCCTACGGAAAAAAGTACCAGTCCTCCTCCGACCATTCTGATAAAAAAGTTTGGATCGCTGTTGGACGACTCACTATTGAGGAATCCAAATATGGAGAACGAATCTCAATTCGTCTCGACGCAATACCTACTGATCCGGCATTTACCGGGCTGTTAAGTGTATTCCCATATGAACCTCGCAATGTTTCATCCCCCAGTACCACTGAAGATGACATCCCGTTTTAAGGAGAACAACATGAGTATTACCCTATACCAGATTGCCGATGATTATCGTGACATTCTGTCATTGATGGAATCTGATTCTGCTGATGATCCAGCAACGCTTCACCAATTGGTGCAAGACACTCTGGATCAATTGCAACTAGATGAACAATTCACGGACAAGGCATTAGCAGTGGCTTGTTATACCCGTGAATTAGAATTGGAAGCTGAAGCTGTTAAAGCAACAGAGACTTCCATTCGCAATCGCCGCAAGCAACTTGAATCACGTTCCGAATTCTTGCGGAATTATCTGATAACTCAACTCCAGAAAGTCAACAAGACTGAACTGAAGAGTAATCAGATCGTTGTACGGCTTCGTAAGACACCCGCCCGCATTATTGTGGACGATGAAACTGTCATACCTGATTGTTTCAAAGAAACGGAGACCTTGACCCACATTCGCAAGAATTGGATGCAAGAAAAACTTCGTTTAGGAGTTGATTCCATTCCCGGAGTTCACCTTGAAACTGGTGTGAGTTTAACCTTGCGTTAATTCATCACTGGTTTTAACCCACTGAGGGCTGGCATTGTCAGCCCTTTTTTAT
>NZ_NRRQ01000060.1 GCF_016583745.1 Chromatium okenii
GAGCGGGGCATTTGATTGGGAGAGCGTCCGACGGGCGGCGGTGGGAGATCGGCACGAGCGGATGAACGCACCGACAGCCGTTCCACAAACAGCAGCGGGCGCACCTGTTGCAGGTGCTGCAAAATGTCCACCAAGGTCGCGGTGGTGCCTTGAATTTGAGTACGTACCTTCACTTGTGGCGGGTCTTGGCGCGATTCAGCCGGCAACAATTGGGTGCTCACCAGCCGACCTTGCGCCGCCGTCACGATGTCCTGCACCTGCGTTTGCAACTGCGCCCCGGCGAGCGCGGGCGTCGCAGCTTGGAAATAAAACACCTGCTGCGCATCGTTATTGTTGAGCGCCGCCAATTCCGCTTTGAGCTGCGGCAGCGTTGCCACCAAGCGTTGATAACGCAGCAATTGATCGGTGCTGCTGATAAGACGTTGTTCTAATTCAGTCATCTGCGCTCGCCAAGGCAGAATCAAGCCAGCAAGCAGCGCCACCAGCGTCAGCACCACGCCGCTCCACAGCAGCACGCAGGAGCGAGACCAGCCGCGAGCTGGCGCGGTGGTGGCGGCAATCTCAGGTGGTGCTTTTTCGATGTGCATCGGTAACAACTCAATAACCCGTGCTCTGCGCCAGCGGCACTTCGTGATAGCGACTGAGGCGCACCACCCGACTGGTCAGATGCCCGTCAGCATGGAGCAGCACTTCCCGATAGCCCGGTTGTTGGCGACCGACCGCAAATTGGGCGCTATGTGGTTGAAATTGCACGCAGGTTGCAGGCGCGGCGAGCAGTTGATAATGACCACGCGCTTGGGTGAATTCCTGATGAATGTGCCCAAACAGCACCGCCCGCACCTGCGGATAGGCGTCACACAGCGCCAACAATTCCGCGCCACCTTCGGCGTCTAATTGATCCAACCACGCACTGCCGCTCGGCAGCGGATGATGATGGAGCGCCAGCACGGTGGGCGCAGCATCGGCGCGTAACCGCTGTTCAATTGCTGCGAGCTGCGCGGGCACGATGCCACCGCGATTGCGCCCGGACACTTGCGAATTCAGCAACCCGAGATTCCAATCCGCCCGCCGTTGCCAGCGCACCGCCGCCACGCTGCCAGCGCCAAAATGCGCTGCGCACAGATCAGGATGATCGTGATTGCCCGCCAGCACGTCATACGGCACCGCGCTGGCATCGAGGCGCTTGCGCAGTGCCTGATACGCGGTGGCTGAATGATCCTGCACCAGATCGCCGGTCACGAGCAGCGCCGCCGGAGCGGACTCCAGCGCCAGCGCCAGCACTGCTTCAAAACTGGTGCGGGTGGTGATACCGAGCAGTTGGGATGACGGGGCGGCGAACAGATGGAGATCACTCAGTTGCGCGACCCGCAGCGGCGGAAGGTCTGTAGACATCGTCATTTCCGAATCGAGTTCTGCGTGAGAAGTGGGCAGTTTTTTTATAATAAATCAAATTGTTAGATCGCTAACTGTGATTGCTCAGTCTAATTTTCGCAACAGTGGTTTAGGGCGTGACCAGCAACCATCGCTCATGCTGGAGGTTGCGCCGGAGCGAAGCGCACGCTTGAATCTACGCCAACTCAAAATGAGCCTTTGCATCACATGAATCACCGTCAACTATTGTGCGTTGTGCTGGCAGCAGCGGTCACTCCCGCCGTCGCCCATTTTCAAGAACTCATCCCCACGACGGACATCGTGACGGCCGCCAGCGCCCAACCGCTGCAATTGCAGTTGCGCTTCACGCATCCGATGGCACGCGGCCCGGTGATGGATATGGCGCTGCCGGAGCAATTCGGCGTGGTCGGGCCGGCGGGACGTGAGGATTTACGCGCCAGCCTCGCTGTCGATCCGAGCGTTGCGCAACGCGCCTATTTCGCGCCCTACGCGGTCAAACAGCCGGGTGATTATGTCTTTTTTGTCGCGCCCGCGCCCTATTGGGAACCGAGCGAGGGCGTGATGATCGTGCATTACACCAAGGTCGTGGTCTCCGCATTCGGCGCTGAAACCGGCTGGGAGACGGAAATTGGGCTGCCGGTTGAGATCGTGCCGCTGACGCGCCCGTATGGGCTGTGGACGCATAACTTATTCACCGGCATCGTCAAACGGCTGGGGCAGCCGGTGCCGTTTGCGCAGGTCGAGGTGGAATGGCGCAACGATGGTTCGGTGACGCCGCCGTCATCGCCTTTCGTGACTCAAGTGATCAAAACCGATGGCAATGGCGTGTTCAGTTATGCCATGCCGCGTGCGGGCTGGTGGGGATTTGCCGCGCTGCTCGCAGGTGACGCGCCGTTGCCGAATCCGAGCGGACAGGCGGTGCCGGTGGAAACTGGGGCGGTGATGTGGGTTCACGCGCAGGACATGAAATAAACGATGGCTCATCTTCCCGACGGCGTGTTATCCGCGCCAGTGCTGATCGGCGGCGGCGTGATTGCGGCGGGAGTGTTGACCATCGCCCTGCGCCAGCTCGATGACCAGCGCCTACCACCAGCGGCAGTCTTTGCGGCTGCGTTTTTCGTCTCCTCCTTAATCACGATTCCCATCGGGCCGAGCAGTGCGCATTTATTGCTCAATGGCTTGATGGGGCTGCTGCTGGGCTGGACGGCAATTCCGGCATTATTCGTCGCGTTGCTGCTGCAAACGGCATTCTTTGGTTATGGCGGAGTGCTGGCGCTGGGCGTCAACACGGTCAACATGGCAGTGCCAGCGTTGCTGTGCGCGGGAGTGCTGACGCCTTGGCTGCGCCGAGTCGCTCCGCACCGCGTGTTTTGGGTGGGTGCCAGCGCCGGGATGATGGGCGTGATGTTGACCGGCGGACTGGTGGCGCTGAGTTTGATTTTAAGCAACGCCGCTTTTCGTCCCGCAGCCGGGCTGGTGCTGCTCAGTTATCTGCCGCTGGCGCTGGTGGAGGCGGTGATGACGGGCACGGTGCTGGCATTTTTGCAGCGGGTCGCGCCAGAACTGCTGGAATCCAGCCAACCGCCCGATCTCAAATCCCCCCAACCCCCCTTTTTCAAAGGGGGGCTTTAGATGTGGTTTTTGCAAAGGGGGGCTTTGATGTGAATCAAATCAAATTGTTATTGCTTATCTGCCTCGGCGCGATCAGCAGCACTCCGGCGCTGGCGCATCGGCTCCAAGTATTTGCCAGTGCTGACGGCGTTGAGATTGTCGGCAGTGCGTATTTTGCGGGTGGCGCCAAAGCTGCGGGCGCGACGATCTTGATTCAGGACGCCGCAGCGCAGCCGCTCGCTACGTTGACGACGGCTGCCGATGGCAGTTTTCGCTATCGGGCGCAGACGGCGAGCGATCATCTGGTGATTGCTGATAGCGGCGATGGTCATCAGGCGCAGTGGCTGGTGACGGCAGCGGAATTGGCGGGGCTAAATCCCCAACTGCCCAATCTCAAATCTTCTCAACCGACTGTTTCCAAAGGGCTTGTTGAGCCAACGCCGCTTGAGACCGCGCAGCTCGCCGCCATTGAGCAAGCGGTGGCGCGGCAGATTCGTCCGCTGCGGGAGGAATTAGCCGCCGCTGCCGCTCGCGCCAGCTTCCGCGATGTGTTGGGCGGAATTGGTTATATCTTTGGTTTCACTGGCATTTTATTGTGGTGGCGGCACCGCAATCCGCCCCGCTCGTGAAGCAACTCACGTCGTTATTTGCCGCGCAAGCCAGTTGGATCAGCGCCCACGATCCACGTTTGCGCCTGAGCGCCGCCGCAGTTTTCGCGCTGGTCACGGTCAATCTCACCCACTTCGTCACTTTGAGCGCCGCCGCCATCATCGCCGCCGGTCTGCTGGTGAGCAGCGCCAGCCGGACGCAATGGCGCAATCTGCTGGCGTTGGAAAGCATCTTGTTGATTTTATTGATAACGCTGCCGTTGACGGTGCCGAATGGGTTGGCGCTGGCGGTCACGATCTGGCTCAAAGCCAACGCAGTCGGCGTGATGGTGTTGGCGCTGGTCGGCAGTTTGGAGCCGATGCAATTCGGACACGCGCTGGCGCGGCTCGGTGTGCCGAGTCAATTGGTGCAATTGTTGGTGTTGACGATTCGGCAAATTTATCTGTTAGATCAGGAATTTATCCGCTTGCGACAGGCGATGCGGGCACGCGCATTTGTGCCGCGCAGTAATCGTCACACTTGGCGCAGTTACGGCTGGTTGGTGGGCATGTTGCTGGTGCGCAGCCTGAGTCGCTCGCAGCGGTTATTGGCGGCAATGCGGTTGCGCGGTTTTCACGGGCGTTTGTATGTGCTGGATTCTGGGCAGTGGCAGCGCCATGACACGGCGCTGGCGCTGGGATTGATGTTGCTATTCAGCGGGTTGCTGGCGACCGATTGGTGGCTGCGATGACGACGCCGTTATTGGAGCTGCGGCAGATTCAATTTGATTATCCGGCGCGAGCGGTGCTGCGCGAGGTCAATTTCCAGCTCGCTGCGGGCGAACGGGTGGCGCTGATTGGCGCGAACGGAGCCGGCAAAACGACGTTGCTGCATCTGCTCGTGGGTTTGGTGCGACCGAGCGCGGGTCAAGTCTTCGCGTTTGGGCGCGAGCGACGTTGTGAGGCGGATTTTCAGGCGGTGCGGGCGCAGGTGGGGCTGGTGTTTCAGGACGCTGACGATCAGTTGTTTTGTCCGACGGTGCTGGAGGATGTTGCGTTTGGGCCGCTCAATTTGGGGCAATCACCAGCGCAGGCGCGAGCAGTGGCGCTGGAGACGTTGGCGCTGCTGGGGCTGGCAGAGTTTGCCGAGCGAGTGACGTATCGGCTGTCGGCGGGAGAAAAACGCTTGGTGGCATTGGCGACGGTGTTGGCGATGCGCCCGCAGGTGTTGCTGTTGGATGAGCCGACCACCGGGCTGGATGCGGCGACGACGCAGCGGTTGATCGCGCTGCTGACGGCGATGGAGCAAGCGATGGTGATTGTGTCGCACGATTGGCTGAGTTTGGCTCCGTTGGCAACGCGGACGGTGCGGCTGGAGGCGGGCAAAATCCCCCCTTTTTTCAAAGTGGAGGTAAAGGACGCATCGAAAGCCCCCCTTTGAAAAAGGGGGGTTGGGGGATTTGAGATCGGGCGATTAGCGGGATTTCTCGGTGAGACGAGCGAGTCGCCACCACGCTTCCAAGGTGCAGGCAACTGACCACGCTTGCAGCGGCGCACCGCGTGGCAAATGCGGCGGTTCCGCGTCGAAAATCTCGCTGATGCTGCCGAGCCCGGCGTCGTTGAGATGTGCTGCCAGCGGTTCTAACCGCGATTGCGCCAGCGCGGCGTTGCCGGTGACGCGATATTCCGCGAGCGCGTAATGCCCCAGCAGCCAGCCCCAGACCGTGCCCTGATGATAAGCACCATCGCGCTCCCGCACGTTGCCGCGATAGGTGCCGTGATAGTCGGCGTGGTGCGGTGCCAGCGAACGCAGCCCGTGCGAGGTCAGCAAGGTTTTTCCGACAGTGGCGACGACCTGCGCTTGGGCTGCGGCAGTCAGCGGTGAAGCGGGCAAGCTGACGGCAAAAATCTGGTTGGGCCGCACCAACGCTGCGGCACCAGCGTCGCCGTCGAGCAGATCAAATAATCCGCCACCGTCGGGGCGCAGATAGCGTTGAAAACCCGTTGCTACTTGCGCAGCGAGATCGGCATATTCGGTTGGGTCTGCGCCGAGCTGCGCGGCAAAATCCCGCATAACAATCAAGGCGTTGTACCACAGCGCGTTAATTTCAACTGGCTTGCCAGCGCGTGGCGTGACGACCCAATCGCCGGCTTTGGCATCCATCCACGTCAATTGTTCACCTGCCGCGCCAGCGCAAATCAACCCATCTGCCGCATCCATGCCGATGCCGTGCCGCGTGCCGGAGCGATAAGCGGTGATGATCGTCGCCAACTTCGGGAACACCTCGCGCAGCGCGGCCAGATCGCCAGTGGTTTCGACATACGCCCGCCATGCTTCGAGATACCACAGTGCGGCATCGACGCTGTTGTAAGCGGGTGCGGCACCTGCGCCGGGGAAACAATTGGGCACCATGCCGCCGTCGATGAATTGGGCGAAAGTCAGCAAGATGCGGCGGGCGCTGGCGAAGCGTCCGGTTGCCAGCGTCACGCCGGGCAGCGCGATCATCGTGTCGCGCCCCCAGTCGCCAAACCAAGGATAGCCCGCGATCACCGACTCGCCATCGGGCACAGTCGGCAGCGGGCGGCTGAACAAAAAGCTGTCAGCGGCGAGCAGCAATTGTTGAATCCACGCTGGCGCAGTGACGAATAGCGGCCATGCTGCGTGAGCCTGCGCCAACAAGTGCTGATCGCGGGCGTGGTGACGGGCGAGGCTGTGGGCAAGCGGTAAAAAACCACTCAAGCCGCCTTTATCAAGCGGTTGCAACATGACGGCGCTGATGCCGACCCAAGTATCTGGTTGCAGCGTCAACAGCGCCGTCCCGATTTGGAGATGGTTATCCAAATCTTCCAACCCGCGCTCGCGCTCTAGCGGCAGATCAAACCCTTCGCTCCACACCAAATCCAAGTCGATGCTGCCGCCGTGCGCCAGCACGTCCATCGTGATGCCGTCGTGATGCACCACCCGCAAGCAGTTGTTTTCCAAACGAATATCCGGGCGCAACGCGCCAACGGTCGTGACGTGATGATGATCGCGGGCGTTGACCAACAGCGCGACGCGCAGCCGTAAATCCCCCTCAAATCCCCCCAACTGCCCGATCTCAAATCCCCCCAACCCCCCTTTTTCAAAGG
>NZ_NRRQ01000061.1 GCF_016583745.1 Chromatium okenii
TATACTTAACTGAACTGTCTTCTTCACGTCTTAAGAAATTCAAAAGTTGGTCTTCGTTGCACAGTTTCACTGTCGTAAGCTCCTACATTTTCTCTTATAGTATAGTATGTTTTGCGGATAACTATAATGGATTAGTTTCATCGCCTCTAATTCGGCTCAACCGGCTAAATTTAAGTCCCTATCGCAACCTTTTAGGAGGTTATGTTTCATCGCCTCTAATTCGGCTCAACCGGCTAAATCCACAACCAGGTAGGCCTGATTGTGGACGAAGAGAAGAGTTGTTTCATCGCCTCTAATTCGGCTCAACCGGCTAAATCACAGTGATGTGTGATGCTATCATTAACGTCAGTTTCATCGCCTCTAATTCGGCTCAACCGGCTAAATAACCGTCATCAAGATGAATGAGGAGATACTAAGTTTCATCGCCTCTAATTCGGCTCAACCGGCTAAATGCTCGAAGTTGGTCAGTATTGAGCATTTCTTCGTTTCATCGCCTCTAATTCGGCTCAACCGGCTAAATTGGAGCCGCTGCTTTTGATTTGTATATGCTGAGTTTCATCGCCTCTAATTCGGCTCAACCGGCTAAATGCGCCCACCACATTGAGGTGGTGGCGGGACGTTTCATCGCCTCTAATTCGGCTCAACCGGCTAAATTGGGCGGCACTGCCGCCTATAACCACCATCGACGTTTCATCGCCTCTAATTCGGCTCAACCGGCTAAATATGTCTGACGACGATGTAAAAGCAATGAACTGTTTCATCGCCTCTAATTCGGCTCAACCGGCTAAATGAGATTATATCTCATAATCAACGTATTCGGCGTTTCATCGCCTCTAATTCGGCTCAACCGGCTAAATACCCGGAGGCTGGCTTGGGGGAGTGTGGAGAGGGTTTCATCGCCTCTAATTCGGCTCAACCGGCTAAATGGAGATTTCAATGAAAAATTTTTATGAGTTCAGTTTCATCGCCTCTAATTCGGCTCAACCGGCTAAATGATGTAAATCCTAGTTGTGTATTAGAAAAATACGTTTCATCGCCTCTAATTCGGCTCAACCGGCTAAGTAAAAGAGGGGATGTACATATCATCGTATGAAGTTTCATCGCCTCTAATTCGGCTCAACCGGCTAAATGAGGCTGCCATGAAGTATGTAAGATGGCTGAGTTTCATCGCCTCTAATTCGGCTCAACCGGCTAAATTGATTAAGAAATAAATAGAACCTACCCCTTTACGGTTTCATCGCCTCTAATTCGGCTCAACCGGCTAAATAAAGGTAATGAAGGAAGTATGTATTATGGTATCGTTTCATCGCCTCTAATACGGCTCTACCGGCTAAATGTCTAACCAAATGGGTTGCTAACCGGAGTACGGTTTCATCGCCTCTAATACGGCTCTACCGGCTAAATTCATGGAATTACGAATCTGTCGTAATGAAATGGTTTCATCGCCTCTAATACGGCTCTACCGGCTAAATGCTGCAAATGCGTATGCAGACGCTGTCATTGGTTTCATCGCCTCTAATACGGCTCTACCGGCTAAATGTTGCTCATCCTTTTAGGAGGACTTTATGGCCGTTTCATCGCCTCTAATACGGCTCTACCGGCTAAATGATATCTCTAACAAGAGAGTCTAACCAAATGGTTTCATCGCCTCTAATACGGCTCTACCGGCTAAATCTGTAGTCCGCGCCGAGGCGCATTACCATAAGTGTTTCATCGCCTCTAATACGGCTCTACCGGCTAAATATATTGGCCGGCCCTTCTTTGGTGGTTTAAAGGTTTCATCGCCTCTAATACGGCTCTACCGGCTAAATAGTTTGACACAAAATACAATCTGATTGGGTTGTTTCATCGCCTCTAATACGGCTCTACCGGCTAAATCGCACCGTCTCAGGTGCACTCAACGGCGTTTGTTTCATCGCCTCTAATACGGCTCTACCGGCTAAATTTACACATACATCATCTGCAACCATCACCATGTTTCATCGCCTCTAATACGGCTCTACCGGCTAAATGTTCAGTTTTAGTAAATGAACTTGGTTATCTGTTTCATCGCCTCTAATACGGCTCTACCGGCTAAATGTTAAATCATCGTGTGCGCCAGGCAATCGAAGTTTCATCGCCTCTAATACGGCTCTACCGGCTAAATCTGGGTGTCATCAGCACCACCGTTTCCGCTGTTGTTTCATCGCCTCTAATACGGCTCTACCGGCTAAATGTCAAAGACTGGGTTTCAACCACCCGTTTCAATGTTTCATCGCCTCTAATACGGCTCTACCGGCTAAATGATGCACATCGTTACTGTGACGGTTATGAGGTTTCATCGCCTCTAATACGGCTCTACCGGCTAAATTATGAAGATGATTTCACCCGTCCTGGGTATGTGTTTCATCGCCTCTAATACGGCTCTACCGGCTAAATACCCATCAATATGGGGAGGTGATTTTACCTCCGTTTCATCGCCTCTAATTCGGCTCAACCGGCTAAATACCATTAACTAGTGGTTTACAAATACCAATTGTTTCATCGCCTCTAATTCGGCTCAACCGGCTAAATGGTGCGACTGCTCCGACTGGTGCGACTGCACCGGTTTCATCGCCTCTAATTCGGCTCAACCGGCTAAATCATTGTTCAAAAGCGATTGATTCCAATGCTTCAGGTTTCATCGCCTCTAATTCGGCTCAACCGGCTAAATAATTCTTCGTCGGATGACTTGATCTCGGCGTGGTTTCATCGCCTCTAATTCGGCTCAACCGGCTAAATGTGGCAAGAACCGCGCTTTCGCTTTATCATCAAGGGTTTCATCGCCTCTAATTCGGCTCAACCGGCTAAATGAGATTTACCATGAATATTTCCGATTTTGCTGGTTTCATCGCCTCTAATTCGGCTCAACCGGCTAAATGTCGTTAATGGTTCAGGCCATCACAATTAGGGGTTTCATCGCCTCTAATTCGGCTCAACCGGCTAAATGTTTGAGCCTGGTTCAAAGTTAGAGTCAATCGAGTTTCATCGCCTCTAATTCGGCTCAACCGGCTAAATCAAACGAATTTTTCTACCAACAGTTCTATGGAGGTTTCATCGCCTCTAATTCGGCTCAACCGGCTAAATGTGGGGGGGCTCATTTGTGTGGATAGACCCAGGTTTCATCGCCTCTAATTCGGCTCAACCGGCTAAATAAGAGGATCTAACCAAATGGGTTGCTAACTGGGTTTCATCGCCTCTAATTCGGCTCAACCGGCTAAATACTGCGTTTAACACGGCAGCGCAAGCTGCCGCGTTTCATCGCCTCTAATTCGGCTCAACCGGCTAAATGACGACGTAAAATTTTTCAACACGATTTTCGGAGTTTCATCGCCTCTAATTCGGCTCAACCGGCTAAATCTTTGACTCGTACAATGAATCAAAGATCGCACGTTTCATCGCCTCTAATTCGGCTCAACCGGCTAAATGTAGTCGCGTTTTCACCTAACCTCGCAAGAGGTTTCATCGCCTCTAATTCGGCTCAACCGGCTAAATCCACCATCCTGGTGGCTGGCAATCATTGGGGGCAGTTTCATCGCCTCTAATTCGGCTCAACCGGCTAAATCAGGCTCGAAATTGGTTTCAATTGATCGTTTTTGTTTCATCGCCTCTAATTCGGCTCAACCGGCTAAATCATAATATTGGTAAAAGTATTGGACGATCTCCGTTTCATCGCCTCTAATTCGGCTCAACCGGCTAAATACTGGATCGAACTCTACCGGTGGGATGATTTTGTTTCATCGCCTCTAATTCGGCTCAACCGGCTAAATCAGGAGATCACCAATGCAAATTGGCGATTGGGGTTTCATCGCCTCTAATTCGGCTCAACCGGCTAAATCAGAAAAGGTGATTACTTTCTTCAAACGATGTTTCATCGCCTCTAATTCGGCTCAACCGGCTAAATTGTGTGATGCTATCATCATCGTCGGCTACCACCCGTTTCATCGCCTCTAATTCGGCTCAACCGGCTAAATAGGAGGATATTTTAAAAGCGAGGATGTTATTGTTTCATCGCCTCTAATTCGGCTCAACCGGCTAAATCAATTTCCGACCGCAACACTCAGTTACTACCAAGCACTCAGTGGAGACTGAGCAACAATCTACGCCAAAAACCACACAAATCCAGACGGTTATTTCTATGGCACCACGCCCTTTGATTGGTTTTGCCTTAGTTAAAGCAAAACCGCTACTACCAAACGCCTGCATCGCACACGCCCCGTTTTAAGACAAAAATACAAAAAGCAGTTGATTGTAAACAACTTTCAATCTGCCGCCGCACATGCCACCCATTCCAGACTAAAACACTCAGCCATTACTAAAATCCCAGCGGATCAAGTCATCATTTTACAACAAAAATGAATGAAAAACCAAACACTTAACCCCAAAACGCCTCCTCATTTTCCGCTCCCCAGATTAAAAATTGACCACTCGCTGCGTTACTCAAAAAACACCAGCGAGAGTTTCCACCCATGACCGACTGGATCAAACAAATCGCCAGCGCCGCCGTCCTCAATCAGGCGTGGAACGCCGTGCGCAAAGACAAATCACGCTGGACACGCGATCTCACCATGCAAGACATCGAACCGAATCTCCCGCTCCACATCGGCCGCCTCGCCGAAGAACTGCTCAACGGCCAATATCGGCCCCAGCGCGTCCGCTGTTTTGAAGTCCCAAAAGCCAGCGGCAGCACCCGCACCATCTGTGCGCCAGCAGTGCGCGACAAACTCGTACAACGCGCCTTTCTCACCGTGTTAGAACCACTCGGCGAGGACATTTTTCACCCCAACAGCTTCGGCTATCGCCCGATGTGTACCGTTGACATGGCACTAGCTCGCCTCCGCGAATGGATACGTCAGGGTTATCACTGGCTCGGCGACGCCGACATCAGCGCCTGCTTCGACGCAATCCCCCAACAACCTGTTTTAGAACAACTCATGGCGCTCTGCGGCGACGACCGCGTCATCACCATCGTAGACCGCTGGTTTAACGCCATTCCCCCCGCCTTTCGCCCCAGCGGACAAGGACTCGGACTGCCACAAGGCATGGTGCTCTCACCATTTCTCTGCAACCTCTACCTTCACGACATGGACATGGATTTAGAGGAACAGCAAATTCCCTTCGTCCGTTATGCCGACGACTTCATCGTCCTCGGCACCAGCGAAGCCGCCGCCCAAAGCGCCCTCGACCGCGCCGCCGCCAGCTTGCAGCGCCTGCACTTACAGCTCAATCCCGACAAAACCCAGATCATCCGCACCGCCAAAAGCCACAGCTTCCTCGGCAAAAAACTTCCCAACGTCCGCCAACAGAGGATTGCCGGATGAGCTTTCTCGACCGCGCCTCCAGCTTTCGCCGTTCAGGTTTTGAGCACGCCCCCTTCGTGTTCAGCTACGACATCAGCTCCCCCAAACTCGCACGCGGCGTCCGCCGCTGCCTCCAACGCTGGCGCATGGACGGGCAACTGTCCGTCCACGAAGTCGTTCTCACCCCGCTGGCAGCCGAAATTTTGAGCGTTGAATTGATTGAATTAGTCGATCCCGCCACCGACAGCCTCATCGTCTTCCGCCTATCCCGGCGCGGCGACGGCCCGATTTACAACCTCTGCTCCCAAGAATGTGCGCATAAGTGTTTATGCACAACTGGGTCATTCGCTCTCCGTTGATAGTGACATCACTGCAACTGGAGTCCTGGTTGGGCAGTCTCAACCGAACGACCAACCTGCGTTGGCAACATCAAGTACTACTGAACAATTGCGCCCTGGCGTTACCATAAAAGCTACCCGGCTGATCATCCTTGGGCAGAGTGGCTTTGCGACCAAATGTTGTTCATACCCGACGGGACGCGAAACCTTCGCGCTTGTGGATACCATCCACCACTTCATTCTCAAACAACCATGCCTAAAAAACAAGAAAATCCACCTTTTTATATTCTCAATCTGTAGGGCGCGGTCACTGCTAAGAGTGTTTTCTATAGGTTTAGGAGTTACGCAGTTGACCAAAAATAGCTTTAGAATATAGTCGATCCACCACAAAATGATTGTTAAAATCGGCGCAGCACCTTCAATCCTACTGTTGTGCCGCAATCAATTTATTCTGGCTTGGCTATACAAAGATGAACGCTGCAAAATGTACCGAACAAGATTACATTCAGTTTTTAATCGCTACTCCG
>NZ_NRRQ01000062.1 GCF_016583745.1 Chromatium okenii
TATTTGAATGGATACAAGAGATCATCCCTGCTGAGTTGCAGTCAGAGCTGCGGGCGATCATTCCTAACGAGCTGCGGACACAGCGTAGAAAGGAGCGGGACAAAGCACGTCCACCGCGTCCACATGATCGGATGAATGACAAAGATTATCTGGATCACTACACATTGGATGGTGTGCGAGTCAGCAACAGGGAGAAACGGGACAGAGCACTACAGATGCGCGCTGAAGGAATGACCTTTGCTGCCATCGCTAAAGAGGTGGGAGTTACAGCTACGACCGTGCGCCAGTGGAGCATTCGAGCAGCTCAAAACGACTTGCGCACCGACTCAAAAAACAGCAATGACGCCACGGTCAGCCATGGCAGCAAAAGCGCGCCGTCTTTGATGCCTACCCCCGTAGGGTCCGAGGGTGAGACGTTAAAACCGGCGGGTGAAAGTGACGTTTTTCAAGAGGGATGTGCTGCTCGTTGTGTTGCGTGCGGGCTATGTTCTGTTGGTTTCAAGCGTCTTCAGGTCAATCTGGTCGAGAATCTTCTCAAGTCAACCGAGTTGAGTTCATGCGGGACGGGTATCGTTCGGGTCGAGGTCTGCCCTTGTTACGGGATTACTCTCTCTAAATTCGTTGTGACAAGGCGTGAAACGCGCCAACAGACTGGAGATGACCCAGTGAGTGGATTACTTGACACGACGTGATATAACACAGATTGCCATCAGTGACAAGACAGCGCCGACCTTTTATTGGGTTGTCCTGTCTTTTCAATGGCTTATCATGCTGAGAGGCTGAGTTAGCCTACTGCGCAACAAAGTCAATTGCTATTGGAATACAGGTAAAGTGAGGGTTTATTAACAAAGTTAATCAATCATTTTTAACAGCTATAATCAATCAGCTTTATTCAACTGTTCATCCTAATTGATGAAAGCTGAGATCATCTTTTTTAGTAACAAGGGATAATTAATTGTCATGCAATCTTCAATTGATAATCAACTATCGAATCACTCAATTCACAATACGAATATGAACATTCGTGCGCAACGTTATCAACGTGATCTCATTGACAAAGCTGCTGAGTTATTGGGTAAAACTCGCTCAGACTTTGTATTAGAAACCGCTTGTCGTGAAGCGCAAGAAGTGTTGTTGGATCAGCGCGTGTTGACACTCGACACTGAAAGTTTTCAAGCCGTTCAACTGTTATTGGATGCGCCGCCAAGTGACAATCCCAAGCTGCGGCAATTGATGACTATGACAGTGCCTTGGGAAACATGAAATGGCAGTTTGTAGTGCTCCAACACGTTTGACGATTCACCACAATTTCACTCAATCTGATAGTGGTGACATGAAAGTCGCTTGTGCAGAATTTCTGTGTTTTTAGTTTCAATCAAAAATCAGTTGCCATGTTTTCTTTCATTTATCAACACAATGAAATAAACCCATTCAATGATTTCATTCATCAATCAGGAACACCAGTTAATGATGTTCCCAATCGATCAATGATTATTGCATGGTCATTGCCATTCGTTCTTTCACTCGCATGACTGCCTCATTGTATTGAGCCACCTTATTAAAGCGGACATGTTCAATGAATTCATCGGGAATCTCATTCATAAAGCGAGAAGGTTTTGAATTCCATTCTCGTCCGTGAATCAATCGGCTTTCCGCATGAGTCATAAACAACTGTTCCATCGCTCTTGTCATGCCGACATAGCACAATCGTCTTTCCTCCTCAAAACGTTCTCGATCATGTAATGACATGCTGTGTGGGAATAATCCATCTTCCATTCCAGCAAGGAACACCACCGGAAACTCCAACCCTTTTGCCGCATGAAGTGTCATTAACTGCACGGCATCGTTGTTGTCATCATCGCTCATCTCGTTTGCTTCCAAGGCAATATGGTTCAGGAACACAGTTAAAACATCACCATCTTCTATGTCCCAGCTCCGTTCAAAGCGAGCTGCTGTTTCAATCAACTGATCCAGATTCTCAACGCGCTCCTCCCCCTTTCCATCGGGTTGCTTGAGATAAAACTCTGACAACTCTGTCTGTTTCAGCAGTTGATTCAATCGTGTTGCCAACGTCATCTTTCCACTGCGATGAGATTGAATCAATGCCACAAATGCTGTGAGTGATTCATTGACTTTCTTGGTCAAGCCTTTCTTTGCAATCAAGTCCAGTGTTGCTTGCCATAACGATCCCGATAATGTCTGTGCGTGTTTCCTCAATAGTTCAATCGTGCGTTCACCAATTCCACGAGTCGGAACATTCACTACTCGCTCAAAGGCAAGGTCATCATTGCAGTTTGCGATCAAGCGTAAATATCCCAACGCATCTCGAACTTCCGCTCTTTCAAAGAAGCGTAATCCATTATGGATGCGATAAGGAATGCCTGCACGAATCAATCGTTCTTCAAACATCCGTGATTGTGCTGAAGTCCGATATAAGATTGCATAATCTTGATAACATCGGTGATTCATGGTGAATGTTTGATCAATGCGATCAATCACGAAACGGGCTTCATCACCGGCATCAATAGCCGTATAGCATTGAATCAAAGAACCTGTATCTTGTTGTGTCCACAGATTCTTACCGAATCGATTCCGATTGTTTGCAATCACAGCATTGGCAGCATTCAGAATGTTGCTGGTGGAACGATAGTTTTGTTCCAACCGAAGCAGTTGCACATTCTGATAATCTCGTTGCAATGCCTTCAGGTTTTCCACCTTCGCTCCACGCCAACCGTAAATGGATTGATCGTCATCACCAACTGCACAGATGAAGTTATTGCTGGTAGATAACATCCTCAACCATTCATATTGCATGGTGTTGGTATCTTGGAACTCGTCAACCAGAATCTGTTGAAAGCGGCTTTGATAGTGTTGACGAATATCCCGATGATCTCGCAATAACTCATAAGCACTCAACAATAAGTCAGCAAAGTCCAGTGCTTTATTCTGTTGCCGTTGCAATTCATATTCAGCATAGATATTGCGCAGAACAGCTAACTTCTCATCATCCTCTCCAACTTCCACTTGGTGCGGATGTAATCCATTCTCCTTAGCATTGTTGATAACGCTCAACACCCATTTGATTGGGTAAGTGGTGTCATCAATCTGCATCGTTGTCATCACTCGTTTCAATAAACGACGCTGATCCTCTGCATTGAGAATCTGGAAGTCTTTATCTAACTGTGCCGCTTGCCAATGCAGCCTTAATAGTCGATGTGCCAATCCATGAAACGTTCCAATCCATAACCCATTCAATGCAGTATCAAGGTTGGCTTCTAATCTGTGTTTCAATTCAGTTGCTGCCTTGTTGGTAAATGTCACTACTAACAAGGATTCAACTGGAATGTGATGATGTTCTATCAACCATCCTATTCGCTCCACTAACACACGGGTCTTGCCAGAACCAGCTCCAGCCAGAACCAGTAGATTACGCAATGGTGCAGTGACCACTTTCAGTTGAGCGGGATTGAGTGCATTCAGATTCATCATTGATTCCTCAAATTAAAGAGGTGCCGGAGCACCTCAAGGGGGGTTAATACTCTTCAGGTAAGAGAAGAGTGGTAACAGTTCGATCCGCTTCAGTAATGATCCAGATGCGCCAGTCATCCTGTAATGGATAGACTGATAACACTCTGTTTCCTTCCACTAAAGCACGATCATTTGCTTGTTGGTCTTCACTACTCATCTCTCCCCAATTGCCTTGGCGATGCCGAAACAATAGGAAGAGTGGAGATATTGCACATTCTTGTAATGCGGAATGTGCGCCTTCAGTAATGACAACTTCACCCAATGGGAACTTGAATGTGATTGACATGGATTACACCGTTGTTAATCGGCGTAAATGTTGGAATCTGATTGGAGAATCAAGTTCCATCTTATAACGCACATCACACAGATGATTGAATTCATCATTGCTCAAAATGAATTGAGTACAATGACGATGTTCATCCATCAAGATCATGGTGATTGTGCCAGTGGCATCTTCACCAAGGGTTAAGGTCGTATCACGAGGTTCGATTAAATCGAATTGATATAAGTGACGCATGTTGTGAATCCTCAGAATGGAATATCTTCATCATTGAACTGGCTCCATTCAGCAGGTATTGCCGAAGGAGTAACATCAGTGGGTAATGATTCATCATCCTCACAATAAAGCCGTTGGATTTCTTCATATTCAATGTAGTCGATTGAAGGAAACCAATAGGATGGTTGTGTTAATGCAGTTATTTCAGGCATAACAACTCCTGATGCAATTCGCATCATCAATTGAGAGAGATAAAAAAGGGCTGACAATGCCAGCCCTCAGTGGATTGAAACCAGTGATGAATTAACGCAAGGTTAAACTCACACCGGTTTCAAGGTGAACTCCGGGGATGGAATCAACTCCTAAACGAAGTTTTTCCTGCATCCAATTCTTGCGAATGTGGGTCAAGGTCTCAACTTCCTTGAATTGATCAGGGATCATTGATTCATCATCCACAATGATTCGAGCAGGTGTCTTGCGAAGCCGGACAACAATCTGATTACTCTTCAGTTCAGTCTTGTTGACTTTCTGAAGTTGAGTTATCAGATAATTACGCAAGAATTCGGAACGTGATTCAAGTTGCTTGCGGCGATTGCGAATGGAAGTCTCTGTCGCTTTAACAGCTTCAGCTTCCAATTCTAATTCACGGGTATAACAAGCCACTGCTAATGCCTTGTCCGTGAATTGGTCATCCAGTTGCAATTGATCCAGTGTGTCTTGCACCAATTGGTGAAGCGTTGCTGGATCATCAGCAGAATCAGATTCCATCAATGACAGAATGTCACGATAATCATCGGCAATCTGGTATAGGGTAATACTCATGTTGTTCTCCTTAAAACGCGATGTTGTCTTCAGGGTTCTTGGATGATCCATTGCGAGGTTCATAAGGGAAAGCTGAAAGCATTCCATTAAACTCAGGATCAATTGGAAGTGAATCTAAACGGATAGAAATCCGTTCTCCGTACTTAGACTCAGGCTCAATCACCAATCGACCGACCTGAATCCATATCTTCTTTTCTACATGATCAGAAGTGATATATTTCTTGCCATAAGCAAGGTTAAACACGCGCTTTTCCATGATGTTCTCCAAAGAGTTGATTAAGCTGCGGCAGAAAGTTCTGGCAGTTTCTTCATGACGAAGTCAAACAATGCAACAGGTAATTCATTCAAGGATCGTATTGATCCTAATGATTTTGCTGCTGCAATCTTATTGCAGTAGGCAATGAATCTTTCATTGTCCAGATTCAACTTAGTAAGGTGATTGGACAATTCCCGATGCTGTTCTTCACTAATGACGAAAGATGAAGTTGAGGGTTTATTCTCATTCATCGTTCTCAGGTTTTTCATATCTTCAAGGTCTTGTGTAAAGACCTCAGATAAACCAGCCAGGCGAAGTGTTGCATCAATATGTGCTGATTTCTCAGCCATCTTTAATGCTTTATTCAGGTCACCATAATCTTGTTTAAGACTACGGGCACCAACTCCATCTGCGAGGGTTTGTCCGTGAATGTTTTTCAACTCACAACGCACGATCACATTTTCAAAAATCGAGCCGTTTAATAATGCTTGTTCTGTTTCCTTCAGGGAAGGGAAATGAACAGTAATTCCTAACATTCCGCATATTTTTTCTGCGCCACTCTTGAAAAGGCTTTTTCTATTAGAAGAACCTCTCTTTGTGGGAATGGAACCGTAATCGACACCTTCTTTCAAAGATGACCGAATCCAGTTCAGTAACAGTTGTCTGTTCTCACTTCGCCGCGCCAGGTCGTTTTTGAAAACCGTTGTTGGAATATCCAGCGGATTTATTGCTAGATTAGTTGACTCATCATCAATGACGATAGCCATTTCTTGGCTCGACATGTATTGAACTCCATTAAAGAGACAATCAAATCGGCATCCCGTGAAGGACACCGATTTGATCANTAAGGCGGAGGCACAGCACAGATATTGAGGATGGAATTAACCATCCTTAATTTATAATATCTCTATCAATTATTTGAAAACCCATTTCATATGCACATGACATATACAGAGATAATCAATCAGAATTTAACATAATTGAATTAAAATCATTGCTGTCGCCATAAAAGATAGTTTCAAAAGGTATGATGTGGGTTTGGGCTTTGGGTCGGCGGGGGGGCAGTCAGTGGGTGTCAAAGTGGGCAAGTGGGCAAGTGGGTGGTTGCCAGTGGCAAAAAAAAGCCCCATGACGGGGCTGGTAAGGTCAAATCTGACGGTATGCAGTTCATGCAAAACCACGACAGCGATTGAACACAAAGCGTGGTGCGACGTGATGATGCGTTAAGGCTTACCTGTGGCTTCACAGTGACGCTATCGGGCAATATCAATAGGGGGTTGGCGCTTGGTTGCAGTGGCGGCTTCTTTGCCGCTCTGATGCGAATCTAACTGTGGTAGGAGTTACGCAGTTGACCAAAAATAGCTTTAGAATATAGTCGATCCACCACAAAATGATTGTTAAAATCGGCGCAGCACCTTCAATCCTACTGTTGTGCCGCAATCAATTTATTCTGGCTTGGCTATACAAAGATGAACGCTGCAAAATGTACCGAACAAGATTACATTCAGTTTTTAATCGCTACTCCG
>NZ_NRRQ01000063.1 GCF_016583745.1 Chromatium okenii
CGGAGTAGCGATTAAAAACTGAATGTAATCTTGTTCGGTACATTTTGCAGCGTTCATCTTTGTATAGCCAAGCCAGAATAAATTGATTGCGGCACAACAGTAGGATTGAAGGTGCTGCGCCGATTTTAACAATCATTTTGTGGTGGATCGACTATATTCTAAAGCTATTTTTGGTCAACTGCGTAACTCCTACTCTCAATAAAATGCTTGTCGGCTGCGTTGAAATCGGTAAGATTAAAGTTGACTGTGATCGGCGTTAGCGTAAACAGAAAGAGGCTTTTGTGTTTTGGTCAAAACTTGACCTAACCGTTTTGGGCTTAAAAATGAGTACAATTTTCTATCTGCATCTGATTGATTTTAAGGTAGAAAATTTTTCGCTGAAGGGTTCGCATTGAGACCCGTTTTTAAGGGGATTTAAGACCAGACTTCACAGCGTGCTGTGTTGTTACGCACTCTGTCCTGAGTGATTACCAGCATCCGCACAGGCATTCAGTATGAAATGGTCGTTTAACATCAATGCCAACGCAGCCAAGGTGCAGATTGCTGACACCGCTGACTTCAATCTCCTTCCTAAATTGGTTGCGTTGGAGTTGTCGTTAGGTCAGCAGCAAGTTCGTACTATCACACTGGAGTTTGATTCCGATACTCCAATTCCGGTTAATCGCTTGGTGCGGTTGGATTATCAACCACTGACAACGCGCACTTATATCAAAACCATTCCCACTAGACGCGCAGTGCGGTTTTCTATCACGGAGAAATGCAACTACCGTTGTTTCTTCTGCCATGAAGAAGGGTTAGAAATGGGTTTGACAAGGCGGGATGCAGAAGAAACAACGGTCTTCAGAGTCTTCGATCAACTCAAGGCATTAGGTTATAACGATTTCACCTTTACCGGCGGTGAACCTTTATTAAAACCACGCCAAATTCTCCGCTATCTCGATTATATGCAGCAGATCGAATATCTGCCGGACATTAAATTTGTTAGCAATGGTCGCGCATTAAATCAGACACTCATTGAACGTTTGAAAAGCTATCCCGGCGAGATTCGATTCAATATCTCGATGCACAGCCTAGATGCAGACCGTTATCATCAGATTGTGCATCATTTCGCGGAGCGGGTATCCAGCACAACGGATGATCTCGCTCGAGTCAACGCGAATCTCATCTGGTTACGCGAAGCGAATATCCCGTTCAAACTCAACTTTGTGTTACTTAAAGGCATCAATACCGATCTCCAAGATATTGAACAGATATTTGATGCAGCTTTGGCGATGGGTGCATATCGAATCAAGTTTCTTGAACTATTGATTACTCAGAAACTCAAGCATTTATATCCCTACTATTACCGTTTGCAAGCCTTGGAAGATCAGCTCGGCGACCAGTTGACGTTTCTGAAAACTGGTCAGCGCCGCAAGCTCTATCAATACCGCGATACACCGTTGCAGGTTGAACTTCAGAGCTGTACATGCAGTTGTGGCTGCAATGTATGCGCTCTCAACCGCGACGTTAATTTCACCGCTGAATTGCGCTATTTTCCCTGCTTTCTTCATCCCGAAGAAGGCACTGATCTGAAAATTTCTAGCCTGACAGATGCTGTAGATGCGGGTGCAATCTATATTGCGGACATGGCGCATCACTTTGGCGATCACAGCCCAATTATTATTCGTGATCACTTTCTGACCCGTCAGGAAGTTGCTTATTACTACGAGATTGCAACCGCTAATATCGCGTTATTTTTGAAACATTATGCGCTTCGGGATGGTTTAGAACTGGAGCGGCATCGCCAACTGAGTGAATACTATTTCAGCGATGGCAGTGATGCTTTTGCGACATTTGAGTATGTGCGCAAACTAGCGATCAATACTTACGACCATCAGGCCACTGAAATCACGCAGCAGCACAGCGTCGATGCTACAGGATCGGGGCGCATTGAAACGTCTTTTGGAATAGAAAGTCCGTCTGTTGCATGTATTCAAACTTATCAACATGAAATGGTTCATAACGGTTTTCAAATCGTGCTGGAAACCGCATGGGAAATCGATTACTACGGGCAGCGCGGTTCGTCTGCCGCTGGTCTTAGCGTGAGTATTGGTCGGCTCTCAGGTCGGGATAGTGCGCTGGTGCGCAGTGACCAACCGATCATCAATCCACCTTGTCCTTTGAAGCCTTTAACGCAGCCAGTACCTGCGTGGTTATCTGCATTAACGGAGTCTTTCCGCACCACAACCTTGTGACCGATATACTAATCGCCGTTTTTCCGCATAGTTGGTTCCATCAACCAGCTATGACGGAAACGACGATGTCTACTCAAGTTCAATCTTCCCAATCTCGCCACCTCTTCGGTCAATTGCTGCGTGACGTGACCTGCGGTTCTAACCTCTGGGCGCGGGTCGGTGCGCGTCCTGAAGCATTCGCAGTTGCTCCGCTGCCCGATCAGGCGCTGCGTTTCGCCGTGAGCCATTCTGGCAACACCTTCCGTCCTGATTTGGCCTGCTCGACCAGCGCCATCACCATCATCTACTAATTAGGACGATTCTCTGATGCGTACTCTTGAATTGCACTTTGGTCTTGGTCGTATTCACCTGTCACCTGCTGCTGGGTCGGAGCTGATCATCGACTGCGCTGAACGCGATCGTCCCGACCGCACCGAATCACCCGACAGCGTCACCCTGTCTGCCAAGCAACGCACCGTATTCGGAATCAGCGTACCGCGCTTACTGAGCTGGAAGTCGCAAGACTGGACGCTGCAGGTGCCGGTCGACTTCGACCGCATCATCGTTCAGGCAGATGGCGCGACAGTTGTCACCGACACCTTGGAATGGGCGGACGCGCACTTGGAAGGTGTTACCAAACATTTAGTGAGCCCTCCTGTTTATTCAGGACTTTACCACCCTTTTTATTCAGGACTTTGCCATCCTGTTTATTCAGGACTTCATCACCCTTTTTACAGAGGCGCTGTAGCACCGTTTAGCATCGGTCAGATCACTACGCATCAGTTCGAGCGTTTGAATGGCAGCGATACCTTCATGACGTTTAATGATGTGCGCAAACTGGTGATCAACTTACGACCATTAAGCGATGGGAATATCACAACCTTGTGATCCATGTGCTTGCCACCGCTCTGACCTATTCTGATTCCATCAACCAGCTATAACGGAAACGATGATGTCTACTCAAGTTCAATCTTCCCAATCTCGCCACCTTTTCGGTCAATTGCTGCGTGACGTGACCTGCGGTTCTAACCTCTGGGCGCGGGTCGGTGCGCGTCCTGAAGCATTCGCAGTTGCTCCGCTATCCGATCAGGCGCTGCGTTTCGCCGTGAGCCATTCTGGCAACACCTTCCGTCCTGATTTGGCCTGCTCGACCAGCGCCATCACCATCATCTACTAGTTGGGACGATTCTCTGATGCGTACTCTTGAATTGCACTTTGGTCTTGGTCGGATTCACTTATCACCCGCCGCTGGCTCGGAGCTGATCCTCGATTGTGCTGAGAGCGACCGCCCCCAGCGCACTGAATCACCTGACTGTGTCACCCTGTCCGCCAAGCCACGCACCGTGTTGGGCATCAGCGTACCGCGCTCACTAAGCTGGGCGTTGCAAGTGCCGACCGAGTTCGACCGCATCATCGTTCAGGCAGCCGGAGCAACGGTCATTTCTAACACTTTGGAATGGGCGGATGTGCGTTTGGAAGGCGCTGCCTCGTGTTTTGAGTGTGATGCCGATCATCTTGGTGCTGTGGCGTTGGTTGGAACTGGTCAGAGCGCCACATTGCGGGTCGAACGGTTGAACAGCCTGTCGCTCGATGGTCTCAACAACCGCGCTACGGTCGTTCATGGCGCTGCCTTTACGCTTGAACGCTCATGCCAAGGACCATCCTGCCGAATTGATGCGCCGCAGTCTCAGCCTCATGCCCAACATCGTTTGCAGTGTCGCCTCAATGGTTTACGTCAAATGGTAGAAATTCAACATGCCGCGCCCTGATTCCGGTAATGCTTTGGTTTTCAAGCCCACCCGTGCGTGTCCAGCGCGGTGTGATTTTTGTTGTGATCCACTCGAAACTTCGCATGAGCGTCTGCATCGCGCTGAGATGCTCGACATGGTGGAACAGATCGCCAAGGCTTTACCGGGACTGATCGGCACTGTTGGTTTTACCGGTGGCGAGCCTTTCCTGTTGTTTGACGATGTGCTGGCAGTGCTGGAACGCGCCGCCGTACATGGCATGACGGGCGCTGTAGTGTCTTCATCACATTGGGCGCACGATGCCGATACAGCGCAGCAGCGGTTGTCTGCTCTCGCCGCAGTTGGGTTACGGCGTTATTCGACCTCTTGCGATCACGAGCACCTGCGCTTCGTACCACTGGAGCGCATCCGCTATGCGGTGAGTGCAGCTTTGGAACTGGATTTATTTGTTACTGTTACTGGCACTTTTTCTCAGCCCGGCGAACAGGTTGCTGCATTATTGGGTGCAGATTTGGCGGAGCAGGTGTTGTGCGAGGATAAGCTCATTGCGCCTTTCGGTCGTGCCACCGGTCAGATGGCAACGGTGCGTCATTACGGTTTGGAAGCGGATTTGGCACAGTGGGGCTGCTATCGGCGGCTAGGACACGATATTTTGGTGCAGCCAAACGGTGATGTGTTGCCCTGTTGCTCAACGAATAACACCATCAATCCGTTGGTATTCGGCAATGTGCGTCAAGGTGATGATCTCGCGGCGATTGTGCGGGCGATTACTGGCTCTTTTTTGTTGCGGGTACTCAAGTTCGAGAGTTTTGCGCTGTTGCGCGAATTGGTAGAACGCCATGTGCCAAAGCTCGTTTGGCCTGATCCGGCGCTGGCATCCGGGCCATGTGGCTACTGCGCTGAAGTATTCTCCGATCCCCACCGCACTGCTGTCATTTTGGATGCGTTAGTCTGCGAACAACCCGCTTATATGCGTCAGCTTGCCATTAAAGCTGGACTACCAGAAGAAACACTATTCGCGCTCGCTAATCACTGAGATATTGCAATGAGTGATGATAAAAATCACCGCCGTATTCTGCTTGCTGTGACTGGTCTTACACCGCAGATCGTGACCGAGACTCTTTATGCTTTAGCTTGTCATGAATGTGAGCCTTGGATTCCACATGAGGTGCATCTCATTACCACTGCGACTGGTGCCGATAATGCGAGGCTTAATCTGCTTGCCGGTGAACGTTGGTTCCATCGGTTGTGCAGTGATTACCAACTCCCGCCAATTCAATTTCCGGTAGAAAACATTCATGTTCTGATTGATTCTGAAGGCAAGCCGCTGGATGATATTCGCACCCAAGAACACAATACGCTGGCTGCCGATTTTATTACCGATACGCTGCGCCAGTTGACCGAGAATCCGGCAACTGAAATACATGTTTCTATTGCTGGTGGGCGCAAAACGATGGGTTATTATCTTGGTTACGCGCTTTCACTCTATGGTCGCCCCCAAGATCGGCTGTCACATGTTCTTGTTTCCGATCCTTATGAAACTAATCGGAATTTCTATTATCCAACACCCTACGAACATCCTATCCACAGCAGACGCGGCGATAAAGAGATTACCGTTGATGCCCGCCATGCTCAGGTTGATTTGGCGAACATTCCTTTTGTGCAGTTGCGCGACGGTTTGCCAGAACGCTTACGCACCGGCAAGGCGAGTTTTACTCAAGTTGTGGCGACTACGAATCGCGGACTCAAGGAACCCAAGCTCATTGTGAATGTGCGGCACCGGCAGGTGTGGGCGGATGATGAGGAAGTTAATTTAAGCAAAACGGAATTTCTTATCTTGCTGTGGCTGGCAGCGCGGGCGGTGCGTGATGAGCGGATGACTGATTGGTCGGATCCCGAAGTGGCACAAGAGCTTTTTAATGTAGCGCCTCAAGTGTTCAATACGGATGGTGGAGATTATCAGCGCCTCGAAGACTCATTAGGATTTCGGATCGAGAAAGCTCTCGAACCTAACGAATATTTTCAACCTCATAAGACTAAGATCAATAAGGCTTTTGCACACATTCTCGGTAAACGTGCAGCAGAACGTTACATGATTACAACGCCCAAAAAGAAAGCCGGAACACAGGTTTTTCTTCCTCTCGCACCGGAGCAAATTGAGATCATTAAAACTTGAGAAGTTACAAAAGGTAGTGAAGGAATTTCTTGTTTTTTAGGCATGGTTGTTTGATAATGAAGTGGTGGATGGTATCCACAAGCGCGAAGGTTTCGCGTTCCGTGTCGCTAACGCTGGTTGACCATGCGGTTGAAATTGCCCAACTAGGACTCCAGTTGCAGTGTGACACTTGCGCACATTTTTGTGAGCAGCAGTATCATTTTTGGTGGAACAGAGGTTAAATCAATGCGTTTGATGCCCAATCTACGACTCGCATCACCCATCATAACCACACTGTGGATGTGGAAAAGGGTTTGAACTGAGACCCGCTTTTAAGGGGATTAAGAC
>NZ_NRRQ01000064.1 GCF_016583745.1 Chromatium okenii
GACGCAGCTCAAATCAAACCGGCAAGTTGATCCAGACCGAACCGGAAACAGAGCGATTAGAGATGTTCATCTTTCTTCTGAGGGAGAAATTGTTCACCTAAAAGGTTATGGCTTAGTAAAAGCATTCCGGATCGTTTCCAAAAACGGTGACACGGAATACTGGGCGACTAATGATTTTTTAATGTCAAATTTGATGCGCAAAAGTTTGGCTGAAAAAAGATGGATGATTGAAGTTTATCATCACGATCTCAAACAAAACTGCGGTGTGGAACGCTGTCAAGCGCGTTCAGCAATTTCTCAACGCAATCATATTGGTCTTGCAATTCGTGCTTTCATACGTTTGGAACGCTACTTCTATCGAACTGGAATAAGCATTATGGAAGCAAAAAATAAGATCGTGCGCAGTGCCGTGCGATTTTATTTATCAGCACCATTGTATGGCTTGTTCGCAACTGCGTAACTCCTAATCTTTTAAAAGATGATCCGTATTAATTTTAGTTGGAGGTTTATTACGATGCTTTTGCGGTTCCAGTTCTTTATTCCAACGAGCTAAACTTGCAGGTCCGACTCCTAGCCTATGAGCGGCTTCACTATAAGTAAGATTAAGCTTTTCTTTTAGTTCTAATGCTCGACGACGAAAATCAATAGAATAAGTCATGTGTTTTTACCACCTTAGTTTATAACTCATTTTATGTTGGATCGACTATATTTACTGGTTCAATTAACTCTCAAGTTTTTCTTGCATGGATAACCGATGATTTGTTGCCAAAATTACCGAAAAACTGTGTTCTTGTTATGGATAATGCCGCTTTTCATAAAAGACAAGATATTCAGCAAAAGATTAAAGAAAGCGGGCATATTTTAGGATACTTGCCACCATATTCACCTGACTTAAATCCGATTGAAAACTATTGGGCAAAAGCAAAAGCGATTCGTAAAAGGAACCATTGCTCAGTTGATGCTTTGTTTGCCTGTCATTTGTAATCATTTTATGTTGGATCGACTATATGTCGAATATGTGGAAGTTGCAGCCTAACAAGCGGTTCAAAAGCAAACTCGCAGACGGCGCGGATTTTGTTCTAAAATGCCGTGCCAGCGGGGTCGATTAACCGATTCATTAGGCAAAAAGAAATTAACGCTCAATAAATTGCTAAATTGGAATCGGTTTAGACAACCAATTCTGCTCTGATATGAATGAAAAAAAGCCCCGCTAATGTGGGGCTTTTTTTGTGTCTGCATTCAAAAATAAACGCTTAAACAACGAATATCGCAGACAACCGCTACTAAATATCTAAAAAAATCTATACAAAAGCGTACAAATCTCGCTTTGATATATTCACATCGTCAACGCAAAAGCCATGATGAAACTATGGTCTCACTTTGCTCTGGTGTGCATTTAAGGTCTCGGCTGTAACGTGTCCAGACCATGTCTTTCGATACGAAAATGAAGTTTTATAATCTTGAGCTTGGTTTTCGCTCGACGGTTTGACCCCTTCACTTTCTTGGTTAAAGCGTAACACACTTTCACCTAATTTTTTCCATAAGTATAGATTATTGCAAGCTGTTACTTACCCCCGTGCTCACGCCGACTCAGCCGCTGGCGAGCGGTTGCTCCGCGCACCTGAAAACCGGAGCTTCACAACGCAACTGGTAAACTGCTTGGCCATTCGTTGCCATTCCGCTTGTGAGACACGTCAATCATGGAACTCAACAGCTTTGTGCTTTCCGCCATCGTATTACTGACTGCGGCAGCACTGGCAGTCACCTTGTTCAAACATCTGGGTTTGGGATCAATTCTCGGCTTGCTGGTCGCCGGCATCGCCGTTGGCCCGCACTCGCCCGGACCGGTCGTGACGCAACACGTTGAAGATATGCGTGATTTCACCGAGCTAGGCGTCGTCTTGCTGCTGTTTGTGATTGGGCTGGAGATGCAGCCCAAACGGTTGTGGGCACTGCGGCGCGAAGTGTTCGGTTTGGGCACGGTGCAAATTTTGCTCTGCGGCGGCGCGATTGCCGGTTACATCTCGTTTTATCAAGCGACGTGGCAGGCAGCGTTGCTGATTGGATTGACGCTCGCGCTGTCGTCCACCGCGCTGGTGATGCAATTGCTCCACGAGCGCGGCGATCTGGCGACGCGACATGGCACCGCCGCCTTTGCCGTGCTGTTGATGCAGGATTTAGCGGTCGTCCCACTGCTGGCGCTGGTGCCGTTATTTGCGAATCGCGGCAGTGACAATCCAGCGCCTTGGTGGGAACAATGGCTGCTGGTGGGCGGAATGATTGGCGCGGTATTCGCAGCGGGGCGCTATCTATTGCCCTTTGTATTAGAACGCCTGCTGCGCCAAAACAATCGTGATGCTTTTGCTTTGGTGGTTTTATTATCAGTATTTCTCGCTGCTGGCGCGATGCACCACGCCGGTTTATCAATGGCGCTAGGCGCATTTTTAATGGGGATGCTGCTCTCATCAACGCGCTTTAGTTTTCAGATTCAAGCGCACATTGAGCCATTCAAAGGCTTGTTAATGAGTTTGTTTTTTGTCGCGGTGGGAATGTCGATTGATTTACCCGCCATTGCGGAACATCCTTGGTTATTAACGCAGCACGTGTTAATTATTCTGACGATTAAGTTAATCGTGTTATTTTTTATTGCGCTCATTTTTGGGTTATCACGCGGCGTGGCGACGCGATTGGCATTTATGCTGGCGCAAAGCGGTGAATTCGGCTTTGTATTATTTGGATCGGCAAAATTGATGGGCGTGATTAACAGCACCACCTTTGCGCTGGCGGTGAGCGTCATTTCAGTGGGAATGTTGGCCACGCCGTTATTGGTGCGTTTGGGCGATTTGCTGGCGCGACGAGCGGAGCGGCGCTCGTCAACTGCGAAATACTACGATCAAGCAACCACCGGCATTCCGGTGAAAGGGCGCGTGGTGCTCGCCGGTTATGGGCGCGTCGGGCACACCATCGCGACTTTATTGGAAGTCAACAACATTCCGTTTATTGCGTTTGATACCAATCCGATTTACGTCGAACGCGGTGAGCGCGATGGGCGAGCGGTCTATTACGGCGATATTGGCAATCCCGAATTATTGCAGGCGGCGCAAGTGGAAAGTGCTGCGTTGGTGATTTTAACCATTGATCACGGTTTAACCGCTCTGCAAGCGGTGTCGCATATTCGCGTTGCTTATCCGCAGGTGCCCGTGATTGCGCGAGCGCGAGATTTAGAAGCCTGCGCCAATTTATTGCGAGCTGGCGCGACGCGGGCATATCCCGAAGCGATTGAAAGCAGTTTGCGGCTGGGCGCAGAAGCATTAGAAATGTTGGGTGTTACCAGCGGCGAGGTGAACGAATTGCTGCACGGGGTGCGCAGTCAGGGATATGCACCGGTGGTGGAATAGGCGCGGCTAAAACCTGCGTATGGCAGCGTACAGAGGCGCTGGTTGTAAGAGCGCAGAGTGCGGCAGTTCTCTCCGCCCAATTCGCCCGAACTCAGGACTGCAAACATGAACGCGACACAGGCACTCCACCAACTTGGACAGAGCCTCTGGCTGGACAACATCACCCGCCCGTTGCTGCGCAGCGGCACCTTGGCACGCTATATCAGCGCGTTAGCGGTGACTGGTCTGACCTCAAATCCGACCATTTTCGAGCACGCCATCGGCACGGGTGACAGCTACGACGCCAGCATCCACGCGCTTGCCGATATGGATTTATCAGATGAAGACCTGTTTTTTGAGCTTGCGCTTGAGGATTTAACGCAAGCAGCCGATCTGTTCCGCCCCGCCTTCACCGCCAGCGCCGGCGTGGATGGCTGGGTGTCGCTCGAAGTCTCACCGCTGCTGGCGCACAACGTGGCGCACACCATCCGCGATGCGAGCCGGCTACACGCCAAGGCCAACAAGGCCAACTTGTTCATCAAAATCCCCGGCACGCCCGCCGGTATCGCCGCCATCGAAGAGGTCATCTTCAACGGCGTACCGGTCAACGTCACGCTGCTGTTCTCGTGCGAACAGGTGCTGGCCGCAGCCGAGGCTTATCTGCGCGGCATTGAACGCCGCTTGGCGGCTGGACTCGATCTCCGGGTAGCGGCAGTGTTGTCATTCTTTGTGAGCCGCTGGGATGTCGCCGTGAAGCAGGATGTCGCAACGCCATTGCACAATCGGTTGGGCATCGCCATCGCCATGCGCACCTATACAGCACACGGCAAATTGCTGGCAGCGGAGCGTTGGCAGCGACTCGCCGCCGCTGGCGCACGAGCGCCGCGCCTGTTGTGGGCGAGTACCGGCACCAAGGATGTGGCTGCGCCGGATACCTTGTATGTTCAGGCGCTGGCAGCACCCGGAACGATCAACACCATGCCGGAGAAAACGCTGCTGGCTTTCGCTGATCATGGTCAGGTCGAACGGGTGCTGCCGGTCGATGGCGGTTATGCCGAAGCCGTGATTGCGGAATTCCAACACGAGGGCATCAACGATGACGCGCTGGCCGCTAGGTTGCAGCGCGAGGGGGTTGATGCTTTTGCGACGTCGTGGAATGCCATGCTGATGCGCATCCGCGAGAAGCGGGCGTCACCGGCACTGCGGACATGAGCACCGCTTGCCAACGCGCTTGAATTTGCGAACAAAAAAAAGCCCACCGCCGGGTCTGATGACCCGCTCGGCAGGCAGTGTCTTGGCTTATTTGTGTTCTGAAATCACTTCTTTATTGGAACTGAAATCAAAGAGAGTGTAAGCCAGACAGAAGCGAAAATACGCGGTAGTCAGCAATACTGCGCCGATCACGCCGACGACCCAACTGCTGCCGCTAAAGACGCTCAGGATCAGCAAAACGCCTAAAACCGCACGAATGATGCGATCAATATTGCCGACGTTAGATTTAGTGAAATCAACATTCATCATTAAGTACTGCTCCCAAAAATGTGCGCAAAAGTGTGTACACACAACTAGGTCATTCACTCTCCGTTGACCGTGTTGTCACGGCAACTGGAGTCTCGCCTGGGCAGTCTCAGGCATGACCAAAAGGCACCACGCATTGTCCGAAAACAATACAAGGTCTTTCAGTCTGACGGCTTCGTTCATCCAGAATCTTTTTTACCTCGCGGTAATTAAGATAGCGACTAATCCCCGTATCGTTTTTGCGCTGGAGAACATTCACCGCCGCAATATGATCGGCCACAAACACGCCCTTGCCCAACGGGCAATAAATAAACTCCCCAATTCTCTTGCCAAAAGCCGAGCAATTGGGCAGCCATTGCGACGTGTAAGCGGCATTGACCAAATTGACCGACGCACCGCGTCGGCGGGATACTGATTCAATTGCCTGTTGAATTAAACCTTTTATCCAACTCGCCAAGCGCCGGTTCATATTGCGCCCACGATCATAACCACGAATGACGTGCGTTAAATCTTCAACGACAATTGAATGTGCTTTATCAAAAATCGCATGTGCTGCTGCAAAAATTTTAGCTCTGATTTTCTGCCGATAGCGCCGCCGCCGTGCATTCAACTTTTTACGACCTAAATTATTTTTTCTAATCCGTTGGGCTTTGGCAGCGTTTTTTGTTTTTTTAGCAATGGCGGCGATTTTTTGGCGGGCAGTATAAACCGACTTCAAATGATCTGATTCTTGGGTTAATAATTGCCCTAAATCTGTACCATGACGCTGTCCATCACTGTCAGTAAATACCTCGCTAAACCCTTTATCAATCCCCAATTCTTGATCACCGCACGGGCGCGTCACACACGCATCCATTTCATTTACAGTGTAAAAAATAGCCACTTCACCATCGTCTCTCATGCAGATACGAATAGCACCGGTGATCTGATGATTAAATTGACCTAATGGAATCGCAAGACGCCGACCGCGCCGCAGAGAAGACACTTTAATCCAACATTGATCATTCAGCGTAAAACAATTATAGCCTTGAATATCAAAGACAATTTGATTGTACGTGTGACTTTTACCATGCGGCAACTGTCGCCGCATCAAACGATGTAATAGGTTATTTTTTGTCCATGTTTCATTGCGCAACATGGCAGTGAGTAATTTTTTATCTAACTCACAACGTTTAGAACGCCAAACCTTTTTAGTACACTCGGTCACTGCGGACGCTCGATTCGCTTTAATTGCGTTGAGCGCATCTTCTAGCGTCGCTTTCCAAATTCGAGCGGGTAATTGTGTTGTTGCACCTAAACCATCGCTGCGCATCCAATCTTGATCACGAATGTCACGCGGATTTTTGCCTAAACCATTCAATCCACCATAGCGCCGCCACGCTTCAGCACGCACCGCGCCACATAAACGCGCCATTTCTGTTAATCGCGTATATTTCGCTTTGGTGAGATTTTTTGATACCACGCAGCGCGTCACGAGTGACATACAGCACCTATTTTAATAACGCCTCTTTTAACTGCTTTTTATAATTACGTAATCCATACAACCGACTACTAAAACAGTGCACAATGGTCATCATATCCTGCACCATTTCTTGTTCTGGTGATAACCGTTGTTGATTTAATACTAACAACGCACAGCCGTGTGTGGTGGCATAGTGTTCAAACCATTCAAAACCAAAGCGAGTTAAACGATCTTGATGTGCAATAACGAGCGTTTTAATTTCATGGCGACCAATATCATCCATAAGTGCTAAAAACTTTTTGCGCTTAAAATTGAGTCCACCGCCAATTTCTTCAATAAACTCTACATTCGCTAATCCACTGGCAATGACAAATTCTTCTAATATCTGACACTGATTGCGTAAATCAGTTTTTTGTGCGGCACTAGAGACGCGGCAATAGGCAACAATGCGGTGCGGTGGTTTTTCAATAGCGCGTAACCCGAGAAATGTTTTAATCTGGGATTCTGTATAAACACGGCGATTCGTATCGGTGCGGGCAATGGGCACCAAACGTCCTTCCCGTTCCCAGCGTTGCAGGGTTTTGACGGAAATGCCGAGTAACGCGGCGGCTTTGCCTGTGCTGATTGTGTTTTCCATGTGGCTATAATGCACTAAAATGCACTTTATGCAATACTAGAGTTTAGCTCC
>NZ_NRRQ01000065.1 GCF_016583745.1 Chromatium okenii
CCCCCAACTGCCCGATCTCAAATCCCCCCAACCCCCCTTTTTCAAAGGGGGGCTTTGATGTGTCCTTTTCCAAAGACGGGTTTTCCTCATCTCCCCCCTTTGAAAAAGGGGGGTTGGGGGGGATTTTGCCCACCGTAGGTGGGCTGTGAACCACCCGCCACGCCACATTCACCCGCTGCGCATCAGGATCAAGCCAGATGCGCTGCTCAATCCGCAGCATCCCGATAGCAAAGCGCCACACCGGCAGCCGCCCTTCCAGATGAAATGACTCCAGATGACGATAGCCGGGCGGCGACACTGCGCCGCTCGCCCAGCGATTGGTGAACAGCGGCCACTCGTGCGCCCCGTCAAGCAAGGTCGCATCAGCTTTTGCCAACAGCAGCATCCGTCCGAGCGGCGGCGTCACTGGTGCCAACAGCAGCCCGTGATAACGGCGCGTCAAGGTGCCAGCGATGGTGCCAGCGGCATACGCGCCGCGCCCGTTGGTCAGCCACCACTCGCGGCGTTCGGCTTGGTCAAGCTGCCCGCAAATCTCACGCCCACAGTGGACGAGCTGCGGCAGCGCGATGGCGGAGGGCGGCGTCATTGCAAATGCTGCTGCAAAAATGGCGTCACCGCCGCGAGAAATGCGGCTGGCGTTTCTTCATGCGGAATGTGACCGCAGTCTGGAATGACGACGAGTTGCGCGTTCGGCACTGCCGCTGCCAACCGCTCACTTTCCTCCGGCTTCACGGCGCGATCATGCGCCCCGGTGATGACCAGCGTCGGCAGCGTCAAGCCCGGCACCTGCGTGTCCAGCCCCAGCGGTTTGGTGGCTAAAAACGATTCCAAAAAGGCGCGATCCCACGCTTCCGCCATGAAATCAGCGCGATACGCCGCGATATCCGCCTCCGTCAACAGCTCCTGCCGATGCCACAGCGCCCGCAGTGCTTTGGTGTAAAACACGCCGATCATCACCCGCATCAGCCGCGCAAACAGCGGTTTCGCTGCCGTCATCATTTTCAGCATCGGCGCGGGCAATTTGCTGGTCGCATACGCGCTATAAACCATCGCGCCCACCAGCACCAACGCCTGCACGCGCTCCGGCTGGCGCAAGGCGGTGAGCAAAGACACGGTGCCGCCGGTGGAATGTCCGATCACAATGGCGCGAGTAAATCCGAGTTGTTCAATCATCGCTGCGACCAGATCGCTTTGTGCCTCGGCGCTGTAAAGTGCTGCGCCGCCGGTTTTCGGCACGGGGCGCGAGGTTTTGCCGCACAGCGGGCGATCAATGGCGACGACGGTGGCGTGTTGTGCCAGCTCGGCGGTGACGTGTCGCCACGAGCGCACACTCAAAAAACTGCCGTGTAACAGCACAATCAGCGTCGGCTCGCTGCCGAAACGCTGGTAATGCACCCGAAAGCCGTTGGTGTCGAGAAAATGACTGGTCGCAGTGGCGGTGGAGCTGGGCATGAGAACGGTCTCTAGTGTTTAGTGAGGGTCAGGGTGATAAGCCTGCAACATGCGGAGCACGGTTTTGGAGTGGGCGCTGGCGGGTTGACCGTTGAGGGAATGCGCCAACGCCCGCTGGTGCGTCGTTGCGCGTGCGACAATCACCGCCTCCTGTTCGCGCACCGCCTGCAACGCCTGCTGCTGCGCCAGAGTCAGCGCGGGATTCGCCGCAATTTGCGTCACCAACCACGCCCGTCGCTTTTGAATTCGCTCGGCAAGCGCCCAATCATCAGTCAGCGCAGCTTGCTTGAGTTGGGTCGTTGCTTGAGTTAAAGCGGCGATTAAATCAGTGAGATTGGGCATGGCGGGTTTTAGTTATCAGTTTTCAGTTAAAAAAAGCTGCCAAAGTAAATCATCTTTATCAACATTTTTTATTAAAAATTGATTTCTCAACATTAAATTTTCTCCACTGAAAACTGATTACTGACAACTCAAAAAAATGACGCCGCCAACCGCTTTTCCTTGGGCAATTTTTTTAATGGGGCCGACCGCCGCCGGTAAAACCGAATTGGCGGTGGCGCTGGCGCGACGCTTGCCGTGCGAGCTGATTAGTGTCGATTCGGCGCTGGTCTATCGTGGCATGGATATTGGCACAGCAAAACCCAGCCCCGCGCTGCTGGCAGAAATTCCGCATCATTTAATCGACATTCTTGATCCCGCCGTCCCTTATTCAACCGCTCAATGTCGTCACGACGCGCTTGCGGCAATGGTCGACATCACCGCTCGCGGGCGGATTCCGCTGCTGGTGGGCGGCACCATGCTCTATTTTCGGGGTTTGCAGCAGGGCTTGGCGACCTTGCCCAGCGCCAACCCCGCCGTGCGTGACGCCCTGAGCGCCGAAGCTGCCGTCATCGGTTGGTCAGCACTTCATGCCCGTTTAACCGCGCTCGATCCCGTCACCGCCGCCCAGATTCATCCCCACGACCCGCAACGCATTCAACGGGCGCTCGAAGTTCACGCGCTCACCGGTCGCCCGCTCAGTGCGTTGATCGCAGCCGCTGCCGCCGCGCCACTGCCGTATCGGCTGCTGAAATTCGCTCGCGCCCCGCACGACCGCGCCGTGCTGCACACCAGAATTGCCCAACGCTTTCACGCCATGCTTGCCGATGGTTTGATTGACGAAGTGCGCAGCCTGCTGGCGCGAGGCGATTTAACGCCGGATTTACCGGCGCTGCGCTGCGTCGGTTATCGGCAAGTCGTTGAGTATTTAAGCGGCGCAATTGACCACGCCACGCTGGTGGAACGCGGCATCATCGCCTCGCGCCAGCTCGCCAAGCGCCAGCTCACTTGGCTCCGCGCCGAACCGGATTGCCACTGGCTCGCCGATGAACCAGAACCGCTGAATGCTGCGATGCAATTGATTGAGCAGACAATTATTAACGCGCCGCTGCCGGAGTTGCGTTAAGCTCAACGGCATATAATGAAACGCTAATGGAACTGAAAAGATGAAAAAGATCGTGTTATTGCTGATTGCTGGCGTGTTGGTGCTGGGTGGCGGGGCGCTGGCGGTGTTCATTTTTATCGTGCAAAACGTCGAAACGCCGGTTTATCAGGTCGTGATGCAAGACGGCGCATTTGAAGTCCGCGCTTATCCGGCGCTCGTCGTGGCGGAGGTGCTGCGCGAAGGGGATCGCAAAACCGCGCTGCGAGCGGGTTTTTCACCGCTGGCGCACTACATTTTTGCCAAAGAACGCGGCGGCGAATCAGTGGCGATGACTGCGCCCGTGACGCAGCAACGTGAGGAACCCATCGCCATGACCGTGCCGGTGACGCAAAGCCCGACTGCGGCTGGCAAGTGGGTAGTGCGGTTCATCATGCCGGCGAGCTACACCCGCGAGAGCTTGCCCGCGCCAGCAACTGCTGATCTCACCTTGCGCGATGTGCCCGCTCGCCAAGCCGCCGCCGTGCGTTTCAGTGGTCGCGCCACTGATGACTTGATCGCCGCGCAGGAGCTGGCGCTGCGGGAGTGGTTGAAATCACGCAATCTCACTCCGGTCGCGGCGCCGATTTATGCCTATTACAACGATCCGTTGACGCCCGGCATCTTCCGCCGCAACGAAGTCATCATCGACATTGCGCCCATCGCGCCGGAGAGCCGTTAATGACCGTCGTCAAACCGCATTCCACTTCTAGCGTTGAGAACCGTGAGCCGATTTTGGCGGTGCTCCAGCCGCTGTTTGCCAACGTCGGGCGCGTTCTCGAAATCGGCAGCGGTACCGGTCAACACGCGATCTTTTTCGCTGCCGCGCTGCCGCATCTGATCTGGCAAACCAGCGAGTTGGAAGACAATTTGGCGGGCATTCAGCTCTGGCTGGATGAAGCGGCGCTGCCGAATACGCCGCCCCCGCTGCAACTTGATGTCAGTCACATCTGGCCCGATGCGCTATTTGATGCCGCATTCACCGCCAACACTGCGCACATCATGTCGATTGTCGATGTGGCGATGATGTTTTGCGGCATCGGCGCGGTGCTCAACCCCGGCGGATTGTTCGTCCAATACGGCCCGTTTAACGAAGGTGGGCAATTCACCAGCGCCAGCAATCAAGCCTTTGATGCGTCGCTGCGCGAGCGCGATCCGCGCATGGGGCTGCGCGATGTGGACGAATTGCAAGTCATCGCCGCTCGCCACGACCTGACCTTGCTTGCCAAGCATCAGATGCCGGTGAATAACCAGATTCTCGTCTGGCAACGCGCTTGATTGCGTCCATGACCACGCCGCCCGATCTCTTTTCGTACCGCAAATTCTGGGCACATCGCTTCGGCACGGCAGCGGAATTGCCGCTCACTCGCGCCGAAATGGACGCGCTCGGCTGGGACAGTTGCGACGTGATTTTGGTGACGGGCGATGCTTACGTCGATCACCCTTCTTTTGGGATGGCGATCATCGGGCGGCTGCTGGAAGCGCAGGGTTTTCGCGTCGGCATCATTGCGCAGCCGGATTGGACGAGCGTTGCCGATTTTCAGCGGCTGGGACGCCCGAATCTGTGGTTTGGCATCACTGCCGGCAACATGGATTCGATGGTCAACCGCTACACCGCCGACCGTCGTCCGCGTTCTGATGACGCCTACACCCCGGACGCAGTGCCCGGACGGCGTCCCGACCGCTCGGTGACGGTGTATGCGCAGCGGGCGCGGGAAGCGTTCAAAGGCGTGCCGATTGTGCTCGGCGGAATTGAAGCGAGTTTGCGGCGGATCGCGCATTTTGATTATTGGTCGGAGACCGTGCGCCGCTCAGTGTTGATTGATTCAAAAGCAGATTTTCTGATCTTTGGCAACGCCGAACGCGCAGTTGTGGCGCTGACGCATCGGCTGGCGCAGGGCGAAGCAATCCACAGCATCCGCGATCTGCGCGGCACGGCGTGGGTTGAATCTGCTGCGAAAACCGCAACGGATCAAATCCCCCCAACCGCCCGATCTCAAATC
>NZ_NRRQ01000066.1 GCF_016583745.1 Chromatium okenii
TCCATACTGTCAAGTCGATAATTATTACTGGTCAAAACAGAAAAGTTATCTACCTGAGTCACATTTATGGTGGTCATAACCACGATTACTCAATAATGAAATCGGAATTTGATATGGATAAGCAGTGATTTGTCGATGTTATAGTCGATCCACCACAAAATGATTGTCGAAATCCGCGCACTACCTTCAATCATGCTTGTTGCGCAGCAATCAATTTATTCTGGATCGACTATACAGTTCGGGCTGATCTTGGGTTTTTAGGTTTAGTTAATGACTATGGGTTCAAATCTGATATCAGGTTGCCTAACAAAAAACCTCGAAAATCAAAAAATAATCTTTCACCAGAACTCACTAAACAGCAGAAGATAGAAAACCGCGCACATGCACAACGTCGCATTTTTGTTGAGCATTCGATTGGTGGAATGAAACATTTTCACTGTCTGACGCACCGGATCAGAAGCCAGTCAAATGTCATTATGGATCAGTTCTTTGGACTGGCAGCTGGTCTTTGGAACTTCAACATCTCTTAAAAATTCAGATATTTAACGTTCGGTACAAATCTATTGGGCCAATGCCTAATTCAACCGCCGCGTTTCTTTTGGAAACGCGGCGGTTTTTTATGCGTGGTGAAATGGTGCGCGGTGCGCACCCTACGGAGCTGGACGGAAACCCAGCAAACGGAGAATCAGGTAACATGAGACCACTCCCTTGGAAGACGAAAAACCGAGGGAATCTCAGTTCCGGCGGAGGTGAATGCATGAGCAAAGAGAACTACCAACAACTACAACCGCTGACGCTCGAGCAACGGGTCTGGGTCGCTATAGCGGCCCTGAATTTTTTTCAGCCGATGTGCTATCGAGAAAACTGTCAGAAAATTGGCAAGACACCAGAAGAAAATATCATTCGGCCATTGGACACCATGGGCTTCCTGAAATATCTGGCTGTCAATGGTGTGCTGCCAGACAAGATGCTGGATAAACCTGAAAGATATCTTCAGCGCATCAACGAGCTTCTTGCTCGATTGGTTTTTTCAGGCCACCTCAGCCACGCTGGGAAAAGTGGCACGCCTTTGGTTGGAGATAGTTACTACACGTTGTATCAAGCAACGGGTTACGAACGACAGGGTGTTCTTTATTTGACACGAGCGCTAGGGCCGCAGTTCCTCCAATGGACCTACCAACGAGGTACCTATCAGATTACAGGGGTAACCCCGAACGGTGATGTTCACGCAGGAACTGGCATTGCAATCGCACCACGTTGGCTGATGACGTGCGCGCATGTCCTGCAAGATATGAAGGTGAACGAGCGGCAGACAGTTCCTGTCCAAGGTTGTGACTATCGGGTAGTGCGCCAGTTACCGCACGGAAAAGTTGATGTCGGATTGATTGAGGTTGATCGGGACTTGCCAGAGGTGCAGGGATTGAATTTCCGTGATCCGCATGTTGGTGAAAGAGTCTACACATTTGGATTTCCTCGCGTTCCGCTGTCGCGAGAGACTACTCTGGTCATGCAAGGTGGGGAGGTGTCGGTCGAGCAAATGACATCTTTGTATGGGCATGATCTATTTTTGTTCTCGGCGATTGCTCGCCCCGGAAACAGTGGTGGGCCGATCCTGTCCGAAAACGGTCATGCCGTCGGAATCGTTACCCAAGAATTATCCGAACGTGATTCGCAAGATCACCCCTTCCATGCGGGGATTGCCACAGCAACGCTGGCGCAGGCAATACACGAGTTGGACTGCGGTGTGAGTCTTCCCGTCGAAACGTGGCAGTGAGCCGCGTCGGTTGGGTTGTGTGCCATGCGCGGGATTGGTGAATAATGACCAACCCGAACGGCACACAACCCAACATTTCCCGCCAATTCAACCCAATTCAATTAACCCTTGATTGAATTGGAACTGAAATCAACCAACCGCCGCAGGGGAACCGGTGGCGGTTTTTTTATTGCCCCCCTTTGGCAAAGGGGGGTTGGGGGATTTAATCAAATAGCCGCGTCGGTTGGGTTGTGTGCCATGCGCGGGATTGGTGAATAATGACCAAACCCAACGGCACACAACCCAACATTTCCCGCCCATTCAACCCAATTCAATTAACCGTTGCTTGAATTGGAATTGAAATCAACCAACCGCCGCAGCGCAGGGGAACCGGGGCGGTTTTTTTATTGCGAGCGGGGAATGTTGGGTTGCCCGATTGGATGTGGTGGGTTAGCGGGACGCGGTGCGCGGGCAACCCAACCTACTCGTGACCGACATCATCGGGTAACTGAAGCGCCGAACTTCCCCAATCTATTGGCAACATGCCTTGGCGGATATACCGATGAATGCTGCTATACGGCCAATCAATCGCCCGCTTCACCAATTGGTGACGTACCGGATTGAAATGAATGTAATTCACATGATTGCAAAAATCCTCCTCATGTCGAATCCGATGCTCCCAAAACCGCCGTTGCCAAATCGCCTGCTCTTTTTTGTGCGCACGACTGGCAAACACGGCGGGACGCTGCGCGGGTGGAATGCTGGTCGTAAATGTCCGTTTAATGTTGCGCCATCGCGTCGAATAATCGGCATCGCCATCTGGTAACGTCCACATCGCATGAATGTGATCCGGTAAAACCACCATCGCCTCAATCACCAACGGTCGTCGCGCCATTTCCGCCCGCATCGCCTCACGCAACACCGCCACCGCTATTGGATTGGCAAACCACGCCACCCGTTGAAACATCACGACGGTGAAAAAATACGTCGCCCCGTTGGTATAATCGCGCCGGTAACGCAATCGCAATCTTGTGCTGTGGAATGTTGGGTTGCCAACAGCGGCAACCCAACCTACTCGTGAGCCACGCCGTTTGATTGAAAAATCGGGCAACAGCGTCGGTTGGGTTGCCGCTGTTGGCAACCCAACTTCTCACCCACCGCTTCAACCTGACTGAATGAACCGCCCTCGGGAAACTGGGGGCGGTTTTTGTGTGTCGCCCAACAATCAGATGTGTTTTGGTTCGTGATCGGCTATCATTCTGAAAAACGGGATCATTTGGAGACGACGATGTATGCAATCAGCTTTGACTTAGATACCAACCAAGTCGGGTAGGGACAATTTGTTACCATTTCATCCACTAAGAACCGTGCTTGCAACTTTCACTGCACACGGCTCAAGCCTTGATAAGCTCTCGTTAAAGAGCCGGTAACGTACCGAGTTTATTCTTGCTGTGTAGTTGACGGTGGCAATTTCCATGTAATAGGCGCGTATTCTTCAGCGTGTTATCTCCACCCAGAGTTTTTGGTATGACGTGGTGAACATTCCACTCGTCCTCTGGTTGGATCATTTGACCACATATAGGACATATACCTTTCTGTCGGAGCCAGAGGCTTTTCACTTGCCCGTTAAGAGTATTTTCTTTCATAACGGTGTGGTATGCGTGTTGTTCCCAGTAGGTTTCCCAAGATGGATCAAATGGATTTGCATCCGATTTCACCTTAACGTGTCTCACAATTGGCGTTGCTGCATGTTTCTTCAACTCTACCAACTGCTTCTCTCCTTTGATTTCCTTGTAGTAGCCAAACACCCAGTTCCGTTTGCCTTTAGTGTGCCAGTATCTATCTGCGACCCACTTTCGACCTTTCTTTGGATGTATCCGTCGTGCCCATTTCCAGAGTGCTATCCAAATCCCACTATCCACCTTGTTAAAGGTTTCCTTGGAGACCATTCCCGCATGATAGTTTGCCCATCCCCTTATGATCGGGTTTAGAACTTTTATCACAACCTCTTGGCTTTGCCCATTGAGATTCTTGATTGTCTCCCGAATCTTCTTCAAGTGTGCCGCTACATTCTTCTTGGCAGGCTTCGTCAAGTACTTGCCCGAATACTTGCTAAAGTTCCATCCTAGAAAATCAAACCTCTCTTCGATGTGTACCACTTTAGTTTTCTCTTCTGACAGCGTGAAACCTCTCTCCTCTAAGAAGATTCTAGCAGTCTCCTTTACTTTGAGTGCTGTAGCTTCGTCTACTGCGGTGATGACAAAATCATCGGCATATCTGACACAGTTAATCTTGGTTGCATTCCTTGTTCCACTTCTTCCCTTCCTATCCTTGAGTACTGCTGCTTCAAGACCGTCTAGTGCCATGTTTGCTAGGGTTGGCGAGATAATACCGCCTTGTGGTGTCCCAGCCTCGGTGGGAAACAAACTTTGTTTCTCCATGTATCCAGCTTTCAGCCACTTCCTTAAAATTTCTTTATCCATTGGAATGTTATTTACTAACCATTCGTGACTGATATTGTCAAAGCATCCGGTAATATCCGCTTCCAACACCCATTGTGCAGATTTTTTCGCAGATTGACAAGCAAACAGTTGTACTGCTGCATCTGCCGTACTCCGACCTTTCCTGAATCCATAACTATTCTGATCAGCCGTAGTCTCTGCGATGGGTTCCAATGCAAGTAGATAAAGCGCCTGCATGGCACGATCCTTCATGGTTGGAATTCCTAGCGGACGTTGTTTCCAGTTTGCTTTAGGGATATACACCCTCATCAAAGGCTTTGGCTTGTAGCCGTGCCGCTTGAGAGACGAGATTGCTCTGTACTTACTTGTCAGGAACCGTATGATTATATTCCGCGACGCAGCTACCCGCTGTTTTTAGCACGAGAGGCTTTGCAGGCCGTCATCACGGACATTCACCAACGCGCCCTACATCCCCAAGTGGTTGGGCACTCAG
>NZ_NRRQ01000067.1 GCF_016583745.1 Chromatium okenii
TGCACAGCGGTTTAATTAGCCCGGAGCAATTGCCGTTCAAATATCAATACGAAATTCACGCCAATGAAATTGTGCTGTTGGCATATTACATCGCGGCAATCAACATTGAATCCAGTTATCACAGTTTAGTCGGCGGTAATTATCAACCGTTTGGCGGGATTTGTTTAACCGATACGTTCCAGCTTTATGAAAAAGGCGATTTATTGGATGAACTGCTGGCTGAAAATAGTTCGCGGCGACACAAGCAAAAACAGTTGCCGGTGCGGGTGATTATTGGCAATCCGCCATATTCCGCCGGACAAGCCAGCGCCAATGATGACGCCGCAAATCTTGAATACAAAGGATTAGATAAACGCATTGCTGAAACCTATATTGCTAAATCACAAGGTAAAGGTGGCAAGCGTTCTGCTTATGATAGTTATATTCGCGCTATTCGTTGGGCATCAGATCGGATTGGTGATAGTGGCATTATTGGTTTTGTGACTAATGCCGGTTGGTTAGAATCTAATTCTGCTGATGGTTTACGGCAATGTTTAGCAGAAGAATTTAGCAGCATTTATATTTTTCATTTACGCGGCAATCAACGCACGGCTGGCGAATTATCGCGCAAAGAAGGTGGTAAGATTTTTGGTGGCGGCAGCCGTGCGCCAATTGCAATCTTGTTGTTGGTTAAAAACCCGAATGCGGCGCAGCACGGTCAAATTTATGTGCATGATGTTGGCGATTATTTAAGCCGCGAGGAGAAATTAGACAAAATCAACGCTTTTGTGAGTGTTGCGGGCATTACTGCAAATAATGCTTGGCAGTCAGTTATTCCCGATCAGCATAGCGATTGGTTAAATCAACGCACAACCGGATTTAGTAGTTTTATTTTATTAGGTACTAAAAAATCTACTGAAGAAACCACGTTGTTTAGTTTTTTTTCTAGTGGCATTGTTTCTGGTCGTGATAACTGGGTTTATTCTTTTGCAAAAACGCAACTGATAACCAGATGCCGTCAAATGATTGATTTTTACAATGCAGAAATTGAGCGTTATAAAGAATACATCAATAATAGCGGCACAGAGATTGATGTGCAGATTTTTGTTGAAAAAGATTTAACTCGGATTAGTTGGGGCGGCGGTAACTGGCAAGCAAGGTTTAAGAAATTTCAGAAAGAAAAATTTGTACAAGAGTTAATACGTCCTTCACTTTATCGTCCATTTACCAAAATGTGGCATTACGGCGGCGTCACTTTTAATCACAGTTTTTATTCAATGCCCCGCGTTTTTCCCGACGCAACGGCGGAAAATATAGTGATTTGTGTAACGGGTTTTGGAGAATCAACAGGATTTAGCAATTTAATTGCCGATAAAATACTAAACTTTCATTTTATTGCCGGTTTTCAATGTTTCCCGCGCTATTTATACGACGAGCCAGCACCAGCAACGGGTGACGCCAATTTATTTGCAACGGAATCAACCCGCACGCGCCGCGATGCAATTACTGACGCGGGGTTAAACCATTTCCAAACGGCTTATCCAGATGCAACGCTCAATAAAGAAGACCTGTTTTATTATATTTATGGTTTGCTGCATTCGCCGGATTATCGGGAACGCTACAAAGACAATTTGAGCAAAGAATTACCGCGCATTCCGCGAGTGAAAACTGCTGCGGATTTCTGGGCATTTAGCACCGCCGGGCGACAATTAGCCGCGCTGCATCTCAATTATGAAACGGTCACGCCGTATCCGCTCACAATCGAAAGCAGCAAACCATTAACGGCGGCTGATTATCGCGTCACCAAAATGAAATACGGCAAATGCGGCAAAGAGAAAGATTTAACCACCGTGATTTATAATGATTTCATCACGCTGCGCGAGATTCCGTTGGAGGCATATCAATATGTGGTGAATGGCAAACCGGCATTAGATTGGGTGATAGAACGGCAAAGCGTCAAAATTGACAAAGACAGCGGCATCGTGAATGATGCGAATGACTGGGCGCATGAAACGATGAATAACCCGCGTTATCCGTTGGAATTATTCCAGCGCGTGGTCACGGTGAGTTTAGAGACGCTGGCGATTGTAAAGGGGCTGCCAAAGTTAGAATAATGCAGAGGATAATAGAATGCGCATGTCAATTGAATTATCGGCTGAGTTTGAGCAACGTTTAGACGCATTAGTCATGCACAGCGGCATGACCAAAGCTGCTTTATTACATGAATTTGTGGAACAGGGTTTAATTGATTTGGAAACAGAATATCGCGCTGTGGCTGTTTTAGAGCGTGTCCGTACAGGTCAAGAACCCATTTATTCTGCGGCGGCAGTGAGAAAAGCACTTGAGTTGGATCATTGAATATACCGAAGCCGCTTTACGTCAATTGCGCAAATTGGATCGGCAAGTGGCGCGACGCATTCTTGATACAATGGAAGAACGCATTGCTCATGCAGATAATCCCCGTTGCATGTGCAAAGCATTGACGGGACAATTAACAGGATCGTGGCGTTATCGCATTGGTGATTATCGTTTAATTTGTACCATTGAAGATGAAAAACTGCGCGTATTAGTGATTGAAATTGGACATCGCCGCGAGATTTATCGTGATTAAACCGCAATAAAAAATATGCTTCTTTGACTGCAAGGCAAAAACATCAGCAATCACACTTGACACCGCAGCAGCATTCGTGTTTTTATTCGCTTTAAGAGGCGTAGAAACCTCGAAGCTATACGCGGAATCCGCGCCCGTCAGTCAAGCGGTATTTTTTGCCCACCCGGTTTCAATGGTCGGGAGTTTGCAGCGATACAAAACCGAGCAATCGGAAAAGCTACAAGCGGTCTCGTATAGCCGTTTCTACCCTCCCGACCGGCATCATCATTACTGTGTTTATAGCGCAGATCATTGTCCTTTCAATTCGCTGTCTCATCGCCATCAGCAATCACACTTGACACCGCAGCAGCATTCGTGTTTTTATTCGCTTTAAGAGGCGTCAGACCCTCAAAGCGGATTTCGCAACCGTCAATCAAGCGATTTTTTAATACCCACCACATTTTGCTGGTCGGGAGTGTGGCAAATACAACACCGATGAAAGTTGGAAATAGCCACGCGGTACTTTGACCGTCTGACCCTCCCGACCGGCGTAGTCGTTACGCCAGATTGTCAGAATTCAAGGTGAATACAATGGAAAACTGCAACTCCCTCCCCGTTATCGCCGGAATAGAAATTTCGGTCGATTCAGAAGGTCGCTACAACCTCAACGCGCTTCATAAGGCCAGCGGTCTTGGTGATGAAAAACGCCCCGGCAGTTGGACTCGCTCACAGCAAGCTAAGGATTTCATTGCTGAAATTATCAGTGCACAAATCTGTGCAGTGCCGCTGATAACAGTAGTTGGCGGCAGTAACCCCGGCACTTTCGCCCACGAACTCGTCGCTATTGAATACGCTGGCTGGATCAGCCCATCATTCCGAATCAAGGTCAACCAGACCTTCATTGATTACCGCACTGGTAAATTAAAACCCACCCTGAACGATCCAGTTCTTGCGGCATTAGTGCATAGTCTGGTTGAAATTGACCGATTGAAACAACAGCAGGTTTTGATTACACGCAAAACCGAACAACTTGAATCCCGCGTTGAACACGTTGAATTGCAACATCGCAATGGCGTTCCGAAGGGTTATTTATCTCGCTCGCAGGCGCATGGTTTATACGGAGTGGGATTATCGGAGAAGGTTTTTCATCTCGCTTTACAGCGTCTTGAAGTACCAACCAC
>NZ_NRRQ01000068.1 GCF_016583745.1 Chromatium okenii
TGAAACTCAAGCCAGATGTTAGTGCGTTTATGAAAGACCCGAATGCGTTTTTAGACGGTGCAGCAGAGACGCCGCGCACCCAAACAGTTATGGTTGAAATCACGAAGCCGGAACCGACTGTGCAGAAATTATTTCGACTTCAGTGGGATGTGGCGAGTGCTTTGAAATTAAGAGCGTTGCAGGAAAGCGCCAGTAGTAGACGGCGCGTGACTGAGACCGAGATTGTGGAGCGGTTACTGCGTGAATACTGCAATCTTGAGCACAGTGAATCCTGATTACTGCGGCATAACGCGGTGGTAGAAAGTCGGGTTATCTTTTTGAATCACTGCGCGACTGTCAAGATGCAATCAATGCGTAATTCTTAAATGGCGATGTGCATTCGGTGCAGTGAATTAACTGGGAACGATACCGCTATCAATCACGATCAGCGGTTTCATCTACGCTCGTCCATTCGCTATAGCTATCGGGCAGGAAGCGCGGTGTGCATAGCGCAAGGAATAACAGGTCAATCGTTCCAGTGTTGGTGATGCGTTGTTTGCATCCGGCTGGAATGATGGCGACATCAAAGCGAGTTAAATGCTGCGGTGGCAGATCACCGATTTCAATCACGCCTTGCCCAGACACAATGACATAGCGTTCAACGGTGTCAGCCAGAGAATGCCAGCAGGTGGTGATGCCGGGCGCAACACGGGCGCTGGCAATTGAAATCTGTTCATCAGTAGTTGAATTGGATAACTCGGTGATGTAGCAACGTTCAGCAGTGAAGAACTCGGTGCTGGGATCATGTCGCAGGATGATGGGTTGCAGTGTCATTGCACAATCCCTTGATCTCGTGCCCGCCGTAGCCAGTGCGGAAACTCTTGCAGCAGTTGCTCATAAAGTTGCGCTGCGCTGAGATCGTGCAGATCGTCCACTGCAAAGAAGCCACAGTTATCCACTACGCGCCCGCTCATGGTGTCGAGCCGCTCCAGAATCCCGTAGCCACGCCCACCTAAACCCATGAACTGCCAGAAGATCGGATAACGCGCTGCCTCAACCATTAAGGCGGTGATGGCGCGATTCTGATGAACGCCGCCGTCACTGATAAAGAGGACATAGGCTGGTGGAGCGTGAGGATTCTGCCGGTAATGATCGAGCACTTGCCGAATGACCTTGGGTTCGTCGTTGGTGCCTCCAACCCAACGCTTCCAGCCACCCGCAACGCTGTCAACATAGCCTTGAATGTTGTGCGTAGTCGCCACTGGTAACACGATTGGTTCATCGTCAAACGCCCAGACATCGAGGCTGCCGTCATCATCAAAATGCAGTGCCAGCGGTAACACCCGCTCCAGCAATTCTTGCACCCGTCCGCTTTTGTACTGTTGCCGCATTGATCCGCTGGCATCTAACACCACGCCAACCCGAGCCACAGTGGTGTGCAGTCCCTGCTTCTCTAAGCTGATGGTGGCCGCTTTGGCGAGACTGACCAGATGCGGCGCTTCTGTTTCTAGTCGTTTCTCCAGTGATACCCGCGTGGGCGCTGGTGTCTCTTCAGCAACTTCACCACCGAAGTGCCGGATCACTGCATCCAGACCGCCATTGAATCCCTGACCGATCACTGCGAGTCGCCAGCTGTCGTCTTTGCGATACAACTCAAGCAACATGACCGCCCGTTCCTGTGCGAAGTCTTGACCTTGAAAGGTAAAGGTCGCGGCATCCTGTCCGTCTGCACGCAACACCACGCGCCCCGTTGATAACTGCTGCATGGTGTCCGCTCCGGCACTGGCAGCAACAATGACGAGGCGCACAATGCTGGATGGCAAGCGATCCAGTGCCAGTGCAAAGCCGGTGTTGAATCCCGCCAGTGCTATCTGTGTGATGCCAGCGCAGGGTGTGCTGGGTTGATTGAAGAACACCAAGTAACGCTCATCACTGAGCTTGTCCTGCGCATCTAAACCAAAGCAGGAGATGTCAACGTTAATGCCTGTCAGCGCAACACCAAGTTGCAAAGTCGAACCCGTTAGAGTGGCAAGTGGTAAGCGTTGACCACGAGTGAGTTGCATGTTGACCTCGATATTTTCTGATTGTTTTGATCTGTCCGTCTTTATCCCGTACATTTAAGGAAAGACTTCGAGGATGTCCTGATGCCCAGAGAATCAACCCGTCGCGCCCGTTTGGAAGCCCGCATTACCCCCGAGGTGTTGGCTATCGTTAAACATGCCGCTGATCTCCAAGGATGTAGCTTGAGCGAGTTTGTGGTCGCTGCTGCACAAGAGATCGCGCACCGCACCATTGCAGAAACCAGCGTCATTCGGTTATCCCTTGAGGATCAGCAGCGGTTTGTTGATCTATTGCTTAACCCGCCACCACTCACTCTAGCAATGCACCGCGCCGCACAAGCTCATGCAGAGTTGATCCAAGACGCATGACTGCCCGTTACCGCATTGAAACCTTGACCTCTCAACATGACCGCAGCGGTTTCCTGAGTGGTGTCGAACCATTGGATCAGTATTTTCGAGAACGGGTTAGCCAAGATGTGCGGCGACGGGTGACTGCTTGTTATGTCGCTGTTGATAACGTCACTGCAATCATTGCTGGTTATTACACCTTGGCAGCCAGTAGCGTTCCATTGGCTGAAGTGCCAGCCGCATTATCCAAACGATTACCGCGTTATCACACTGTTCCTGTTGCGCGTTTGGGTCGTCTGGCAGTGCATCAAGATGTGCGTGGACAGAAACTTGGTGCTGCTTTGCTATGGGATGCCTTTACGCGAGCGATGCGTTCAGAAGTCGCGGTATTTGCATTGGTGGTCGATGCGAAAGACGATCAAGCGGCGAACTTCTATTTGCATCACGGCTTTATTACGTTCGGTAGCCTCAAGCAACAGTTATTGCTGCCGCTGACAAAGCAATTGCATTGACCATAACGATTGCCAGTCATTCTCCCAATAATTCCTCCGCTTGTTTCACCAATTCCGGTAAGACGATGCGATTCAATATCTTTTGCTGGCTCACATCATTCTGCTCGGCAATAAACCGCAACATGGTGAGTTGATATTCATTCAGCCGAATGGATACCGAATGACGCTGTAAATCATCGGCACTAAATGCTAACCAAGGCGCTGGCTCCTGTTTTGGGCGCGGCGCTTTGGCTCCTTCGGCGAATTGACGCAGGGCATTGGGATCAACTGAAGGCAGGCTAATC
>NZ_NRRQ01000069.1 GCF_016583745.1 Chromatium okenii
CATTTCAGCCCACGAGACGCAACCATGATCCTTCTCCTCGGCGGTGAGAAAAGCGGCACCGGCAAGAGCACCATTGCCGTTAATCTCAGCGTCTGGTTAGCCAATGCCGGGATTGACGTATTATTGATTGACACCGACATCCAGCGCACTGCCAGCCAATTCATTGAGCGCCGCAATCAACGCAACGATCTTGCTAAAGTGCATTGCATAGAAAAGCGCGGCAACGTCTTCAATACCGTGCGTGATTTATCCAGCCGTTATGAGCAAATCATTATTGATGCGGGTGGACGTGATTCAGAGGAATTACGGACTGCGATGGTTGCAAGTCATCTGCTCTATTGTCCATTGAAAGCCAATCAGCCTGATCTTGAACCATCGGCACACATGAATGAACTGGTCGAACTAGCGCGGGGCTTAAATCCGCAATTACAAGCGCGGCTCTTATTATCCATAGCATCCGTCATTCACGAGACAGAACAAAGTTTGATTGAACTGCCGCAGTTCAGTCTTTCCAGTATTATGATTCGGGAGTACAACGTCTATCGGGATGCCATGAGTGATGGATGCGGCGTAGTCGAAATGAATGACGACAGTGCGACTGCTGAGATCACCGCCCTTGCCCTTGAAATCTACGGAGATCACGCATGATTAGCCTGCCTTCAGTTGATCCCAATGCCCTGCGTCAATTCGCCGAAGGAGCCAAAGCGCCGCGCCCGAAACAGGAGCCAGCGCCTTGGTTAGCATTTAGTGCCGATGATTTACAGCGTCATTCGGTATCCATTCGGCTGAATGAATATCAACTCACCATGTTGCGATTCATTGCCGAGCAGAATGATGTGAGCCAGCAAAAGATATTAAATCGCATCGTCATACCGGAACTGGTGAAACAAGCGGAGGAATTGTTTGAGGGGTGATCAGCGCAATTGCTTTGTCAGCGGCAGCAATAAAAAGCCGTGATGCAGATAGAAGTCATGCGTCTTGGATCAACTCTGCATGAGCTTGTGCGGCGCGGTGTATTGCTGGAGTGAGTGGTGGCGGATCAAGCAACAAATCGACAAATCGCTGCTGATCCTCAAGGGATAACCGAATGACGCTGGTTTCTGCCATCTCATTCAAGTGACAGGCGCTACAGCTCAATTCTTTGGGCATCATCACCGTCATTGCGCATTCAACCATTCACGCAGCACATGATTGACTCGGGTTTGCCAACCTTTACCAGTGGCTTTGAACGCCGCCAAGATGTCGGCATCAACGCGGATGGTGGTAGGAATCTTCGTTGGTTGTTTCTGTGCGCCACGCCGCCGAGCCAGCTTTTCCTGTAACTCAGGCAACGACTGACTGGTCATCGCATTAGCCCAATGGATTGCCACTGCATCAGGAGTGTTGGGGTCATAAGGACATTCGGGATCATCGACGCGGTGTGGTGCGGCAACGAGTGCGGCGGCAATTTGCGCCGGGCTAAAGACAGGCTTGTGGTCAACGCTTGCCATTTAATCGCTCAGAATGATTCGAGAAATAACACAGCACAACGTTAGATCGGCACATCAACACACCAGTTTTCAATAACGAGACCGGGATATTTCATAAAATCCTTCACGTTATTGGTTACCAGTATCACGTTGAGCGCGACTGCATGAGCTGCAATCAACTTATCAAGATGATCTTGTTTGCGCTCACGGGTTGCGAAACGAATTGCACCATAGGCAACACCAGCCGCTGCATTAAAAGGCAGCACCGGAATATCTTGAATCAAAGCCGCGAGATGTTCACTGTCCCGCTGCGGATTGGTTGATACCGCCACGCCATACATCAATTCAGCATAGGTAATTGCCGACATCACCACATCACCGACCCGACATTGTGCAAAGCGCCGTGCAATGACTTCTGGTTGATTCTTCATCAAATAAATGCACATATTGGTATCAAGCATATAGCGCGGCATTACCAAACATCCCGCTCAACTTGTTCCTGAGTGCCGCGCCCTTCAATCAAAAAATCAGGAGAGAATTGGGCAAATTTATTCAAGACACCAGACAATAACCGACGTGCGGGGCGTATTCTGAGTTCATCACCTTCACGTTCAATCTCCAGTTCAATATCGGTGTGTTCATACGCGAGTGCTGCCGGAATCCGCACCGCTTGCGAATTGCCATTCTTAAAAACCCGTGTCGTGTGCATGGTGATACCCGTAAGGATGTATGACGGATGTACATTAAACTGTAGCACGTTATGAGGTTGATACATAGTACTCAATAACCTACTCATTTTTACCATTTGCTACTAATCACTGGTTTGACATCATCGCCACATCATGGTTAGTACTTTTATAACAACGTGTACCTTATGGCGATAACCAAGCCCGCGTTGTTAATTGAGCTCTTTAACAAGTTCGAGTATGCGGTTGCTAACACGAGTTGTTAGCGTAAAACTTGAAACACATCTAGGAGTTAGAGCACGAAGTGTTTATTTCGTGCCTTGGTAGATATACCCGACAACGCCGGTCACGGATCAAGTTGTCGCAGTTAACGAAAGTAGGAGTTACGCAGTTGGATGCTAAGTGCCTGATTTTATTGAAACTTGGTTTGTGCAGTGTATGATCGCGTTTTCATAAAAATCAATGACTTAACTTTCAACTGCGTAACTCCTAGAAAGTTAAGAAAAATGTATCGGAGCGATCTGCGGTTGCATCAGTCATGCCGCACGAGGCACGACATCACGCTCAATGTCAGCACTCAGCAGGCACTCGGCCAGCTTCAAGTCGTAACTGGTTTGCAAGTTCAGCCATGATTGAGCATCGCCGCCGAAATAACGGGCAAGTCGCAAGGCGGTATCCGGCGTTACGGCGCGTCGTTCCTTGACGATCTCATGTAAGCGGGTCGCAGGGACACGCAGCGCCTGTGCCAGCGCGTTCACACTCATGCCCAGCGGCGTCAAAAAGTCTTCGCGCAGAATCTCGCCGGGATGCACCGGGCGCAGACCATTCGTAGGGCTCATGGGTGTCTCCTCAGTGGTAGTCAACAATTTCAGCGTCGTCGGCATCGCCATTGCGCCAGACGAAACACAGTCGCCACTGATCGTTGATGCGGATGCTGTGCTGTCCGGTACGGTCGCCGCTCAAGGTCTCCAGACGATTCCCCGGTGGACTGCGCAGAAAGTCCAGCGTTGCCGCTGCGTTCAGTTGTGTTAGCTTGCGCTCGGCAACGCTCTGAATCGCACGAAAACGGCGCGGGCAGTGACCAGCGAATAGTTTGGCGGTGTCTTTACAGCGAAACGATTTGATCATGGCGGTTATGCTATAACGCAGCGAGTTATACGTCAAACGTTATACTTAAATGCTGTTGACAAACTGCAACTTTCCGGTCTGGTCTTTATTTACCATCATTCGGCATTGCGCATTTACTGTACTAAATACACATCGCCATTTAAGAATTACGCACTGATTGGTCGCGCAGTGATTCAAAAAGATAACCCGACTTTCTACCACCGCGTTATGCCGCAGTAATCAGGATTCACTGTGATCAAGATTGCAGTATTCACGCAGTAACCGCTCCACAATCTCGGTCTCAGTCACGCGCCGTCTACTACTGGCGCTTTCCTGCAACGCTCTTAATTTCAAAGCACTTGCCACATCCCACTGGAGTCGAAACAACTTCTGCACAGTCGGTTCCGGCTTCGTGATTTCAACCATAACTGTTTGGGTGCGCGGCGTCTCTGCTGCACCGTCCAGAAACGCATTCGGGTCTTTCATAAACGCACTAACATCTGGCTTGAGTTTCANTTCTGCACAGTCGGTTCCGGCTTCGTGATTTCAACCATAACTGTTTGGGTGCGCGGCGTCTCTGCTGCACCGTCTAAAAACGCATTCGGGTCTTTCATAAACGCACTAACATCTGGCTTGAGTTTCATTGCATCACCTCCATTAACAGCGCCTCAATTTCACCAATAGCAAGATAATCCTTGCCAATCTCATGCACCGTTGCGCCCTCAGCAATCGCACGGCGGAATGCCACTCGCTCGCAGATCATCGTGTTGAGCACCGTCAACTGCTGCCCCTTGAGAAAGACCAGCATATCAGCGGCATCCTTGGTGCGCGGATCAACGCGAGTCAGCAAGATACGGACATCCAAACGCGGGTTGTAATCACGAGCGAGGTCAACGATGGTCATCACATCCGTCAACGCAGCGGCATCCAACTGACTGGCTCCCACCGGAATGATCGCGTATTCAGCCAGCAACAATGCCGAGCGCAAGCCCAATGAATCCCGTCCGCCCGCATCCACAACGGCGTGGTCATAGCCCTGCACCAATGATTTACCTTCATGGATGATCGCCTTGCCACTGAGACAGGTGGTGATCGGACTAGGTAAACCATCCGCCCGCTCCCGTCGCCATGCCGCCCAACTCGCAGCACTGGTTTGGGGATCACCGTCAATCAACAGCGCCCGCCCTTGTCGAGCCAGCATCACCGCGAGATGGACAGCAACGGTCGTTTTACCCACGCCGCCCTTGGTGTTCACGCAAGCAAAGATCATCATTGAACCCCTCCATCGCTAGATTGCCCTAGAATAGCGATCTAGCGATGTAATAGCTAGATAACGATTTAGCTAGGCAGCACTCTAGCGATCTAGCTAGAGAATGATCTAGCGATCTGATGGCTAGTTAGTGATTTAGCTAGGGAGCNGATTGCCCTAGAATAGCGATCTAGCGATGTAATAGCTAGATAGCGATTTAGCTAGGCAGCACTCTAGCGATCTAGCTAGAGAATGATCTAGCGATCTGATGGCTAGTTAGTGATCTAGCTAGGGAGCACTCTAGCGATCTGATAGTTAGTTAGCGATCTAGCGATGGTGAGCAGTTCAGATCATGCGGAATGCTGCGTTGAATGGAGCAACTGCGGTTGCATCAGTGCGGTGTGAATTGCCAGCCGTTACATGAGAGATGAACCGGTCGATGCGTTAATACTTTGGGGAAATTCGGGTGCTAACTGACTGCAAACAAGTTCGTCATCCTGAGAGAAAAAGCGCAGTTGACCGTTGGCAGCACATAACCAGAACTCTTGCGCACCGCCAGCAAAATACAGCCGCTTTTTCTCATTCATTTCTCCAGAGGTATTGGATGGAGAAAGGATTTCAATCACGATCTCTGGCGCTTCGAGATAGGGATTGGCTAAACCGTTGCGGATAAAAAATGCTGAACTGCCCCAAACAACATCAGCGACTTTAACGCCGTCTGGTGTTTGTATGCTGCATTCCGCTAAGGGTTCACCATCAGGGAGTAATTGTGCGAGCCAACGAATCAAACGTGCTTGATAAAGACCGTGCCGATTGGTAGCCGGACTCATTACCACTTGCCCCCAACGATTGGTTTCTACTTTGAACGGAATATCTTGAAATAACGGATGTTCACAAACTTCTTGCCAGTGCATGATGATTCACCTCATTAAAACATGATGTAAATGTACGTTCATTTACTGCACCGAATGCACATCATCAACATCAAAGAACTGCTTACCAGTGTGATCCTGAAAGTCGCGCAGTGATTTCTCCGCTTCCTTTTTCGACATGCCCAAGCATTTTGCGATTGATTCCAAATGATAAACCGGCTTTCCCTCAGTGGTGTATCCGTCTGGCTTCTCCGGCATCAATCCCATTTTCACCACCGCGTCATGCGCCATGTCCATAAAGGATTGCGGGGCGTTTTCCATCATGCGTGCAAATGCGCGGGCTGCATCTGGTGATTCACCCAAACCTTGCGCGACTAATTCCGAGTATTCAATACCAGCGTTAATGAATGCTGCGGATAATTTATATTGATTCATTATTCACCTTCGGTAACTGTGGAATTGATTTTAATCTGTCGCCAGCATTCGGATTGTAGCGATTGGTAAATACAGTTGATGTCCGTCCGCTTGCAACGGCATAAAGAGTTCAATCTTCATTGCGCCACGCTTGACGCAGAGCAGGCGGCGGCGGGTCGTCCAATGACCGCATAAAGTCGCGCCATTCCTCAATTGCGAGCTCAGAATGCTGGTGGGTTTGCAGAATGTCACGCGCCCGATCCAGTGCCGCATCCAGCACCAGTGCGTTCAGGGTGTTGCCAGTTATTGCTGCCGCTTGCTGGAGTAATTGTTTGGCAGTCGTGGGGAGACGGAGATTAAGACGGTCGCTTTCAACCATGTGCTGCATCCATACGGTGTATTTCCGTACAGTATAGCAGCACCGCAAAGATTACCCCACGTTGCAACGCTAAATCCAATACAACAAGGATTGAAACCGAATAGCGTTTGACGTTGCCAGATAACGTTACTGATTTTTATGAAATTAAGCATTTAGAAATCCAACTGCGTCACTCCTAGTAAGTAAAAAGTTTAGGCAGCCAGCGGTTGAATTCGTGATAGTTCATCGCCGCGAGTACGCAGCACTTCTTCAGTGTCAAAGTCGGATTGTAGTGTGAGCCAAAACCCCGGTGTCGTGCCCAAAGCACGGGAAAGTCGCAATGCCGTATCAGCGGTGACGCTGCGCTTACCGGAACAGATTTCACTGATGCGCATCGCTGGTACGCCAATCTGCTTCGCTAGGCGGTATTGGCTAATGTGCATCGGCAACAGGAACTCTTCGCGGAGCACTTCACCGGGATGAATGTTCTTGATTTTGTCCATCTCGCTGTCCTCAGTGATAGTCACAAATTTCAACACGGGTGGCATTGCCGTTGTTCCACACAAAGCACACGCGCCACTGATCGTTGATGCGGATGCTGTGCTGTCCGAAGCGGTTGCCCAAGAGAGCTTCTAAACAATTACCAGGCGGGATGCGCAAATCGTCTAGGCGCTGTGCGGCATTGATCATGCGCAGTTTCCGGCGGGCGATTTCTTGAATCTGGTTCGGCAGCTTTTTGGTAAAGCATCCTTGCCAGACGTTTGCTGTCGCATCGGTGTGGAAAGAAATGATCATGGAAAGAATGTTATGGTTTAGCGATATTATCGTCAAACGATAATATCAGTCACCTTGACTCCCGCGTTCATCTCGGTATAGGCTGACTTTGCCGTCACTCATTGGCGGTCGGGATTGGTCTCCCAGAATACAAGGCGCGTAGTGCCACCAGCGAAAAGGCGCATTTTTTGTGCCCGCACGATCAATGGCTGGTTGCGTGAGGGAGCTGAAAAGCTCGCCGGTTCCTTGTTCCGGTAGACCAACCTCAAAGCAACCCGCCGCCATCATTTAGTCTTGATTGCGACGGTTTCCAAATCCAACCCGGAGACTGTTATGAACTCTGATTTATTGCCTGTTCCCTTCCGCAATACCACGCTGTTTGTGACCGACATCAACGGTCAACCCTACACACCCATGAAACCAATCGTTGAGGGCATGGGACTTGACTGGAAGTCTCAGCACAAAAAACTCACTGACAATCAGCGTTTTGCGACCTGTATGGTGGAAATCACCATACCTTCAAATGGCGGTTTGCAATCAATGAGCTGTATGCCTCTGCGCAAACTGCCCGGTTGGATGACCAGCATTTACCCAAACAAGGTGCGTCCTGAGATTCGGGACAACATCATCGCCTACCAGAACGAATGTGATGATGTGCTCTGGGATTACTGGTCGAAAGGGCAGGCAATCAACCCGCACCCAATGAAGCAGCCCACATCCGCAGCCATTCCCACCGATTTACCCGCTGCCCTTCGTGCCTACGCCGCTGAGATTGAAAGCCATCACGATGATTCGTCGATGATTGAGATGCTCA
>NZ_NRRQ01000070.1 GCF_016583745.1 Chromatium okenii
ATGAGTACTTAAAGTCAGTCATCTCTGATTCTTGGGCTGTATTCAGCAAATCATCAAGCTATGCCAAGGGCTGGATAGAACAGTTCGTGCCTTGGGTGCTGTATGGTTAGTTTTGCGGACAACTATAAATCTATACAGCCATACCAATATTTAGCCGGTTGAGCCGAATTAGAGGCGATGAAACGCACGGCCGCCACCAACCGCTCGAGGATCTCATTTAGCCGGTTGAGCCGAATTAGAGGCGATGAAACTACTAAATCATTATCTAATATATCTAATAACTATTTAGCCGGTTGAGCCGAATTAGAGGCGATGAAACCGGCTTATGGTGTACGGAGTCCCTTCTTTATTCATTTAGCCGGTTGAGCCGAATTAGAGGCGATGAAACTTTCAGGAACCGGCCTACCTCCGCCACCGTCAGATTTAGCCGGTTGAGCCGAATTAGAGGCGATGAAACTAAGCAAAAATAACGCACCCACCGCCAGTACGATTTAGCCGGTTGAGCCGAATTAGAGGCGATGAAACGGTGGAATGGGTGCCGCAGTAACTGCTGCGGCATTTAGCCGGTTGAGCCGAATTAGAGGCGATGAAACTTCCATTCATAGCCTTCAGCGAAGGTTATGTCAATTTAGCCGGTTGAGCCGAATTAGAGGCGATGAAACGGAGCCAGCGGCGCGGTTACAGGAGCTGGCGCTATTTAGCCGGTTGAGCCGAATTAGAGGCGATGAAACGAAACCTTCGGTGAATTCCATCGAAATCGTGTATTTAGCCGGTTGAGCCGAATTAGAGGCGATGAAACTTTCTTAAAATATGAAATGCAGAGTTTTGTCATATTTAGCCGGTTGAGCCGAATTAGAGGCGATGAAACCTTATCGGACTTACCTGATGCCATGATAAAGGATTTAGCCGGTTGAGCCGAATTAGAGGCGATGAAACCTCTATCTCAGCAACGAACATGCCATCAACTATTTAGCCGGTTGAGCCGAATTAGAGGCGATGAAACTTTGGCGATCTGAAGAATAGCGGCATCAGTACAATTTAGCCGGTTGAGCCGAATTAGAGGCGATGAAACGGTTATACGGCGTATAACCCTAACTTGCAGGCATTTAGCCGGTTGAGCCGAATTAGAGGCGATGAAACCAAGTACCACCATTTTTACCTCGTTGAGTAACATTTAGCCGGTTGAGCCGAATTAGAGGCGATGAAACTTTAACGTCCCTTTTCAAGACGGTTTTTTAACATTTAGCCGGTTGAGCCGAATTAGAGGCGATGAAACATAATTTTCCCTCCTCAGGAAAATTATAAGTAAATTTAGCCGGTTGAGCCGAATTAGAGGCGATGAAACACCCCGGCGTGAAGTCGCACAGATACCACACATTTAGCCGGTTGAGCCGAATTAGAGGCGATGAAACCATGGTCAAACCTCCGGTTAGCAACCCATTTGGTATTTAGCCGGTTGAGCCGAATTAGAGGCGATGAAACACCTCGATATGCTTATTATTGAAAAATAACATTTAGCCGGTTGAGCCGAATTAGAGGCGATGAAACGGAAGGTTGCGATAGGGACTTAACTCTGAAACATTTAGCCGGTTGAGCCGAATTAGAGGCGATGAAACTTTACCCAATCGGCTTCTACATAGCCGTGGGATTTAGCCGGTTGAGCCGAATTAGAGGCGATGAAACCTTCTCCACCAGCAGTCCACGAACCATTAGCATTTAGCCGGTTGAGCCGAATTAGAGGCGATGAAACGGTAAATCTCCTGAGGCTTTCTCAGCCTCGTTGATTTAGCCGGTTGAGCCGAATTAGAGGCGATGAAACCCCTCCATATCTCCGACATGGATGTCAAAAACATTTAGCCGGTTGAGCCGAATTAGAGGCGATGAAACACTACCACCGGCACCGCTATCCATGCGGTGGATTTAGCCGGTTGAGCCGAATTAGAGGCGATGAAACCGGTAGTACCGTTAGCTATAGCTACAAACCGATTTAGCCGGTTGAGCCGAATTAGAGGCGATGAAACTAAAAATTTGTTTACCATAAAACCTCCTAGAAGATTTAGCCGGTTGAGCCGAATTAGAGGCGATGAAACGGAGGTGATACTCTTCATCGCTTAGATGTCCATATTTAGCCGGTTGAGCCGAATTAGAGGCGATGAAACACGCCCCATAGGAGGCGGTGCCATCTGCTCATTATTTAGCCGGTTGAGCCGAATTAGAGGCGATGAAACATCATCGTCGGACATCTTATACCTCCTAAGATTTAGCCGGTTGAGCCGAATTAGAGGCGATGAAACAATTGGCAAAGAACGAAAGTTGTCTGCCGGATTTAGCCGGTTGAGCCGAATTAGAGGCGATGAAACTCTTGAGCTTGACGGTAAGCTCGCGCTTACCATTTAGCCGGTTGAGCCGAATTAGAGGCGATGAAACTCTTGAGCTTGACGGTAAGCTCGCGCTTACCATTTAGCCGGTTGAGCCGAATTAGAGGCGATGAAACGTATAGCGATTAAGCCCTGATTCGCATTCTCATTTAGCCGGTTGAGCCGAATTAGAGGCGATGAAACCATGTAAGTTTCGCGAGTTGGCGTGGTAACGCCATTTAGCCGGTTGAGCCGAATTAGAGGCGATGAAACGCCGCGCCTAGCAGCGTTTGCTTGTAGAGCTCGATTTAGCTGTCAGGAACCGTATGATTATATTCCGCGACGCAGCTACCCGCTGTTTTTAGCACGAGAGGCTTTGCAGGCCGTCATCACGGACATTCACCAACGCGCCCTACATCCCCAAGTGGTTGGGCACTCAG
>NZ_NRRQ01000071.1 GCF_016583745.1 Chromatium okenii
TTGTCAGTGGTTGATAATCCAACCGCACCAAGCGATTAACCGGAATTGGAGTATCGGAATCAAACTCCAGTGTGATAGTACGAACTTGCTGCTGACCTAACGACAACTCCAACGCAACCAATTTAGGCAGTAGATTGAAGTCAGCGGTGTCAGCAATCTGCACCTTGGCTGCGTTGGCATTGATGTTAAACGACCATTTCATACTGAATGCCTGTGCGGATGCTGGTAATCACTCAGGACAGAGCGCGTAACAACACAGCACGCTGTGAAGTCTGGTCTTAAATCCCCTTAAAACGGGTCTCAGTTCAAACTATTTTCCAAATACTTACTATTTACTTCTAACGTCTTAATCCCCTTAAAACGGGTCTCAATGCGAACCCTTCAGCGAAAAATTTTCTACCTTAAAATCAATCAGATGCAGATAGAAAATTGTACTCATTTTTAAGCCCAAAACGGTTAGGTCAAGTTTTGACCAAAACACAAAAGCCTCTTTCTGTTTACGCTAACGCCGATCACAGTCAACTTTAATCTTACCGATTTCAACGCAGCCGACAAGCATTTTGTTGAAAGGTCAACCCAAGTAAATGACCTTTGCTTGTTTGGCGGATTTTCCGGGTGGCTCATCCCACCAACCTTTCGCCTGCCAGCGTGAACAAATGTCTTCCAACGCTGCTGCTTTGAGCACCGGATCAGTCAACGCCGTCCATTCTGCCGCCAATCCTTTGCCGCGCAAGGTGTCATCAGCTTGTGCATTGTTCTGTTTCGCCAAACGAGCGATTGTTTCCTCAACCCAAGCGCAGACTGCACCAGCGGGAACTTTCGGCTGTGGATCAAACAAACCATAACCGGTGCGGGTTTTTGCACCAATGCCGCCCTGATCCAACGCAGCAATCAGCATCTTCTCTGCGAGTTCCAGCCATGCCAGCGGTCCTTCCAACACAAATAAAAACTCGCCCTGTACCGCAATTTGCGCGTTGGGAATTGGGCTATCAAAATCAGTTGCAGGAGTCGCGCCCTCGCTGCCGTAGTATTTGGGATGATGCGTCGTCACGACCTCCTCAACCAGCGGTCGCTCGGCGGAAGTGGGAACCCACCACGCATCATGGAAATTCACTAAACCGGAAAGCCCCAACGGATGCGCTCCATTTAGATCGGCTTCAGCACCAAATAATTCAGCGATCACTGCCGGATTCTGCTCGCCGAATAGACTCTTACTGACCTGCGCCCGGACGACGCCCTTAATACTCGAACCCGGAATATAGGGCATTCCGTAGCTATGACTGATGGCACAGCCGGTTTCCAACATTCCGCCGCCGGTCAAACCAATGAACAAGCGTGATTGGAGCGCAAGCACCGCTTGGCAAAACCGCAGCGGATCAGTCGTTGCAGTCCGCCAGCGTTGATAAGCATTGTGGTAGAAAGAATCAGCAGTGACGCCACAAATTCGGCGGATATACGCAGTCTTGGCTTGCTGTCCCGCTTCAGTCTCATTGTCATAATCGGCGTAGCCACGTTGGAGCAGCAGACCAGGGTGAGCATGATTGGCTTGGCGATAAAGCGGGCGTAGATTCTCGCGCATCAGTTGAGTTGCCATGCGTCAAGCTCCGCTGTTATCAGTGTTATTGCCAGTGGCATCCACCCGCAGCAACCCTTGCACATAGCGTTTAATCCAACCGGATGCTTCCAGTGCGTGGCGAGTGAGTTTGAGCGTTTGGTTCAAATCGGCAGCGATGATGGCTTGATGCAGCGCATTACAATTAGGCACATTGAGCGTTTCGCCCGCCCGCAGGACAAAATTAAGATCGTCAAGCAGCATCAGATATTCGTGAGAGCTGCTGCCTTTGGCGAGTAAAAAGCCGGTTGCCTGCGCCAGTCCATTCTGCAGAATCATGCCCGGCAACCTGTGGGCAATCGCGCCGTATTTTTTCTTGTCAGGTTCATTCTGGTGGGCTTCAACCCGCAGATAAGCAGCGCGAGCGACCCGATGAGCACGCAGATTCATGCCAATTTCTCCTGCGTCAGAAACCGCACCAATCCGCGCCCAACTCCCGCCTGACCGCCGATTTGCAGCAGGGTATCGCTGGCAGGTAAGGCACGCGCCAGAGCATCACGCGCACAGGGTTGATCGGGTTCATTGGAATCCGTCAGCGCATAAATGCCCCAGAGCAACGTTTCAGCGGGCAGATGTTCCTCAAACCAGAGTGCGCCCTTTTTCACCGTGCCAGTGTTTTCGTCAATGCTGATACGGGTGCGCAATTCCGTCGCGGTTTCGCTCAGAAAACCGAGGATGTTATCGGGCAGAATGGCAAAACGTTGTCTGAAATCAGTTTGAGCCGCTGCATCTTTAGGATGAATCAATTGCGCAATCACCTCCGCCCACTGCAGGGCGCTGCCATCAACGCTGACATTCAGATCAAGGTCTTCCAAAACCAGTTTTCCCTCAATGCGATTGACCGAATCAGCGGCAACAAACGCCGTGTTTTCAGTCAGGCGAGGAAGTTCGGGCGCGGTTAATCCGGCGCGTTTCAGATCAGCAGCGTAGCGATTCAAGATAAAAGGCGCGGTGACATAACACACAATGCCCGCCAACGCCCGCACTGGTAGCGCGAGCAGATGCGCGTCACCGACAGCCAACGCACCGGCAAAACTCTTGGCGTTATCGGCGAGACCAAACAGGGCGCGAGCAGCAGATTCATTGTGCTCACTGACCGACTGGCGCAACACACCACGCAATGACGACCCGGGCACAATCGGCAACTGGGTTGCTCGGGCGCGAGCAATCGGTAAATCCAC
>NZ_NRRQ01000072.1 GCF_016583745.1 Chromatium okenii
AATTTCTTGGAAGATAAATATGAAGATTCCTATTGGGGATTAGTTACAAGGCAGCAATTTTGCACTGTCAGTGAATAAAGAAGGCACTCTATTGTGTTATGAAATAAACCATTCTTAATAATTGAATAGTTTAATGATCAATCAGGAACACCAGTTAATGATGTTCCCAATCGATCAATGATTATTGCATGGTCATTGCCATTCGTTCTTTCACTCGCATGACTGCCTCATTGTATTGCGCCACCTTATTAAAACGGATATGCTCAATGAATTCATCGGGAATCTCATTCATAAAGCGAGAAGGTTTTGAATTCCATTCTCGTCCGTGAATCAACCGGCTTTCCGCATGAGTCATAAACAATTGTTCCATCGCTCTTGTCATGCCGACATAGCACAATCGTCTTTCTTCTTCAAAACGTTCTCGATCATGTAATGACATGCTGTGCGGGAATAATCCATCTTCCATTCCAGCAAGGAACACTATCGGGAATTCCAACCCTTTTGCCGCATGAAGTGTCATCAACTGCACGGCATCGTTGTTGTCATCATCGCTCATCTCGTTTGCTTCCAATGCAACATGATTCAGGAACACCGTTAAAACATCACCATCTTCTATGTCCCAGCTTCGTTCAAAGCGAGCGGTTGTTTCAATCAACTGATCCAAGTTCTCAACGCGCTCCTCCCCCTTTCCATCGGGTTGCTTGAGATAAAACTCCTGTAACTCTGTCTGTTTAATCAGTTGATTCAATCGTGCAGCCAACGTCATCTTTCCACTGCGATTGGATTGAATCAAATTCACAAATGCTGTGAGTGATTCATTGACTTTCTTGGTCAAGCCTTTCTTTTCAATCAAATCCAGTGTTGCTTGGTATAACGATCCCGATAATGTCTGTGCATGTTTCCTCAATAGTTCAATGGTGCGTTCACCGATTCCACGAGTCGGAACATTCACAATGCGCTCAAAGGCAAGGTCATCATTGCAGTTTGCGATCAAGCGTAAATATCCCAACGCATCTCGAACTTCCGCTCGTTCAAAGAAGCGTAATCCATTATGGATGCGATAAGGGATGCCAGCTCGAATCAATCGTTCTTCAAACATCCGTGATTGTGCTGAAGTCCGATACAAGATTGCATAATCTTGATAACATCGATGATTCATGGTGAATGTTTGACCAATGCGATCAATTACGAAACGGGCTTCATCACCGGCATCAATAGCCGTATAACGACAGATCAAGGAACCTGTTGATTGTTGTGTCCACAGATTCTTACCGAACCGATTCCGATTGTTTGCAATCACGGCATTGGCAGCATTCAGAATGTTGCTGGTGGAACGATAGTTTTGCTCCAATCGAAGCAGTTGCACGTTCTGATAATCCTGTTGCAATGCCTTCAGGTTTTCCACTTTCGCTCCACGCCAACCGTAAATGGATTGATCATCATCACCAACTGCACAGATGAAGTTATTGCTGGAAGATAACATCCTCAACCATTCATATTGCATGGTATTTGTGTCTTGGAACTCGTCAACCAGAATCTGTTGAAAGCGGCTTTGATAGTGTTGACGAATATCCCGATGATCTCGCAGCAATTCATAAGCACTCAACAATAAGTCAGCAAAATCCAGTGCTTTATTCTGTTGCCGTTGCAATTCATATTCAGCATACACATTACGCAGAACGGCTAACTTCTCATCATCATCTTCAACCTCAACTTGGTGCGGATGAAGTCCATTCTCCTTAGCATTGTTGATAACGCTCAACACCCATTTAATTGGGTAAGTGTTGTCATCAATCTGCATCGTTGTCATCACTCGTTTCAATAAACGACGCTGATCCTCTGCATTGAGAATCTGGAAGTCTTTATCTAACTGTGCCGCTTGCCAATGCAGCCTTAATAGTCGATGTGCCAATCCATGAAACGTTCCAATCCATAACCCATTCAATGCAGTATCAAGGTTGGCTTCTAATCTGTGTTTCAATTCAGTTGCTGCCTTGTTGGTAAATGTCACTACTAACAAGGATTCAACTGGAATGTGATAGTGTTCTATCAACCATCCTATTCGTTCCACTAAGACACGGGTTTTGCCAGAACCAGCTCCAGCCAGAACCAGTAGATTACTCAATGGTGCAGTGACCACTTTCAGTTGAGCAGGATTGAGTGCATTCAGATTCATTATTGATTTCTCAAATTAAAGAGGTGCCGGAGCACCTCAAGGGGGGGTTAATACTCTTCTGTAGTTGTCCGCAAAACTAGCTATAGTATAAAAGCAGGCGGATCAGTCACAATCTAGCCATGCGCTGCCGGTAGTTAATACTTGCCACACTCTTTTGTATGGAACTTTTTGCGGACAACTATGGTAAGAGAAGAGTGGTAACAGTTCGATCCGCTTCAGTAATGATCCAGATGCGCAAGTCATCCTGTAATGGATAGACTGATAACAATCTGTTTCCTTCCACTAAAGCACGATCATTTGCTTGTTGGTCTTCACTACTCATCTCTCCCCAATTGCCTTGGCGATGCCGAAACAATAGGAAGAGTGGAGATATTGCACATTCTTGTAATGCGGAATGTGCGCCTTCAGTAATGACAACTTCACCCAATGGGAACTTGAATGTGANTAACGCACATCACACAGATGATTGAATTCATCATTGCTCAAAATGAATTGAGTACAATGACGATGTTCATCCATCAAGATCATGGTGATTGTGCCAGTGGCATCTTCACCAAGGGTTAAGGTCGTATTACAAGGTTCGATTAAATCGAATTGATATAAATGACGCATGTTGTTAATCCTCAGAATGGAATATCTTCATCATTGAACTGGCTCCATTCAGCAGGTATTGCCGAAGGAGTAACATCAGTGGGTAATGATTCATCATCCTCACAATAGAGGTGTTGGATATCCCAGAGTTCCTCATAATCAATATAAGGAGGGAACCAATAGGTTCGTTGTGTTAATGCAGTTATTTCAGGCATAACAACTCCTGATGCAATTCGCATCATCAATTGAGAGAGATAAAAAAGGGCTGACAATGCCAGCCCTCAGTGGGTTAAAACCAGTGATGAATTAACGCAAGGTTAAACTCACACCAGTTTCAAGGTGAACTCCGGGAATGGAATCAACTCCTAAACGAAGTTTTTC
>NZ_NRRQ01000073.1 GCF_016583745.1 Chromatium okenii
GATTTGAGATCGGTGGGTTGGGGGGATTTGAGAGCGGGCAGTTGGGAGAAATTCCCACCAGCCTCCGCACCGCCATTGACCGCGCCCGCGCTCGCATCACCCAACTCGAACAGCTCGCCATCCAGAGCGGCGAGCTTGCCCAGATGGACTACGACTTCTTATATGACGACGCCCGCCACCTCCTCACCATCGGCTACAACGTCAGCGACCGCCGCCAAGATGCCAGCTACTACGACCTCCTCGCCTCCGAAGCTCGCTTGGCCAGTTTCGTCGCCATCGCCCAAGGACAACTGCCGCAAGAAAGCTGGTTCGCCCTCGGCCGCCAACTCACCATCGCCGCCGGCGCACCCACACTCCTCTCATGGAGCGGCTCCATGTTTGAATACCTCATGCCGCTGCTGGTCATGCCCACCGACGACCACACCCTGCTCGATCAAACCTATCGCACCGCCGTCGCCCGCCAGATCGAATATGGGCAACAGCGCGGCGTGCCCTGGGGCGTCTCCGAATCCGGTTACAACACCGTTGATCTCCAGCTCAACTATCAATATCACGCCTTCGGCGTCCCCGGACTGGGACTCAAACGCTGGCTCGCCGAAGACCTCGTCATCGCCCCCTATGCTTCAGCACTGGCATTGATGGTCGCGCCCGCCGCCGCCTGCCACAATCTCCAACGCCTCGCCGCCAGTGGAGGCAGCGGACGCTACGGATTTTATGAAGCCATCGACTACACCCCCTCCCGCCTTCCCCGCGGACAAACCAGCGCCGTCGTGCGCTCCTTCATGGCACATCACCAAGGCATGACCCTGCTCGCCTTAGCCTATCTCCTGTTAGACCGACCGATGCAACGGCGCTTTCTCGCCGCCCCGCTGTTCCAAGCCACCGCCCTGCTGCTGCAAGAACGCATCCCTGCCAGCCCCGTCTTCTATGCCCACACCACCGGCGAACCGACCACCATCCGCACCACCGACGCCACCGCCGAAGCGCAGATGCGCGTCTTCACCAGCCCGCATACACCCTTCCCTGAAGTCAAGCTGCTGTCGAATGGGCGCTATCACGTCATGGTCACCAACGCCGGCGGCGGCTCCAGCCGCTGGAAAGACCTCGCCGTCACCCGCTGGCGCGAAGACCCCACCTGCGATTCCTGGGGCAGCTTCTGTTATCTGCGCGATCCCGTGAGCGGCGCATTCTGGTCAACCGCCTATCAGCCCACCCGCAAACAACCCGACAGCTACGAAGCCATCTTTTCCGAAGGTCGCGCCGAATTTCGCCGCCGTGATGGTGCCATTGAGGCCTACACCCTGATCGCCGTCTCCCCGGAAGACGACATCGAACTGCGCCGCGTGCGCCTCACCAACCACAGCCGCACCCGGCAACGCATTGAGATCACCAGCTACGCCGAGGTCGTCCTCGCGCCGGCAGCCGCTGATGCCCTGCATCCCGCCTTTAGCAATCTCTTTGTCCAGACCGAAATCCTCACGCCGCAACCGGCGCTACTGTGTACCCGCCGCCCCCGCTCAGATGACGACGCCACGCCGTGGCTGTTTCATGTGATGGTCGTGCGCGGCGCGACGTGCAGTGCCGCTTCCTTTGAAACCGACCGCCTGCAATTCATCGGCCGCGACCGCACCCTCGCCAATCCTCAAGCTCTGGATCGGCAAATCCCCCCTTTAGAAAAAGGGCGGGAGGAATTTCCCCCAGATGCAGTGCTCTCTGGCAGCGCCGGCCCGGTTTTGGATCCGATCATCGCCATCCGCTACACCATCACCCTCGAGCCGGATCAATTCGCCACCATCGACCGCGTCACTGGCATCGCCGATACCCGCGAGCTTGCGATCGGTCTGGTGAACAAATATCAGGATCAGCGCCTCGCTGACCGCGTCTTTGATCTCGCGTGGACGCACAGTCAGGTGGTGTTGCGCCAGATCAATGCCAGCCAAGCGGATGTGCAGCTTTACGGGCGCTTGGCCAGTTCAATCCTGTATGCCAACGCTTCGCTCCGCGCCAAGCCCAGCATTCTCAACCAGAATCGGCGCGGCCAATCCGGGCTGTGGAGCCATGCCGTTTCTGGCGATGTGCCGCTGGTGCTGGTGCAGATCGGCGATCCCGCCAACATTGAGCTGGTGCGGCAGTTGGTGCAGGCGCATTCCTATTGGCGTCTCAAGGGTTTGACGGTGGATTTGGTGATCTGGAATGAAGATCGCGCTGGGTATCGCCAGCAGTTGCATGATCAAATTGTGGGTTTGATTGCGGCGGGGGTGGAGGCGCATGTCATGGATCGCAGCGGCGGTATCTTTATCCGCCCTGCCGATCAAATCAGCCATGAAGATCGCATTCTGTTTCAGACGGTAGCGCGGGTGGTTCTCAGTGATACTCGCGGCACCTTGGCGGAACAGCTCAAGCGTCGTCTGCCGCTCCCGCCGCCAGTGCCACGCTTGCGCCCCACCCGTGCTCATTTTGCAGAATGGAGCCGAGGAATCGGTGAGCCGCTCTCACCAATCCCCCCTGCCCCTCCTTTTCTAAAAAGAGAAATC
>NZ_NRRQ01000074.1 GCF_016583745.1 Chromatium okenii
AATTTCTTGGAAGATAAATATGAAGATTCCTATTGGGGATTAGTTACAAGGCAGCAATTTTGCACTGTCAGTGAATAAAGAAGGCACTCTATTGTGTTATGAAATAAACCATTCTTAATAATTGAATGGTTTAATGATCAATCAGGAACACCAGTTAATGATGTTCCCAATCGATCAATGATTATTGCATGGTCATTGCCATTCGTTCTTTCACTCGCATGACTGCCTCATTGTATTGAGCCACCTTATTAAAACGGACATGTTCAATGAACTCACCGGGAATCTCATTCATAAAGCGAGAAGGTTTTGAATTCCATTCTCGTCCATGAATCAACCGGCTTTCCGCATGAGTCATAAACAACTGTTCCATCGCTCTTGTCATGCCGACATAGCACAATCGTCTTTCTTCTTCAAAACGTTCTCGATCATGTAATGACATGCTGTGCGGGAATAATCCCTCCTCGAGTCCGACTAGAAAGACCACCGGAAACTCCAACCCTTTTGCCGCATGAAGTGTCATTAACTGCACGGCATCGTTGTTGTCATCATCGCTCATCTCGTTTGCTTCCAAGGCGACATGATTCAGGAACACCGTTAAAACATCACCATCTTCCATGTCCCAGCTTCGTTCAAAGCGAGCTGCTGTTTCAATCAACTGATCCAAGTTCTCAACGCGCTCCTCCCCCTTTCCATCGGGTTGCTTGAGATAAAACTCCGGTAACTCTGTCTGTTTCAGCAGTTGATTTAATCGTGTTGCCAACGTCATCTTTCCAATGCGATGAGATTGAATCAATGCTACAAATGCTGTAAGTGATTCATTGACTTTCTTGGTCAAGCCTTTCTTTTCAATCAAATCCAGTGTTGCTTCCCATAACGATCCCGATAATGTCTGTGCGTGTTTCCTCAATAGTTCAATCGTGCGTTCACCAATTCCACGAGTCGGAACATTGACAATGCGCTCAAAGGCAAGGTCATCATTGCAGTTTGCCAAGCGTAAATATCCCAACGCATCTCGAACTTCCGCTCGTTCAAAGAAGCGTAATCCATTATGGATGCGATACGGAATGCCAGCCCGAATCAATCGTTCTTCAAACATTCGTGATTGTGCTGAAGTCCGATACAAGATTGCATAATCTTGATAACATCAATGATTCATAGTGAATGTTTGATCAATGCGATCAATTACGAAACGGGCTTCATCACCGGCATCAATAGCCGTATAACGACAGATTAAGGAACCTGTTGATTGTTGTGTCCACAGATTCTTACCGAATCGATTCCGATTGTTTGCAATCACGGCATTGGCAGCATTCAGAATGTTGCTGGTGGAACGATAGTTTTGTTCCAATCGTAATACCTGCACGTTCTGATAATCTCGTTGCAATGCCTTCAGGTTTTCCACTTTCGCTCCACGCCAACCGTAAATGGATTGATCGTCATCACCAACTGCACAGATGAAGTTATTGCTGGTAGATAACATCTTCAACCATTCATATTGCATGGTATTGGTATCTTGGAACTCGTCAACCAGAATCTGTTGAAAGCGGCTTTGATAGTGTTGACGAATATCCCGATGATCTCGCAGCAATTCATAAGCACTCAACAATAAGTCAGCAAAATCCAGTGCTTTATTCTGTTGCCGTTGCAATTCATATTCAGCATACACATTACGCAGAACGGCTAACTTCTCATCATCATCTTCAACCTCAACTTGGTGCGGATGAAGTCCATTCTCCTTAGCATTGTTGATAACGCTCAACACCCATTTAATTGGGTAAGTGTTGTCATCAATCTGCATCGTTGTCATCACTCGTTTCAATAAACGACGCTGATCCTCTGCATTGAGAATCTGGAAGTCTTTGTCTAACTGTGCCGCTTGCCAATGTATTCTGAGTAGTCGATGTGCCAATCCATGAAACGTTCCAATCCATAACCCATTCAATGCAGTATCAAGATTGGCTTCTAACCGGTGTTTCAATTCAGTTGCTGCCTTGTTGGTAAATGTCACCACTAAAAGGGATTCAACTGGAATGTGATAGTATTCAATCAACCATCCTATTCGTTCCACTAAGACACGGGTTTTACCAGAACCAGCTCCAGCCAAAACCAGTAGATTACTCAATGGTGCAGTGACCACTTTCAGTTGAGCGGGATTGAGTGCATTCAGATTCATCATTGATTCCTCAAATTAAAGAGGTGCCGGAGCACCTCAAGGGGGGGTTAATACTCTTCAGGTAAGAGAAGAGTTGTAACAGTTCGATCCGCTTCAGTAATGATCCAGACGCGTAAGTCATCCTGTAATGGATAGACTGATAACACTCTGTTTCCCTCCACTAAAGCACGATCATTTGCTTGTTGGTCTTCACTGCTCATCTCTCCCCAATTGCCTTGGCGATGCCGAAACAATAGGAAGAGTGGAGATATTGCACATTCTTGTAATGCGGAATGTGCGCCTTCAGTAATGACAACTTCACCCAATGGGAACTTGAATGTGA
>NZ_NRRQ01000075.1 GCF_016583745.1 Chromatium okenii
TGGAACGCTACTTCTATCGAACTGGAATAAGCATTATGGAAGCAAAAAATAAGATCGTGCGCAGTGCCGTGCGATTTTATTTATCAGCACCATTGTATGGCTTGTTCGCAACTGCGTAACTCCTATATTGATAAAGTACAGCGGTTTCCAATTACTTTTGTTGTTAAGTCTAACGAAACCTCAGATCAAATTCGCGCTGCCATTCGTGCGCAAGCAGTTATGAAATATAAAATTGAGACTATCGTTGATTCATACATGAAAGCCGTCGAAGAAATTATCAACGTTCACGATCTTATTTCCGCTTTTGATGTAGTAGTTAAATCTGGTCAGTTGCAAACAGTCATGGATGAAATTATCTTTCAGAGTAAGGTTGAGTTCAATTACAGTGAAGATGACGAAGATGAAAACAGTAGAACTGAAGAAATATCACTACTCGATCTTTAGCAGCGCCATAGTCATCATCACTATACAAGCGATTCAAAAGTAGACGGCGCGGCGCTCATTCTGGCGGGATTAAAGCAGTGTGATTTGCGGGGACGGATTGCGGATTAAATCATTGCAAGACAACTGCACCGATACTAAAGATGTTATTGGTGCGTAATTGATCCTTCAAAAATTATCAAGCGGATCAGCTTCAATGAGCTATAAAACTCAATCCAACCCGCTTGACGATTTATCACGATCTCACTCAATCCAATAGCAGTAAACCTAGACCACCAATGGTTACAACAGCAGGTAGTGAAAAAGCATAAATGTTGCTTATGCCAGTTTCCACGCCTCAGTGCTCAATTCGCCGATTCAGAAGGCGTATTTGCATCTGTAATCAAGAAATCACTGTAATTGTGGTCTCTAATCCACAGCGGAGCACGACCGGCACCACTCCATGTTTTGCCCGACGCAGGATCACGATACTTGGCAGGACGGGTTGATTTAACGCGGGTGGTAGCAGCTGCGACTGTCTTCGACTGCGGAAAAATATCCTCGGCAGTGAGGGAATACTTTTCTAGCAACACCCGTACGTCTTTGATTTTGACGCGGCGTTCTTGTTTACGGGCGGTGTCGATTTCCTTTTGCAGGAGCTCGTATTGTTGAAGCAGTTTATCAAGGTTTGACATCGGTTCAGTTCTCAATTACTAGAAAGTACCGAAAGATACACGATTCAGTTTAGAAAATCATCAGGTATGGCAAAATTTATCGCTTGGATAGCAGGCGTGGTTCAGAATACAAGTGTAAGTGGTGGTGCCCAATCAACAGCGTTGATATGGTTTTTATCTTGTTTTACAAATAGTTATACAACTCTAATTTTAAAAATTAGGGCGCTACCACCTACTTCACCGCAGCATGAATTTATCTAGCCGGCTACGAGCAGCAATCATTTTTTCGGATGATCCCATGCGCCTGCGCAAGCTCAGTACTGTAGAGGAACCGCTGCATCGTTACATGCAGACTGATAACCATCAGATAGTGCCCGGATATGTGTCGCCGGTGTCAGCACTTCAAAAAGCAGGCCTTGGCACATACTAATTACAATCAAGCGGCTTCTGCGTGAACACGCTCCATCTGTAATGGATAAAACCTGTTTTGCGCATCCAAAATTGGCGTTTCAGCAATACCTTCATCGGTGTAGCCGATATTGATATTCCAGTTGACCGATTCATCACGCACAAGCGGCAACTCAATCCATAAATGATTGTCATCACTATAGACAGTTTTAGATAAAATACGCACACTAATTCCTCTCTAATGAGCGACTAAACTCCATGACTCCAAATGAATTCATTGCTAAATGGCAAGTCTCCACGCTAAAAGAACGTTCTGAATCGCAAGAGCATTTTATTGATTTATGTCGGTTATTGAATGAACCAACGCCCGCAGAAGCTGATCCAACTGGTGAGTTTTATTGTTTTGAGCGTGGCGCAAAGAAAACCACTGGCAGCGATGGCTGGGCGGATGTCTGGAAACGCGCTCATTTCGGTTGGGAATATAGTCGATCCAACATAAAATGATTACAAATGACAGGCAAACAAAGCATCAACTGAGCAATGGTTCCTTTTACGAATCGCTTTTGCTTTTGCCCAATAGTTTTCAATCGGATTTAAGTCAGGTGAATATGGTGGCAAGTATTCTAAAATATGCCCGCTTTCTTTAATCTTTTGCTGAATATCTTGTCTTTTATGAAAAGCGGCATTATCCATAACAAG
>NZ_NRRQ01000076.1 GCF_016583745.1 Chromatium okenii
CAGCATACATATTTGTTGCAACGCTAAATCCAATACAACAAGGATTGAAACTCAGAATGAAAGAAGACCATACAGTAGAATACAAACAAGTTGCAACGCTAAATCCAATACAACAAGGATTGAAACCCTAACCCGCCGAGCGGATTCAGCGGATTCCGTTGAGTTGCAACGCTAAATCCAATACAACAAGGATTGAAACATGACTTTGACAGGTGAGATATTGAGCAGTTACAGCGTTGCAACGCTAAATCCAATACAACAAGGATTGAAACCCGACGAGCTTGCCTTCCTCTAGCCACTGGGCGCACAGTTGCAACGCTAAATCCAATACAACAAGGATTGAAACCTATTTTCTGCGCGGCTGCGGGTTTATCCAAACCGTGTTGCAACGCTAAATCCAATACAACAAGGATTGAAACGACATCGCCGGACTCGGTGGACATTTCCGGACTTTGGTTGCAACGCTAAATCCAATACAACAAGGATTGAAACCCTGCCGGTTTTCCGTCAAGCCGTGTGCAAACTGTGTTGCAACGCTAAATCCAATACAACAAGGATTGAAACGAAAACAGATGGGCAGATCGAATCTGCCCATCTGGTGTTGCAACGCTAAATCCAATACAACAAGGATTGAAACTCTAAACCCGAAGTGCCACTCACGCCGTTATCGGAAAGTTGCAACGCTAAATCCAATACAACAAGGATTGAAACCACCTCGGCATTCAAGCGGATACCGGCTTGCCAATTGTTGCAACGCTAAATCCAATACAACAAGGATTGAAACGCATTAGATGAAATCGGCGAAGCTGACCCTAAAGAGGGTTGCAACGCTAAATCCAATACAACAAGGATTGAAACATAACAGTGCCCGCAATTCATCGCCGCCACCGCTGGTTGCAACGCTAAATCCAATACAACAAGGATTGAAACGTAAAACCGGCGCTGCGCGGGCAATAGCACGGTGGCGTGTTGCAACGCTAAATCCAATACAACAAGGATTGAAACGATGCAACGCCGGTTCAAAGCCGGGACATATTCCGGTTGCAACGCTAAATCCAATACAACAAGGATTGAAACTCAGGTTTACGACAATTTAGCGCGGACGCGGAAAACCGTTGCAACGCTAAATCCAATACAACAAGGATTGAAACAATCGGCACACGACCGCGAACAGGTCGCCGGTCTCCGGTTGCAACGCTAAATCCAATACAACAAGGATTGAAACCGTAACCACGCGTCAATCGTAGGCAATGATACAGCAGTTGCAACGCTAAATCCAATACAACAAGGATTGAAACCTTCGGATGCGAAATGGTGCGACGGCACCCTATTCTGGTTGCAACGCTAAATCCAATACAACAAGGATTGAAACTGGAGGGAGCTGTCCGCTGGGTCGGCAGCATCCTACGGGTTGCAACGCTAAATCCAATACAACAAGGATTGAAACCAAGTGCAGGCAACAACATTGCGCGATTTCATCAGATGTTGCAACGCTAAATCCAATACAACAAGGATTGAAACCCCGTGTTGATAGCCGCACTCAACTCAAAAGCAGAATGTTGCAACGCTAAATCCAATACAACAAGGATTGAAACCAGCGTGTCCGGCAGTCTTGATAGCGTCCTTTAATTCGTTGCAACGCTAAATCCAATACAACAAGGATTGAAACATCGGAAAATCTAAAGATAGTTACGGCTTGACGCGCGTTGCAACGCTAAATCCAATACAACAAGGATTGAAACCCTTATCTTTCTCGCCGTAGGAAGCCGATCTGCTCAAGTTGCAACGCTAAATCCAATACAACAAGGATTGAAACATAAAGACAAGCCCGGCGCTGTCATCACTCCCAATTGTTGCAACGCTATAGTTATCCGCAAAACATACTATACTATACTATAAGAGAAAATGTAGGAGCTTACGACAGTGAAACTGTGCAACGAAGACCAACTTTTGAATTTCTTAAGACGTGAAGAAGACAGTTCAGTTAAGTATAGACTTGCTTTTCTGAATAA
>NZ_NRRQ01000077.1 GCF_016583745.1 Chromatium okenii
CGAAGGCACCCGGCCAGCCGCCGTGCTGCTCGATGACCACGTCGATCTCGCGCATCAGGCGGATGGTTTCGGACAGGGCGACGACGATCTTTTGATAGTGGGTGATGTCCTCGTCCGAGAGGGTGCGACCTTTACGGTCTTTGAGCCATTTGTGGCAGACCTGATAGCCGCCGATGTGGAAGTTCCAGACGGCTTCAGGGACACCTTTGAAGCCGGTGGTCTGGCGCTTGTCCACCCAGACGGTGTCCTGTAACCAGGTGGGCTTTTCGACCTCGGGGTTGCCGCTGCCGATGAACTCGGTGATGGGTTGGTCGAGGGTGGTGGATTCCAGCAGGTGCAGCGCAACAAGTTCGCCGCCGAGTTGGGCCAGTGCGCGGAATAGATCAAGGCTTCCGGTTAATGGGAGGCGCGGGAAATCGATTTTCAGGAATTCGGCGTAGCGGGTGCGGTAGGTGGGGCTGTGGAAGACGGCGTAGATGTAGTGGAAGATGTCTTCGGGCATAAGGCCGGCGGGCAGGAAGTGGGGGCTGGTTGTTTTGATGCAAAGCGCTTTGGCGAAGGCACGGAGAAATTCCCGTCGTAGATTTATTACTAGCTCAGCATCAAAATTCAATTTTGCTCCCGCATTAGTATCTCCTTCGGTGGTGTATAGCGGAAAGAGGAAAGCGTTGTTTGATGTCTTTGGTGAAATCAGGATCTTTTCGATTGGGTCTCGGGTTACGTAAAAGTGCGCTGGCCTTTCCCCTTTTATCATGCGCGTCGCAATTAATCCAAGATTCGGAGTTAACATATGCCGCATGTTTTCAAACTGGGCACGCCGTAGGAAGTTGCCATAAATCGTAAAACGTTTGTCGAAAGGCCTATATTGGACGAGCCGAATGGAATCGACCAGATTTCTAAGTGGCTTGCTCTGGATGTCTTTTCGGCGCGATAAAACCGGCCATCCGCTTGTATCGCTTATCGAATATGTTTTAGAGAGCTGGGTCGCAGAAAACGATTTTGAATGTAGATCAGCGCAGAATGCCTGCATCGTAGATCGGTCGAAATCGATTAGAGTTTCATCCCGACCTGTCTCCATTCCAGTCGATTTTTTACTAAATATCTCGTCCAATTTCGGCCACGAGTCATAAGTAAGATCACGTTTCGCCATTGACACGAAAAAGTGATTCGGCGGGAATGGAGACAGCGTCTCAAACTCACCCTGAACGCATGTTTTGCTTAGTAAGATATTGTATTTAGTGGTTCTGTCGGATCGAATAGACGAAAACTGAAAATCTCCGTTTTCTGCTGTTAATATTGAGTTTCGACTAATTGTAATAGCGACACCCTGTTGAATATCAAAAACATTTTGGTCTTGGCGTCCGTCGGGAGCTAATTCGAGCCCAAGAAGCGCGCTACCGTTCAGATCGACGACTGCAATTCTATTGAAAGATTTCCCCAACTCCTCTCGCATTCCTCGATGTATTAGTCCTGACAGAAAGGTATGATTTGAAATATAGGCGAGTATCCCTGTATTTGACGAGTCAACCGCATGTTGACCGATTCTGAAAAACTTTACATAATCATCGGAAAGCGGCTGGATATTTCGCTCGTGCCGAACGGCTACCTTGTAAGACTCCACAAGGCTCGTAATCCATGAGCCCGAATTCTGTGAGCTAATTGAATACGGCGGATTGCCGATAACGATAGTGAATCGCTTATGCCGTTTAATTTCGTTTACGGCGGCGGCCTCGTGGGCGAGAGCATCGAACCCTATTAACGGAATCTGCTTTACCCAAGGCTCCAGCGCATTGGTGAGATAAATCCGCGCCCGTTCATCGCTCTTGAATCGGTAGCCTGTCTCCGCCAGCTTGAGACCAAGCTTCATGTGCGCGATGGCATAGGGCGCCATCATCAGCTCGTAGGCGTGCAGACGCGGCAGCAGATGCTTGGGCACATAGTCGTTCCAGGCATCGATCCGCTGGGCCTCGCTGAGTCGCTGCTGTTTCCATTTCGCCGTCA
>NZ_NRRQ01000078.1 GCF_016583745.1 Chromatium okenii
CAAAGGCACCCGGCCAACCGCCGTGCTGCTCGATGACCACGTCGATCTCGCGCATCAGGCGGATGGTTTCGGACAGGGCGACGACGATCTTTTGATAGTGGGTGATGTCCTCGTCCGAGAGGGTGCGGCCTTTGCGGTCTTTGAGCCATTTGTGGCAGACCTGATAGCCGCCGATGTGGAAGTTCCAGACGGCTTCGGGGACACCTTTGAAGCCGGTGGTCTGGCGCTTGTCCACCCAGACGGTGTCCTGTAACCAGGTGGGCTTTTCGACCTCGGGGTTGCCGCTGCCGATGAACTCGGTGATGGGCTGGTCGAGGGTGGTGGATTCCAGCAGGTGCAGCGCAACAAGTTCGCCGCCAAGTTGGGCCAGTGCGCGGAATAGATCAAGGCTTCCGGTTAATGGCAGGCGCGGGAAATCGATTTTCAGGAATTCGGCGTAGCGGGTGCGGTAGCCGGGGCTGTGAAACACTGCGTAGATGTAGTAGAAGATATCTTCGGGTGTCAGCTTCGACTCTTCGCAGGCAAGTTTTTTGCGCAGTACTTCGGTGAAAATTGGAGTGAAATTCGATCTTTCGTTACCGCTGTGTTGGGAAAAAAGGTGGTCGTCGTGAAGGTAGAGTGGTGCGAGGTAATCCTGACCTTTGTTGCCGAGGTAAAATGTTCCGTGGCAGGTGATATCCCGAGATACCGAGAAATGAGAAACGCTGTCGCCGACAATTTGCCGATTGAAAATCAATCCGATGTTATGGCCATCAACCATGTGACGCATGAGATCGTAGCGCGGACGACCAAGGAAACCGCTGGATTTGCGTGTGTAGTAAGTAAAGCGAAAATCCAGCGGACGATAAAGGATGCGCCGGACGTTATTGCGGGAAATGCCGAACTGCCGCAAGTCTGCCTGCGCACTGGCCAGAGTCCACGCGCCCTCTTTTTCGATTGCGAGTTCTAATCGCGCCTCCTTCGAACTCAATCGAGCGAGCCGTTCCACACGCTCAAAAATTTCGTTTACGGACCAGGCAATGCAGACTGGATCGTTCTTTGTTTGAATGCCTGAACTCTTGAGCGTGAACACGACATCAAGGGGCATCCAACTAGCATATTCGTCAGCAGCGCCTGGCACAGTCGTAGATGCAGCTGGCTGCCAGCGAAAATACGGTTTTACAGGTTCAAACTCGGTGAGTGCTGCATCTATCGGATTTTTTGCAACAAGGTCGGCATACTTTTGATCCCGCGTTCCCACGCGAGAGGCAAATCGTAAAACTTGCTTCGCGGATATTGTGCAGAGCACCGCAATAGTGACACCTTGCTCTATCTCAAAAACATTCTCATCGGAGATGTTTCCCTTCACATCGCCATTCAAATCCACGGCGGTGCATAACGAGAAAGTTTGGCCGAGGTGCTCACGCATCTTTCGTTTCGCAATCCCGTCGAGAAAATCGCGGTTGATGATGAAGCCAATGATTCCTGCGCCCGCTATCTGGCAGTGATGCTGCGCGAGGCGCAGGAATTTCCACTCCTCACGATTCAGGTCACTTTTCGTCTCGTTCAATCCTCGCTTCCAATCGTCGAGCCGCTGCATCAGCCACTCGGGCTCGCAGATCGAGGGAGAATACGGCGGATTGCCGATGATGACAGTAAATCGCTTGTGCCTTTTGATTTCGTTCACAGCGGTAGCTTCGTGGGCGAGGGCGTCGAAGCCGATAAGCGGAAGCTGTCTCATCCAAGGCTCCAGCGCATTGGTCAGATAGATCCGCGCCCGTTCCTCGCTCTCGAACCGGTAGCCCGTTTCGGCCAGCTTGAGACCAATCTTCATGTGTGCAATGGCATAGGGCGCCATCATCAGCTCGTAGGCGTGCAGACGCGGCAGCAGATGCTTGGGCACATAGTCGTTCCAGGCATCGATCCGCTGGGCCTCGCTGAGTCGCTGCTGTTTCCATTTCGCCGTCA
>NZ_NRRQ01000079.1 GCF_016583745.1 Chromatium okenii
CGTGAGATAAAATCAACTCTACTAGCATTAAAGTGGATGGGAGCTAGGCTTGGAAGGTATGGTGAACATAAGTGAAGCAATGTTAAAGACCGTTATCCTCAAGGAGCCAAATAATGCTGATAGGCTCCAGCCAAAAGGCAAAGAGTGCATAGTTTAGATGCTTTATTATCATCTAACGGAAGATTTTAAGCACTCCGGTCAACAGTTGCCACCTAACCCTTTCGAGTTACTTGTACGGAACTTGGTAAGCCCGTATTTTCGCCTTTAGTACTTGGAAAGGCAGGTGAATCGTAAGATGATCTGTTGGAAGTGTGGGTATAGGAATGCAGAAAAAGCAAATGCTTTGCTGTAATGGCAGAGATAGAGGTTACATCCCTTGACTCGAAAGAGTGCCCACTTCTGCTTGGTCTTGAATCACGAGATAGTTTAAATTCTTTTCTAATAGGAGTAAGCAAATATGAGAGAGGTGATTGAAGTGAAAACAACGAGCACAGCTCCTGTGACTCCTAACGACGGCTGGCACGAGATTGACTGGAAAGTGGCAGAGCAAAAAGTGAGAAGACTGCAAGCGCGTATCGTGAAGGCAACGCAGGAAAATGACCATCGCAAGTTGAGAAAATTGCAATGGATATTAACCCACTCTTTTTACGCTAAAGCAATCAGTGTGAAGAGAGTAACCGAGAATAAAGGGGCAAGGACATCGGGAGTAGATGGAGCAACATGGAACACTCCCACACAAAAGTACAGAGCAATCTCGTCTCTCAAACGGCATGGTTACAAGCCAAAGCCTTTGAGAAGGGTGTATATCCCTAAAGCAAACGGGAAACAACGTCCGCTAGGAATTCCAACCATGAAGGATCGTGCCATGCAAGCTCTCTACTTGCTTGCATTGGAACCCATTGCAGAAACTAAAGCCGATCCAAACTCCTACGGGTTTCGGAAAGGTTGGAGTACGGCAGATGCAGCAGCACAACTGTTTACCTGCCAAGCAAGCAAGGATAGAGCACAATGGGTACTGGAAGCGGATATTACTGGATGTTTTGACAATATCAGTCACGAATGGTTAATAAATAACATTCCAATGGATAGAGTAGTCCTTGGGAAGTGGCTGAAGGCTGGATACATGGAGAAACTAAGTCTGTTTCCCACCGAGGCAGGGACACCACAAGGCGGTATCATATCGCCAACCCTAGTAAACATGGCATTAGATGGTCTTGAAGCAGCAGTACTCAAGGATAGAACGAAGGTAAGCAAGAAAGGGAAGAATGTAAACAAGATTAACTGTGTTAGATATGCCGATGATTTTGTAATTACCGCAGCAGACGAAGCTACAGCACTCAAAGTAAAGGAGACTGCAAGAGTCTTCTTAGAGGAGAGAGGTCTCACGCTGTCAGAAGAGAAAACTAAGGTGGTACACATCGAAGAAGGGTTTGATTTTCTAGGATGGAACTTTAGAAAGTATTCGGGCAAGTACTTGACGAAGCCTGCCAAGAAGAATGTGGCGGCACACTTGAAAAAGATTCGGGAAACGATTAAGAATCTCAATGGGCAAAGTCAAGAGGTTGTGATAGCAACACTAAACCCAATCATACGGGGGTGGGCAAACTATCATGCTGGAATGGTCTCTAAGGAAACCTTTGGTAAGGTAGACAAGGAAATCTGGACAGCACTCTGGAAATGGGCACGACGGATACATCCAAAGAAGGGTCGGAAGTGGGTTAAGGATCGTTATTGGCACACTAAAGGCGCTAGAAACTGGGTGTTTGGCTACTACAAGAAAGTCAAAGGCGAGAAGCAGTTGGTAGAGTTGATAAAACATGCAGCAACACCAATTGTGCGACACGTTAAGGTTAAATCGGAAGCAAATCCGTTTGATCCACAATGGGAGCAGTACTGGGAACAACGTGCAATTCGTGCCGTCAAAGATTCAGATCAACATCTGTATGGTCAAGCGAAGAGTCTATGGCTCCAACAAAAAGGTATATGCCCAGTGTGTATGCAAATGATCCAACCAGAAAGTGATGAGTTTAATATACATCATGTAATACCAAAGACTCTGGGTGGGAACAATACGCTGAAGAATACACGACTTTTACATGGAAATTGCCACCGTCAGCTTCATAGTAAGAATAAAATCGGTGCGTTACCGGCTCTTTAACTAGAGCTTATCAAGGCTTGAGCCGTGTGCGGTGAAAGTCGCAAGCACGGTTCTTAGGGTGGATGAAATGGTAACAAATTGTCCCTACCCGACGAATGCGGGTATGGGAGAGCAGAGAAAGCAAATGCTCGGCAGTAATAGCTGAGATAGAGGTTACATCCCTCGACCCGAAAGGGTGCCCACTTCTGCTTGGTCTTGAATCACGAGAAAACTTGAAGAATCTAGGAGTTACGCAGTTGACCAAAAATAGCTTTAGAATATAGTCGATCCACCACAAAATGATTGTCAAAATCGGCGCAGCACCTTCAATCCTACTGTTGTGCCGCAATCAATTTATTCTGGCTTGGCTATACAAAGATGAACGCTGCAAAATGTACCGAACAAGATTACATTCAGTTTTTAATCGCTACTCCG
>NZ_NRRQ01000080.1 GCF_016583745.1 Chromatium okenii
TCAATAATACGTCAATCCCGGCATTGGCTAACCAGACGCTGAGATTAACGGCAATGGTGCTCTTGCCGGTGCCGCTTTTCTCACCGCCGAGGAGAAGGATCATGGTTGCGTCTCGTGGGCTGAAATGTGACGCTAATTTAACTTAAATTGATCCTTGGTTGCGTGGGTGGGGGCTGGTGGTGCTTTGCGGAAATTAGCCGACACTAATAACCGATTTTTTGCGGGAGAATTGAAAATTTGTCAGCACTAAACCGATCAATTCCGTCATCTCACTGTGCCACTACCATGAACATCAGCCGCATTCCGATCATCGCTCTATTCTTCAGTGTCACGGTGTTGGCTGATGGCGTGACCGCGATTCAATTCCCGACAGGCCAGTCATCCCGCACGGTGTCAGCAAGTGTGGTGCGCGGTGAGCGGGATCGCTATTCAATCATCGCTAAACAAGGGCAAACCATGACCGTTGCAATCCATGCGATTGAAGATAATGCGGTCTTTAATCTCTATGCGCCCAAGTATCGGCTTCAAGCTGATGGTTCAATTGCGGGTGAAACCTTGCCCAATGCGGGTGAGGGTGATGATGCAGTGGAATGGACGGGTGTATTGCCCAGCTCCGGGCGGTATCTGATTGCAGTAGGTGGCACTCGCGGCAATGCCAATTAACGGTGATGATCCGCTAAGACGATTGTTGTGTAGTCCGATTAAGACTACAGTCAACACTCCAACAGTTAGGAGCGCATCATCATGTCTAGCGTCAATACCTATGTTCGTGCCCGCATTGATCCCGTGACCAAAGAACGTGCTGAGGAAGCATTGGAGGCAATGGGTTTATCTATCTCTGATGCGATTCGCTTATTGATGCGCCGCATTGCTGATGATCGTTGTTTACCCTTTGAAGTTAGAGCAGCGAGTGCGATAACCCGCGCTGCGATCACTGAACTGGAGGCAGGTAAAGGTCAACATTTCAACAGCATTGATGATCTGATGGCGGACTTGAATGCGGACGATTGAACGATCATCAACTTTCAAACGCGATTACAAGCACACGAAGGCAAATCCGCAGCACCGTTCTGATCTGGATGCGTTAGTGATGAAGGTATTGGCAGCGTTAGTTGCTGACCAAACCTTGCCAGCGAGTAACCGCGATCATGCACTAAGCGGTCAGTGGACAGGCAACCGCGAGTGTCACATCAAACCTGATTTGTTATTGGTCTATCGGAAATTGGATCACAATATCTTGCGGTTAGTCCGGCTTGGTTCACACAGTGAACTGTTCAGCTAAACCACAATATCTAGTATCAGTACGGTAATGGAGGCACCACATCTGGTGGTTCGACTTCATTGGGAATGAAGTTCTCAAACTTGGTGTATTTACCGAGAAAGGTGAGGCGCACCGTTCCAATCGGGCCGTTGCGCTGTTTGGCAATGATGATCTCGGCAGTCCCAACGTCTTTGCTCTCTGGGTATAGACCGATACATTTTTCTTAACTTTCGTTAACTGCGACAACTTGATCCGTAACCGGCGTTGTCGGGTATATTTACCAAGGCACGAAATAAACACTTCGTGCTCTAACTCTTAGATGTGTTTCAAGTTTTACGCTAACAACTCGTGTTAGCAACCGCATACTCGAACTTGTTAAAGAGCTCAATTAACAACGCGGGCTTGGTTCTCGCCATAAGGTACACGTTGTTGCAAACACAATAACCATGATGTGGCGATGATGTCAAACCAGTGATTAGTAGCAAATGGTAAAAATTAGTAGGTTATTGAGTACTATGTATCAACCTCATCGCGGTAGACAAACAGGATCAAATCCGCGTCCTGTTCTAAAGTACCTGTTAGGGCATCCTGTAACGATCTCAGTCCATCAAGATCAATCGCCGCAGCGATATTCCAACCAACCCCGCAG
>NZ_NRRQ01000081.1 GCF_016583745.1 Chromatium okenii
ATGTATAACCATCAGATACCCCAAAAAGCACTCGGACATGTGTCACCGGTGCAAGCGTTGAAAAACTGGCAGCAGAAAGAACCCGAACGCTTCAAAAAACAGGTCTACAATCTCTCGGGTCTTGACAATTACGCAGTTGAAAGTTAAGTTGTTGATTTTTATAGAAGTGCTATTGTGCAGCGCACAAACTTACTTCAATAAAATCAAACATTTAGAAATCCAACTGCGTAACTCCTACTTGCATGGATAACCGATGATTTGTTGCCAAAATTACCGAAAAACTGTGTTCTTGTTATGGATAATGCCGCTTTTCATAAAAGACAAGATATTCAGCAAAAGATTAAAGAAAGCGGGCATATTTTAGAATACTTGCCACCATATTCACCTGACTTAAATCCGATTGAAAACTATTGGGCAAAAGCAAAAGCGATTCGTAAAAGGAACCATTGCTCAGTTGATGCTTTGTTTGCCTGTCATTTGTAATCATTTTATGTTGGATCAACTATAACTAACGTGATTTTTCTACAATCAATGCGCAGTTAAGCAAAAAAAGATTGTTGTTAAATCAAGGAACAATTGTTGATGCAACAATTATCAACGCCATTTCTTCAACAAAAAATCAAGCAAAAACCCGCGATCCAGAAATGCATTCTACTCGCAAGGGAAATCAATGGTATTTTGGAATGAAAGCACACATTGGCGTTGACGTTAATTCTGGGTTAGTGCATACCGTGGTTGGCACTGCGGCAAATGAGCATGATGTCACTCAAGTTGAAAACATTTTACACACGGTAAGGAACAACAAGTTTTTGGTGATGCTGGCTACACTGGTGCGAATAAACGCGAATAAACGCGAATAAACGCGAAGAAGCTAAAGATAAGTTTAACGAAAAAATGGTCAGTTGGAACATCACTGAAAAACGTTCTAACGTTGAAAAAACGGATGATAGCTTAATAAAAAATCTCACGCAACAACTTGAGAAAGTAAAGTGGCAAATACGAGCGCGTGTTAAACACCCATTTCACATCATTAAAAATCTGTTTATGCACCGTAAGGTACGTTATAAAGGGCTTGCAAAAAATACCGCACAACTAAAAACTTTGTTTGCTCTGGCTAATCTATTAATAGCAAAAAAGTCACTATTAAACACCTGAAACATAGAGTCCAGCGCATAAAAGTACCTTAATTTTACCTAACAAAAGTGTTATTATGTTGAATCATTAAAACGGAAACAGTTTATTTAATATCACATTTATAAAAATATGCCCTTAAAAGGGCAACACAGAGAACATTAAATAGATCAGCGGTTCCTTAAGAAATTCAAAAGTTGATCTTCATTGCACAGTTTCACTGTCGTAAGCTCCTACATTTTCTCTTAAGTATAGTATGTTTTGCGGATAACTATAACAAGTCATCGATAGGTAGCAACAACAGATTTGTACCGAACGTTAAATATCTGAATTTTTAAGAGATGTTGAAGTTCCAAAGACCAGCTGCCAGTCCAAAGAACTGATCCATAATGACATTTGACTGGCTTCTGATCCGGTGTGTCAGACAGTGAAAATGTTTCATTCCACCAATCGAATGCTCAACAAAAATGCGACGTTGTGCATGTGCGCGGTTTTCTATTTTCTGCTGTTTAGTGAGTTCTGGTGAAAGATTATTTTTTGATTTTCGAGGTTTTTTGTTAGGCAACCTGAGATCAGATTTGAACCCATAGTCATTAACTAAACCTAAAAACCCAAGATCAGCTCGAACTGTAACATCGACAAACCACTGCTTATCCATATCAAATTCCGATTTCATTATTGAGTAATCGTGGTTATGACCACCATAAATGTGACTCAGGTAGATAACTTTTCTGTTTTGACCAGTAATAATTATCGACTTGACAGTATGGA
>NZ_NRRQ01000082.1 GCF_016583745.1 Chromatium okenii
ATCGAAGGTGCCGCCCGACAGGGTGCCGTTGGCAACCGTCAGATCGTCGGCTTCGACAAAGTCAGTCGGTACCTCGCTGAAGGTGACGGTGACGGTGGTGGTCTCGCCCGCACTCAGCGCGCTGTCGGCCAAAACCACGGTGGCGGTGGGGGCGGTGGTGTCGACCGCGTAGTTGAGCGAGTCGGTGTCCGCCGCCGGAGCGTTGGTAGCGACATCCGTCCAGCCAGTGCCGAGCGTGACCACGTTGGTAGCGTCTGTGATGTTAGCGGTTGGCGTGAAGGTTGCCGTGTAAATCAGACCGGTAGCATCGAACGTTCCAGCAGCCAGAGTGCCGTTTTCAACCGTCAGATCGGCAGCTGCATCAAAGCCAGTTGGCGCTTCGCTGAAGGTGACGGTGACGGTGGTGGTCTCGCCCGCACTCAGCGCGCTGTCGGTCAGGACCACGGTGGCGGTGGGGGCGGTGGTGTCGGGCGTGGAGAAGTTGAGCGTGGTGGCGTCGTTGATCCCGGCAAAGGGGTTCGTTGCCGTGTCGGTGAGTACCCCGCTGACCATCTGCACCGAGTAGGTGGTGTCGGAGTTGAGGTCGACGGTCGGATTGATGGTCACGGTGGTGCCGCTGATCGTCACCTGGGCATCGCCCACTGCAATGGTGCGGGTGTCGCCCGCGCCATCGCTGATGACGATGTTACCGGTGCCGGCGGCGACGGCTTCGCTGAAGGTCAACACGATGTTGCCATCGACCGCAACCGCCGTGGCGTTGTCCGCCGGGACGTTGCTGGTGAGCGTCGGCGCGGTGGTGTCGGCCGCAGCAGTGGTGAAGCTCAACGCGGTGGTGCTGCTGATGCCGGTGTAGACGTTGTTCGCCGCGTCCTCAAAGGCGCCGTTGTCGATCAGCACATAGTATTCGGTGCTGGGGTCAAGGTCGGCGGTCGGATTGACCGTGACCACGCCGCCTACAATCGCGATCTGCGCATCGTCGGCCGCGATCGTGGCGACCACGCTGTCATCGCTGGTCTTGTGAATGACCAGGTTCTTGCCGGTGACGGCGGTGACGTCCTCGCTGAAGGTCAGCACCACGTTGGCGCCTACCGCCACGGCGGTGGCGTTGTCCAGCGGGTTGGTGTTGTCGAGCGTCGGCGCAGTGACATCCGCCGGATCGGCAGTGGTGAAGCTCAACGCGGTCTTGTCGGTCAGACCGGCATAGACGTTGTTCGCCGCGTCCTCAAAAGCGCCGTTGTCGATCAGCACATAGTATTCGGTGCTGGGATCAAGGTCGGCGGTCGGATTGACCGTGACCACGCCGCCTACAATCGTGATCTGCGGATCGTCGGCCGCGATGGTGGCGACCACGCTGTTGTCGCTGGTCTTGTAAATGACCAGGTTCTTGCCGGTGACGGCGGTGACGTTCTCGTTGAAGGTCAGCACGATGTCGCTGCCGACCACAACCGCCGTGGCGTTGTCCNGATGGTGGCGACCACGCTGTTGTCGCTGGTCTTGTGAATGACCAGGTTCTTGCCGGTGACGGCGGTGACGTTCTCGTTGAAGGTCAGCACGATGTCGCTGCCGACCACAACCGCCGTGGCGTTGTCCGCCGGGACGTTGCTGGTGAGCGTCGGCGCGGTGGTGTCGGTTGCGGGCACCGTATAGGTTGTTCCTGCTGCAAGCGCACTGCCCGTTGGCAACGTCACACCAAGTATTGTAGCGAACTGCTCAAAGGTTTGCGGCGACGCCGTATCACCGCTAGTCGCATTTGCGCCCACTTCATAGCTCAATCTACTGGCACCAGTAACCTGCACCTTCCCACCGTTCGACAGTGTTAATTCCACTGCATTTGCATAAAAAGTAGAAGTGATGGTTAAGCCATCAACCAATTGCAGTTTATCTGTGCCTTCAGTATCAGTAATTACGGCGGTTGATCCCGCCGCTAATAGCGACGTAATCAAATAGGTGTCATTACCAGCACCACCTAAATAAGTATTACCGCCAGTTGGCACGATGACATCAGGACCAGAAGAATTCGCGATTGTTGCCATTATGAATATTCCCGTTAAGTAAAGTGTTCAGATTCACTGTATAAACAACCCACCCCCACTCATTAGTAATGAGTGGGGTTAAAAACTAACGACTACACAATCTGAGCAACAATCTGTGTCAACGCTTCATCTTGAATACCAGTAAGCTTCACACCACCAGCAGTTCCCGCTGCATTAGGGTCAAAGAAGAATGAAGTCGAACCGTCGAACGGATTCTCACTCCAAACCACGCCTGGTGTCACCAAGAACGCTGCTTCAGTACTCGCTGTCGTCGTGGTTATATTGTCAAAGCGCAAAATATCTTGCGTTGGATCGAAGTCATTAATGGTTGCTGTTCCAGCACTCATCACCGTTGTTGCACGACCAAGAGTCACGGTGTAATCCATCTCGTAGATGTCCACGCCAGTAGTCGCAGTGAAAATACCACCGGCGGTAATATCAGTAGGCGTGGCGGCGGTGGTGAAGCTCAACGCGGTGTTGCTGCTGATGCCGGTGTAGACGTTGTTCGCCGCGTCCTTAAAGGCGCCGTTGTCGATCAGCACATAGTATTCGGTGCTGGGGTCAAGGTCGGCGGTCGGATTGACCGTGACCACACCGCCCGCAATCTGCGCATCGTCAGCCGCGATGGTGGCGACCACGCTGTTGTCGCTGGTCTTGTGAATGACCACGTTCTTGCCGGTGACGGCAGTGACGGTTTCGCTGAAGGTCAGCACGATGTCGCTGCCGACCACAACCGCCGTGGCGTTGTCCGCCGGGACGTTGCTGGTGAGCGTCGGCGCGGTGGTGTCGACCGCAGCGGCGGTGGTGAAGCTCAACGCGGTGGTGCTGCTGATGCCGGTGTAGACGTTGTTCGCCGCGTCCTTAAAGGCGCCGCTGTCGATCAGCACATAGTATTCGGTGCTGGCATCAAGGTCTACGCTCGGATTGACCGTGACCACACCGCCCGCAATCGCGATCTGCGGATCGTCGGCCGCGATGGTGGCGACCACGCTGTTATCGCTGGTCTTGTAAATGACCAGGTTCTTGCCGGTGACGGCGGTGACGTTCTCGTTGAAGGTCAGCACGATGTCGCTGCCGACCACAACCGCCGTGGCGTTGTCCACTGGGGTGCTGCTGGTGAGCGTCGGCGCGGTGGTGTCGGCCGCAGCAGTGGTGAAGCTCAACGCGGTGGTGCTGCTGATGCCGGTGTAGACGTTGTTCGCCGCGTCCTTAAAGGCGCCGCTGTCGATCAGCACATAGTATTCGGTGCTGGCATCAAGGTCGGCGCTCGGAT
>NZ_NRRQ01000083.1 GCF_016583745.1 Chromatium okenii
TCAATAATACGTCAATCCCGGCATTGGCTAACCAGACGCTGAGATTAACGGCAATGGTGCTCTTGCCGGTGCCGCTTTTCTCACCGCCGAGGAGAAGGATCATGGTTGCGTCTCGTGGGCTGAAATGGGACGCTAATTTAACTTAAATTGATCCTTGGTTGCGTGGGTGGTGCTGGTGGTGCTTTGCGGAAATTAGCCGACACTAATAACCGATTTTTTGCGGGAGAATTGAAAATTTGTCAGCACTGAACCGTCATCTCACTGTGCCACTACCATGAACATCAGCCGCATTCCGATCATCGCTCTATTCTTCAGTGTCACGGTGTCAGCAAGTGTGGTGCGCGATGAACGGGATCGCAGACAACCGCTCGCTATCACGAATCAGGTGAAGACTACAGAATGGAAAAGCGAACTCCGCATTGCAAGTTGTCGGTTGTTAAAGCATTGGTTAATGCTGGCAAGATACGCATGACACAAAGTGCTGTAATTGGCGGGAAGTTATTCGGATTTGAGATAGATGACATCGTTGCAACAGTGATGGCACTCACTCCAACTGACTTCTATAAAGCGATGACCACTTACAACGATCATCGGATTTGGCAGGATGTATACCGTCCGCACACTCCAACTGGCGATGTGTATTTGAAATTGACCGTGATTGACGATGTCCTCGTTGTTTCATTCAAGGAGTTATGACGATGAAATGTCCCGTTTGTGGTGCGGCTGAATTAAGACACGATACCCGTGATGTCCCATTCAGTTATAAAGGTGAAACAACGCTTATTCCGGCGGTGACTGGTGACTTTTGTCCCGCTTGTGCTGAGTGCGTTATGGATACGATTGAATCGCAGCGATTCGGTGAACAAGTTGGTGAGTTCATTCAACAAGTCGATGCTGCGCTGGTTGATCCCAGCTTTATTGCCTGCGTCCGTGAGAAGCTGGCACTGAATCAACATGAAGCCACTGCGCTCTTTGGTGGCGGTATCAATGCCTTTTCACGCTATGAAACCGGTAAGACTAAACCACCGTTAGCACTGGTGAAGTTATTGCAGTTGTTGGATCGTCATCCTGATCTGTTAAACGAAATCAAAACGGTATGAGATAGCAATGAACGGCTTAATTCCGATCATCGCTCTATTCTTCAGTGTCACGGTGTTGGCTGATGGCGTGACCGCGATTCAATTCCCGACAGGACAGTCATCCCGCACGGTGTCAGCAAGTGTGGTGCGCGGTGAGCGGGATCGCTATTCAATCATCGCTAAACAAGGGCAAACCATGACCGTTGCGATCCATGCGATTGAAGATAATGCGGTCTTTAATCTCTATGCGCCCAAGTATCGGCTTCAAGCTGATGATTCAATTGCGGGTGAAACCTTGCCCAATGCGGGTGAGGGTGATGATGCAGTGGCATGGACGGGTGTATTGCCCAGCTCCGGGCGGTATCTGATTGCAGTGGGTGGCACTCGCGGCAATGCCAGTTATCAATTAACGGTGACGACCCGCTAAACCACAATATCTAGTATCAGTACGGTAATGGAGGCACCACATCTGGTGGTTCGACTTCATTGGGAATGAAGTTCTCAAACTTGGTGTATTTGCCGAGAAAGGTGAGGCGTACCGTTCCAATTGGGCCATTACGCTGTTTGGCAATGATGATCTCGGCAGTCCCAACGTCTTTGCTCTCTGGGTTGTAAACCTCATCGCGGTAGACAAACAGGATCAAATCCGCGTCCTGTTCTAAAGTACCTGTTAGGGCATCCTGTAACGATCTCAGTCCATCAAGATCAATCGCCGCAGCGATATTCCAACCAACCCCGCAG
>NZ_NRRQ01000084.1 GCF_016583745.1 Chromatium okenii
AGTGCTGTTGCTGGCTTCGAGAGCAGCTTCACGCCGGTCTACTCGGCGATGAACACTTGCTACCCTTTTGTGTAGCCGCCGTAACATCAGTCGGTGTCCTCCTGCTTACACAGGTATGGCTTTGAAAAAAGTGACGAGAGCATCCAGTTGAACTGGCTCGTTGCGTTAGCTGTACCTATCGCGCTTAACCTGTCCTCTTCTGAACGTCTCTCGTTACATCGCTTATGGACGCTTACGTCCAAAGACCGGTTTCTTTAAATCGTTGATTTATAGGAACCAAAGAAGATGACCTTTGACATTCAATATTCACTGCTTGAAAGCACATCTCAAAAACCCGTCACCAAGCAGATGTCGTTGCTGCCCGACGGCACCATTCAAAAAGAATCACTTGCCCACAACTTGACGCCAGGGCGGGTCTACCTGTGTCAGAAAACAACCACTCAATTTGCTGAAACACTTCAAACATTAAAGCCTTATCAGGCACTTGCGTATGGCATCCCGAAAATGAGTGAGTTCAATCGACTCATCACAAAAAGGGATCAGGATAATGGACAGCAATTACCAGGTGACATCACACGGACGAATGATAATTTTGTATATCCTAATCAATCGGGCATCTTTTGCGGAGATGTTGATCACCCAAAGGTGATGATTGATGAATTGTTGAAAGTATTAAGGGATATTGATCCCGAATTGATACAGTCACCAATGATTTATCGCCCAAGTGCAGGAAGCTGTATCTATAACAAGGAAACAAGTTCTGAAATTGTTGGTGTTAATGGATACCGCCTTTACATTGTTGTTAATAATGCCAGTCTAATTCCTGAGTTTGGAACATTACTGCATAAGCACTTTTGGTTACATGGACATGGTCACTTTGAAATCAGCAAAGCGGGTAGTTATTTAGATCGTGGAGTATTCGACACGTCCGTGTGGCAGCCGTCGAGGATCGATTTTGCAGGTGGGGCGATATGTGCCGCACAAGTCGAACAACGGTTACCACCACCACAAGCAATCAATCCCGATGCACCACCACTCAACATCAAGGCTTGTATTGAGCAGTTACAACTCGATGACAACCAAAACGCATGTCTAAATGAACTCAAAGCTACAGCACGTTTAGAACTAGCGGATCAAGCCCAACAAATTCGCGCAAGTTGGATGCAGAATCGCATTCAAGAAATGACAACACACAACGCACTGGATCCAACTGTTGCAGAAAATGTTTTACGGCAAGCGATTGAAAAACAGGTATTAAGCGGCGACTTTTTGATTACGCTTCAAAGCGGTGATGTCGTGACCGTAGATGAAATTCTCGCGGATCAAAAACGCTATCATGGTCAACGCTGTGCTGACCCAGTGGAACGGGATTACGACCTTGGTCATCGGGTAGGCTATATTTCACTTGAGCTTGGGCGTAATCCGATGATCTGGAGCCATGCTCATGGTGGAACGTGTTATCAGTTAGTCTCAACAACACGCCCTTCTCTTATCGCATTACGGGGAAAAACTGCTTTTACCGTTGATAGGACTATTGATGAACTGCGGAAGGATCCGTTGATTTTCAATTGGGATCAGGTGTTGGTGCGCGTCACTACGAATAAACAAAATCAACCGCGCATTCAACCGCTAACTAAAGACGGACTTGAAGACTACCTTGGTCATCGCATCCAGTACCAGCGTTACGCTGGTAAAAAAGAATTGATCGATATTGATCCACCAGACGCTGTGTGTCGCGGTGTCCTTGCTCGCAATGAAGAAGAGCGTGATTTGAACTCATTACGTGGTATATGCACGGCACCAATACTCAGGCTGGATGGTTCAGTCGTTGACCAACCAGGATATGATTCTGCGACTGGTTTAGTATTAAGTCTGCCATCTGAATCACATCCCGTTATACCGAATGCACCCAATGTTGAATTAGCCAAGGATGCATTGGCTTATATTTGGAAACCGTTTAAAGATTTTCCTTTTATTGATGATCTAGCACGCAGTGTATTTATCGCTGCTTTATTAACTGCGCCGATACGCAAAAATCTACCGACTGCACCAGCTTACGCCTTCAACGCGTTTGTTGCTGGGTCTGGCAAGACATTATTAGCTAAATGTATTTCTGTGCTAAACGATGGTCAATCGCCCAAAGTTATGGCACACGTATCAAATGATGATGAAATGCGTAAGCGTCTTCTTTCACATTTAATAAATGGTAACAGTGTTATTTTAATTGACAATGTTACTGGGCTGTTTACCAGCTCAACCTTAGAAGCACTATTAACTACGGAGACATATTCGGATCGGCTCCTTGGAGTTAGTAAAATGATTTCTATGCCGATGATAGCACTTATTTTAATTACAGGTAATAATTTAAAATTTGTTGGTGACTTGAATCGCCGTGTCTTAATCAGTTCTATCAATCCGAACGTCGAAAATCCGTATCTGCGCTCTTTTGAGCTTGACCCTTTAGATTATGTCAAAAAACATCGGCAAGAAATGGTGCGTGCCATTCTGTTAATTATTCGCGCTTATCTCAGTTCTGGGGCAGGGCGGATCGCTGCTGGTAGTATGGCTTCATTTGAAGATTGGGATCGGCTAGTGCGGCAGACGATTTGCTGGTTGTCTACACTGCCGGGTTGTCCTTTATCTTTAACTGATCCCGCCCAGTCAATCGCACGCGGATACGATAACGATCCGATCACTGAACAACTTCGACGTGTTTTAATCGCGTGGCGGGACTGTTATGGAGACACGCATGTCACCGCTAAACAGGTTATTACCGATTTAATACAGGTCGCTAACAATAAAGACGAACGGCTTGAACATCTGCATGATGCTTTAGTTGATGCAATTGGATCAGATAAATCAGGTAATGCAATTACTGCAAAACAACTCAGTGCGTGGATTGGACAGAACACGAATCGCCAACTCGATGGTCGTGTGCTCATCAAAGATGAAAAGAAAATCAACGGCTATGCGAAATGGTACGTTAAAGATTCAAATCCGACCTTGCCCTTGGTGAAAGTGGGTCAAGTGGGTCAAGTGGGCATCGACACCAACCCACTGGTGGGTTTCCCCCTTTCGTGTGAGGAGCCGCCGACCTTAATGGCTTGGGCAAATCCATTCGATTCGCTGAATCCATTCGAATGGATGCCACCCTCCACTACGCCCACTACCCCACTTGACAACCCATTTGCGGACTGAATGTAAAACATGATCCATTAGGGTGGCTTCGGTCACCCTTTTTTTTACCCACATAGGAGTTACGCAGTTGCGAACAAGCCATACAATGGTGCTGATAAATAAAATCGCACGGCACTGCGCACGATCTTATTTTTTGCTTCCATAATGCTTATTCCAGTTCGATAGAAGTAGCGTTCCAA
>NZ_NRRQ01000085.1 GCF_016583745.1 Chromatium okenii
GCTAAATGCCCAGAAATCCGCAGCAGTTTTCACTCGCGGAATGCGCGGTAATTCTTTGCTCAAATTGTCGGCATAACTGGTGCGATATTCCGGCGAATGCAGCAAACCATAAATATAATAAAACAGGTCTTCTTTATTGAGCGTTGCATCTGGATAAGCCGTTTGGAAATGGTTTAACCCTGCGTCGGTAATTGCATCGCGGCGCGTGCGGGTTGATTCCGTTGCAAATAAACTGGCGTCACTCGTTGCTGGTGCTGGCTCGTCGTATAAATAGAGCGGGAAACATTGACCGTTAAATTTTAACTGTACATCTGGCAACGCATTTGCAATTAAACACGAAAATCTTTTATTTGTGCCTATTCCTGTAATACAAATCACCATATTTTCCGCCGTCGCATCAGGAAAAATGCGGGGCATTTGTGCTGTTCGATGGTTAAACATGCTGTCATAATAAAGCCACTGTTTACTAAATGGACGATACAACGACTGAAGTATTTTTATTTTGTCAAATGAACCATTGTTAAAGTTTACTAAATCGGGAATTAAACTGCTTGACCAACTGATTTTTGTAAAATCTTTGTTAATAAAATCTGCAACAATTTCTTCACGTTGTTTTTTATTCAATGCTCCGTGTGCATTCTGAAATCTCAGCACTTCATTGTTATAAAATGCAACCATCCGCGTCATAGTTTCTGCAACTTGATTGTGCGAACTGTTGTAACACCACACATCACGACTTGTTTCTAATCCGCGTGAGTAATTCGCAAACAATGCAAGCGCCGTTTTATCATCTTTGTTTCCCAGCACGATAAAATCAGAAAAATCATCATTGCGCTGATTCAACCAATCGCCGTGCTGATCTGGTGTGATTGCTTGCCAGCCAGTGTTTTCAGAGATACCAGCAACGCTTACAAAAACGTTGATTTTGTCTAACTTTTCCTCGCGACTTAAATAATCGCCAATGTCGTGTAAATAAATCTGACCGTGTTGTGCCGCCTTCGGATTTTTAACCAACAACGAGATTGCAATTGGCGCACGGCTGCCACTGCCAAAAATCTTGCCACCTTCTTTGCGCGATAATTCACCAGCCGTGCGTTGATTGCCGCGCAAATGAAAAATATAAATGCTGCTAAATTCTTCTGCTAAACACTGCCGCAAACCGTCCGCTGTATTTGCTTCTAACCAACCGGCATTCGTCACAAAACCGATGATGCCAGCGTCACCAATCCGATCTGATGCCCAGCGAATAGCGCGAATATAACTATCATAAAGCGCATTTTTATTGGTTGCTGTTGAGCGTTCGGCATAGGTGGTGCGGATACGTTCATCCAAACCTGCGTAGCGCAAATTGGCATTGTTATCATTGGCGCTGGCTTGTCCAGCGGAATATGGCGGATTGCCAATAATCACCCGCACCGGTAACTGTTTTTGCTTGTGTCGCCGCGAACTATTTTCAGCCAGCAGTTCATCCAATAAATCGCCTTTTTCATAAAGCTGGAACGTATCGGTTAAACAAATCCCGCCAAACGGTTGATAATTGCCGCCGACCAAACTGTGATAACTGGATTCAATGTTGATTGCCGCGATGTAATATGCCAACAGCACAATTTCATTGGCGTGAATTTCGTATTGATATTTGAACGGCAATTGCTCCGGGCTAATTAAACCGCTGTGCA
>NZ_NRRQ01000086.1 GCF_016583745.1 Chromatium okenii
GCTAAATGCCCAGAAATCCGCAGCAGTTTTCACTCGCGGAATGCGCGGTAATTCTTTGCTCAAATTGTCGGCATAACTGGTGCGATATTCCGGCGAATGCAGCAAACCATAAATATAATAAAACAGGCCTTCTTTATTGAGCGTTGCATCTGGATAAGCCGTTTGGAAATGGTTTAACCCTGCGTCAGTAATTGCATCGCGGCGCGTGCGGGTTGATTCAGTTGCAAATAAACTGGCGTCACTCGTTGCTGGTGCTGGCTCGTCGTATAAATAGAGCGGGAAACATTGACCTTTCTCAATGTTATCTAAACAAGGCAAAATTTTTGTAATTAAAACAGAAAAGTTACGCGCACCAATACCAGACACACAAATCACCACATTTTCCGCCGTTGCATCTGGGAAAATACGGGGCATTTGATAAACACAGTTATTAAAATGCTCGTTAAAATACATCCAATTTTTAGAATAAGGTCGATACAGTGAAATTATAAACCCAGATTTGATTACTTGCCGTGATTTATGATTTCCCAAATCCTGTTTTACCTCACGAGTCCAACTCAATCTGCTTGACGTAAAATCAACAAATTTCTCGACATCAGGATAATCTTTTTTTACTTTTCCGGCGCAGGATATTTTATATCGTTCAACTTCGGAATTATAATAAGCAATCATATTTTCTACAGTCTTTAACAAACTGCTGTGAGAAAAATTGTAAACCCACGCATCCCGATTAGTTTTTACTCCATTTGAGTAGTTTTCAAACAATTTAATACCGTCACTTTTTTTATCTCCCAGCACGATAAAATCAGAAAAATTATCATTGCGTTGATTTAACCAATCGCCGTGCTGATCCGGTGTGATTGCTTGCCAGCCATCGCTTGCAGTAATGCCTGCGACGCTCACAAAAGCGTTAATTTTGTCTAACTTCTCCTCACGGCTTAGAAAATCACCAATGTCGTGAAAATAAATCTGCCCGTGCTGCGCCGCATTCTGATTTTTAACCAACAACGAGATTGCAATTGGCGCACGGCTGCCCATGCCAAACACATTATCTTTTTCTTTGCGCCGCAATTCGCCAGAAGTGCGAGCATTACCGCGTAAATGAAAAATATAAATGCTGCTAAATTCTTCTGCTAAACACTGCCGCAAACCGTCCGCTGTATTTGCTTCTAACCAACCGGCATTGGTGACAAACCCAATAATCCCGCTGTCACCAATCCGATCTGACGCCCAGCGAATCGCCCGAATATAACTATCATAAAGCGCATTTTTTAATGTTGCCGTTGAGCGTTCGGCATAGGTGCTGCGGATGCGTTCATCCAAACCTGCGTAGCGCAAATTGGCATTGTTATCATTGGCGCTGGCTTGCCCAATTGAATACGGCGGATTGCCAATAATCACCCGCACCGGCAATTGTTTTTGCTTGTGCCGCCGCGAACTATTTTCAGCCAACAGTTCATCTAATAAATCGCCTTTTTCATAAAGCTGGAACGTATCGGTTAAACAAATCCCGCCAAACGGTTGATAATTGCCGCCGACCAAACTGTGATAACTGGATTCAATGTTGATTGCCGCGATGTAATATGCCAACAGCACAATTTCATTGGCGTGAATTTCGTATTGATATTTGAACGGCAATTGCTCCGGGCTAATTAAACCGCTGTGCA
>NZ_NRRQ01000087.1 GCF_016583745.1 Chromatium okenii
GCCGCTATTGCCTTCAGTAATAGCATAAACTGGCGCAAGATTAAGCGTCGGCAAGGTGTCATCATTATTGATCGTGCCCGTGGTATTCACACTAGCGCCTAGTGTTGCATTCACGGGCGTATTCAAGCTCACGGTAAAGTTTTCATTCGGCTCAAATACCGTATCACCAGCAACATTAATCGCAATGGTGGCGGTTGCGACTCCAGCAGCAAAATTCACCGTTCCCGTCGGCAATACTCCGCCTGTGAAATCAGAACCAATCACTGAATTAGTACCGCTGCCTGCAACTGACCAATTCGCACTGGAGGCAGCGGATAAATCACCCGTTCGATTAACTGTCACATTCACAGCAGTAGAGCCGCTATTGCCTTCCGTAATGGCTGACACTGACGCAAGATTGAGCGTCGGCAAGGTGTCATCATTATTGATCGTGCCCGTCGCGCTCGCACTAGTTCCTAGCGTTGCATTCACGGGCGTATTCAAGCTCACAATGAAATCTTCATTCGGCTCAAATACCGTATCACCAGCGACCTTAATCGCGATGGCAGCAGTTGCCACTCCAGCAGCAAAATTCACTGTGCCCGTTGGCAATACGCCACTCGTGAAATCACCACCAATCACCGGATTAGTGCCGCTGCCGGCGACTGACCAATTCGCACTGGAGACAGCGGATAAATCGCCGGTTCTATTGACGGTGACATTCACAGCAGTGGAGCCGCTATTGCCTTCAGTAATGGCTGACACTGACGCAAGATTAAGCGTGGGCAAGGTGTCATCATTATTGATCGTGCCCGTGGTATTCACACTGGTGCCCAGCGTTGCATTCACGGGCGTATTCAAGTTCACAGTGAAATCTTCATTCGGCTCAAATACCGTATCACCAGCAACGTTAATGGCAATGGTGGCAGTTGCTACTCCAGCAGCAAAATTCACTGTGCCCGTCGGCAATACTCCACCCGTGAAATCAGAACCAATCGCTGAATTAGTACCGCTGCCTGCAACTGACCAATTCGCACTGGAGGCAGCGGATAAATCACCAGTTCTATTAACAGTGACATTTACAGTGGTAGAGCCACTATTGCCTTCAGTAATAGCATAAACTGGCGCAAGATTAAGCGTCGGCAAGCTGTCATCATTATTGATCGTGCCCGTGGTATTCACACTGGTGCCCAGCGTTGCATTCACGGGCGTATTCAAGCTCACAGTGAAATCTTCATTCGGCTCAAATACCGTATCACCAGCAACATTAATCGCAATGGTGGCGGTTGCGACTCCAGCAGCAAAATTCACCGTGCCCGTTGGCAATACGCCACTCGTGAAATCAGCACCAATCACCGGATTAGTGCCGCTGCCTGCAACTGACCAATTCGCACTGGAGACAGCGGATAAATCGCCGGTTCTATTGACGGTGACATTCACAGCAGTGGAGCCGCTATTGCCTTCAGTAATGGCTGACACTGACGCAAGATTAAGCGTGGGCAAGGTGTCATCATTATTGATCGTGCCCGTGGTATTCACACTGGTGCCCAGCGTTGCATTCACGGGCGTATTCAAG
>NZ_NRRQ01000088.1 GCF_016583745.1 Chromatium okenii
TCGGCCGCCGCAGTGGTGAAGCTCAACGCGGTGGTGCTGCTGATGCCGGTGTAGACGTTGTTCGCCGCGTCCTTAAAGGCGCCGCTGTCGATCAGCACATAGTATTCGGTGCTGGCATCAAGGTCGGCGCTCGGATTGACCGTGACCACACCGCCCGCAATCGCGATCTGCGGATCGTCGGCCGCGATGGTGGCGACCACGCTGTTGTCGCTGGTCTTGTAAATGACCAGGTTCTTGCCGGTGACGGCGGTGACGTTCTCGTTGAAGGTCAGCACGATGTCGCTGCCGACCACAACCGCCGTGGCGTTGTCCACTGGGGTGCTGCTGGTGAGCGTCGGCGCGGTGGTATCGGCCGCCGCAGTGGTGAAGCTCAACGCGGTGGTGCTGCTGATGCCGGTGTAGACGTTGTTCGCCGCGTCCTTAAAGGCGCCGCTGTCGATCAGCACATAGTATTCGGTGCTGGCATCAAGGTCGGCGGTCGGATTGACCGTGACCACACCGCCCGCAATCGCGATCTGCGGATCGTCGGCCGCGATGGTGGCGACCACGCTGTTGTCGCTGGTCTTGTGAATGACCACGTTCTTGCCGGTGACGGCAGTGACGTTCTCGTTGAAGGTCAGCACGATGTCGCTGCCGACCACAACCGCCGTGGCGTTGTCCGCCGGGACGTTGCTGGTGAGCGTCGGCGCGGTGGTGTCGGCCGCAGCAGTGGTGAAGCTCAACGCGGTGGTGCTGCTGATGCCGGTGTAGACGTTGTTCGCCGCGTCCTCAAAGGCGCCGTTGTCGATCAGCACATAGTATTCGGTGCTGGGGTCAAGGTCGGCGGTCGGATTGACCGTGACCACGCCGCCTACAATCGCGATCTGCGGATCGGCAGCATCGATGGTGGCGACCACGCTGTTGTCGCTGGTCTTGTGAATGACCACGTTCTTGCCGGTGACGGCAGTGACGTTCTCGTTGAAGGTCAGCACGATGTCGCTGCCGACCACAACCGCCGTGGCGTTGTCCGCCGGGACGTTGCTGGTGAGCGTCGGCGCGGTGGTGTCGGCCGCCGCAGTGGTGAAGCTCAACGCGGTGGTGCTGCTGATGCCGGTGTAGACGTTGTTCGCCGCGTCCTTAAAGGCGCCGCTGTCGATCAGCACATAGTATTCGGTGCTGGCATCAAGGTCGGCGCTCGGATTGACCGTGACCACACCGCCCGCAATCGCGATCTGCGGATCGTCGGCCGCGATGGTGGCGACCACGCTGTTGTCGCTGGTCTTGTAAATGACCAGGTTCTTGCCGGTGACGGCGGTGACGTTCTCGTTGAAGGTCAGCACGATGTCGCTGCCGACCACAACCGCCGTGGCGTTGTCCACTGGGGTGCTGCTGGTGAGCGTCGGCGCGGTGGTATCGGCCGCCGCAGTGGTGAAGCTCAACGCGGTGGTGCTGCTGATGCCGGTGTAGACGTTGTTCGCCGCGTCCTTAAAGGCGCCGCTGTCGATCAGCACATAGTATTCGGTGCTGGCATCAAGGTCGGCGCTCGGAT
>NZ_NRRQ01000089.1 GCF_016583745.1 Chromatium okenii
ACTTCTGGGTGGGGCCGTTCTACGTCGGATTCTTTGGTGTCACTACGTTCATCTTCTCTCTCGTCGGCGTCGCGATGATCGCCTACGGGACCGCCCTCGATCACGTATGGAACATCTGGCAGATCAACATTGCGCCGCCTGACCTGAAATATGGCCTTGGCCTCGCTCCCTTGAAAGAGGGTGGCATCTGGCAGATCGTCACTGTCTGCGCGCTTGGCGCCTTTGGCTCCTGGGCGCTGCGTGAAGTAGAAATCTGCCGGAAGCTCGGAATCGGCTATCACGTTCCGATCGCTTTCGGCTTCGCGATCCTCGCCTACACGACGCTTGTCGTGTTCCGGCCGGTTCTGATGGGCGCCTGGGGTTACGGATCCCCCTATGGGATTCTCAGTCACCTCGATTGGGTTTCCAACACGGGCTATCAGTACCTGCATTTCCACTATAACCCGGCGCACATGCTGGCGATCACCTTCTTCTTCACGACCTGTCTTGCGCTCGCGATGCACGGCGCTGTGATCGTGTCGGCCGCTAATCCGCGGCAGGGTGAGACCGTCCGTCCGACCGAATACGAAGACTGGTTCTTCCGTGACGTGGTCGGCTATTCGATCGGCACGCTCGGCATTCATCGTCTCGGCCTGTTCCTTGCGCTGTCCGCTGTGTTCTGGAGCGCGGTCTGCATCCTGATCAGCGGTCCGTTCTGGACCAAGGGTTGGCCTGAATGGTGGAATTGGTGGCTCAACCTGCCGATCTGGCGCTAACGTCTAGGAGGCGAGCGTGTCCATTTACGAGAATGTCTTCACTCAAGTCCAGGTCCACCCAAAGACGCCTGAAGAAGGTCTGGGCGGTCCAATCGTCGATCGCGAGCGTATAGGAAAGCCAATCATTTCCTATTGGCTCGGATTTATCGGCAACGCGCAGATCGGGCCGCTCTATCTCGGCACCCTCGGAGTGTTTTCTCTGCTCTTTGGGTTTGTCGCGTTTGAGATCATCGGCCTTAACATGCTCGCCTCGGTGCACTGGGATCCAATCCAGTTCGTGAGGCAGTTGCCTTGGCTGGCTCTCGAACCGCCGAAGCCCGAGTACGGCATCAAGCTGTTCCCGCCGTTGGCGGAAGGCGGCTGGTGGCTGATGGCCGGCTTCTGCATGACCATGTCAGTGCTGCTCTGGTGGGCGCGCGTGTATCGTCGCGCCGTCGCGCTCGGGCTCAGCACGCATATGGCCTGGGCCTTTGCCTCGGCGATCTGGCTGATGCTGTGCATGGGCTTCATTCAGCCGCTGCTGATGGGTCATTTCAGTGAGGGCGTGCCGTTCGGCATTTTCCCCCATCTGGACTGGACCGCGGCGTTCTCCCTCCGCTACGGCAACCTGTACTACAACCCGTTCCACATGCTCTCGATTGCGTTCTTGTATGGCTCGGCTCTGCTGTTCGCCATGCATGGCGCGACGATCCTGTCGGTCGGGCGGTACGGCGGCGAGCGCGAAGTCGAACAGATGG
>NZ_NRRQ01000090.1 GCF_016583745.1 Chromatium okenii
TGAGCATCTCAATCATCGACGAATCATCGTGATGGCTTTCAATCTCAGCGGCGTAGGCACGAAGGGCAGCGGGTAAATCGGTGGGAATGGCTGCGGATGTGGGCTGCTTCATTGGGTGCGGGTTGATAGACAGCGGACGAAAGTAAGCGTCCTCCAGTTTCTCGAACACGTCCCAAGCCTGATCAGTCTCCAGCATCTTGGCGTGACGAGCCGCACCGCGTTCTGTCCACAGGGTTAACGCCTTGACTTGCGGCGATATTTTCACAGACCCTTTTTTATCTAGTCTGTGCAACTGTTTGAATTCACGCAGATCATCGCCTACCAACAAAAAGAAGTGTTTTTCAGACTCAAAACGATCTTTATTGTTGGCGTAGTTTTGCTGGATGTTGATAGGCGCAGCCCCATAGACCTGAGCCAGAATGTCAGTCGTTAGGACGCGGACACCTTGAAAGGTGATAACGGGCAGGGTTTCAACGGTTACTGCGGAATGTGAAGCACGTTTCATAACAGTCTCCAATGACTTGCGTGGAGCCTGCCGTCACTGTGTGACATCAGTAAATGGCGGCAGACTGTGGCGAGGTTGTCACAACCGGGCATTGGAACCGGCAAGCCTTGCGGCTTCCTCACACACAGCCCACCATCGAAAGTTTGCGAGCACAAAAAATGCGCCTTACGCTAGGTGGCACTACGCGCCAATACTCCGGGGTGACAATCCCGACCGCCAATGAGTGACGGCAAAATCAGCCTATACCGAGATGAACGCGGGCGTCAAGGTGACTGCCGTTGGTTCAGACACAAAAAACCCCGGCTGACCGGGGTTGTGAATTTGGCTCATCGGAAAATGGGATACGGCGTTGATTTGGTCAGATACCCGCCATGAATACGGTGAACTACGCATGTCGTCGCTCGTGTTACTGGGAACGCGCTTGTATTTCGTGGTCTTCGTGGATCGCGCCGATCAACGCCGGATCATCAGTGTGCGCAAAGCCAACAACCGTGAGCAGAAACGCTATGTCCGAGAAATATCTAACGACCAGTAACGGTCGTAAAATCTTGCTCAATTCGCCACAGGAAGACGCTGCCATCACCGCCGCTGCGCTGTCTGATCCTGATGCAATCCCCCTCACCGATGAGGAATGGGCAGCAGTCAAGCCGTTGGTGCGCTGCGGTCGCCCGCTATCGAGTAAGCCACTCAAAGTTCCTACCACGATTCGCTTTGATGCAGATGTCCTGACCGCGCTGAAGGCAACGGGTAAAGGCTGGCAAACCCGGGTCAACGAAGTAATGCGTGAGTATGTGACGAAGCAATTGAGATAAAAAAACCCCGGCTGACCGGGGTTGTGGAGCTAAACTCTAGTATTGCATAAAGTGCATTTTAGTGCATTATAGCCACATGGAAAACACAATCAGCACAGGCAAAGCCGCCGCGTTACTCGGCATTTCCGTCAAAACCCTGCAACGCTGGGAAC
>NZ_NRRQ01000091.1 GCF_016583745.1 Chromatium okenii
AAGCGGTGCTTATAGAAGGCAAAAAAATCTGGTTGGCGTATTTCGCCCAGCGCGATCATCATGCCGTGCGCAGTGCATTAAAACTCAATCGCGCTGATGTCGGTTGGTATCAACTCCGCACCGCTGTAAAAAAACGCAATGAGCGCAGTAATCAAGTGCCGGTGCGTTTTGCGGCGTTTGAATTGGCATATAAAACCTTGACCGAGAAATTGCAGCCGCTGGTGTATGAATTGGGCTTTTTGAGACGGTGAGCATTATGATCACAGCCATTGATTCCGAAGCCGCTTGCAAGATACAACTGCCGCCGCAGTGTTTATTAGAACACAGCGATAATTTCATTCCAGCGCATGAGCGCAGTTTTAAGGGCGCGTATTATACGCCGCTCAACGTAGTGGAGCGGGCTTATGACAAACTCGCCGAGGTGCTGGGAAAGAACTGGCAGCAAAATTATCTCGTTTGGGATATGTGCTGCGGCGTTGGCAATTTAGAAGTGAAGCATTCCAATCAACGCAATGTATTTATGAGCACCTTAGATGTTGCGGATATTGAGGTGATGCGCGCAACGAAAACCTGCGTTGCCGCCACGCGCTTTCAATATGATTATTTGAATGATGATATTACTGCTGACGGCAAAATTGATTACAACCTCACCAATAAGCTGCCGCAAGCGTTGCGCGATGCAATTCACACCGGCGAAAAGATTGTGGTGTTAATCAATCCGCCGTATGCGGAGGCGACAAACGCCGATAATCCTGCAACTGGTTCTGGTGCTAAAAATAAAACCGGCGTGGCAAAAACTCAATTTGCTGCTACGGCAATGGCGCATTACGGCAAAGCCCGCAATGAATTGTTTACGCAGTGTTTAGCCAGAATTGCGCTGGAACTCCCAACGGCAATCGTCGCGGTATTTAGCACTCTCAAATATATTAACGCGCCGAATTTTGAGAAGTTTAGACAGGTTTGGAATGCTGAATATCTGGGTGGTTTTGTGCTGCCCAGCAAGGTTTTTGCGGGATTGAAGGGCAATTTTCCGATTGGGTTTTTAATCTGGAACACAAATCAAACTGCGCGGCAAAAAACGCCACTCACTGCCATCTCCGTTGCGGTGTTTGATAAACATTTACAACCAAGTGCTGAAAAGCGTTTTTATAGTTTACCCAGCAGCAGTTATTTGAATGTGTGGTTAAAACGTCCACCAGCAAATACGGTTGCGGTGGTACCGTTAAAAAATGCGGTGATGCCAACTACTGGCAAGGCGTGGATTTCAACTTGGTCTGACAAGGCAATTGCCTACATGTATTGCGGCGTTAATGATCTGCAACATGCTACTCAGCAAACGGTTTTATTTTCTTCTGTGTACAGCGGCGGGCATGGTTTTTATGTCAATCCTGATAATCTTTGGCAAGCCGCCGTCATCTTTGCGGTGCGCCGTTTAATTAAACCCACTTGGTTGAATG
>NZ_NRRQ01000092.1 GCF_016583745.1 Chromatium okenii
TATTTGAATGGATACAAGAGATCATCCCTGCTGAGTTGCAGTCAGAGCTGCGGGCGATCATTCCTAACGAGCTGCGGACACAGCGTAGAAAGGAGCGGGACAAAGCACGTCCACCGCGTCCACATGACCGGATGAATGACAAAGATTATCTGGATCACTACACATTGGATGGTGTGCGAGTCAGCAACAGGGAGAAGCGGGACAGAGCTCTACAGATGCGCGCTGAAGGAATGACCTTTGCTGCCATCGCTAAAGAGGTGGGAGTTACAGCTACGTCCGTGCGCCGTTGGATCGTTCTAGCAGCTCAAAACGACAACACCGACTCAAACACTGCCACAGTGTTTGCTTGCACTGAAACCGCGCCGCCTTTGATGCCCACCCCCGTAGGGTCCGAGGGTGAGACGTTAAAACCGGCGGGTGAAAGTGACGTTTTTCAAGAGGGATGTGCTGCTCGTTGTGTTGCGTGCGGGCTATGTTCTGTTGGTTTCAAGCGTCTTCAGGTCAATCTGGTCGAGAATCTTCTCAAGTCAACTGAGTTGAGTTCATGCGGGACGGGTGTCGTTCGGGTCGAGGTCTGCCCTTGTTACGGGATTACTCTCTCTAAATTCGTTGTGACAAGGCGTGAAACGCGCCAACAGACTGGAGATGACCCAGTGAGTGGATTACTTGACACAACGTGATATAACACAGATTGCCATCAGTGACAAGACAGCGCCGACCTTTTATTGGGTTGTCCTGTCTTTTCAATGGCTTATCATACTTGGCTGAGTTAGCCTACTACTGCGCAACAAAGTCAATTGCTATTGGAATGCAGGTGAAGTGAGGGTTTTATTAACAAAGTTAATCAATCATGTTTAACATCTTAATCAATCAGCTTTATTCAACTGTTCATCCTAATTGATGAAAGCTGAGATCATCTTTTTTAGTAACAAGGGATAATTAATTATCATGCAATCTTCAATTGAAAATCAACTATCGAATCACTCAATTCACAATACGAATATGAACATTCGTGCGCAACGTTATCAACGTGATCTCATTGACAAAGCTGCTGAGTTATTGGGTAAAACTCGCTCAGACTTTATATTAGAAACCGCTTGTCGTGAAGCGCAAGAAGTGTTGTTGGATCAGCGCGTGTTGACACTCGACGCGTGAAACGCACCAATTGGCATCAGTGACAAGACAGCAGTTGTCATCAGCTACAAGTCAGACAGCGACACCAGCTACAAGACAGCTACAACTTTTCATCAATTTGTTCTGTCTTTTCAAGGGTTAATAACTCTGTTACCGTTGTCGCTGTTGTCGCCGGTTCCTTTTTCAAGGTGAGCACAACATGGAAATAATCAGTGTCGGTGAACACAATCTCAACGTTTACCTAAATCTTGCCCAGAGCTATGAAGGTGAATTTTCAGGTATTACCAGAAAGAAGCCTAATGAATGT
>NZ_NRRQ01000093.1 GCF_016583745.1 Chromatium okenii
TTACATGGGGTCAGGATTCCACGAGGGTAGTGAACCATTTTAGTCACAAGGGCAGTGGCTGAAGATCAAGGAGCGGGCAGTGAACTCTCCTGAATCTTCGCCTGCTTCTTCATTCTCCTTCGTTTAGCTAATAGAATAACTGCTGAGTTGTGAACAGTAAGGTGTATGTGAGGTGCTCGAAAACAAGGTTTCAGGTGACGCCCCCAGAATAAAATTTGGACGGGGGGTTCAGTGGTGGCATTGTGCTATGACACCAATATAACCCTCACAAACCCCTTGGGCAATAAATACTAGTGTAGGAATGAAACATTCTGAATATCTTTAACAATAGAAATCCATGGGGTGGGGACAAGCCGTAAAGACTGGATGTCCATCTCACACGAATTTATGGCTATGGGCAACACATAATCCTAGTGCAATATGATACTGGGGTTATTAAGATGTGTCCCAGGCAGGGACCAAGACAGGTGAACCATGTTGTTACACTCTATTTGTAACAAGGGGAAAGAGAGTGGACGCCGACAGCAGCGGACTCCACTGGTTGTCTCTAACACCCCCGAAAATTAAACGGGGCTCCACGCCAATGGGGCCCATAAACAAAGACAAGTGGCCACTCTTTTTTTTGAAATTGTGGAGTGGGGGCACGCGTCAGCCCCCACACGCCGCCCTGCGGTTTTGGACTGTAAAATAAGGGTGTAATAACTTGGCTGATTGTAACCCCGCTAACCACTGCGGTCAAACCACTTGCCCACAAAACCACTAATGGCACCCCGGGGAATACCTGCATAAGTAGGTGGGCGGGCCAAGATAGGGGCGCGATTGCTGCGATCTGGAGGACAAATTACACACACTTGCGCCTGAGCGCCAAGCACAGGGTTGTTGGTCCTCATATTCACGAGGTCGCTGAGAGCACGGTGGGCTAATGTTGCCATGGGTAGCATATACTACCCAAATATCTGGATAGCATATGCTATCCTAATCTATATCTGGGTAGCATAGGCTATCCTAATCTATATCTGGGTAGCATATGCTATCCTAATCTATATCTGGGTAGTATATGCTATCCTAATTTATATCTGGGTAGCATAGGCTATCCTAATCTATATCTGGGTAGCATATGCTATCCTAATCTATATCTGGGTAGTATATGCTATCCTAATCTGTATCCGGGTAGCATATGCTATCCTAATAGAGATTAGGGTAGTATATGCTATCCTAATTTATATCTGGGTAGCATATACTACCCAAATATCTGGATAGCATATGCTATCCTAATCTATATCTGGGTAGCATATGCTATCCTAATCTATATCTGGGTAGCATAGGCTATCCTAATCTATATCTGGGTAGCATATGCTATCCTAATC
>NZ_NRRQ01000094.1 GCF_016583745.1 Chromatium okenii
CCTGTTTTATTATATTTATGGTTTGCTGCATTCGCCGGAATATCGCACCAGTTATGCCGACAATTTGAGCAAAGAATTACCGCGCATTCCGCGAGTGAAAACTGCTGCGGATTTCTGGGCATTTAGCAATGCTGGGCGACAATTAGCCGCGCTGCATCTCAATTATGAAACGGTCGCGCCGTATCCGCTCACAATTGAAAGCAGCAAACCATTAACGGCGGCTGATTATCGCGTCACCAAAATGAAATACGGCAAATGCGGCAAAGAGAAAGATTTAACCACCGTGATTTATAATGAACATCTCACGCTGCGCGAGATTCCGTTGGCGGCGTATGAATATGTAGTGAATGGCAAACCGGCATTAGATTGGGTGATGGAACGGCAAAGCGTCAAAATTGACAAAGACAGCGGCATCGTGAATGATGCGAATGACTGGGCGCATGAAACGATGAATAACCCGCGCTATCCGTTGGAATTATTCCAGCGCGTGGTCACGGTGAGTTTAGAGACGCTGGCGATTGTAAAGGGGCTGCCGACATTGGAGATTTTATAACCGCTTAAACGGAATCTGTTATGCCAACTTTACAACGCTTTAATCAATGCCATGTTGTGATTTATTTCGACGATCATCCGCCGCCCCATGTCCATGTTAAATTGCGCGATGGTCGTGATTGTACTGTCGATTTAGAAACATTCGCTGTTATGGGACAGGTGAATGAGCGTGAGATTCGTGAAGCTCTCATGTGGATTAGTTCTAATCAAGCAGTTTTATTCAATACATGGCGAGAGTATCATCAATGAATCATTATTTTTTCCCAAAATTAATATCTGTTGAAGCGTTACAACCCTATTGCCTACGCACGAGTTGGAATACCGGCGAAGTTTTAGATGTGAATGTTGAAATGCAGTTACGTCGTCATGCTGCATTAACGCCAGTATTAGAACCCAGCGTTTTTGCCCGTGTTCATCTCAGTGAATGGGGCAATAGTATTGAATGGATTGATGAAGAATTTGGGGCTGATAACGTTTATGCTTGGGCAAAAGAACAGCGCGGCGAAATCAGCCACGAATTATTTAATGAGTGGATGCGCCGCAACGCGCTAACGACAATTGCTGCCGCCGACGCGCTGGGTATTGATTCAACGCTGATTGATGACTACCGAATTGCCCGCCAAAACATTCCGCGTATGATTTGGCTGGCTTGTTTAGGTTGGGAAGCGATTGGGCCGATGCGCGATCATTTGCCGCGTGTTTTACCGACTTTTGGATATTCAAACTGAAGTGCGACGCTGGCGATTGTAAAGGGGCTGCCGACATTGGAGAGTTAAATTGATAGAATGCG
>NZ_NRRQ01000095.1 GCF_016583745.1 Chromatium okenii
ATACTTAACTGAACTGTCTTCTTCACGTCTTAAGAAATTCAAAAGTTGGTCTTCGTTGCACAGTTTCACTGTCGTAAGCTCCTACATTTTCTCTTATAGTATAGTATGTTTTGCGGATAACTATAAAGTCACTGTTAGTAAAGAGAAGTCAGCGATTGCTCCAATCGCATTTATTCGTCCTTTTTCATGCCAATTGCGTTTGTCTAAACACTGTTTTCCAATAGAAGCATACCCATAAGAACGTGGCATATCATTAGCAAACCCACTTTCATCAATATAAACTACTGTTTTTCCATGACTTTTATGGCTTTCTACGCGCTCTTGAAATGAAAAACGTGCTTGATCATTTACCTTGGGATGAGAAAATGTTTTTTTACGACTAATGCCTAATCTTCCCAACGCTGTGCCAATACCACTCTTACTCACTTGCAATCTATCAGCACGTTCCTGAAGGTAGGCATCGGGATACATTTCAACATCTTTTAGAAGATGATCCGTATTAATTTTAGTTGGAGGTTTATTGCGATTCCAGTTCTTTATTCCAACGAGCTAAACTTGCAGGTCCGACTCCTAGCCTATGAGCGGCTTCACTATAAGTAAGATTAAACTTTTCTTTTAGTTCTAATGCTCGACGACGAAATTCAATAGAATAAGTCATGTGTTTTTACCACCTTAGTTTATAACTCATTTTATGTTGGATCGACTATAGTTCATAACGTTCGAGTAAATGGCGAAATTTTAACAGCGTTGTCGCATCTGGTACCGATTCAATACTTAAATCAATGCCAATGAATTGTAGTAATGATTGACTATCGTAAATTGCATCTTCCAGTGCCTCATCAGCAAGGTGATACCATTGCTGCACAAAGTACATTCTTAACATCCGCTCTAATCCAATTGGCGGACGACCGCGCTTACCTTGACTATCAGGATAATAATAACATCAGATATCAAACAAAACTGCGGTGTGGAACGCTGTCAAGCGCGTTCAGCAATTTCTCAACGCAATCATATTGGTCTTGCAAGTGCGACAAGGTAAGCTGTACAAGTAACTATTTTCCAACGATTTTGATGAGAAAACCTGCTATTTTCCTAGCAGTAGCCTACTCAAGCTGGCATAAGTAGAAATGCTGTGTCAGGAGCCTTGGGGACAATGAAGCCCGTGACGCAAGTCAGGAAATGGAGCCGTGAGATAAAATCAACTCTACTAGCATTAAAGTGGATGGGAGCTAGGCTTGGAAGGTATGGTGAACATAAGTGAAGCAATGTTAAAGACCGTTATCCTCAAGGAGCCAAATAATGCTGATAGGCTC
>NZ_NRRQ01000096.1 GCF_016583745.1 Chromatium okenii
CTATACTTAACTGAACTGTCTTCTTCACGTCTTAAGAAATTCAAAAGTTGGTCTTCGTTGCACAGTTTCACTGTCGTAAGCTCCTACATTTTCTCTTATAGTATAGTATGTTTTGCGGATAACTATAGTGCAAAGTTTCAATCTTTTAGGAGTTACGCAGTTGCGAACAAATCATATAATGGTGTTGATAAATAAAATCGCACGGCATTGCGCACGATCTTATTTTCGCTTCCATAATGCTTATTCCAGTTCGATAGAAGTAGCGTTCCAAACGTATGATTGAATTTTGGCGACACTTTGGCAGCCTTCGTACAACTATATGTTCGCGGATTAGCGATTAAAAACTGAATGTAATCTTGTTCGGTACATTTTGCAGGTTCATCTTTGTATTCTAAATCTATTTTGGTCAACTGCGTAACTCTTAGTTAATTTGAACAACTACGTCGTCACATAGCACAACCCTTCCCTAAGTCACGCTCCCTGTTTGCAACTGCCTCTTTTTTAGTCACAATCACCCACCCGTTCACGCTTGTCTCATCATTTGGAGAGTTGCTAATGCGTTACCGTAAACATGCCTTTCATCCGCTGATCATCTGGGCAAGAATCGCTGCCCTGCTCATCAGTGCCACGCTGGCGATGCCCGCCGGAGCTGCGACCTACATCGTGACCAATCTTGACGACAGCGGTCCCGGTTCGCTGCGGCAGGCGGTATTGGACGCGAATGCCAGTATCATCGCGGTGGACACCATCACTTTTGATCCAAAGGTTACTGGCGTAATCACTCTGACCAGCGGGGAGATCAATATCACTGATCGCAAGCTAACAATTAGCGGACCCGGCGCGATGTACTGGCCATCAGTGGTAATAAAAAATCGCGCATTTTTTATATTAGTAGCACCGCTACTGGAACAACGATTCAAGACTTGACGTTACAAGAAGGTAATCCGCCTAGTTCAGGTGACGCTTGGAATGAAGGTGCAGCGCTCGCTAATGTCAGTATGCTAACCCTCAATCGTATAGCTTTTAGCCAACATACAGATTGCTCTAGCGTCTTATACAACACCGGAACGCTTAAAGCGACTAATCTATGGATGCTAGGAGTTACGCAGTTGCGAACAAGCCATACAATGGTGCTGATAAATAAAATCGCACGGCACTGCGCACGATCTTATTTTTTGCTTCCATAATGCTTATTCCAGTTCGATAGAAGTAGCGTTCCAAA
>NZ_NRRQ01000097.1 GCF_016583745.1 Chromatium okenii
CCGACTTCATGGGGTCGAGTTGCAGACCCCGATCCGAACTGAGACCAGCTTTTTGGGATTCGCTCCATCTTGCGATTTCGCAGCCCTTTGTACCGGCCATTGTAGCATGTGTGAAGCCCAAGACATAAGGGGCATGATGATTTGACGTCATCCCCACCTTCCTCCGAGTTGACCCCGGCAGTCTCCTATGAGTCCCCGCCTTTACGCGCTGGCAACATAGAACGAGGGTTGCGCTCGTTGCGGGACTTAACCCAACATCTCACGACACGAGCTGACGACAACCATGCACCACCTGTGAACAGCCCTTACGGACCCGACATCTCTGCCGGATTACTGCCCATGTCAAGCCTTGGTAAGGTTCTTCGCGTTGCATCGAATTAATCCACATGCTCCGCCGCTTGTGCGGGCCCCCGTCAATTCCTTTGAGTTTTAGCCTTGCGGCCGTACTCCCCAGGCGGGGAACTTAATGCGTTAGCTGCGGCACAGACCTCGTGGAATGAGGCCCACACCTAGTTCCCAACGTTTACGGCGTGGACTACCAGGGTATCTAATCCTGTTCGCTCCCCACGCTTTCGCTTCTCAGCGTCAGTAGTGGCCCAGAGACCTGCCTTCGCCATCGGTGTTCCTCCTGATATCTGCGCATTTCACCGCTACACCAGGAATTCCAGTCTCCCCTACCACACTCTAGTCTGCCCGTACCCACCGCAAGTCCGAGGTTGAGCCTCGGATTTTCACGGCAGACGCGACAAACCGCCTACAAGCTCTTTACGCCCAATAATTCCGGACAACGCTCGCACCCTACGTATTACCGCGGCTGCTGGCACGTAGTTAGCCGGTGCTTCTTCTGCAGGTACCGTCACTTTCGCTTCTTCCCTGCTGAAAGAGGTTTACAACCCGAAGGCCTTCATCCCTCACGCGGCGTCGCTGCATCAGGCTTTCGCCCATTGTGCAATATTCCCCACTGCTGCCTCCCGTAGGAGTCTGGGCCGTGTCTCAGTCCCAGTGTGGCCGGTCGCCCTCTCAGGCCGGCTACCCGTCGTCGCCTTGGTGAGCCGTTACCTCACCAACTAGCTGATAGGCCGCGAGTCCATCCCAGACCGAAAAACTTTCCAAACGGTAGCCATGCGGCTCCGTCTCGTATCCGGTATTAGCTCCGGTTTCCCGGGGTTATTCCAGAGTCTGGGGCAGGTTACTCACGT
>NZ_NRRQ01000098.1 GCF_016583745.1 Chromatium okenii
GTTTAACATGCCACACTTGTTCAATTAGATTAGAGACTTCTTCTGTTAACCAGTTAGGCTTTTTTGAAAGCATGGTTTTTAGTTTTTCTAAGTCATCATCACTTAGTTTAGGAGGACGTCCAGAAGGTTTATCAGATTTGTGGAAGGGAGATACAATTCCTTCATAATCATGTTCGTTCCACATCCGAATCCAGACGTAAGCGGTCGATTTTGCAACTGCAAAAAAACGCACGCTTTATCTAAATCATAAGATAAATTTTTTAAGTTATTCAGAAAAGCAAGTCTATACTTAACTTAACTGAACTGTCTTCTTCACGTCTTAAGAAATTCAAAAGTTGGTCTTCGTTGCACAGTTTCACTGTCGTAAGCTCCTACATTTTCTCTTAAGTATATATGTTTTGCGGATAACTATAATATACATCATGTAATACCAAAGACTCTGGGTGGGAACAATACGCTGAAGAATACACGACTTTTACATGGAAATTGCCACCGTCAGCTTCATAGTAAGAATAAAATCGGTGCGTTACCGGCTCTTTAACTAGAGCTTATCAAGGCTTGAGCCGTGTGCGGTGAAAGTCGCAAGCACGGTTCTTAGGGGGATGAAATGGTAACAAATTGTCCCTACCCGACGAATGCGGGTATGGGAGAGCAGAGAAAGCAAATGTTCGGCAGTAATAGCTGATATAGAGGTTACATCCCTCGACCCGAAAGGGTGCCCACTTCTGCTTGGTCTTGAATCACGAGAAAACTTGAAGAATCTTTTCTAATAGGAGTGGCAAATGAGAGAGGTACTAGAAGTGAAAACAACGACTACCAATCGTGCAGCTCCTAACACTGGCTGGCATGAGATTGATTGGAAAGTGGCAGAGCAAAAAGTGAGAAGACTGCAAGCGCGTATCGTGAAGGCAACGCAGGAAGGTAATCAACGTAAGGTCAAATCCTTACAATGGTTATTAACCCACTCATTTTATGGTAAAGCAATTGCTGTGAAAAGAGTGACCGAGAATAAAGGGGCAAGGACATCGGGAGTCGATAAAGAATTGTGGAGTACTCCCAATAGTAAGTGTCAAGACCCGAGAGATTGTAGACCTGTTTTTTGAAGCGTTCGGGTTCTTTCTGCTGCCAGTTTTTCAACGCTTGCACCGGTGACACATGTCCGAGTGCTTTTTGGGGTATCTGATGGTTATACAT
>NZ_NRRQ01000099.1 GCF_016583745.1 Chromatium okenii
CTTCTTTGCTAAAAATTCTACTTGTGCAAAAGAAAATTGTTTCATACTGGCATCATATGTAAATTACGGCTGTGTATATTTTATCATTTAAGCCGCAACGATGCTGGCTATTTAATCAGCGTTTCCTTTGAGCGGCGGCGGCACATCGCCAGCAACGATTTTGTGTGCAAAACCCTCCACGACGGCGGTTTTGCCCACGCCCGCCTCGCCGGTCAAAATCGGATTGTTCTGGCGACGGCGCATCAAAATATCGACGATCTGGCGAATTTCGGCGTCGCGCCCGACGATGGGATCGAGCTTGCCGCTGCGAGCTTGTTCAGTTAAATCAACGGTGAAGCGTTGCAGCGCCTCCTGTTTACCCATTGACGCGGGAGTAATCGCGCCGCTGGTTTCACCGGGCGCTGCGCCGCCGAGTTGCGAACCATCCTGCGCCGTCATCGTTTCTTCTGGTGAACCGCCGACGATCTCATTAAACCGATCACATAACGTTTCGAGTTTAATTTTATCGAATTCTTTAGAAATCGCTGGCAAGGTATTTCGCAAGCCTGGTGTTTTCAAAATACCAAGCACGAGATAACCGGTGCGCACCTGCGATTCTTTATACATTAAAGAACTATAAACCCAGCCGCGCTCAACCGCTTCTTCAACATGCGCAGACAAATCAGAAATTGACGTTGAACCACGCGGCAGTCGATCCAACGCCTCGGTAATATCTTTAGCCAGCCGCGAAGGTTCTAAATTAAACTGTTTGATGATGCGATGCAGATCAGAATCCGGTAATTGCAGAATTTGATGAACCCAATGCACCAATTCAACGTAAGCATTGCCGCGCAGTTTACAAAATACGGTGGCGCTCTCAATGGCTTTGTAACCAAGGCGATTGAGTTTTCCAAATAAAGCAACGCGGCTGATGTCTGGCATAAATAAAACCTAGTGAGGATTCAAAACAATATAGTCGATCCAACATAAAATGATTACAAATGACAGGCAAACAAAGCATCAACTGAGCAATGGTTCCTTTTACGAATCGCTTTTGCTTTTGCCCAATAGTTTTCAATCGGATTTAAGTCAGGTGAATATGGTGGCAAGTATTCTAAAATATGCCCGCTTTCTTTAATCTTTTGCTGAATATCTTGTCTTTTATGAAAAGCGGCATTATCCATAACAAG
>NZ_NRRQ01000100.1 GCF_016583745.1 Chromatium okenii
GAGTCGTTCCCGTCACAGCTGCTCACAGCACAAGAGCACTTCGATTTGCTGCACCCGCGCCCAGCGTATGGTGTTACTGCGTTCTGGGCACAGAAAAAACAGGAGAACGGTAAAGGTGGCTGGAAAACATTCCGTTCTGAATCACCGGATTTGCCGGAGTTTCTCGCTGCCCAACAAGGTGAAGAAGACCGTTATCTGACTGTCAATGAGTTCTATCGCTGGCGCGTGACCAGACAGTTGAAATCGTTGCGGGCGTGTTATATCGATATTGATGGCTGTGTCGATATTGACAAATCATTACAGCGGCTTATTGAAATGGAGCTGCCTCTGCCTTCCTTTATGACCTATAGCGGGCGCGGAATGCACCTGTATTGGTTACTCAAACCAGTACCAGCCAAAACCCTACCCACTTGGCAACTCGTACAAAACAAGTTGGTTGACGCACTCTTGCCGGTTGGAGCTGATCCCGTCGTCAAGGATTGCACACGCGTATTGCGGCTATGTGGAACGATCAATAGCAAAAATGGAGTTCAAGTCACTGGGAAAAAACTGACTGGGAAACGCTGGACATTGCATCAATTGGCTGATGCCGTTCTAGGTCCCAGACCAAAGTGGGAACCATCCAATAAACCCGAGCCAAAGCCAAAGTCAGCTCAAATGCACAATTCAAAACCAGCAAATGGTCGTAAAAAGTACGGCAGTATCTATCAGTGGTGGTACTTAGTTCATCAAGATTTAATGAAGATTGGGAACCATTATTTACCCAGTGGTATTCCAGAAGGTCATAGAGATAAATGGCTATTCTTAACCTTACTTTCATTATCTTGGTTTGTGCCACCTGAGCGTGTTAAAAGTGAAATACTTAAACTAGCAAACCGCTATACACCGGGACTACTGGATGAAGATGTTCCATCCAAGATGCTTCCAGTAATTGAACGCGCTGAAGCCTCAATGCGTGGTGAAAAGATTGTATTCAACGGTAAAATCGTTGACCCACGTTATCAATTCAAGCGTGAAACTCTATTTGAATGGATACAAGAGATCATCCCTGACGAGTTGCAGTCAGAGTTGCGGGCGATCATTCCTAACGAGCTGCGGACACAGCGTAGAAAGGAGCGGGACAAAGCACGTCCACCGCGTCCACATGACCGGATGAATGACAAAGATTATCTGGATCACTACACATTGGATGGTGTGCGAGTCAGCAACAGGGAGAAGCGGGACAGAGCACTACAGATGCGCGCTGAAGGAATGACCTTTGTTGCCATCGCTAAAGAGCTGGGAATGGCGGATACGACCGTGCGCCGTTGGATCGTTCTATCGACTAAAAACGATGCGCTCACCGACTTAAAACACAGCAATGACGCACCTTCAACGCGCTCGTTCAAAAGCGCGCCGCCTTTGATGCCTACCCCCGTAGGGTCCGAGGGTGAGACGTTAAAACCGGCGGGTGAGAGTGACGTGTTTCAAGAGGGATGTGCTGCTAGTTGTGTTGCGTGCGGGCTATGTTCTGTTGGTTTCAAGCGTCTTCAGGTCAATCTGGTCGAGAATCTTCTCAAGTCAACCGAGTTGAGTTCATGCGGGACGGGTGTCGTTCGGGTCGAGGTCTGCCCTTGTTACGGGATTACTCTCTCTAAATTCGTTGTGACAAGGCGTGAAACGCACCAACAGACCGGGGATGACCCAGTGAGTGGATTACTTGACACAACGTGATATAACACAGATTGCCATCAGTGACAAGACAGCAGTTGTCATCAGCGACAAGGCAGCACAGCGACAGCGACAGCGACACCAGCTACAAGACAGCGACAAGTTTTCATCAATTTGTTCTGTCTTTTCAATGGTTAATAACTCTGTTACCGTTGTCGCTGTTGTCGCCGGTTCCTTTTCAAGGTGAGCACAACATGGAAATAATCAGTGTCGGTGAACACAATCTCAACGTTTACCTAAATCTTGCCCAGAGCTATGAAGGTGAATTTTCAGGTATTACCAGAAAGAAGCCTAATGAATGTGGATTATTTCCTCTTGATACACAGATTAGCGATAATACAAAAGGGTATCTTCTTATTATTGATAACACTCCCGCTGGTCTCGCTGCGATATTAGCAAAGTCTAATAACAAGTATGAGGTTAGTGAATTTTATATCATTCCATACTTTCGTAAGCAGTTGTTTGGTAAACATTTTGCGCATCAACTCTGGCGCATGTTCCCCGGTCTTTGGGAAGTAAAACAAATTACTGGGGCTGACGATGCGTCGGTGTTTTGGCGTAAAGTAATCAGTGAATTTACTCTGGGGAATTTCTTGGAAGATAAATATGAAGATTCCTATTGGGGATTAGTTACAAGGCAGCAATTTTGCACTGTCAGTGAATAAAGAAGGCACTCTATTGTGTTATGAAATAAACCATTCTTAATAATTGAAT
>NZ_NRRQ01000101.1 GCF_016583745.1 Chromatium okenii
TTATTGGAACCTTTGAAGAACTGAAGACAATCAAAGCATATTTAGAAATCACATTTCGGTGGTGAACATTAAACAAACCTGCTCCATAACCCCGGTCATCCGGGGGTTTTTGTGTCTGAACCAACGGCAGTGAGATGTCATTTCATTGCCAGATAACGGTTGGAATATGCCCATTATTCCACTCAAGAAACGTCATTATAGTCGATCCAGAATTCAAACACTTTCTTGCAATACTGTTAGACCTCCCGCGTCTTAATCCACTTAAAAGCGAATTTCAGTTCAAACAAAAACCGGCGTGTTAATTCACGCCGGTTTCAAGTCTTAATCCCCTTAAAAGCGGGTCTCAGTTCAAACTTAGGAGTCTAAGGTTCTCCCTACCGCCCTATTGTCTTAATCCCCTTAAAAGCGGGTCTCAGTTCAAACAAGCTTAGTATGCCATTCTCAATCCCACGTTTAGTCTTAATCCCCTTAAAAGCGGGTCTCAGTTCAAACGATTTTATCGCCCGTCGCAACAACTTTAAGCGTCTTAATCCCCTTAAAAGCGGGTCTCAGTTCAAACCTATTAATATGAGAAATATTATGACTACTCGCCGTCTTAATCCCCTTAAAAGCGGGTCTCAGTTCAAACCTATTAATATGAGAAATATTATGACTACTCGCCGTCTTAATCCCCTTAAAAGCGGGTCTCAGTTCAAACGTTAATAAAAGCGATGCCTCGTTTTATCGTGGTGTCTTAATCCCCTTAAAAGCGGGTCTCAGTTCAAACCTATTGTGCTATTCAATGCTTCCTTTTGGGGAGTCTTAATCCCCTTAAAAGCGGGTCTCAGTTCAAACATAAGATATGGCTGAACTTAGGATTATTAAAAGTCTTAATCCCCTTAAAAGCGGGTCTCAGTTCAAACATTAAATGGTTCCACTGTGATCACTCTTAGCCGTCTTAATCCCCTTAAAAGCGGGTCTCAGTTCAAACCCTTTTCCACATCCACAGTGTGGTTATGATGGGTGATGCGAGTCGTAGATTGGGCATCAAACGCATTGATTTAACCTCTGTTCCACCAAAA
>NZ_NRRQ01000102.1 GCF_016583745.1 Chromatium okenii
GCCAGCAGTGACCGGATTGGGAGTGCAATTGATGGTGCCGCCGGCGACGGGATCGGCGGTGGCAGTAATTAAATAGAGTGGTGTGAAATTCGCCGTCACTGCTTTTGCGGCAGTGACATTCGTTAATTCGCACGTTGTGCCGGTGCAATCGCCATCAAATCCGTTAAACGTATAACCAGCATTGGTGGTTATAGTGCATCCACTCGTACCGCCATGCGCTACCGGATTAGCTGAACAAATCACGCTGCCGCCCGCAGCTGGATTGGCAGTTGCGGTGATTGAATAGGTGTTTAACGTGAAGTTAGCGGTCACGGTTTTATCGGCACTGACATTGGTTAATTCACACGTTGTGCCGGTGCAAGCGCCCGTGAAATTGGTAAAAACATAACCCACATTGGCCGTGACAATGCAATTTGCTGAATCGCCAGCAGTGACCGGATTGGGAGTGCAATTGATGGTGCCGCCGGCGACGGGATTAGCGGTGGCAGTAATTGAATAGAGTGGTGTGAAATTCGCCGTCACTGCTTTTGCGGCAGTGACATTCGTTAATGCGCACGTTGTGCCGGTGCAAGCGCCCGTGAAATTAGTAAAAACATAACCCACATTGGCCGTGGCAATGCAATTTGCTGAATCGCCAGCAGTGACCGGATTGGGAGTGCAATTGATGGTGCCGCCGGCGACGGGATTAGCGGTGGCAGTAATTGAATAGAGTGGTGTGAAATTCGCCGTCACTGCTTTTGCGGCAGTGACATTCGTTAATGCGCACGTTGTGCCGGTGCAAGCGCCCGTGAAATTAGTAAAAACATAACCCACATTGGCCGTGGCAATGCAATTTGCTGAATCGCCAGCAGTGACCGGATTGGGAGTGCAATTGATGGTGCCGCCGGCGACGGGATTAGCGGTGGCAGTAATTNCGTGAAATTAGTAAAAACATAACCCACATTGGTCGTGGCAATGCAATTTGCTGAATCGCCAGCAGTGACCGGATTGGGAGTGCAATTGATGGTGCCGCCGGCGACGGGATTAGCGGTGGCAGTAATTAAATAGAGTGGTGTGAAATTCGCCGTCACTGCTTTTGCGGCAGTGACATTCGTTAATTCGCACGTTGTGCCGGTGCAAGCGCCCGTGAAATTAGTAAAAACATAACCCACATTGGTCGTGGCAATGCAATTTGCTGAATCGCCGGATGTTACTGGATTCGGTGAACAAATTACTGAACCGCCCGCAGTTGGATTAGCGGTGGCAGTAATTAAATAGAGTGGTGTAAAATTCGCCGTCACTGCTTTTGCGGCAGTGACATTCGTTAATGCGCACGTTGTGCCGGTGCAAGCGCCCGTGAAATTAGTAAAAACATAACCCACATTGGCCGTGGCAATGCAATTTGCTGAATCGCCAGCAGTGACCGGATTGGGAGTGCAATTGATGGTGCCGCCGGCGACGGGATTAGCGGTGGCAGTAATTGAATAGAGTGGTGTGAAATTCGCCGTCACTGCTTTTGCGGCAGTGACATTCGTTAATGCGCACGTTGTGCCGGTGCAAGCGCCCGTGAAATTAGTAAAAACATAACCCACATTGGCCGTGGCAATGCAATTTGCAGAATCGCCAGCAGTGACCGGATTGGGAGTGCAATTGATGGTGCCGCCGGCGACGGGATTAGCGGTGGCAGTAATT
>NZ_NRRQ01000103.1 GCF_016583745.1 Chromatium okenii
GCTTACCATCTGGCCCCAGTGCTGCAATGATACCGCGAGACCCACGCTCACCGGCTCCAGATTTATCAGCAATAAACCAGCCAGCCGGAAGGGCCGAGCGCAGAAGTGGTCCTGCAACTTTATCCGCCTCCATCCAGTCTATTAATTGTTGCCGGGAAGCTAGAGTAAGTAGTTCGCCAGTTAATAGTTTGCGCAACGTTGTTGCCATTGCTGCAGGCATCGTGGTGTCACGCTCGTCGTTTGGTATGGCTTCATTCAGCTCCGGTTCCCAACGATCAAGGCGAGTTACATGATCCCCCATGTTGTGCAAAAAAGCGGTTAGCTCCTTCGGTCCTCCGATCGTTGTCAGAAGTAAGTTGGCCGCAGTGTTATCACTCATGGTTATGGCAGCACTGCATAATTCTCTTACTGTCATGCCATCCGTAAGATGCTTTTCTGTGACTGGTGAGTACTCAACCAAGTCATTCTGAGAATAGTGTATGCGGCGACCGAGTTGCTCTTGCCCGGCGTCAACACGGGATAATACCGCGCCACATAGCAGAACTTTAAAAGTGCTCATCATTGGAAAACGTTCTTCGGGGCGAAAACTCTCAAGGATCTTACCGCTGTTGAGATCCAGTTCGATGTAACCCACTCGTGCACCCAACTGATCTTCAGCATCTTTTACTTTCACCAGCGTTTCTGGGTGAGCAAAAACAGGAAGGCAAAATGCCGCAAAAAAGGGAATAAGGGCGACACGGAAATGTTGAATACTCATACTCTTCCTTTTTCAATATTATTGAAGCATTTATCAGGGTTATTGTCTCATGAGCGGATACATATTTGAATGTATTTAGAAAAATAAACAAATAGGGGTTCCGCGCACATTTCCCCGAAAAGTGCCACCTGACGTCTAAGA
>NZ_NRRQ01000104.1 GCF_016583745.1 Chromatium okenii
ATTTCTTTCAGTATCTCAATCTGTTGGTTGAGCATCTCAATCATCGACGAATCATCGTGATGGCTTTCAATCTCAGCAGCGTAGGCACGAAGGGCAGTGGGTAAATCGGTGGGAATGGCTGCGGATGTGGGCTGCTTCATTGCCTTAGCACGGAAATAAACCTTGACCAGCTCTTTTTGCACCGCCCAAGCCAGATCATCAGTGAAGGACTTGACCAAGAGCAGATAACCGGACTCGGTGATAACGATCAAACCACGCGGCGGAATCTTGATTCCAAAAGGACGAAATTCGTCCTTTTGAGTGTAATCAATAAGATAGAAGTCATCGCCTGCGGTTAAGCGGGATTTGTTCTCACGAAAACTACGTTTGGTCGTTCCGTCCGGGCGGTCATGCAGTTTGTCAATCTGGGCGAACGTGAGCACGCGCTGACCGCAAAATTCGACAGGCTGAACTTCGATGGAGTGGATCACAACAGAGTTTGGTAATGCTGACATAACAGACTCCTGATTGGTTTAGGAATCCGCCGTTGTTCCAATAGTGGCGGCGGACTACGCGAGGTTGGAACTACCGGAGGAGTAACCGGCGAGCTTTTCAGCTCCCTCACGCAGCCAGCCATTGATCGTGCGGGCACAAAAAATGCGCCTTCTCGCTGGTGGCACTACGCGCTCCTTTATTCCGGGGTTCCAATCCCGACCGCCAATGAGTGACGGCAAGATCAGCCTATACCGAGATGAACGCGGGCGTCAAGGTGACTACCGTTGGTTCAGACACAAAAAACCCCGGCTGACCGGGGTTGTGTGGCAGGTTTGTTCAATGTTCACCACCGAAATGTGATCTCTAAATACGCTTTGATTGTCTTCAGTTCTTCAAAGGTTCCAATAA
>NZ_NRRQ01000105.1 GCF_016583745.1 Chromatium okenii
GTTTATCTTGGCGTCATCATCATATAAATAATGCTTGATTAACGTATCAGAATAACGAAATCTCCCCTCCTCAATTGAGACTGTCGCGTTCAACAAGCGATTCAAAGCACCGCGCAACCATCCAGCACTGCTTCCACCGCAAGAGCGCTTGAGTTCACGCAAGCATTGGTAGGTTAGAAACTCAACTTTCACTCCTAATCCACGCTCACGACACCGATGCAAGCAAAATTCCCATACATCCAGATCAGCCTGATCTAGTTGCTGTCCAGTGAATTTAATCACTACCCCTTTTAATGAGGCTTTACGTTGGTTATTTTGAAATGCTCGCCGTCCGCGTTTGATAGCACCGAATAGCGCCGACCGCAGAATGCCATTAGGTACTCCTCGGAAATTTTTCGGCCAGATCGGCAACGGCACGACCCGTGTATCTTCCGGGCGGGGTGGGGCTGTGTTCTCGCCACGCCCTCGCGCATCCATCCGCGCCATGATCGCTTGCAGGTCGATTTCTTCGGGTTCTTGTGCCATGGGTTTCACTCAATTTGGAATTAGGAAGCTCAAATGATACCAGAAGAGTCGTCATAGCATATTGCAAAAGTCGTCATAGCATATTGCAAAAGTCGTCATAGCATGTTGAAAAGTCGTCATAGCATGTTGCAAAAGTCGTCATAGCATGTTGGCCTAGTCGTCATAGCATGTTGCAAAAGTCGTCATAGCATGTTGCTAAAATCTTAAAAAAAAGCGCGTAAGCGATTGAATTTTTTGAAAAAAAAAAGAAAACGGCAACCCTTCTAATCTTCTTTTAATCATTTAAAAATAAAATTTAATCGCAAAAAAAAATCACAATTTATA
>NZ_NRRQ01000106.1 GCF_016583745.1 Chromatium okenii
GTTTATCTTGGCGTCATCATCATATAAATAATGCTTGATTAACGTATCAGAATAACGAAATCTCCCCTCCTCAATTGAGACTGTCGCGTTCAACAAGCGATTCAAAGCACCGCGCAACCATCCAGCATTTTTCCCACCGCAAGCCCGATTGAGTTCACGCAAGCATTGGTAGGTTAGAAACTCAATTTTCACTCCTAATCCACGCTCACGACACCGATGCAAGCAAAATTCCCATACATCCAGATCAGCCTGATCTAGTTGCTGTCCAGTGAATTTAATCACCACCCCTTTTAATGCGGCTTTACGTTGGTTATTTTGAAACGCTCGCCGTCCGCGTTTGATAGCACCGAATAGCGCCGACCGCAGAATGCCATTAGGTATTCCTCGGAAATTTTTCGGCCAGATCGGCAGCGGCACGACCCGTGTATCTTCCGGGCGGGGTGGGGCGGTGTTCTCACCACGCCCTCGCGCATCCATCCGCGCCATGATCGCTTGCAGGTCGATTTCTTCGGGTTCTTGTGCCATGAGTTTCACTCAATTTGGAATTAGGAAGCTCAAATGATACCAGAAGAGTCGGTATAGCATGTTGTAAAAGTCGGTACAGCATGTTGCAAAAGTCGGTACAGCGTATTGAAAAGTCGGTACAGCATGTTGCAAAAGTCGGTACAGCATGTTGGCCCACTCGGTATAGCATGTTGCAAAAGTCGGTACAGCATGTTGCAAAAATCTTAAAAAAAAGCGCGTAAGCGATTGAATTTTTTGAAAAAAAAAAGAAAACGGCAACCCTTCTAATCTTCTTTTAATCATTTAAAAATAAAATTTAATCGCAAAAAAAAATCACAATTTATA
>NZ_NRRQ01000107.1 GCF_016583745.1 Chromatium okenii
CTGAGTGCCCAACCACTTGGGGATGTAGGGCGCGTTGGTGAATGTCCGTGATGACGGCCTGCAAAGCCTCTCGTGCTAAAAACAGCGGGTAGCTGCGTCGCGGAATATAATCATACGGTTCCTGACACTTAGGCATTCAAACAGCAATCGCCTAACAAGCGGTTAAAGAGCGGACCCCGTAGCGCCACAGCTTGGGTTGCTACTTTTGGCAACCCAAAAATTCACAACAATCGTCCAAAAAGCGAAGAAGCTGGCACTGTTTTCGGGTATTTAATGGCACTCAGGTTTGATGATCCAGATGAGATCAATAGAGCTTGATTCCAGCAATGAAAGGAAATTTAGCAATCAATGAAGATTACGGAAATCTTAGCCATGCTTCAAAGATGACGGTTGGTATTTGGTTGCTAAATAAAGGGAGTCATCGTCAATTCAAACATCCGACAAAACCGGGCGCGTAACAGTTCCTGGAAAACCAAATGATGATGTCGCACATGGAACCAAAAACAGTGTCTTCAAACAGGCAGGCTGGAAGTAAAATGATGCGCTATGCAATTGTCATCGAAAAAGCAGCGGGCAATTTTTCCGCCTATGTTCCTGATCTTCCCGGTTGTATTGCTACAGGGAGCTCGGCTGAAGAAGTCGCAAAGGAAATCAAGGAGGCTATTGATTTCCATTTGGAGGGTATGCGAGATGACGGAATCACACCTCCTATTCCACAAAGCTATAGTCGATCCAACATAAAATGAGTTATAAACTAAGGTGGTAAAAACACATGACTTATTCTATTGATTTTCGTCGTCGAGCATTAGAACTAAAAGAAAAGCTTAATCTTACTTATAGTGAAGCCGC
>NZ_NRRQ01000108.1 GCF_016583745.1 Chromatium okenii
TAGCACAGAGATATATAGCAAAGAGATACTTTTGAGCAATGTTTGTGGAAGCGGTATTCGCAATATTTTAGTAGCTCGTTACAGTCCGGTGCGTTTTTGGTTTTTTGAAAGTGCGTCTTCAGAGCGCTTTTGGTTTTCAAAAGCGCTCTGAAGTTCCTATACTTTCTAGAGAATAGGAACTTCGGAATAGGAACTTCAAAGCGTTTCCGAAAACGAGCGCTTCCGAAAATGCAACGCGAGCTGCGCACATACAGCTCACTGTTCACGTCGCACCTATATCTGCGTGTTGCCTGTATATATATATACATGAGAAGAACGGCATAGTGCGTGTTTATGCTTAAATGCGTACTTATATGCGTCTATTTATGTAGGATGAAAGGTAGTCTAGTACCTCCTGTGATATTATCCCATTCCATGCGGGGTATCGTATGCTTCCTTCAGCACTACCCTTTAGCTGTTCTATATGCTGCCACTCCTCAATTGGATTAGTCTCATCCTTCAATGCTATCATTTCCTTTGATATTGGATCATATGCATAGTACCGAGAAACTAGTGCGAAGTAGTGATCAGGTATTGCTGTTATCTGATGAGTATACGTTGTCCTGGCCACGGCAGAAGCACGCTTATCGCTCCAATTTCCCACAACATTAGTCAACTCCGTTAGGCCCTTCATTGAAAGAAATGAGGTCATCAAATGTCTTCCAATGTGAGATTTTGGGCCATTTTTTATAGCAAAGATTGAATAAGGCGCATTTTTCTTCAAAGCTTTATTGTACGATCTGACTAAGTTATCTTTTAATAATTGGTATTCCTGTTTATTGCTTGAAGAATT
>NZ_NRRQ01000109.1 GCF_016583745.1 Chromatium okenii
CTTCACGCCTCCTTGTCTCGACATGCCCCTAGCCGCGCCTGGCAATCCTTTGCCCTGACCTTAAAGCAGAGCGCACACATCCATGTGCTTTGACCGCTGCTAAGGGCTGCTATGCGCTTCCTGCGCGGCGCGGTGGAGACGGCTTCCATGCCCCGAATGCAGGATCAATACTACTCCCAAATCGTAACCTGGCCAATGGGAAAAGTTCCCTATTTATATGGGAATTTTCTGAAATTTGGCAGCTAGTGGTTATCAGGATGTGAACTATATGGTGGCATAATGCGAGTAGTGGACACATTTATTACCGGAGGGAGAAGTTGACCATGGCCAAGATTGCCCACGAACCAGTAAAACGCGCCATGAGCCGCATTCGTGAACTCAGTGCTGACGAGGAAGCCCGCCGGCTCGCTTTCGTCAGAGAACGGGCTCTGCGCGATGAGGTATCGCAGCTAAATGAGGCTAGACAAGAAGGTCGACAAGAGGGTCGACAAGAAGGAATAAAAGAGGGACAAAAAAAAGGACGACAAGAGGCTAATGCCGAAACCGCCCGAAACCTTATAAAAACTAATGCACTAACCGATGAACAGATCGCCCAGGCAACCGGCTTAACTCAGGAGGAAGTAGCTCAACTGCGTTCTGAGCAGCAGGAATAGCGCCTCGTTTAGCTGTGCTAAACTGAGCCATCTCTTCTGGGTGGCTAATGCTAGATATACTCTACTTCCATGACCGAACTACTCTCCCCTACTAACGACTACGTCTTCAAACGCCTCTTTGCCGAAGCACCAGACCTGTTAGTAGATTTGATCAACGACCTGCGCCCAGATC
>NZ_NRRQ01000110.1 GCF_016583745.1 Chromatium okenii
CGCCGGATACCGCCTTGCGACTTGCCCGTTATTTCGGCGGCGATGCTCAATCATGGCTGAACTTGCAAACCAGTTACGACTTGAAGCTGGCCGAGTGCCTGCTGAGTGCTGACATTGAGCGTGATGTTGTGCCTCGTGCGGCATGACTGATGCAACCGCAGTTGCTCCATTCAACGCAGCACTCCGCAGATCGCTCCCTAGCCATCAGATCGTTAAAACTGATGGGTGGTTGTCGTGGTGCATACGGAAACCGCTGACACGATTCACATCATTTCCATGCGCAAGGCGGAAAAACATGAGCAACGCAGCTATTACGAACAATTGCGATGACGCAGACGCTTTGGATGAAGCGCCGCCAATCACTGACGCGGATATGGCTCGCGCCATCCATCGGGTCGGACTGCAACCCGCACCGAGTAAGAAGATCAAGATTAACATTGCCCTCGACCCGGACGTGGTGTCATGGTTCAAACATCAGTCAGGTGAGCGGGGCTATCAAACGCTGATCAACGCCACGCTGCGCGAGGCAATGCAGCGCCGCACACTTGAAGACACGCTGCGGCGGATCATTCGGGAAGAGTTGCGGACGGGCTGAAAACACCATGAACCGATCAGCAGCGATTTGTTGCTTAACCCGCCACCACTCACTCCAGCAATACACCGCGCCGCACAAGCTCATGCAGAGTTGATCCAAGACGCATGACTTCTATCTGCATCACGGCTTTTTATTGCTGCCGCTGACAAAGCAATTGCGCTGATCACCCCTCAAACAATTCCTCCGCTTG
>NZ_NRRQ01000111.1 GCF_016583745.1 Chromatium okenii
CTTATGGAAAAGAAATTAGTAAAGATAGGTGAAGCGGCAAAAATTTTGGGAACGTGTGTAAATACATTGCGTCGATGGGAAGCGTCGGGCGAATTAGTCCCAACGCGAAAAACGCAAGGTGGAACACGTTACTACAGCGTTGCCGAATTGATGAACGTAGGTGAAATCGATGCTCCGACGGTGTGTTACGCTCGCGTTTCAAGTCACGACCAAAAAGAAGATTTGCAACGACAACAAGATATTCTCGAAGCGTATTGCGCGGCGAAAGGTTGGCGAACCGAAGTGATAGCGGATTTAGGTTCGGGTATGAATTACCGCAAAAAAGCTTGAACAAATTGCTGGAAATGATTTTAAAAAAAAGCATTAAACGGCTGGTGATTACGCATAAAGACCGATTATTGCGTTTTGGTGCAGAATTGGTATTTGCATTATGTGAAGCACAAGGCATTGAAATCATTATTATTCATAAGGGCGAACAACCCCGCTTTGAAGAAGAACTCGCAAAAGATGTGTTAGAAATTATTACCGTTTTTAGCGCGAGACTTTATGGCTCACGAAGCCACAAAAACAAACAATTTTTAGACAAACTCAACGAAGCTGTTACTGAATTGACCGACGAAAATGTTACTGGCACATAAAATTGAATTGCGCCCCACACCTGAACAGATGGTGTATTTGGATAAAGCCTGTGGCTCCAAACGCCATTGCTATAATCAGTTGTTGGCGCATTTTTCAAAGCCAGAAAATAAGTGGTCAAAAAA
>NZ_NRRQ01000112.1 GCF_016583745.1 Chromatium okenii
ATGAGTACTTAAAGTCAGTCATCTCTGATTCTTGGGCTGTATTCAGCAAATCATCAAGCTATGCCAAGGGCTGGATAGAACAGTTCGTGCCTTGGGTGCTGTATGGTTAGTTTTGCGGACAACTATAATGATTTTTTAATGTCAAATTTGATGCGCAAAAGTTTGGCTGAAAAAAGATGGATGATTGAAGTTTATCATCACGATCTCAAACAAAACTGCGGTGTGGAACGCTGTCAAGCGCGTTCAGCAATTTCTCAACGCAATCATATTGGTCTTGCAATTCGTGCTTTCATACGTTTGGAACGCTACTTCTATCGAACTGGAATAAGCATTATGGAAGCGAAAAATAAGATCGTGCGCAGTGCCGTGCGATTTTATTTATCAGCACCATTGTATGGCTTGTTCGCAACTGCGTAACTCCTAGAATCTTTTCTAATAGGAGTGGCAAATGAGAGAGGTACTAGAAGTGAAAACAACGACTACCAATCGTGCAGCTCCTAACACTGGCTGGCATGAGATTGATTGGAAAGTGGCAGAGCAAAAAGTGAGAAGACTGCAAGCGCGTATCGTGAAGGCAACGCAGGAAGGTAATCAACGTAAGGTCAAATCCTTACAATGGTTATAGTTGTCCGCAAAACTAACCATACAGCACCCAAGGCACGAACTGTTCTATCCAGCCCTTGGCATAGCTTGATGATTTGCTGAATACAGCCCAAGAATCAGAGATGACTGACTTTAAGTACTC
>NZ_NRRQ01000113.1 GCF_016583745.1 Chromatium okenii
AAAATCGGCGCAGCACCTTCAATCCTACTGTTGTGCCGCAATCAATTTATTCTGGCTTGGCTATACAAAGATGAACGCTGCAAAATGTACCGAACAAGATTACATTCAGTTTTTAATCGCTACTCCGCGAACATATAGTTGTACGGAGGCTGCCAAAGTGTCGCCAAAACTTAATTCACCACCTGCACATGATTCTTTTACACGTTTGTTAACGCGATTAGAACCAGACACCAAAGCATTATGGGAAGAAGTTGCACCTGAAATTGTAAAAAATAGCGGTGCATTAGTTATTGATGATTCCACACTTGATAAACCATATGCTAATAAAATGGATTTGGTTTATCACCATTGGTCTGGAAAACATCATGCGGTTGTAAAGGGAATAAATCTTATCACTTTATTATGGACAGATGGTGATAGTTATATTCCTTGTGATTATCGTATATCTGATAAAAATACTGATCATTTAACAAAAAATGATCATTTTAAGGAAATGCTAAAAACTGCAAAAGAAAGGGGTTTTCAACCGACTGCTGTAGTATTTGATAGTTGGTACTCTAGCTTAGAAAACCTAAAGACAATCAAAAGCTTAGGATGGACTTGGTTGACGCAGCTCAAATCAAACCGGCAAGTTGATCCAGACCGAACCGGAAACAGAGCGATTAGAGATGTTCATCTTTCTTCTGAGGGAGAAATTGTTCACCTAAAAGGTTATGGCTTAGTAAAAGCATTC
>NZ_NRRQ01000114.1 GCF_016583745.1 Chromatium okenii
ACATCGTTGCTTGGGCAAATCAACAAGCGGAGGCATTGCGTACCGGGCACTTCGCGCAGCTTGATCTGGAACATCTCGCCGAGGAAATTGAGGACGTGGGCAAAAGTGAGCAACGCGAGTTAATGAGCCGCATGGCCATCTTGATCGGGCATGTGCTGAAATGGTGTTATCAGCCTGAACGACGCGGTGCCAGTTGGGAATCCATCATCCGCACCCAGCGCGAGGCGATTGCGCGGCGCTTGCTGCGCACTCCCAGTCTGCAACGCACACTATCCGATCCAGATTGGTTTGCGGATGCTTGGAGCGACGGGCGTGATTTAGCCGTGCGCGAGACGGGTCTGTCCGATCTGCCGCAAAACTGCCCTTGGTCAACTGAAACCATACTCACATCCGATTGGCTGCCTGACGATGAGCAGGTGCGCACTCATGGCTAAATCTGAGCACAACAACTCAGCTTGTAACAATAAACAGAAAAACAAAGAACAGACGCTTCCTACAGCACAAAAGATCGCAAAATCAGCAACTTCCTCTTCCAGTTTAGTTGTGAGCTTGGAACCGCTTGCTCCGCTGATTATTCGTTCGGGACGACCTTTCGATGCTTTTGTTGGCGTTGATGAAATGCACTTCCCGCCACCATCCACCATTGCCGGATGTTTGCGCACTGCTTGGGCGCGAGCGACTGGTCATCCCTTTGATGCCAGCCTATTTGATCTGGAAATCAGTGG
>NZ_NRRQ01000115.1 GCF_016583745.1 Chromatium okenii
ACATCGTTGCTTGGGCAAATCAACAAGCGGAGGCATTGCGTACCGGGCACTTCGCGCAGCTTGATCTGGAACATCTCGCCGAGGAAATTGAGGACGTGGGCAAAAGTGAGCAACGCGAGTTAATGAGGCGCATGGCCATCTTGATCGGGCATGTGCTGAAATGGTGTTATCAGCCTGAACGACGCGGTGCCAGTTGGGAATCCACCATCCGCACCCAGCGCGAGGCGATTGCGCGGCGCTTGCTGCGCACTCCCAGTCTGCAACGCACACTATCCGATCCAGACTGGTTTGCGGATGCTTGGAGCGACGGGCGTGATTTAGCCGTGCGCGAGACGGGTCTGTCCGATCTGCCGCCCGATTGTCCTTGGTCGATAGAGACAATACTCACATCCGATTGGCTGCCTGACGATGAGCAGGTGCGCACTCATGGTTAAATCTAAGCACAACAACTCAGCGCGTTACGATAAACAGAAGAAAAAAGAACAGACGCTTCCTACAGCACAAAAGATCGCAAAATCAGCAACTTCCTCTTCCAGTTTAGTTGTGAGCTTGGAACCGCTTGCCCCGCTGATTATTCGTTCGGGACGACCTTTCGATACTTTTGTTGGCGTTGATGAAATGCACTTCCCGCCACCATCCACCATTGCCGGATGTTTGCGCACTGCTTGGGCGCGAGCGACTGGTCATCCCTTTGATGCCAGCCTATTTGATCTGGAAATCAGTGG
>NZ_NRRQ01000116.1 GCF_016583745.1 Chromatium okenii
TTAACGAATGTCACTGCCGCAAAAGCAGTGACGGCGAATTTCACACCACTCTATTTAATTACTGCCACCGCCGATCCCGTCGCCGGCGGCACCATCAATTGCACTCCCAATCCGGTCACTGCTGGCGATTCTGCAAATTGCATTGCCACGACCAATACTGGTTATGTTTTTACTAATTTCACGGGCGCTTGCACCGGCACAACGTGCGCATTAACGAATGTCACTGCCGCAAAAGCAGTGACGGCGAATTTCACACCACTCTATTTAATTACTGCCACCGCTAATCCCGTCGCCGGCGGCACCATCAATTGCACTCCCAATCCGGTCACTGCGGGCGGTTCAGCAAATTGCATTGCCACGACCAATGTGGGTTATGTTTTTACCAATTTCACAGGCGCTTGCACCGGCACAACGTGCGCATTAACGAATGTCACTGCCGCAAAAGCAGTGACGGCGAATTTCACACCACTCTATTCAATTACTGCCACCGCCGATCCCGTTGCCGGCGGCACCATCAATTGCACTCCCAATCCGGTCACTGCTGGCGGTTCAGCAAATTGCATTGCCACGACCAATGTGGGTTATGTTTTTACCAATTTCACGGGCGCCTGCACCGGCACAACGTGCGCATTAACGAATGTCACTGCCGCAAAAGCAGTGACGGCGAATTTCACACCACTCTATTCAATTACTGCCACCGCTAATCCCGTCGCCGGCGGCA
>NZ_NRRQ01000117.1 GCF_016583745.1 Chromatium okenii
CGTTAGTGAGCGCTTACCCCTGTTGGCAGTAATGTTTATAGGCACACTGCCTTTTTTCCTTGCTGATGAATGGTTAACCCGCGGTGATGGTGCCAAGCGAGGGGCTTACCCCTTGACCAAGCTTCTGTTTCTGGTATCCCTAGGGATCGCTGTAGCGCTCGATTACGAGTCTCTCTCATTCCTACCCATGATTCTTCCTGTCTGGATCATATTCTTTATTCTCTATGGGCTATTTAGCCGCTGGTCTTTCCGGCGCACCGGTAATCCTCTAGTGGCCGGGATAGTCAATGCAGTTGCATTTGCTTGGGCCTTGGCGGTTACCTTCCCGATGTACGCAGGGGTGAGTCCGCCGTAGCACTAGGCTGCCCCTAAAGCCTTCCCCCCGGGGTGATGGAGCCATATCTGCACCGGGTGTGGAGGACGCCGTGAATCCATCCCTGGAGGCTTCATGGCGCCATCCCTGGCGCCAAGACCTCCACACCGGGGCGGATGGTGGCGCCGGCGAAGTTTTTGGAGGTGCCCATAGCACAATCCTGGTAGGCTGCCTGCCCTGATCATGTTCCTCGGCGCGTATTTAGCATCAGGCGGTTACCGCCCTACCAGTGATTCGATCCATTGCCGCAGTTCTGTACTATCCAGCGGTTTGCCCAAAAAGGTATCAAAGAGCCCGCCCTCAAGCACCGGCTCAACCTCGCTGCGAGCGTAAGCAGTGTACAGGG
>NZ_NRRQ01000118.1 GCF_016583745.1 Chromatium okenii
AAACGGCTTGACGCTGGTTGCAACGCTAAATCCAATACAACAAGGATTGAAACCGGGCGCTAATATCCTACGCGACTATAGAAAGCTGGTTGCAACGCTAAATCCAATACAACAAGGATTGAAACCACGCGGGGCTTCGGCCATCTTCAAAGCCGTGCATTCGTTGCAACGCTAAATCCAATACAACAAGGATTGAAACCATGCCGCGATCAAAACCTATGCCGCCGAGAACCGCGTTGCAACGCTAAATCCAATACAACAAGGATTGAAACAATGCGAATAGGTCAAAGCAAGTTTAAGAATCACCAGGTTGCAACGCTAAATCCAATACAACAAGGATTGAAACCTGCTGGTTCGGTTAGCTTCCTGCCTCTCTTTTTAGGTTGCAACGCTAAATCCAATACAACAAGGATTGAAACTAAATCAATAAGTTATACCGCTCTGTAGTATCCGCGTTGCAACGCTAAATCCAATACAACAAGGATTGAAACGAGGCGCAACAAGCGACGGTGCGGGCATTCTGCGAACGGTTGCAACGCTAAATCCAATACAACAAGGATTGAAACGAGCGTATCAATAACGCATTAAAACGGCTTGACGCTGGTTGCAACGCTAAATCCAATACAACAAGGATTGAAACCGGGCGCTAATATCCTACGCGACTATAGAAAGCTGGTTGCAACGCTAAATCCAATACAACAAGGATTGAAACCA
>NZ_NRRQ01000119.1 GCF_016583745.1 Chromatium okenii
GCCGGCGGCACCATCAATTGCACTCCCAATCCGGTCACTGCTGGCGATTCAGCAAATTGCACGGCAACACCTAATGCGGGTTATGTTTTTACTAATTTCACAGGCGCTTGCACCGGCACAACGTGCGCATTAACGAATGTTACTGCCGCAAAAGCAGTGACGGCGAATTTCACACCACTCTATTCAATTACTGCCACCGCTAATCCCGTCGCCGGCGGCACCATCAATTGCACTCCCAATCCGGTCACTGCTGGCGATTCAGCAAATTGCACGGCAACACCTAATGCGGGTTATGTTTTTACCAATTTCACAGGCGCTTGCACCGGCACAACGTGCGCATTAACGAATGTCACTGCCGCAAAAGCAGTGACGGCGAATTTCACACCACTCTATTCAATTACTGCCACCGCTAATCCCGTCGCCGGCGGCACCATCAATTGCACTCCCAATCCGGTCACTGCTGGCGGTTCAGCAAATTGCATTGCCACGACCAATGTGGGTTATGTTTTTACTAATTTCACGGGCGATTGCACCGGCACAACGTGCGCATTAACGAATGTCACTGCCGCAAAAGCAGTGACGGCGAATTTCACACCACTCTATTTAATTACTGCCACCGCCGATCCCGTCGCCGGCGGCACCATCAATTGCACTCCCAATCCGGTCACTGCTGGC
>NZ_NRRQ01000120.1 GCF_016583745.1 Chromatium okenii
CACCTGACTTAAATCCGATTGAAAACTATTGGGCAAAAGCAAAAGCGATTCGTAAAAGGAACCATTGCTCAGTTGATGCTTTGTTTGCCTGTCATTTGTAATCATTTTATGTTGGATCGACTATATGCCATCACTAACTGTTGCACAGTTGAGAAATTTGCCTTGATCTTGGCAGTGAGTGCCGACTAAAGTCCCTGTTAAGACTCTAGGAGTTACGCAGTTGCGAACAAGCCATACAATGGTGCTGATAAATAAAATCGCACGGCACTGCGCACGATCTTATTTTTTGCTTCCATAATGCTTATTCCAGTTCGATAGAAGTAGCGTTCCAAAAGTATGAAAGCACGAATTGCAAGACCAATATGATTGCGTTGAGAAATTGCTGAACGCGCTTGACAGCGTTCCACACCGCAGTTTTGTTTGAGATCGTGATGATAAACTTCAATCATCCATCTTTTTTCAGCCAAACTTTTGCGCATCAAATTTGACATTAAAAAATCATTAGTCGCCCAGTATTCCGTGTCACCGTTTTTGGAAACGATCCGGAATGCTTTTACTAAGCCATAACCTTTTAGGTGAACAATTTCTCCCTCAGAAGAAAGATGAACATCTCTAATCGCTCTGTTTCCGGTTCGGTCTGGATCAACTTGCCGGTTTGATTTGAGCTGCGTC
>NZ_NRRQ01000121.1 GCF_016583745.1 Chromatium okenii
GCATCAGGTGCGGGATGTTTCAATCCTTGTTGTATTGGATTTAGCGTTGCAACCATCATTGCCGCGCTCGGTAGCGATCCGTCCATCAAGTTTCAATCCTTGTTGTATTGGATTTAGCGTTGCAACGTGGGTTAAAGCCAACACGCCACTGAGTGTTAGTTTGTTTCAATCCTTGTTGTATTGGATTTAGCGTTGCAACGCGCTGCGGAAGTGTTGACTTGCTGTGCGGTATTCTGGTTTCAATCCTTGTTGTATTGGATTTAGCGTTGCAACGGGCAACGCCGCCATACTTGCGTTTTGAAGATGTCAGTTTCAATCCTTGTTGTATTGGATTTAGCGTTGCAACTGCGCTAGTCTTATAAATACGGTCGCGTTCAATGATAGTTTCAATCCTTGTTGTATTGGATTTAGCGTTGCAACTGCGCTAGTCTTATAAATACGGTCGCGTTCAATGATAGTTTCAATCCTTGTTGTATTGGATTTAGCGTTGCAACGCGCAACGTCACAATCGCACCGTCTTCTTTTTCAATAGGTTTCAATCCTTGTTGTATTGGATTTAGCGTTGCAACTTGTTTGTATTCTACTGTATGGTCTTCTTTCATTCTGAGTTTCAATCCTTGTTGTATTGGATTTAGCGTTGCAACAAATATGTATGCTG
>NZ_NRRQ01000122.1 GCF_016583745.1 Chromatium okenii
CCCATACCGCTGGAGTTTGAGGGCAAAAAGGTCATGCTCGTCGATGACTCTGTGGTGCGTGGCACGACCTCACAGCAGTTGGTTCAGCTCGCCCGCGAATCCGGAGCGCAGCAGGTCTATTTCGCCTCGGCGGCACCCCCGGTGCGTTATCCCAACGTCTATGGCATAGATATGCCTAATGCCACTGAATTATTGGCATACGATCGCGATGAGGAGCAGATTACTGCTGCGATCGGTGCAGACCGGATGGTTTATCAAGACATTGAGGATTTGCGAGCAGCGGTAATGGCTGGCAATGATCAGTTGACGCGCCTCGACTGTTCTTGCTTCGACGGTGAGTATATCACCGGGGATGTGAGTGAGGAGTTTCTTTACGGCCTCTCGGTAGCCCGTTGCGACGCGGCAAAGGAAAAATCGCGTCACGAGGAAAATCTTGAGACGGTCGATGTCCATAACCACGACTGAAAAAGACGCAGATAATCAATTGGATAGCGATGGAGAAGATGAGCCGCTGCGGGGGTTCGGCTCTCGGGCGATAAGAGCTGGCCAGAGCTGGGGCTGCGAGCAGGAAAATAGCGAGCCTATCTATACCACTTCCAGCTTTCGCTTTACCAGCGCCAGTGAAGCGGCAGCGCGGTTTGCT
>NZ_NRRQ01000123.1 GCF_016583745.1 Chromatium okenii
CGTAGTTTTGCTGGATGTTGATAGGCGCAGCCCCATAGACCTGAGCCAGAATGTCAGTCGTTAGGACGCGGACACCTTGAAAAGTGATAACGGGCAGGGTTTCAACGGTTACTGCGGAATGTGAAGCGCGTTTCATAACAGACTCCTCGAGTTTTAAGGAATCCGCCGATGCTGGTGATATGCAGAAGTGGCGGCGGACTATGCGTGGCTATCACAACCGGACTCAAGGGAACCGGCAAGCCTTGCGGCTTCCACACACAGCCCAGCCATTGATCGTGCGGGCACAAAAAATGCGCCTTTTCGCTGGTGGCACTACGCGCCTTGAAGTTTCAGGGGTGATAGACCCGACCGCCAATGAGTGACGGCAAGATCAGCCTATACCGAGATGAACGCGGGAGTCAAGCCACTCCTCCATTAACCCATTCACCCCGGCAGCGATGTCGGGGTAATTACCGAGGTCAACCATGAATCACGATGAAATCCGCCACATTGATTAACGCTGGCAACGAATAGTCGGCATAACGCGGTGGTGAAAAGCCGGGTTATCGTTTGGTATCTCGAAGCGCCAGAAATCGTGATTGAAATCCTTTCACTGATGCAACCGCAGTTACTCCATTCAACGCAGCACTCCGCAT
>NZ_NRRQ01000124.1 GCF_016583745.1 Chromatium okenii
TGTCAAGACCCGAGAGATTGTAGACCTGTTTTTTGAAGCGTTCGGGTTCTTTCTGCTGCCAGTTTTTCAACGCTTGCACCGGTGACACATGTCCGAGTGCTTTTTGGGGTATCTGATGGTTATACATCTGCACATAATGGTGCAGCGTTTTCTCTAAATTCTGTGCAGAATCAAAGCGAGTCGTCGCCACCACCTCGGCAATCCGCCCGTTAAATCGCTCCACCATCCCATTCGTTTGTGGATGTGCGGGAGGAATCAGGCGATGTTCAATCTGGTGTTCTTTACACACTAAATCAAAGCGATGGCGACCAGTCGGTTCGCGTTCACCGGTGGCACAGAAACGATCCGTGAATTCCTTGCCGTTATCGGTCAATACCTTTTCAATCTTAAACGCGGCAGCAGCGATCACTTGCTGGAGAAATGCACTGGCGTTGGCAGCAGTTTTCTGAGCAAAAACCTTGGCATAGACCCAGCGCGTTGCCCGATCAATGGCGACAAAGAGGTAGCGATGGGCTTTTTCATCCGGCATCTTGGGGAGGTATTTCACATCAATGTGGATAAAACCGGGCGCGTAATCTTTAAACTTTTTATGTGGTTTTTTCGCACCTTCTTCTTTTGGAATCAATTCCTTAAG
>NZ_NRRQ01000125.1 GCF_016583745.1 Chromatium okenii
ATACTGTTAGACCTCCCGCGTCTTAATCCACTTAAAAGCGAATTTCAGTTCAAACAAAAACCGGCGTGTTAATTCACGCCGGTTTCAAGTCTTAATCCCCTTAAAAGCGGGTCTCAGTTCAAACTTATCTCCTCTGTAGTAGAAGAGGAAGAGGCGGTCTTAATCCCCTTAAAAGCGGGTCTCAGTTCAAACAGTCTACCTTTGCACGGGAGACTTTAGAAAAGGTCTTAATCCCCTTAAAAGCGGGTCTCAGTTCAAACCGGCAATTCTGGCTACAGGGATGTTAGCTTTGTCTTAATCCCCTTAAAAGCGGGTCTCAGTTCAAACATCAAGGGATACGCTCGGCGCGTAACATTCGGTCTTAATCCCCTTAAAAGCGGGTCTCAGTTCAAACCTTTATGCGACGCCCCATGTCGCGTAAATCCACCGTCTTAATCCCCTTAAAAGCGGGTCTCAGTTCAAACCGACTGCCTTAAAAGCCGTCGAAGTTGGATTGGTCTTAATCCCCTTAAAAGCGGGTCTCAGTTCAAACCCTTTTCCACATCCACAGTGTGGTTATGATGGGTGATGCGAGTCGTAGATTGGGCATCAAACGCATTGATTTAACCTCTGTTCCACCAAAA
>NZ_NRRQ01000126.1 GCF_016583745.1 Chromatium okenii
GCATCAAGGAAAAATACGCCGTTCAGAAGATGGGCGTGCCTTTCCGCCAGATGCACTCCTGGGATTACTCGGGTCCTTACCACGGCTATGACGGCTTCGCCATCTTCGCCCGTGACATGGACATGGCCATCAACAATCCGGTCTGGGCCTTGCTGAAAGCCCCGTGGACCAAGGCCGCCGCCGAGTAAGTCCCTTAAGACCAGAACGCCAGACTGGAGAGAGCTGATGCCCCAGAACGCGGACCTCATCAAAGACCACATTCCCTTGTTCCGGGAACCCGAATACACGGAAATGTTCGCGCGCAAGCGTGAGTGTTTCGAAAACAGCCATGGCGAGGCCAAGGTCGCCGAAGTCGCCGAATGGACCAAGTCCTGGGACTACCGGGAAAAGAACTTGGCCCGGGAAGCCCTGGTGATCAATCCCAACAAGGCCTGCCAGCCGCTGGGCGCCCTGTTCGCCGCCGCCGGTTTCGATGGTACGCTGGGGTATGTCCATGGCTCGCAGGGCTGCGCCGCCTATTTCCGCTCGCATCTGTCGCGTCACTTCAAGGAAGCCTCCTCGGTG
>NZ_NRRQ01000127.1 GCF_016583745.1 Chromatium okenii
ATGAAGACGTTGCCGAACTGCGCGCCGAGGACATGGATGGACTGCCCGTCGCTCTGCGCCTTGCCCGGCGCCGGCCCCCACTGCTCCTCGATCTCCTTGAGGTAGGGCTCGCGGGCCACGTAGTCGTCGACCGTCACTCGGTGGTGCACGTTGGCGTGCGCACCGTAGTTGGCCGCATTGCCCTTGATGATGCGATCACGCAGGTCATCGACGGACTCAGGCAATTCCACCCGATAGCCGGCGTCGTCCAGTTCCACCAGGGTGTTATAGAGCGAGGCGAACACCGAGAGATAGGCCGCAGACCCCAGCGCGCCGGCCTCGGGCGGGAAGCTGAAGATCACGATGCTCAGCTTGCGCTCGCTGCGCGCGCTGCGCCGCAGACGGATCAGCCGATCGACCCGCGAGGCCAGCATCTTCGCCCGCTCCGGGTGCACCTCCATCCGGCACACCCCGTCGGGGCCAGGCACCGCGGCACGGCCGCCGAAGACCACCGGCCCGGTCGCACCATCGAGTTCGGGGATGGCGACCATCATGGTCGTCTCCACCGGGGT
>NZ_NRRQ01000128.1 GCF_016583745.1 Chromatium okenii
TGGCTGCCGGAACTGCACGATTAAGCGCCTGCGCCCCTTGACTACCGCCAAGTATCAGTAACCGCGGCGGCCCCTGACGACGGGCGTAACGCTGTTCCGGTGGCACCAAACGGGTTATTTCGCTATGCACCGGATTGCCGACGTATTCGCCCCTGCCGCTCATGACGTTGGGAAATCCGGTGAGCACTCGCTTGCACATTGGCGCCAGCATACGGTTAGCCAACCCTGCGATGGCATTCTGCTCATGGATCACTAGAGGAGTCCGCCGCAAAGCAGCTGCAACGCCAACCGGACCGGCAATATAGGCCCCCATTCCGAGGACAACATCGGGTTTGTGCTTGGCAAGTATTCTTGTTGCGCTGTATACCGAACGCGTCAGCCGCCACGGCATGACCAGTTTGGCTCCCAACCCCTTGCCGCGCAGTGCCCGCGTATGCAACCACTCAACCGGCAACTGCCGCGGCGGCACTACTTGGCCCTCCAGGCCATAGCGAGTGCCGATCCAAACTACATTACAGCCCCGGTTGCGCAGCACTTCTGCAACAGCCAAGCCGGGATAGACATGGCCCCCGGTACCTCCAGCTGCTATGGCCACGGTTGGG
>NZ_NRRQ01000129.1 GCF_016583745.1 Chromatium okenii
CCAAGGAGTGGTAGCGTGTCGCTTCCAATGGCTCAGGCAGCCCGCGAAAGACTCCTTGACCGCGGTGACGCACCGGTGAGGTCTTGCCGTGCATTACCTGGCGGGCTCGCACTACCTTACCGCCGAAGACCTGGCCAATGGTTTGATGGCCGAGACAAACCCCCAAGATCGGCACCTCGGCGGCCATCTCGTGAACCAGCTCCAGCGAGACGCCGGCCTCGTTAGGGGTGCAAGGCCCGGGTGATATTACTATGCGCTCCGGGCGCAGACGACGAACCTCGCTAACATTGACTTCATCGTTACGCACCACCTCGACCCGTGCCCCTAACTCACCTAGATACTGCACCAAGTTCCAGGTGAACGAGTCGTAATTGTCTATCATCAGGATCATAGACCTTCCTCGGCCATTTCAACGGCCCGCATCAGCGCCCTACCTTTGTTCAGGGTCTCCTTCCATTCGAGTTCGGCGAGGGAGTCGATTACCACCCCACCGCCGGCCTGAACATATACGCGCTCATCCTTGACTAGCGCAGTACGAATGGCAATTGCAGTGTCCATGTTGCCCGACCAGGAGAGATAACCCACTGCACCAGCATAGA
>NZ_NRRQ01000130.1 GCF_016583745.1 Chromatium okenii
CTCTATACGATCGAAGCGTAACTCAAGGCCAGTCGCTACAACCAGGTAGTCATATTCGATGGTATCGCCTTCGTCAGTGACCAGGCGGTTGTTTTCCGGGTCGTACTCCTCGACCATCGCCTTTACCCAGCGCACATCGTTGGGCATGTAGCGATCGTTGCTATCCTCGGTTTTGCCTTTCTCCCAGATGCCGGTAGCAACCAGGGTCAGACCAGGTTGATAGTAGTGCGGCTCGCGTCGGTCGATTACTGTAATCTCGGCGCCATCCAGGCGCCGGCTGAATCGGTTAGCAGCGGCTAGCCCCGCAGCACCGGCACCTACTATGACAATGCGGGCATTGGTTGATACAGCACGGCTCGGGGCGCTGTAGAGCAAGCCTGGGGCACCCATGGCACCAGCCGCCAATGCTCCGCCTCCAACTCCGGAGAGTTTGAGAAAATCTCGGCGACTGGCTACCTCAATCAAGTTACTCTGCCCCTCTCGGGGGGGTTGTGACGGATGGTCTCTGGACATACTCGGTTCCTCCTGGGCGTATTATTATATGTTGCAGCTCTGCTGGGGGAGCCTCAAAACGCACTATAGAA
>NZ_NRRQ01000131.1 GCF_016583745.1 Chromatium okenii
GCCGCAAGTTAAGATTTAGCGGTGCCCGAGCGGGGCTTATCGAAAAGGAAGCGGGTGTAGCGTCATGATCCAGATGGAGACCCTCCTAAAAGCGGCGGATAACAGTGGTGCCCGTCAGGTTCAGTGCATTAAGGTGCTGGGCGGTTCGAAGCGTCGCTATGCAGGGATCGGCGATATCGTCAAGGTCAGCGTCAAGGACGCGATTCCGCGAGGGCGCGTCAAAAAAGGTGAAGTATATAACGCCGTAGTTGTCCGGACGCGCAGAGGTGTGCGCCGTGCCGATGGCTCTCAAATACGGTTTGATGGCAATGCGGCTGTACTGCTGAACAACAATCTGCAGCCTCTGGGTACACGTGTGTTCGGACCAGTAACCCGAGAGCTGCGCACTGAACGTTTTATGCGCATCATATCGTTGGCGCCAGAGGTACTGTAGGTAGAGGACATCATGCGCAAGATTCGAAAAGGCGACGAAGTCGTAGTCATTGCCGGTAAAGATCGGGGGCGTCGGGGTAGAGTCTCACGCGTGTTCCCAGATCAAGATAAGGTAGTAGTGGATAACGTGAACATGGTTAAGCGCCATAGG
>NZ_NRRQ01000132.1 GCF_016583745.1 Chromatium okenii
ATCCGTCGTTGGTATAACGGCTACAGCTGGGCAGATCAGCAAAATGCAGCGGTTTATAACCCTTTCGACCTACTGCTCCTGTTCCAGGAGCGCCGCTTCGCCCCTTACTGGTTCGAGTCGGCAACGCCCACATTCCTTGTCGAGCTGCTCGCCGAGCGCGGTATCTACACGCCGTCGCTTACCAACTGGCAGAGCCGTCCGGCGCTGCTCAGCCGCTTCGATGTCGAGCAGATCAGCACCGAGGCTTTGCTGTTCCAGACCGGTTATCTTACCCTTGTCGGCAGCCGCGAGATCGTGCCTAACAAACCGATATACCAACTCGCTTTGCCCAATTACGAGGTCGAGTGCAGCCTTAACGAGGCACTGCTCCCGGTTCTGGGTATTAGCGACGATGCCCTGGATGAGATTGTCTTAAAGTTGCCACAACTACTCCAGTCCAACGATATGGCCGGACTTGAGGAGTATTTCAAGGCGCTCTACGCCTCACTGCCCCATGATTGGTACCGCAATAACCCCATTGCCCGTTATGAGGGTCACTACGCCAGCGTTTTTTACAGCCACTTTGCCGCCCTG
>NZ_NRRQ01000133.1 GCF_016583745.1 Chromatium okenii
TCCTGGCCTTTTCGGGAATGATGGCCGCCTCGATGGCCACCCGTTCGGTCGGGGTGACGCCGTGGAGCGGTACCTATCCGGTGATCTTCCCGATCATCGCCGCCCTGGGCGTCGGCGCGCTGTGCGGCGGCTTAAGCGGCTGGATCATCGCCCGCTTCCGCATCCAGGCCTTCATCGCCACCCTGGGCATGCTGCTGGCGGCGCGCGGCTTCACCATGTCGGTCACCGGCGGCAATCCGATTTCCGGCCTAAGCCCGGATTTCCGCTGGTTCGGCACGGGCAAGCTGTTCGAGGTGATCCCGGTGCCGGTGGTCATCCTCGCCCTGGTCTTCCTTCTGGCCTGGGTGATCCTCAATAAAACGGTCTTTGGCCGCTACGTCTATGCCGTGGGCGGCAACGAGAAAAGCGCGCGAACCTCGGGCATCAACACCGGGGCGATCCTCATCTGGGTCTATGTGGTCGCCGGCTTCCTGGCCGGCGTGGCCGGGGTGTTCCTGACCGCCAAGACCGGGTCGGCCCAGACCAGCGCCGGCAGTTCCTATGAA
>NZ_NRRQ01000134.1 GCF_016583745.1 Chromatium okenii
TAATTCCTGAGTTTGGAACATTACTGCATAAGCACTTTTGGTTACATGGACATGGTCACTTTGAAATCAGCAAAGCGGGTAGTTATTTAGATCGTGGAGTATTCGACACGTCCGTGTGGCAGCCGTCAAGGATCGATTTTGCAGGTGGGGCGGTATGTGCCGCACAAGTCGAACAACGGTTACCACCACCACAAGTAATCAATCCCGATGCACCACTCGACATCAAGGCTTGTATTGAGCGGTTACAACTCGATGACAACCAAAACGCATGTCTAAATGAACTCAAAGCTACAGCACGTTTAGAACTAGCGGATCAAGCCCAACAAATTCGCGCAAGCTGGATGCAGAATCGCATTCAAGAAATGACAACACACAAAGCACTTGATCCAACTGTTGCAGAAAATGTTTTACGGCAAGCGATTGAAAAACAGGTATTAAGCGGTGACTTTTTGATTACGCTTCAAAGCGGTGATGTCGTGACCGTAGATGAAATTCTCGCGGATCAAAAACGCTATCATGGTCAACGCTGTGCTGACCCAGTGGAACGGGATTACGACCTTGGTCATCGGG
>NZ_NRRQ01000135.1 GCF_016583745.1 Chromatium okenii
CCGAAGGGCCGGCGAATCTTGGCTCGCCGCAAGCACTCAAGTTTGCGAGTACCTGCGTCGAAGTCTCTTGCCGACACTTCAACGCAAGCGCCCACACAAGCCATCCGGTCCGAATTGTTAAAGAGCCGCTTCGTGTTGCTGTTGCCCCGAAGCGTGAGATCGCGTATTTTAAAGATCGCGATCTGTTTGTCAAACCCCCTTTTTCGGGGCCCGCTGCGATCGAAGATCCAGCGGGTGGCGGGCTGTGCCGCCTTGGGAACCGCCTATCTTACGCGGCTGTGAGCGCTTGTCAACGCTGGATTCAGCCGCCGGCGAATCCCCTCTTTGTCTGGTCCGACCGGGCGTCTCCGCCCCGTCGAGAGATGCGCATTCTACGGGCTGCGCAGCGTAGGTCAACCCCTAATTTTCACTCACCCGCGCAAACCGGCGTTTGCCCACCTGCAGCAGGTGCGCACGGCCGGACTCCAGGCGCGCCTTGGGGTCTTCGATCCGCTCGCCATCGACCCGCACAGCCCCCTGACGAACCATGCGCAGCCCCTCGGAGGT
>NZ_NRRQ01000136.1 GCF_016583745.1 Chromatium okenii
AGGAAGCCGCAAGGCTTGCCGGTTCCAATGCCCGGTTGTGACAACCTCGCCACAGTCTGCCGCCATTTACTGATGTCACACAGTGACGGCAGGCTCCACGCAAGTCATTGGAGACTGTTATGAAACGCGCTTCACATTCCGCAGTAACCGTTGAAACCCTGCCCGTTATCACCTTTCAAGGTGTCCGCGTCTTGACAACTGATTTGCTGGCTCAGGTCTACAGAACTGAAACCGACAACATCCGTAAAAACCACTCGCGCAATCAAGATCGTTTTGAGTGTGGCAAGCACTTCTTTGTGTTGGAAGGCGATGATCTGCGTGAATTCAAAGACTTGCACAGAGTAGCTAATAGTCACTCTGTGAAAATATCGCCGCGAGTCAAGGCGTTAACCCTGTGGACAGAACGCGGTGCGGCTCGTCACGCCAAGATGCTGGAGACCGATCAGGCTTGGGACGTGTTCGAGAAACTGGAGGACGCTTACTTTCGTCCGCTGTCTATCAACCCGCACCCAATGAAGCAGCCCACATCCGCAGCCATTCCCACCGATTTACCCGCTGCCCTTCGTG
>NZ_NRRQ01000137.1 GCF_016583745.1 Chromatium okenii
TCTCGGCCCTGCCACTGCCGGCTACGAAGTAGAGCAGCTGATCGTGCCCCTCGTGTGTTTCGGCACCTATATCCTCCCCTTCGGGGATGGCCATCACCACCAGCTGAGTCTTCTCGCCGGTCCACACTACCTTGCGGAATTTATCATTCTCCAGCGCCATTTGGGCGATGGGTAGAGTCAGTCGGGTCTCTTCGCTCATTTTTCTTCCTTATGTTGCTTATTCTGGCCAAGCTAACGATAAACGTGTTTATATTCTGACATCATAAACAACCCAAGTACAGTGGGACGCCTCTTAAAACTCCTCCCGCTGAGCTGGAGCTGCTTAGGTGTGGAGGACACCGTGGATCCATCCCTGGAGGCCTAATGGCACCATACCTGGCGCCTATACCTCCACACAGATGCAGCCAGACCTGGGGGCGGGTTTGGAGGTCTCTAGTGACGCATAAGGTTTACAACAATATGACAAGAGGCAGTTTTTCCCCAGCCTGGTGGTTGCCAGGTTGCCACAGCCAAACCATGTTCCCTGCCGTATTTAGGCGCGCACCGCAGGT
>NZ_NRRQ01000138.1 GCF_016583745.1 Chromatium okenii
TCCTCGAGGCCCAGGAGGCAGCCATCGGGCAAGTGTGCAGCGGCAACGACTTCGACGCCTTCCACCGCACCGCCACGCGCATCCTCACCCAGGGCATGGTGGATCTCGGCTGGCTCCGGGGCGAGGTGGACGGACTGATCGAGCAGGGCGCCCACCGGCGCTTCTTCCCCCACCGCACCGGTCACTGGCTGGGACTGGACGTACACGACGTCGGCAGCTATGCAGTAGAGGGAGCGTGGCGCGTCCTCCAGCCTGGCATGGTGGTGACCGTCGAGCCGGGGCTCTACTGCCCGCCGGGCAGCGAGGAGGTGGATCCACGCTGGCACGGGATCGGCGTTCGCATCGAGGACGACGTGGTTGTCGAGCGGGAGACCCCGCGCATCCTCACCAGCGGGGTGCCGAAGACCCCCGAGGCCATTGAGGATCTGATGGGCGCCGTGCGCGGCGCAGGCTACGAGGAAAGTGGAGACTTCGACTGACGTTGGACA
>NZ_NRRQ01000139.1 GCF_016583745.1 Chromatium okenii
TCGCACGCCGCGCTCCTGTCCGGCCACCTACGTGGGCATCTGGGATCCCATCCGCCGGCTATTCGCCGGTACGGAAGAGGCGCGTCTGCGCGGCTGGGATGCGGCGCGCTTCTCCTTTAACACCAAGGGCGGGCGCTGCGAGGCGTGCAGCGGCCAGGGGGTGAAGACGGTGGAGATGAGCTTCCTGCCCGACGTGAAGGTCCCCTGTGAGGTGTGCGGCGGGACCCGCTTCGACGAGGAGACGCGCCAGGTTCGCTATGCCGGCCACAGCATCGACCAGGTGTTGGCGCTGAGCATCGAAGAGGCCCAGGCCTTCTTCAGCGCCCATCCGCGCATCCATCACGTCCTGCGCCTGCTCTGTGACGTGGGGCTCGGCTACCTCAGCCTGGGGCAGCCCAGTCCGACCCTCTCGGGCGGTGAGGCGCAGCGGCTCAAGCTGGTGACCGAACTAGCCAAGGCGCGGCCGGTGGACGGCGGACCGGGTCGGGCCAGACAGGCGGCGCCGACGCTCTACCTGCTCGA
>NZ_NRRQ01000140.1 GCF_016583745.1 Chromatium okenii
TAGAGGCCGAGGCCCATCGCGTCGGGAACGGTGAGGATGTCGGAGAAGAGGATCGCCGCGTCGAGCTTGTAGCGGGCGAGCGGCTGCAGCGTCACTTCACAGGCGAGACCCGGGTTCTTGCACAGGTTGAGGAAGCTGCCGGCGCGCTTGCGGGTTTCGCAATACTCGGGCAGGTAACGGCCAGCCTGACGCATCAGCCAGAGAGGCGTATGGTCGGTCGGCTCTTTGAGCAGTGCGCGCAGGAAATTGTCGTTGCGGGGTCGAGTCATGGAAAGCTCCGCGAAAAGGCGTATGAACGAAAAACGAGAGACGGATTGGCGAAAGGGCCGAATTATCCTCTGGAATGGCCTACTTGCGCCAGAAGGCTGGCGTCAGAACGACCAGTAAAGCGAAGATTTCGAGGCGACCAAGCAGCATCGCGAAGGTGCACACCGAAGTCTGGAAGGCCGTCAGCACGCCGAAGTTGCCCGCCGGACCGACCTGC
>NZ_NRRQ01000141.1 GCF_016583745.1 Chromatium okenii
CACTGATTGGCGTAACGCCCGATGCGATGGTTTTGCATAGCATCAGCGATCTCATCCAAGCTGCCCGGATCATCAATAGTCGATGGGGTAGGGACGCTATTACGATCCTCTTTGGCCAGGGTGCGAATACTCTTGCGCAGTATCTTACCCGAGCGCGTCTTAGGTAGCTTCTGAACAATCGCAACCTGGCGCAAGGCCGCTATAGCACCGATCTCATCGCGGATACGCTTGACCAATTCCTTTTCCAGCTGCTCCTGCTCAATATCCGCTCCATCTTTGAGCACCACGAATGCCACCGGGAGTTCGCCTTTGAGTTCATCGTGGATACCGACAACCGCACATTCGGCTACCGCGGCATGGTCGCCGATGACTTCTTCCATCTCACCGGTAGACAGGCGGTGGCCCGCTACGTTAATGACATCGTCTACGCGCCCCATGATGAAGACATAGCCATCCTCATCGATGAAGCCGCCGTCCGAGGTGTCATAAAAACCGGGGAAGCGTTCCAAATAGGAT
>NZ_NRRQ01000142.1 GCF_016583745.1 Chromatium okenii
TAAAGATCCAGGTGTCGAGCACCGAGGACGACCGGACGACGGACTCGCAACGGACCATCGAGTTCGAGGACGACGAGCGGCGCCCGCGCATATCCCGCGTCGAGCGCACCATGGAGATCGGCCTCGGTGATAATGAGACGGACACCCTGGAGCGCCGCCTCCGCTGGGACGGTGAGGCCTATCCCGATACCGTTCGAGAGGGTGCGAAGATTCACTATGAGGTCTCGGCGTACGACCCGGATGGATCAGCTGAACTCGATTACGAATGGAAGGATGAAGAAGACTGTGATCCGGACGAGGAGAAGCCGTACCGTCTGACATGCGGGTCGGACGCGCTCGAGGATACGAATGGGACCTTTAAACCGCGCATAGAGGTTCGCAAGAATAATGGTGACTTGGAACGCGAAAGAACGATCCAAGTTAAGATCGACGAAGCAAGCGCACCGGATATCGTTTACCTGCGCC
>NZ_NRRQ01000143.1 GCF_016583745.1 Chromatium okenii
GGTCAGGCTTTCGCCATCACCGTCGGCGCTCCGGCGGCCATCGGCGTGATGCTGGCCGATACGGCGGCCAAGGCCGCCACCGTCCAGGCCGTCGGCTACGCCTCGCCGGGCAACGGCACGAGCTTCAGCAACGAGGTCATCTTCACGTTCACCGGTGACTCCGGCGCGGTGCGTCAGGCCGTCATCGCCGCGCGCGACGTTGGCAAGACGCTGCTGGCGACGCTTGATCCCAGCGAGATCAAGTCCACCACCACGCCGTACATCTAACGGCTTAGGGGAGGAACCACCATGGCGCAACTGAGCCTCGGGCTGATCGAGACGATCGGCCTCGCAGCAGCCATCGAAGCCGCCGACGCGGCGGTCAAATCGGCCAATGTCGCGCTGGTGGGCTACGAGTTCGCCCGCGGCGACGGCATGACGGTCGTTAAGGTCCAAGGCGATGTCGGAGCCGTCAACGCCGCCATCGCGGCGGCGGCGGTGGCGGCGGCCAGGGTCGGCCGGGTGGTTTC
>NZ_NRRQ01000144.1 GCF_016583745.1 Chromatium okenii
CTCCACACGGATGCCGTCGATGGTGTGGATGGTGGCGTCGGTGAACCGCCGCTGCCCTTCCGTCACCAGTGCGTCCATGAGCTCGACCTGTTCACCCTCCTGGATGTGCACCTTAAGCTCCGGCGTGGAGACACCCTCGGGCAGTTCGGCGAAGATCTCGGCGCTGGGCCGGCCGTCGGCGGCGACGATCTCCACCAGCCGCGCGCCGGTGTAAAGACCGTCGTCGAAGCCGTACCAGCGCTCGGCGAAGAAGGTGTGGCCGCTCATCTCGCCGGCCAGCGGGGCACCGGTTTCGCGCAGTGTGGCTTTGATCAGCGAGTGCCCGGTGCGCGACATCTGCGGCCGCCCACCGGCCGCCTCGATGACCTGCTTGAGGTGCATACTGCACTTGACGTCGAAGACCACCGGCTCGCCGGGACGGCGGCTGAGCACATCGCGGGCGTAGAGCATCAGCTGCCGGTCGGGCCAGATGATTTTGCCTG
>NZ_NRRQ01000145.1 GCF_016583745.1 Chromatium okenii
TGGCGGAGCTGGGCATGTGCCTGTCTGAGGCGTGCACCAACCGTTGCCTGCGAGCGAGTGGATGCCTCGGCCAGCGCCTGCATCACGGTATCGGCCCAGTGCCGTGCCAGTTCCGCGCCTCGTGGCCCCTTTTCCGCACCGTCGACCAGCACCGCCAATAGGTGCTGGCCTTGCTGACCCACTGCTGCGGCATCGCTGTTGCGGGCACGCTCGCGGCCTTGCTGGCTGAACCAGCGGGCCTGCATCAGCCACGCACCCCGGTCAAGATCTCTAGGCGCTCGAAGAGCAGTGCCTCCCGGTCCGGGTCGCCAGCTTGGCTCTGCACGGCATAGCTAAAATCATCTTTGCCAAGGAGCTCGCTGAGCTCGGCGGCGATGTAGGCCTGGAGTGCGCTGTCGGCTGCTCGCACCTCATCGAGCAGTTCGGGACGGCCATCTACCAGATTGAGGATGTCCTCGATGTCGTTGCTCGACAAAGGATCACTCTCGCCGCGCCCCTTGTAG
>NZ_NRRQ01000146.1 GCF_016583745.1 Chromatium okenii
ACAGCGGTGCGGAGTTGATACCAACCGACATCAGCGCGATTGAGTTTTAATGCACTGCGCACGGCATGATGATCGCGCTGGGCGAAATACGCCAACCAGATTTTTTTGCCTTCTATAAGCACCGCTTGCGCTGCCGCTGAGTGTGATTTGTCTTGTAAATAGGACACCATAAACTCCGATTCAAACGGCGCTGGCGCATTGACTTCAGTGGCGGTGAATGGAATAAAATGATTAACGATTGACCAGTGTTGATTATTCCATTCTAAATCATCGGCGCTGGCGGTGAGATTGCTGCCATTAAACAGCATCCAGATCAAGCAATCGTGTTTGAATTCAGCGGTTAATTCACCCGTTGGCTGTAAAAATTGATCGCGGTCATTCAACCAAGTGGGTTTAATTAAACGGCGCACCGCAAAGATGACGGCGGCTTGCCAAAGATTATCAGGATTGACATAAAAACCATGCCCGCCGCTGTACACAGAAGAAAATAAAACCGTTTGCTG
>NZ_NRRQ01000147.1 GCF_016583745.1 Chromatium okenii
GACTGGCAGCATGTCGTCGATACCATGGCCAACCCCGAGGGCGAGGTCAATATAGCCATGGTCGGCAAGTATGTTGATCTCACCGACGCGTACATGTCGTTAAACGAGGCACTGCGCCACGCTGGGGTGCAGACTAGACAGCGGATAAATATCCGCTATGTCGATTCAGACGGCTTGGAGCGTGAGGGTCAAGCAGCACTTGAGGGCGCAGATGCGGTCCTGGTGCCAGGGGGATTTGGTGAGCGGGGCATAGAAGGCAAGATACTAGCGGCTCGCTATGCTCGCGAGAATAACGTGCCCTATTTGGGTATTTGCTTGGGCATGCAGGTCGCAGTTGTCGAATTTGCCCGCAATGTGGCCCGTTTGGAAGGTGCTCACAGTACAGAGTTTATCCGTCACCCGCATCATCCCGTTATTGGTTTGATTACCGAATGGATGACTGAGGAGGGTGATGTCGAGGTCCGTGATGAGGACGCCGATCGTGGTGGTACCATGCGCTTGG